>NZ_JACJRU010000027.1 GCF_014697425.1 Nostoc sp. FACHB-110
GAGATTTTACCGCAGACCCATGAAACATTTGTGCAAGTTGCAATGATTCGGTTAATGCTGAGAAGACTGGCTTAATTGATTCGTTTAATACTTTCCAAACATCCTCTCAGGGTTATGGCTTTATAGTCGGTTGGGTCAATGGTTGTATCTTCATCGACTGTAGCACCATTGCGATCGCCATATACAGAATAACTACCTGTATAAATAATTTGTTTAAGATTAGTTAAGGACGGTAAAATTGATACTAAAGTCTTAGCTGTTTCTAGATAAGTTTCTTCATATAAATCTGCGCCTTTTGCACCCACACTCAACAGCACAATATCTTGATGTTGTAAAACTGATTTGAGTGTTGCTGCATCATTACCTTGAACAACTACAACTTTTTGCGCTACAGCTTGCAGTGTCGGGATGCGTTCTGGTGTGGTGGTAGTAGCAGTGACAACAAAAGTCATTTTTTGCTGCCAATACTGAGCAGCAGCATAACCAACATAACCACAACCAATGATGGCAATATTCATCGAGATTTTAAAGTCAGAAGTCCAAAGTTAATATAACAGGGAATGGGAAGTGAGTGAGTTAGGACTTACGCACAAAGATTATCTGTGGAGATTGGGTGTAAGGATTTTGAATCAGTACACCCCTATACTCCTGAACCCCTACACCCACCCGACACCCCAGCCCCCTTGCACCCCTGCGGCCTTCATGATAAGTCTTTAACCGGAAACGATATAAATCTTAATTAACCATGAGTATGGCCATCTGGCATAATTGCGCCAGTTAAGTTAGCACCGATTAATTTTACTAGCAAGCGATCGCCAGAACGCATTCTTGCCCCTGTTAAGTCCGCGCCTCGTAAGTCAGCACCGCTAAAATCTGCGCCAATTAAGTTAGCATTGCGTAGATTTGCTTCTCTGAGGTCTGCTAAAAGTAAGTTAGCCCTAAATAAATTTGCCTCAGATAAATTCGCGCCTCGGAGAATAACTTTGTGCATAAAAGTATCACTGAGGTCAGCACCAGTTAAATTGGCATAACTTAAGTTGCGTCCGGATAAATCTTTATTGCTCAAATTTGCTCGGCTAAAATCTTTACCGCTTAAATCTGAATTTGCCTTTGGTGGCGGCGAAGTGGGCTGCGGTGGAGATGGTTTTTTTGGTTGAGGTGGCTGGTAAAAGTGCGAGTCAGGGTGAGGGTGTGAATGGCTATGAGAGTGTGAATGGCTATGAGAATGTGAGTGGCCATTGTGCTTACCATTTAACGAACGCAACTTTTCTCGCGCTTCGTTAATTGCTTTGAGCTTTTCTTGAGCTTTTTGTTGTAAGCGGATATTATCTTTGGGAAGGCGATCGGGATGCCACACAAAGACCAAATCTTTGTAAGCTTGGTTCACTTCTTCCAGTGTTGCACCAGGCTCTAATTCCAAAATTCGATAATACCGCTCTATTTCATTCATAGAAGGTTTGCAAAAGTTAAAATTCAACAAAAAAATAAGGAGTAGGGATTAGGGAGTAAACAATAGGAAAATCCTCAAAAATCATTATTAAATTGAGGATAGTTGAAGCGTTGCCCCTTGTCTTCTGATTTTAGGCTGTAAGAGGATAGGGCTGTAAGGTGTAGGTAATCATCCAATTTTTCTGGATTCTAAAGGTTGTAATCACTCTTGAGTGAGAAATTTAATCTTTACCTTGGCTTTCTCCTCTTAACTATCTTCCCACTTCTCCATTTCGCCATCTATTTAATGCTCTAAGATAAGCTGCAACAGGAATTTGATAAACCTCAACAATAATCCACAAAATAATAGATAAATGTGACAAAAAAGTTAGTATCGTCCAAATGTATGGTATCCAGGTGAGGGGAGAATGAAGGGTTGGCGGAAAATAAAAAGCAACAATACCAATTAAAGTAGTAGGAAAAAGGATAAAAGCGATCGCTGCAACTCCATAACCCCAGCCTAATTCCACACCTTCTAATTGGGCTTCTGTCCAACTAAAGCCATTCCAACGCCAAACTAGAGGCGGTTGACGCGAGGGCATTTTAATCTGCTGTTGTTCGATGTTAACTGTAAAAATCTCTTGGCAAAAATCACAAGCCATCGTTTCCATCAATGGCATATGATAAATCTTACCTACTCGACAGACTGGGCAAGGGTAAACTCCGTGATAGTCAAAAGGCTTGTTGAAGATTTTAGAACTGGGCATAATAAAACTGAATTTTGAGCAAAAGTGTATCTTGTTTGTGCAGAATTGGTTAACCAAGCTTGTAAAGGTATGAAGGGAACTACTGCACCTCTTAACGCCCTTACGCCCATTTTTCAGTAACCAACAGCAACAAATCTCCATTCCCAGAGTTGTAATGAGTCTATCGCTTTTTTGAGTCTTGTGGTGTATGAAGGACTTGACGCTAGCTATTGCTTTTGTTATGTTGTGCTTAACAAAGGCATACATTAGTTTTTTATCTTAACGAAGCATAAATGTTCAGCAGCAATTACTACTTTTATTTTTGGCGTAAGGCGGTTCACCGGGAGTGAGTCAAGTTTCCTAATGGAGACCGCCCAGTGAACCGCAGAAGCCCACTCTGCGGTTTTTGTTTTTTAGGAGTATTGAGCATGATTACTTATTTACAAAACTGGTTTTACGGCTTTTACTTTTGGCCCAGATCAAATTCCGGGTAAATAGCGTCATGCCAATTAGTCAGAACGCGCCCGGAACTTAAAGTTTCCGGGCTTTTTTTTCAAACTTCCAACTTCATACTTTCGGAGAATCAAACCATGATTAACGCTAAACTTGCCGCCCAATCTCATCCTGACCACCAAACAATTGTTAAACTTTCGGAAACAGTCGCCTTCGGTGGCGAAGAATTAGTGATTATTGGCGGCCCTTGTACAGTAGAAAGCTTAGAACAAATGGAAACAGTTGCTCAAAAATTAGCAGCTGCACCTGTAAAAGCCTTACGCGGTGGCGTTTATAAACCCCGCACCTCACCTTACGCTTTCCAGGGAATGGCCGAAGCCGGATTAGAAGTTTTAGCTAGAGTGCGATCGCTCTACAATATTCCTGTAGTCACTGAAGTCATGTCCATCTCTCAAATTGAAACTGTTGCCGCCCATGCGGATATGCTGCAAGTTGGTAGCCGCAATATGCAAAACTTCGACTTGCTCAAAGCTTTAGGACAAGCTAATAAACCAATCTTGCTCAAACGTGGTTTAGCTGCCACCATTGAAGAATTCGTCATGGCTGCTGAATACATTCTTAGTCACGGTAATCCTAACGTAGTGCTGTGCGAAAGAGGTATCCGCAGCTTTGATAATTACACCCGCAACGTCTTAGACTTAGGCGCAGTTGCAGCCCTCAAGCAAATCACGCATTTACCTGTGCTTGTAGATCCTTCTCATGCCGTCGGTAAACGCGAACTAGTAGCACCTGTCGCCAAAGCGGCTGTCGCTTGTGGTGCAGATGGCTTAATTATTGAGTGTCACCCAGAACCCGAAAAATCCGTTTCTGATGCCCGTCAAGCATTATCTTTAGAAGATATGGTGAACTTAGTAGAAACTTTAAAGCCTGTAGCCGCAGCAGTAGGACGAAAAATATCAGATACAACAGGGGTGGGTGTAGAACCTGCCCCTATTTGTTACGCAGCTTAAATTTAAACGCACCACAGAAAACGCAGAGAACACGGAGAAATTATTCTCTTTGCGCCTCTGCGTGAAACAAAACTCATCTTGAAATCAATGCTAAATTAAGGCTGGACTGAGAGAAAATCCGTTTTACGAAGAAGTCCCAATGGTACAGACTCCATCTAAACCCATAACTTTAGAAGAATTCCTCAAACTACCAGAAACTAAACCAAGCTTAGAATACATTGATGGTCAAATTATCCAAAAACCTATGCCACAGGGTAAACATAGTGCAATTCAAGGAGAATTTGTCCCTGTTATCAATGCTATAGTCAAGCCGAAACGCATCGCTCGCGCTTTTCCTGAGTTACGGTGTACATTTGGTGGTCGTTCAACTGTACCAGACATTGCAGTTTTTACTTGGGAGCGAATTCCCCGTGATGAGAATGGGGAAGTAGCTAATACTTTTCATCTTGCGCCAGACTGGACAATTGAAATTTTGTCACCTGATCAAAATCAAACAAAAGTTACAAAAAATATTCTTCATTGCTTAAAGCATGGTACTCAAATGGGTTGGTTAATTGACCCTGATGAGCAAACAGTGTTTGTTTATCAACCCAAGCAAGAAACCACAGTATTTGATGAGCCAGACGCACTTATACCTACACCATCTTTTGTCAGTGAACTTCAGCTGAGTGTAAGAGATTTGTTTGCTTGGTTATTAGAGTAACAGTGTTAGGGCTTACGCAATAAAATTTTTCAGTTTTCATGCCTCAAAATATTCTGTCGTCAGGACAAAAACTTGTGTCGTTAGGACACAAACTTCTGTCGTTAGCACACAAACTTTTGTTGTAAGAACACAAACTTCTGTCGTTAGGACAAAAACTTCTGTCGTTACGAATGAATATAAAACAATACAGTTCAGGCAACAACTTAGACTGGTGTAGGTTGGGTGGAGGAACGGAACCCAACATTTTCATAGCTTTGTTGGGTTACGCTATCGCTACACCCAACCTACTATTCTCTTAACTTCTGTCGTTACGAATGAATCAGGACTTACGCACAAGCTACGGAAAATCGAACCACAGAGGCGCAGAGTTCACGGAGAAATGAGAGTTTGAGAGATATTTTGCGTAAGTCCTATGAATATAAAACAATACAGTTCAGTTCAGGCAACAACTTAGACTGGTGTAGGTTGGGTGGAGGAACGGAACCCAACATTTTCATAGCTTTGTTGGGTTACGCTATCGCTACACCCAACCTACTATTCTCTTAACTTCTGTCGTTACGAATGAATATAAAATACTGTCTTTATTGATCAGTGCGATCGCCTAACAGCAAATTTTTCCAGTAAACTTCAAAATACAACGCCGCGATAAATTTCCGCCATTGGTAAATCAACCCCGATTGACTGTAAAGAAATAGAACCCTCTAAACCTTTAAAATCACTCAGCAACCACCCTTGAGTTTGCTTAGTATAGCGTTCAACAAAAGGTTCATCTTGTTCTACTAGTAAATATTCGCTAAAACTGGGAATAGAACGATACATGCGAAATTTATGTTGTCGGTCATAATCTTCGGTGGTAGGCGATAAGACTTCAACAATTACTGTAGGATTTAATACCTCGTCTAACCGTTCTGCATTTAATTGTGGTTCGCCGTCAAAAACCATTACATCTGGATACACACCCCGCCGATATTCAGGAATCCACAGACGCAAATCGCTGTTAATTGGCTCAAATTGAGTATCGCGCAGCAAAAACTTGAAAAAGGCAAAAATATTGCCACTTATACGGCTGTGTTTGAGCGTTCCTCCGGGCATTGGCACAATTTCTCCATCTCGGTATTCGCTGCGTCCTTCCGCTTTTTCTTCAATGGCGCGATATTCATCTAAAGTGTAGCGGTGCTTAATTGTCGATACCATAGTTTGTTAGCGATCGCCTTGGCTCTAGAATCCCAAAACTATTTTGTCATAGAAAATTTCACTCTGGACATCTCTAAATATTTGTCCAAATTTATCAATTTAATCACCACTTTTATATTGATGATTAATATTGGGAATCAAAACTCCATGTTTAGGACTAAAGAGTAAAGCCAAAATAAATAATGCAGAAACTACCAAAACAATTGCCGGGCCAGAAGGCAAATTATAAAAGTAGCTCAGATACATTCCGCTAATACTGGAAAATACGCCAATAACTGCACCTACAATCATGACTTCGTGTAAGCGTTTTACTAATAAATAAGCTGTCGCACCTGGTGTAATTAATAGTGATAATACTAAAATCACACCGACGGCTTTCATACTAGCGACAATTGTTAAAGCAATTAGTAGCATTAATCCAAAGTTAAGGCGATTGACTGGTAAACCCGCAGCTTGCGCGCCTAAAGGGTCGAATGTATAAAATAAAAGTTCTTTGTAAATTAAAATCACAACTACTAAAACAATTGCGGCAATGATGGCTGTATCTCGCACTTCTTCAACAGTTACACCAAGAATATTGCCGAACAAAAAATGATTTAAGTCGATTTTGTTATCTTTTTGAACAACTGTAATTAAGGTGATACCTAAAGCGAAAAATGCAGAAAAAACTATGCCCATTGCGGCATCTTCTTTAATCGGCGATCGCGTCCTAATCCAAGCGATCGCCATTGTACTCACAACCCCGGCGATAAATGCACCAACAAATATATTTGCGCCGATCATAAAAGCGATGGCGAGTCCTGGTAAAACAGAATGACTAATAGCATCACCAAGCAGTGCTAGCCGTTGCACCATTAAGTAGCTGCCTACAACGGCACACAACAAACCAACTAAAATTGCAATCACAAGCGATCGCTGCATAAAGCCATATTGTAATGGCTCGATTAGTGCTTCTAGCATAGATTATTTAACGAACCACAGAGAACACAGAGAGTTTTAAGCAGCATCGGAGAAGTATATAACTTTACCCCCGTAAGCCAGATGTAAGTTTTGTTCGGTGAGGACTTGTTGTCGGGAACCTGTGGCGACTAATTCGCGGTTGAGTAAAATCAAGTCATCAAAATGGGTGATGGATTCGCCTAAGTCATGGTTAACGACTAGGACGATTTTGTTTTCGGCGGCGAGTTCGTGAAAGACTTCAAAAATTACTGATTGGGTTTTTTGATCGATACCTACCAAGGGTTCATCAAAACAAAAGATATCTGCTTGCTGCGTCAATGCACGGGCTAAAAAGACTCGTTGTTGCTGTCCTCCTGATAATTGTCCTATGGGGCGATCGCAAAATTCACTCATCCCGACTCTTTTGAGTGCGCTGTTGGCGATTTGGCGACTCACACCAGAAAAGCTACGCAACCAGCCTGTTTTCTTGACTCGTCCCATCATGACTACATCCCAAACTGTAGCGGGATAAGTCCAATCTATTTGGCTACGTTGTGGTACATAAGCAACTTTTGACCGTTGCTGCATCAATGTTTGGTTTTGGTACATTACCACACCACTACTAATAGGAACCAAACCCAACATTGCTTTCATCAATGTACTTTTGCCAGCACCATTCGGGCCAAAAATCCCCGTTAATCTTCCTGGTTTAATTACACAGTTAATATCCCGCAATGCTTCTTGGGTTCGGTAATGCACGCCTAAATGGGCAATCGAAATGGCAGCAACAGATTCCATATCAGTAGCTTTGATCAAGGGAGTAGTAAGTTCTTTAGCTTTTTTCGGTGATTGGTTCAATTTGGAGTAAAAAGAAGCATTTTCCATAACAGTGTTTTCATATTTATTACTTGAGCTTACTATAAAAATGAGAAAAATATGAAAAAATCTATAATAAGCAGTAATACAACAGATAAATGAATCTAATACTTGAGAAAGAGAAGGCTGGCTTCTGTGACAAACTAACAATCCGAAGACAGAACAAATTGAGTTTTCGCTCAGTTACTCAGCTTTGTTTGGCAATGCTTTTGCCATTGGCATTATTTAGTTGTACGCCAAATAATGCCAACTCTAAAACTACCCAAGGAAATGAAAAGCCTTTGGTAGTTGCTACGAGTACAGTCATTGCTGACTTAGCCCAAGAAGTAGGCGGCGACGAAATTCAACTCCAAGGAATTCTTCAACCTGGTGCTGATCCCCATGTTTATGAACCAGTCCCAGCCGATAGCAGATTTTTAGAAAAAGCAGACTTAATTTTGTATAACGGTTACAACTTAGAACCAGGATTAATTAAACTCATGAATGCTGCTGGGAATGGGCGTAAATTAGCTGTTGGCGAAGTGGTTAAACCGTTGCAATTAGACAAAGGTAAAGGTGAAATTGTCCCAGATCCTCATATTTGGGGTAGTGCGGAAAATGCTGCTGCAATGGTAAATGCCATTCGGGATGGGTTAACAGAATTATCCCCAGAAGATAAGGAAAAATTTGCTCAAAATGCAGCCCAACTAACAAGCGAGTTAAAACAGCTACATACTTGGATTAATCAACAAATTCAAACTATTCCGCCCGATAAACGGCAATTAGTAACAACCCATGATGCTTTTCAATATTATGGGCGTGCTTATCAAATAGCGATCGCAGGTACTTTAATCGGCATTAGCACCGAAGAACAACCAAGCGCGCAAACTGTCCAAAAACTAGTAGAATCGGTGAAAAAAACTGGTGTTCCGGCAATTTTTGCTGAAACTACAATTAATCCCACATTAATTAAAACTGTTGCCCAAGAAGCAGGCGTACAATTAGCACCGCGTCAACTCTATTCTGATTCAATCGGGGCTAAAGGTAGCGATGGTGAATCATATATCAAAATGATGGAAGCTAATACTCGCACGATTGTAGAAGCTCTGGGTGGTAAATATACGCCATTTAAACCAGGTCATAAGTAACTTGGCGATCGCTAAACATTGAACATTATTGTTTCAGCAAAACCAGATTGATTATTTCTCAAGCATGAGGTGATTGATAAACTTAATAGCTAATATATAACTTCGGGTATGTAACCTGTACTTAGATAAGAAACTCTCTCTAGAGAAAGAACTTTTCATGGCTTGAATTTTATAAATTAAGTTAGTCAATACATAAACTTAATTTTTGCAATAGCCATGACTAAAGAACAAGAAAATCAAAATAATCAAATCGAAAATAATCAAACAGAAATTGAACAGCCTGTAAGCAAGGATTGGCATTCACGCGAAGAACCAACCGCTAAAGAAAGAAACTTGACAGCAAACCCAGGCGATAGAATTTCTGATCAACCTGAATCTGTAGAAGAAAAAGCTAAACAAGTTGCTGTCGATTCTCCAGATATCACAGGCGATCATATTAAAGTTCCAACTTACTTTGTTGTAGATGAACCTAATGGTGAGAAAAAAGCATTACACCATGTAAAAGATGCAGAAGAAATTTCTGATGTCATCCGTCAAGCTAGAGTTGACGAGAATGGTAATCGGATTTGGTGGTAGTATTTCAGGCTGTTTCATCAATAGAGACGTGAGCGATCGCGTCTCTATATTTTTAATTTCCTTTGATAAAATAAGAAATTGTCGATAAATTTTGGATGCGTAGATTGAGTATTCTTCAATCAGTCGCAGGTCTTTATCCTCAAATAATTGATTCTGAATTCTTCTTGATACAATAGCACTGCATATCAATTGAAGTAAAAATGCAACAATGATGCCCTCAATTCAAAAACAAGTTTTTAGTAATCACAGCTATAACTATTTATTATTCTTGCCCAATAACGATGTAGTCACCGAGCAGATTCTACCAACAATCATATTTTTACATGGTTCTGGTGAACGAGGTTCAAACTTAGAGGATGTCAAAAGACACGGCATTGCTAAAGTTGTGGAAGAACAGCCAGACTTTCCCTTTATAGCTATTTCACCCCAATGTCCAACAGGTAAATTCTGGTTAGTCAATAAGTTGAGTGTGTTATTAGATGAAGCTTTGGCCAATTATCCCATTGATAGCGATCGCATTTACCTCACAGGTTTAAGCATGGGTGGTTATGGAGCATGGCATTGGGGCGCAACTGAATCACACAGATTTGCAGCGATCGCACCTATTTGTGGTGGTGGTGAACCAGAAGAAGCCCGTAGCTTAAAAAATATTCCCGTTTGGGCATTTCATGGTGCAAAAGATAAAATCGTCCCCTTAAATGAGTCAGAAGATATGGTTGCTGCACTCAAAGCTTGTGGCGGAAACGTCAAGTTTACAGTCTATCCCGAAGCTGAACACGATTCATGGACGCAGACATATCACAATCCAGAATTATATGAATGGTTTTTACAGCATCAGCGACGAGTTATCCGTTAGCAATTATTTATAAAGTAAAAATAAAATTCTTTTAGAGTGTGTTAAGCACATATTTTTGAAATTATTTGTCATAAAAAACTATCAAATTTAATGCACCATATAAAACAATACAGTTCAGTTAAGGCAACAACTTAGACTGGTGTAGGTTGGGTGGAGGAACGGAACCCAACATTCACGCATACTTTGTTGGGTTCCGCTATCGCTACACCAAACCTACTATTCTCTTAACTGAAACGTATTGCCATATAAAAAATTAGTAGTGCGTGATAGCAAGCTACAACATACTTTAATTAAGATTTACTGCCGCTCTTGCTTGCTCAAGAGATTGATTATTTTGTTATTTGTAAGTTTCTTATACACACATATCTTGCACGAGGGCGACTGAAGTCGCGGCTACACAGACAAAACCCGCACTTCGACAAGCTCAGTGACCGCCTGCGCGGGTTCCAAACCCGTGATATTGCGTTAGTCCGCGTGGTGCGCCAAGCGCAGCGCAAGCGCGATAGGCGGACTTCGTTTGTATAGCCGCGAATTCCATTCGCTGGGGCTAGGTGCAAGATGTGAATACACTTGTAATACGCATTTTTATGTGAACTAGAAAATTTCTTTATGTCATTGTGCCACTAAAATTTAGCTGCCTAAATAACATCAATTATTTAGCTAATATTGTTGATACTCGAAAAAATACGGAGATGATAATACTTGATAAGCTGATATTTTCTCTAGAATTTCATAGGATATTTTTCCAACATTAATTAAATAAAAACTAGATTAGTAAGACAGTTATCTTGTCCCGCTAAATCTATGCCAAAAAAATATAAAACAGCATTTGTACTAATGCCGTTATCTCTAGCAACAGTTGTTATAGGTAGTTTAATAGAACCTGCTATGGCTGTTAACTTGGGAGTAGCACAAGATTATAATGTCTTTGTGTTTGGAGACATGAATCAAAGTTCAGACTCCGAAGGTCGTGTAGCTGTTGGTGGTAATGCCACATTTACTAATTTTGGCATTGCTGATCGTCTAAGTAATTCTAATGGTACAGATACTAGACTGGTAGTAGGTGGCGACTTAACTTACAACGGTGGTCAAATTTTTGGAGGTAATGCTGTTGTAGGTGGTACAGTCAAAACTTCTGTTAATTTTAACTGTTCTCCTAACTGTGGTGTGAATTCAGGCAAGCCCATTAATTTTGATGCAGCAAAGCAAGAATTGACTTATCTTTCTGAGTCTTTAGCTGGATTAAGTTCTACAGGCACTACAGAATATAAATGGAATGGAATTTATCTGCAAGGCAATAATAGTGACTTGAATATATTCACTATTGACGGTTCACAATTTTCTAAAAGTAGTTATCTTAACCTTTCTGATGTCGGCACTAATTCCACAATAGTTTTTAATATTTTAGGCAACAGTGTAGATATCAGTAACTTTGGCTTGAACCTAAATAACGTTAACAAATCAAATATATTGTTTAACTTTGTTGATGCAACTCAAGTCAAAACTACTGGTTTTTCTTTTTTAGGAAGTGTATTGGCGACTAAAGCTAACGTCCAATTTAATAACGGTAATGTAGAAGGAACTCTAGTTGCTGCTTCTTTGTCTGGCAGTGGAGAGTTTCACAATAAGTCATTTACTGGTAACTTGCCTAGCATACCTAAGCCACAACCTCAACCAACTAATCAACCTTCACCAAACCCACAACCGCCAACTAATACAACTCCAGTTCCCCCATCCTCACCAAATCCACAACCACCAACACCATCGCAACCTACTCCCCAAGTGCCTGTGTCAACTACAGTTCCAGAACCAAGTACCGTGATGGGTTTATTGTTTTTGGTTGGTTTATTTGGTGTTTATCGCAGTAAAAAATTATTGCCTCAATCAGCTATTGCTAATGAAAAAATTTAGTACTAGTTAGCTAAATTTACTGGCTTTTCCAACAATCATTAATAATCAAAACCCGCCGCAGAGTGTCAGGCGGGTTTTTGATAGGATATGAATATTAATATTTTATAGTTTGCCATGAATATATATCAAACAAATTGGTCACAAGAAAGCTATATCAAAGCTTATAAATTTGCGGCGAGTGCCCATCAAGACCAAAAAATTCCTGGTTCAGAAATACCATACATTATGCATTTAAGTTTTGTCAGTATGGAGGTAATTGCCGCCTTAAATTTAGAACCAACAGCTGACGGTGACTTAGCAGTTCAGTGTGCAGTTTTACATGACACTATAGAAGATACTCAGACAACTTTTGAGCAAATCAAGGCTGAGTTTAGTGCAGATGTAGCTAAAGGTGTACTTGCATTAACTAAAGACAATAATCTGCCTAAAAATCTCCAAATGAGCGATAGTTTAAGCCGGATAAAACAACAGCCGCGAGAAATTTGGATGGTTAAATTAGCAGATAGAATCAGTAATTTACAAACACCGCCTCATTACTGGCAACAAGAAAAAATTACCCAATATCGAGAAGAAGCAATCCAGATTTATGAAACATTGAAAGATGCTAGCCCATTTCTTGCGGCTAGATTAGTTAGTAAAATCGAAGATTATCATAGGTTTTTAGTTTAACTTAAATATATTATTTTAAATATTAAAATTCTCAGTTTTATAGACTTAATCAAATAATTTATCCACCTTTTCATACAGCTTATTTGGCTGTATGAAATACTATTTGGCTACTTAATTACTATCTGTTGTCTATGTTCACAGGTGGCTATCAGACTCTAACTAGTACAGCAACACAAAGCGCAAAATATAGCATAAACACCTTCTTCCCTCTTTTGGGTTGCCCTAAGTCTGCTTGCTTGAGAGTTTGACAAAAAATAAGGGAACACTATTTTTATCTGGATGTCAATAAAACCTAAGGGGGATATTTTCATGTTGTATTAATTTTCCTGGGACTAATGACTATTAAATATTTTTTCGTGTAAATATCTAGGAAATAACCCTATCATGACGCAAACATCTACGCTCGATAATCAGATTCAATCCTTAGAATTACCAATAGAACGCGATCAATTTCTACGTACTATTATTCGAGAATTGGCGGGAACTCTACAAGATGTTGTCGGGATTGAAGAAGCAGCAGGATTCTTAAATGTAGTTGGTTATCGAACAGGACAGCAAGTAAATCAGATATATCATCATGGTTTGCAACTATCTAATCTTTCGCGTGAGCAGGTAACTGCTGTCTTGGTAGATTGGAAACGCCGGATTCAAGGTGACTTTTATGTTATTGAAGAAAGTGATGAGAAGATAGTTTTAGGCAATCGCAAATGTCCCTTTGCCGAACAGGTGGAAGGGCGCGAAGCAATGTGTGTCATGACATCTAATATTTTTGGTGCGATCGCCGCCGATAATCTTGGCTATGCTAGAGTCGAGTTACAAGACACAATCGCTAGAGGTGCAAAAGAATGCACAGTGATCATTCATCTCAAACCTAGCGAATCGTTAGATGTGTTTGCAGGACAAGAATACTTCAAAGCATACTAGCAGAAACAAGCCGGACAACAGCAGACTATAAGCTTGTGCTGATTATTTGTCCCATTTGAAGCTAAATTCCCAAAGCATGGCTGAGTCTTTTTAAAATTAAACCTTTAGTTCGTGCAAAATCCAAGATTCTGCTTTGATATCTCCTGCTCATGACACCCGATCAATTTTTAACCTTTGCTCAGGTTTTACCAGAACCCATGCTGCTTGTAACTAGCGCAGGCGAAATTTTGTCAGTCAATCAAGCCGCTACTAAATTGTTTAGTAAAACCAGTAAAGCTCTGATTGGTCAGCATTTCAGTGAGTTTGTCACTGAATCCTCAGAAAAAGTCATTGAGTATCTGCGAGTTTGCGCCCAAAGTCGTCAAATGATTTTGGGTGCTTTCACCATTAGCCAAGCACCAGGAAAGGAAATTGCTTGTCGCAGTCAAGGAGCAGTCATTCAACCACGAACTCACGAACACCCAGCCATCAATTTATTACGCTTAGAAAAGCGAACCAGTAATGAATTTGTGATTCTTAACCAAAAAATTCATGCACTTAGCCAGGAAATTCAACAGCGTCAGCGCATTCAACTAGAATTATCCCAATCAAATGAAATCTTAAAACAGACTCAAATTAAACTACAAAATGCCCTTGAATCTGTCCAAAAAGAAAAGATGTCTGGGTTAGGACAGTTAGTTGCTGGAATTGCCCATGAAATTAATAATCCTATTAGCTTTATTCATGGAAATTTAACCCATGCTAGTCAATACTACAAAGATTTACTGCATCTAATTCAGCTTTATCAGCAAGAATATCCACATCCGAGTGTTGTGATTCAAGAAACAATCAAAGCCTTAGAAATTGACTTTCTCAAAGAAGATATCAACAAATTACTATCTTCTATGAATATGGGTTCCCAGAGAATTGCTGAGATTGTGACATCTTTGCGAAATTTTTCTCGATTAGACGAAGCAACATTTAAAATAGTTAACCTTCATGAAGGTCTAGAAGCGACATTGATGATTTTACAAAGTCGTCTTAAATCCAGCACTAAATATTCTGGTATTGAAGTCATTAAAGAATATGGTGATTTACCTTTGGTTTATTGTTCTCCTGGGCAAATTAATCAAGTATTGATGAATATGTTAAATAATGCTATTGATGCCTTAGAAGAAGCTGAACCAAGACTAAATCATCCCCGTCAGATTTGGATTATTACAGAGAAACTCTCCAATTGTTACGTTGCAATTCACATTCGAGATAACGGGAACGGCATCCCCACAGAAATTCATCATCAAATATTTAATCCTTTCTTTACTACTAAGCCCGTTGGTAAAGGAACAGGATTAGGATTATCAATTAGTTATCAAATCGTTGAAAGCCACCGTGGCCGAATTCAGATGAAGTCTGACCCAGCTTGGGGAACTGAGTTCATCATTGAATTGCCAATCGTGCAAGGATAATTACTAAAACTATTCACTAATTCAGACAGACAAGCGAGAAATTAAAGCAGAATAGAGGTATGGCTATAGTCATCTAGATTAAGATGAGTTAACACTTATAACTTTCAACTCAGCACTTTGCTAGATAGCCTGTTGTTGATCCTACTTAAAATCAAGCTAACTCTGTGCGAAATCTGGAAGAAACACATTTAAACCGCGCCCGTGCTAGTCTCCGACAAGCGTTATCTTGGTATGGACATCTCCGCAAGTCAGGAAAGTTATCATCCAACCCAGAATTAGCAGGATTAGTCAAGCCAGAATTAGAGACTTTAAACGCCACACTTAGTAAGCTGGACTCTAATTTAATTAAAATTGCTGCTTTTGGTTTAGTGAGTCGCGGTAAATCAGCAGTATTGAATGCTTTGCTGGGAGAGAATATTTTACAAACCGGGCCTTTAAATGGTGTGACTCAGTGGCCTCGTTCTGTGAGATGGCAACCACCAGGCGGCAAGATAGTAGTAGAGTTAATTGATACTCCCGGATTAGATGAAATTGCGGGGGAATCACGGGCGCAAATGGCAAAAGAAGTGGCGCGTCAGGCAGATTTAATTTTATTTGTGGTGTCTGGTGATATCACTCGCACTGAATATCAAGCATTGCTAGATTTACGCCAAGCACAAAAACCCCTAATTTTAGTATTTAACAAAATTGACCTTTACCCAGATACAGACCGCGCCGCAATTTATCAAAATTTACAACAACTTGGTGCAGGACATCCCCAAGCCAAGCCTTTGTTACCTGATGAAATTGTCATGGTGGCGGCGGAACCTGCACCTCTGGAAGTGCGGATAGAGTGGCCTGATGGGCGTGAGAGTTATGAATGGGAAACGCCACCACCGCAAATTGAAGAACTTCAGCAGACATTACTGACTATTCTTAATCGTGAAGGCCGATCGCTGTTGGCTTTAAATGCACTGTTACAAGCAAGAGAAGCGGAAGCCGCCATCGCTCAAAAAACTATCGATTTACGCGAACAAGAAGCCCAAGAAATTATTTGGGAATTTACTAAATATAAAGCTTTAGCAGTAGCCCTAAATCCTATTGCTGTTTTAGATATTCTCGGCGGAACTTTTGCCGATTTAGCTTTAATTCGTTCTCTAGCCCGGCTATATGGTTTACCCATGACTAGCTACGAAGCCGGGAAAATTTTAAAGACGATTTTGATGAGTTCTGGTGGCTTATTATTAGGAGAATTAGGCAGTAGTTTTCTATTAGGTTTAGGTAAAAGTACTGCCGCGATCGCCAGTGGTGATAACCCAGTCAATTTTACTAGTTTTGCTGGTAGTGCGATCGCTCAAGCTGGTATTGCTGGTTATGGTGCTTATTCTGTTGGCAAAGCCGCCCAAGTTTATCTCGAACAAGGCTGTACTTGGGGGCAATTAGGAGCTAGCACTGTCATTCAAGAAATTCTCGCTGAAGTCGATCAAAATACAATTCTGTATCGTTTGCAACAAGAATTAGGTCTAAAATATTGAGAATTTCTAAGAATTATTTCCCTAATTATTGCGGTTCATCAGTCTTCGTCAACTTGTATCAAATTCCGCTGATAATTGTGCTGAACTGCCAATTTACAATGCACTATAAAAGTATGAAGTCTGAAGTGTGAAGTCGGAAATGGAAAATTGATAGTGAAATGCAAAGGAATAGCCTACTCTGTTAAGGGTGCGCGTAGCCTAGATGGTGTAACGAAAGTGTTGTATTTTTCCAACTTCAGATTTCAGACTTCATACTTCAGACTTCACACTTCTTACCTTTTTGCATCAAAAATGACAAGAGGGAAAACCCAATCAAATTAGTTTATTAAGAGAGGGTGTTCACCACCGCCATCTTTTTGAAGCTTATCTAAACTGGAAGTATTAGCTCCTGCATTTATCAGCAGCACACATCCAACTTTCTATCTCAGTAAACAAAGGTAGACTTATCATGACAGCAACCTACGAAAGATTCGACACTGCAAATCAATCTGAACAAAATGGCAACACAAGCATCGAGCAAGCAATTTTAGAAGCAATAGCAGAAGCGCGGCAAACTTGTGAATTAAACGGCGATGGTTCTCCTAACTGTGCTGTAGCTTGGGATATCGTCGAAGAATTACAAGCTGAAAAATCTCATCAACATCAAGCAAAACACCACAAAACCTCTTTAGAATCCTTCTGCGATTTGCATCCAGAGGCTTTAGAGTGTCTAATCTACGATGTTTAACAGTGAACAGTCATCAGTGAAAAACTGATAACTGATAACTGATAACTGATTTAGTGATCACGTAAATCAGCCATTGCTGATTTCGTCAATTGCTTAATTAAATCTAAATTTGGCGGTGGTGTTTCACTTTCCATCCCTAACCACAATAGATATTCGACATTCCCAGCCGGGCCTGTTATTGGCGACCAAGTTAAGCCTTTGTATTTCCAGCCTAATTCACCAGCCGCTTGCAACACCTGAAAAATCGCATCAGCTTGGTCGTCAGAATCACGCACTACACCTTTTTTACCAACGCGGGATTTTCCCACCTCAAACTGTGGTTTTACCAGCAACACCGCCTCACGGGGGGCTTGAGTTAATTGCCACAATGCAGGTAGAACTTTGGTTAAGGAAATAAACGATACATCCACCACCGCCAAATCCGGGATGCGATCGCCTTCACTATACAATTGTTCGGGTTGTAGTTGCCGTAAATTAGTCCGTTCTCGCAAAATTACGCGCGGATCGTTTCGTAAACGCCAATCAACTTGCCCATAACCGACATCAATACCATAAACTAAGCTGGCTCCAGTTTGTAGCAGACAGTCTGTAAAGCCACCTGTAGAAATTCCCCCATCTAAACAAACCCGTTCTGCAACGGGAATGAAAAATACTTCTAGTGCTTTAGCGAGTTTATCACCGCCACGGGAAACAAAGCGCGATCGCTCCTTAACTTTGATTTGCGCCGCAACATCCACCTCAGTCCCTGGCTTATCAACTACCTGTTGATTAACAGTTACCTCCCCCGCTTGAATTAGCCTTTGTGCCAAAGCGCGAGAAGCACATAAATTTAACTCTACCAATAATGTATCGAGTCTTTGTTTAACCAATTAGTTTGATTCTCCAGGTGATATTAAATCTAAAGCATAATTAATAATTTCGTCGCAGTTAACTAACTTTTCTAATTCTTGGGCTTCATAACGACCTTCTTCTACCTCTAAAGAAGCTTGATCAATAGCATTTAAATAAGCTTCTGCTAAAGTTTCCTGTAGTTCTTCTCGTGTAAGGTAATAACCTCCGGCTTTACGTCGCTTATTTTCTCTTTGAATTTCCCGAACTGAATTCCGCATAGACACATCCCAAGAACGAGTTGTACGATTTTCTGCTTGTTGTTTAATTAAATGCAAAAGCAGAATCACGGCATAACTCCGAATCGTTTTGATGATATCATTTCGGCTCATTTCTTCTAATTCTTCAACTATAATTAATGCGCCTTTTATATCTCCTTGAAGGAGCAAGTCTTTTAAGGTGAATAATTCTTCCATAAGTAGCGCATAAAATAGGGTAATCAAGATATAGCAAAATCTGTGTATTGGCGCAGTTCCTCTGGATGGAAACCTAAAACAATATCTTCGCGTGGGATACCAGCTTCTAATAATGCTGTTGCAACTGGCTCAGAAGTCCCATCATATTGAATCCACACTTTATTATTAATAATATCTATATGCACTACTGAACCGTGTACGCGGCGCACTCCATCCCAACCAACGTGTACAACTTCGTAATGGTCGCGTTCTGAATCAATAACTGCTTCTGTATCTATTTGACCATTAGCAGGTTTGTGACCAGCATATTCAAATATTAATTGACGAATAATTTCCCGATAGCGAGTTAGTTTATCCATTTGATAATCCTCTGTGTTTGCTCGTCAAAGACAATTAAATTTATTTTGATATTATTGATAACTAGCTGACCAAAGCGTTCAGAAAATATACCTTCGTAAGCTCGTTTAGGAACTGCTAAATATAGTTTGCGTGTTGGTTCTAATTCTTGCAACACAGTGCGGTAAACCTCATATTGTCCCACAGCTTCTTGCAAGTCACTCACAGGAGAAAGACTGAGAAAACTTTTGATTTCAACAGCTATTTTTTCATTATCTCTCTCAGCAGCAATAGTAACTTTTTCTGCGCCAATATCTATATATAGCTCTCTACCACCATAAGCAAGGTAAAGAGGATCGTTGGTTATTATCCAGCCATCTGCTGTAAGTGCTTTAATGACTGCGGTATGATATATATCTCTGGCAGGCATTGGTGAAAGATAACTCCTTACGGATAATAACTGTAAAAAAACGATCGCCCCTTCTCCAAAACAAGATGCGATCGCTTTACAAAAATTTAGATAAAAGACAGATACAGCAGCAGAAAAAATTTCAAAAACTAGTCCCTAGACCTTCAGCTTTTAAACATCCTGCTCGCTTAACTCGCGGGTGATATGGTCAAAAGGTTCATCAACAAAAGCCGCATTCCCTACACCTGCTGCTGCTACTTGTTCTTTGACTAAATCTTTCATGAGTTGGACACCACGCACTGTTGGCCCAATGGGTACACCAAGAGAATTGTAAGTTTCTCTTAACCCTTGGAGTACACGCTCATCCAACACATTTGTATTACCTGCAACTAGCGCATAAGTAGCATAGCGGAGATAATAGTCCATATCCCGCAAACAAGCCGCATAACGACGAGTTGTATAGGCATTTCCACCGGGACGAATCAATTCTGGTAGTTCTTCAAATAATTTAGAACCAGCTTGCTTGACAATTGCAGCCGCATTTGAATTGATAGCAGCAGCAGCTTGCACCCGTGCTGTACCGCTTTCAAAATATGATTTGAGACTGTCGATCGCATTCCGGTCAAAATAACGCCCAGCTACGTCATAATTCTTAATTAAACTTGTAACTGCATCGCGCATTCCTTTTCTCCCAATCGTTACTATCTATGGTTTGATATTTATTTGGCTGCACTTACGCACCAGTAAATTTTTGTGCTATTTAAAATAAGTTCTGCACAAAAACAATCTATCCGCTACTTAAGGATTCTATGCCAAAGTTGCCCCCGATGAAATGAACTTTCTTGTTTTTACAGATGACTGCGAAAGGTTAATATAACCTGTAATCCAGGGAATCTGTAACAAAGACTACATAATTATGTAATCGCAAATCTTTACGATAAACCAGGTGTGTCACAACTTGGTTCGGATCAGTAGGGTTAAAATGCTTTGGCAGATTCTGGTTTTACAATAGGAAATTGGCAGAGAAGGAGTAACAATGACAACCCCACAAGAAGTCTTGAAATTGATCCAAGACCAAAACATTCAGATGATTGATCTGAAATTCATCGATACACCAGGAACATGGCAACACTTAACCGTGTACCATAACCAAATCGATGAAAGTTCATTCACTGATGGCGTGCCTTTCGACGGTTCCAGTATTCGGGGTTGGAAAGGTATCGAAGAATCAGACATGACAATGGTGTTAGATCCCAACACAGCTTGGATTGACCCATTCATGAAAGAGCCAACCTTAAGCATAATTTGTAGCATTAAGGAACCCCGTACAGGCGAATGGTACAGCCGTTGCCCACGGGTTATTGCCCAAAAAGCTGTTGATTATCTAGTTTCTACTGGTATTGGTGATACTACTTTCTTTGGCCCTGAAGCTGAATTCTTTATTTTTGATGATGTTCGCTTTGACCAAACTGCCAATTCCGGCTACTACTATGTAGACTCTGTAGAAGGTCGTTGGAACTCTGGTAGAGAAGAAGGCCCCAACTTGGGTTACAAACCACGCTTCAAAGAAGGTTACTTCCCAGTTTCACCTACTGACAGTTTCCAAGACATTCGGACAGAAATGTTGCTGACAATGGCACAGTGCGGTGTCCCCATTGAAAAGCAACACCATGAAGTAGCAACTGGTGGTCAGTGCGAACTCGGCTTCCGCTTTGGTAAGTTAATTGAAGCTGCTGACTGGTTGATGACTTACAAATATGTCATCAAAAACGTCGCTAAGAAATATGGCAAAACCGTTACCTTTATGCCAAAACCAATTTTTGGCGATAACGGTTCCGGTATGCACTGTCACCAGTCCATTTGGAAAGATGGCAAGCCTTTATTCGCAGGCGATAAGTATGCTGGTTTGAGTGAAATGGCACTACATTACATTGGTGGTATTCTCAAACACGCACCAGCACTATTGGGTATCACCAACCCCACCACAAACTCCTACAAACGTCTAGTACCCGGTTATGAAGCACCTGTTAACTTGGCTTACTCCCAAGGAAACCGTTCTGCTTCTGTGCGTATTCCTCTCTCTGGCACTAACCCCAAAGCAAAACGCTTAGAGTTCCGTTGTCCAGACGCTACTTCTAACCCTTACTTGGCATTTGCAGCTATGCTTTGTGCTGGCTTGGATGGTATCAAAAACAAAATTGACCCAGGCGAGCCTCTAGATAAAAATATCTATGAACTGTCTCCAGAAGAGTTGGCGAAGGTTCCTTCTACTCCAGGTTCTCTAGATAAAGCATTAGCAGCCCTAGAGAATGACCACGCTTTCTTAACCGAAACAGGCGTGTTTACAGAAGACTTCATCCAAAACTGGATTGACTACAAACTGGCTAATGAAGTTGAACAGTTGCAGTTACGTCCTCATCCTTATGAGTTTTATCTCTATTACGACTGCTAATTGCAACAACTAGTGATTTTTAAGCCACCCTTTGAGGGTGGCTTTTTTTATGAGGTAACACTATTTGACAACTCTTTTAACCTAGCTCATAGCAGCATGGCTGCTTCCATATATGGTGCGTGTAGTTTGATCGATCTTGCCTTGAATAGGATTCCAATAATGAGACACTTCTTCAGGAAGACCAAGTTCTTGTGCAGAACGCATCAGCATTGATTGTTGACGGTTTTTTACTTGCTGATATTGACGCGCCATCAATGCACGAGATTTTTCTTGAATAGACATACTTCAGTCCCCCTTAAGGTTTTAGTTATATTTTTTAGACATTTATCCTTACGCTTATTAATATAGCAAAAATTCTGTAGCTTAAGTTACAGTTTTGATTTTTTTGCCCAAATTGAAATAAATCTTAAGATTTTATCGCTTGAAATGAGTATTATTACGTGAGCTAAAATCCTAAAAGTCACGAAATGCTGATATTTTTATGGGCTTCAGATTGCGAAAAAACAATCATGCCAATTTCCGTCAAGTAGCGAAAAATTACGTTAGCATCAAAAATGGCACTTAACAAAACTTTATACTATGGCTGTTATTTACCCACGGAAATTTCAAAATAGTCTAGGGGCGAGAGATATTTTAAAACGAGTGGTTAGCGATCGCGAAATCCATCTCATTACTCTTAACCGCTACCGTTACAACGAACAGCGCAGTTGCAAAGACCTAACTGAACTAATTGAAAAACTAAACGGACAGCCACGAGAATTAGTCCAAGATTTATCGCATCACATTTCTGACGAAGCTCGTCACGCTGTGTGGCTCACTGACCTATTGGTAGAACTAGGAGCCGATATCAGTACGCCTCCTGGAATTTCTTATATTGATGAATTTGAAAGACTTATAGACCAATCTTCTTATGGTGAAGTCGGGACGTTAGAAGATGGTATTATTGCCCCTTTAGCAGCAATTAACGTCACCGAAAAACGTGGTTGTGAGTATTTCTCTGCCCACATTTACGCCCTCAAGCAAGCACCGCAAACTGAAGAAAACATCAAAATTCGTGAAACTATAGAAAAAATTCTCCCCGAAGAAGCCGGACACGTCCGTTGGGGTAATCGTTGGCTAGGGCAAATCGCTAATCAAAGTCCAGAACATCGGCAAAAAGTCGAGCAAGCCAAGCGAAAATATGCAGCTATTGAACAGGCTGCATTTGAATCAGGAATGGACATTACTCTAGGTGCTGAACTGCGCCGAGTTACACGGCTAGTGGATGTTGCTAATACGATGCCTGTGTGGGAACGTCCCCAATATCTGATGGAACGCCTACCACAAGCTTTGCTAGCACCTCAGTTGCAATTTACGAGATTTCAAGCTGCACAAAAGGCTTGGGAACGTAACCCGCAAGAGTTTATGGAGAAGTTTGTACCGATGTTCATCAACGGTATTAATAAGAAGGAGATGAACAAAGAGAAAACGAACGTTTAAACAAGAAGGAAAAAGAGTTGTCGCCCTTGTTGCTATTCCAAGGGTGGCAAATTATTTGGGTCAATACCTTGAGAGGCTAAATAGGCCATCAATCTTTCTTTTTGCTGGCGTTCTTGTTCAGCGCGTTGGCGTTCTTGTTCGGCGCGTTGGCGTTCTTGTTCAATTTTTTCGACAGCCCAGGGTAACAAATTACCTTCTCTATCCCACCAGCGCAACCAATACCCTGTTCTAGCTTCTTTCGTCCCTTGCCAAGTTCCTAAAAATAAACCCATTGATTCTACGAAATGACGACCATTTTCGTCAGGTAGCTGTAACTCATAGCGTTTATTTTCCAGTTGGTAAAATTCCAATAAACCACCATCTGGTTCAAAAATAATATAAATGGGAACCTGTAAAATCTGCTCGTAGAAAAACCATCTTCCTGGGGGATAGGTGCGCTTGACAGAATATTCCCCGCCTTCGGTATCAGATAAAAACTCCATAACAACCGCCGGCACATCTCCTTCTAGATTAGGAGTATAACTTTTGCGATCGCTCAAAATTTGATTTACAGCTGGAACATAAACCCAATCAGGTGCTTTGAGAATCAATTGTCCATTGACAGTCGCACAAAGCCCAAAATTTGAGGCTATCAACATCTGGGGTTGGATAAAACCACTAATTTCTAGACTTTCACGCAAAGCACCAGCCAAAATTGGCTGATTGGTATTCTCCACAGGTTCATCCTCTAACTGATAATCATCGGGTAATGCTTCCCAAGAGATTACCATTTTAGTTAGCGATTTAGCTTCATCCAGTTGAGTTGCCATAAACACAGCATGAATATGAGTTTCTTTTCATGTTATCGCTCTCTGAATAGGGCAGGTAAGTAAGTCTGATTTTGCACCCCTTTTCTGATTAAGGGCTGGGTGTGGGGTGCAGGGACTTATTTAACCTCAGTTAGGTTTAAGAAGATTTTGCGGCTTTAGTTAAGCATTAGTTCTCAAAAATCGTAGACACGCTTTCCTCAGTTTCACGCAAGATGCTGATAAGTGTACGTATTTTTTCACAATCAAAATTGACTTCTATTATACATACCAGAATCCCCAACTTCTCTAGAAAGTTGGGGTTCTCACTCTCTCATTTTTTAGCAAATTTATTTAATTTACTAAAAATGAGGTTAGGTCATTAAATATGTAAAAAAGTTTTGAAAAAGATGCCCTTGATTTTAAAGTGTTTAATTTTAGCAAGATGTTGAAAACAGAAGAGATTATTTAATGGGAGGAATAGGTTACGCTATGGGCTACATAAAATTTGCTTGGTGTTACCAACGCAAAAATCTAAGCAGAATCTAGAAAAAGAGCTTCTGAATGTAAAACTGAGCAATTGTTAAATGTTGGGATGGTAGTGAAATCTTGCTGTCAATGTTATGCACTCAATGTTTGAAAGGTTGATGATCCTCAACAAGACTATGTAGCAGGAAAAGCATTACCGAGAGATTCAATTAAATCTCTGCGTCCGCTACCACGATGAGGCGTAGGATTTTCCGGTTCGTTAGGTTTAGGTTTAGGCTTTGCCGAAAATAACATTTTTGTTTCTGTAGTAGAACTTAGCGTATGTGAATGATTGAACTTTTCTTGGCAGTTCAACGCTAAAGAACCGAACACCAAACTAGAAACTAAGAGGGAAAATGTAACACGCATAGCAGATATTTATGTTGAAACTCTGATATCTACTGCTACTTAGTTTCTGTATGTGTATCCGGAAAATTTGAAAAATAGTATTCAGTTTTACAGAAAGAAATCTACTTTGAAGTTATGTCGATTTTGTCAACTAATAACCAATTACCAGATTGATTTAGCCGACCCCAGACACTTACTAATTGTTTATCTATAACTAATTGTAACTGATAATCTACTGGCGATCGCAAAGTTACTAATTGCCATATTTGGCCTTGATAAGCAGTAGGGGCAGTGATTTTGAGTCTGTATTCTTGCTGATCTAATCGCTGAAAAATACCTGTAAAGCATTCACATTGCAGTATTAATACTTGTTTCGATTCTAAGTGATTATACTTTAGTGATAACTTCGGACAATCGCCACTGCTTGGATAATCTTGAAGGCTATTTAAATAATTCTGTTGCATATACAACCATTCAGGACAATTTGGCTGAAAATTTAGATTAAATAAAGGAATGATGGCCGCAGGTGCTTGTGCATCTTGTAACAATGCTGCTTGTAAGGCCCTCACAGGTAATTCTCTTGGCTGTACACCCAACTCAACGCACATCGCAGCTGCCATACCTGCGGCTTGACCGATACCCATCACCACAGGTTGCAATCTAGTTGCACCATTAGCTATGTGCGAGACAGAAATATTTTTTTCACAGGCTAATAAACCATCTGTAGTTGCTGGGACTAAAGCACGGTAAGGAATAGTAAATGGTGTTCCTGTCCAGCGTCCGCCCCAGCGAATTGATTTGGGTTGTAGTGGTAAATCAAAGCCAGGATAATGATGATCGTTGGCATAATTACCAATAGCCACAGCATCGGGAAATAGAGATGCAACTCTACCGCCGGCGACTGGTAAGATATCTTGTTCTCGAATTGTCGTCAGTCCCACCAAGCGGCGACTTTCTCGATAATAAGGATGTAATGCAAAAGCAGTCTCATCCCAGGGAAAAACTACTTCTGCCAAACCATAGCGGCGGCCTAGCTGACTTTGGATAAAATGAGCAAAGTTTTGACTATGCCAACGGCACTCTTGCAGAAACTCGGCTTTAGCTATTTCTGACTCTACTAACCGCCCGACACCTTCACCATAGTCATTACCCTTGATTGGCCAGTTAATCATAAAGCGATCGCCTGGCAAGCGTCCATAATTCAAAAATTTCTCTGGGCCGTATTTCTCCCACGCACCAGCAAATAGAGAAGGATTATAGTTAGGTGCAGCTGGAATTTCTGGTGCAACAGCATCACCAAAATCTTGCATGATGACCACCCAAGTTGGTGACTGCACCGGATATTGTTCTGTAACTATATTATGGGTAGTTGGTGCACTGGGTTCTTGCCACTGCGATCGCAATTCCCAACCCCAACGGTAAGGAATATCTGCCAACGCTAATAAATCCCCTAATTCTGTACCGTCCAGAATCACTTTGGCTTGCACAGTGAAATCAGCAAACCGCACGCCAGTAATACAATCTCCCTGGCGTAAAACCTCTAAAGGTACTTGCCCAGAAATCCAATGCAGATTTGATAATTCTTGCACCCAATCTGCAAAAATCTCTGCCCCAACACGGGGGTCATAACTAAAAAAACTCACCCAACTATTATCTAATCCTCCTGGTTGTCGCTGGCGCAATTGTTGTAAAAACGCACCCCACAACCCAGTTTGAAACGCAATTAATTCATTACCATCCGGTGCAGAAACTCCTGCTGATGTCAGCATTCCTCCCAACCAAGCAAACTCACTTACTAAAATAGTTTTGGCTCCCCGTCGTGCTGCTTGAATTGCCGCAGCCGTACCACCAGTTCCGCCACCAACAACTAATACATCAGCTGTGTAGTGTTTCACCTGCTGATGTACAAATCTATTTACGTCCATCTACATTCATCCTCTTCCGTCGGTGGTTAATCTTGTTTTTGTGTTCTCACCAATGTGGGAATCGTTAATATCCGTCTGATTAACCATTAATATTTTTTGTATTTTTCAATAGTAAAACTAGTACGGCTCCTGATAAGATACCGCCAAACCAACCAAACAAAGTATTAACAATGATCCACCAGCCAGCCTGCTCAACAAAGCGTCGCAGAATTAACCATTGAATAATTCCAACTATGGGGCCACTCCAAAAGAACGAATATTCAGGTTTTGTCCCAGATAAAAGAACAGAAAGACAAACACTGAATGTGGTTCCCAATAGCCATCCCTTTTCGGAGACAGGAATTTGCCGCTTTAGCACTAATAACTGCATAAAGCCAATTGTTAAACCTATAGTTGCAGCTACAACTTGGCTACTAATAATTATGCCGAGAGACTCAACCATTCCGTAGGCGATCGCACCAAGAATTCCTCCACCAAATAAGCCGACAATATTAACTAACACCCATTGCAAATAAAAACCGAATCCTACTTTTGAGCGTTGCTTGACTATTGCAGGGTTAGCTGATGGTAAGGTTGGCGGAATTTGGGGCGTTTCCTGGCGATACTGAGGGGGAACGGTCGGTGGTGGGGAATATAATGGCGGTTCAGGAGATATTTGTTGTGCTGCATAGGTGTTACCTAACTGTTGCACCGCAGCTAAAGCTTCTATTGCTGAGTGATAACGTTGACGGAAGTCATAGCGAATCATCATATCTAAGACATCTGCCAAACCTGGACTGACTGACACCAAATTACGCCAAACAATTTCTGCGGTTTGTACATCTTCGTCCAATTGATAAGGCATTAACCCAGTTAAAGCTTGAATACCAATTATCCCTACAGCATAAATATCACTGCTTAATCTAGGGCTACCTCGACTTTGTTCGCTTGGCATATAGCCAGCTGTACCAATACCAACGGTCATTTTGGTTAAGCCTTCACCACTGACCACCTGGGTGCTAATTTGTTTCACCGCGCCAAAGTCAATCAGGACAACTTTACCATCACTATTGCGGCGAATTAAATTAGGTGGTTTGATATCTCGGTGAATGACATTATTTTGATGGACAAAAGCTAATGGTTGCAAAATATTAGCCAGCAGCGAAATTGTATAACTTTCACTTAATCGCTTGCCTGGTGTAAGTTCATCGCTGAGAGGATGACCGTCAATAAATTGTTGAACTAAAAAGAATTCTTTATTTTCTTCAAAGTGTGCCAGCAGTTGGGGAATTTGGTCGTGCGTTCCTAGTTTATGTAGTAGTTGGGCTTCAGATTCAAACAAGCGTCTGGCAACTTGCAAAGTCATAGTATCAGTTGCCCGTGGTTTAAGTTGTTTGACTACGCACAGACTGTTGTAAAGTTTTGTGTCTTCTGCGATGTATGTTTGTCCGAAACCACCAGCACCCAAGACTCGAATAATTTTATAACGTCCGTCTAGTAAATGACCCAACATAAACGCGATCGCTGACTCTGAAGAATTTCTGTATTTTAACTTCACTCTCACAGATGCCAATATACTTCGATACATTACGTAGATATGCTGGGAACAGCATGGATTTTTCCGCAAAACCCATGCCTAATTAACCTAGCGAGCAGCTACAGGTATTTTGGCGTGTTTATTGACGTAGTTCACAAATAATTGCTTCAGTCTGGGACTGACGCTAAAGCCATTAAAATCTTCTAAAAATCCAAAACCCAAACTTTTAGCTCTTGCTAAAGTTTGCTCTGCTGTCAATCCTTCTTTAATGGCTATACTCAACATAGCAATTCCTGTAGAACGCATTCCCGCAGCACAGTGAATCAGAACTGGCTTTGGTAGTTGTTCCAGCGTTTTGAGGGTTTTGGTAATTAACTCTTCATTCAGTGCTTCTAGCTTCACGGGTACGTTGATGTAATACAACCCTAATCTTTCAGCCAGTTTTTGCTCATCCTGAAAAAATCCTAGTTCATCAGGCGATCGCAGATTTAATACTGATTTATAACCTTCTTGGATAGCCTGCTCAAGCTGTTTTAATGAGATTTGTCCGGTTGTTGTTAAAGTTTCATTGATTAATATGGCGTTATTCACATTCACTCCTTCTGACTTTCCTGGTAAATGCAAGCTGTGAGCAGCTATGAAAAAATTTGCAGCATGATTTGACAAAATTAGCTGTTAATTGGCTAATTAACGCTGAAATTTGCCTGTTTAAGTTGATTTAATTTATGACTTTATTCATAATATACGGTTTATCGATAGACTTACCGCTATTAAAAATAAATAATGCCTATTCCCGATAGGTTTAGTGGTTTTTATCGATCAAGCAGATTGTGGCAAAGTCGATCGCCCTTTGTTTCGGATATTGCGTTTATGAAATACAATGTTTTAATATTACACTTGCATAGATAAAACATTCGCTATGAATTCCATCATCGCTGGTCAAAACAAGCCATTAGAGCCAGTCATAACTCCAGAAGAAATTCAAGCTATCAAGCAACTAGAAAGTACACTTAAACTTGCCGACTCTCAACTACATTTAGTCGCCGCCAACGATGAAAAAATTCCCATTCCTGAATCAGTAGATAAAGTGTTGCGTCAAGTGGTTCAGGCAATGGCAGCGAATCAATTAGTATCCGTAGTAATTCAGGATCAAGAATTCAGCACACAACAAGCAGCAGACTTTCTTAACGTATCACGTCCCTATCTCATTAAATTATTGGAGCAAGGTGAAATCCCTTACATTATGGTAGGCACACATCGACGTGTTCGTTTTGAAGATTTGCAGCAGTATAAACAACAGCGAGATAGCAAGCGGAGAAAACTGTTGCAAGAGCTAATAGAGATAACTGAAGAAGCTGGTTTATACGAAGATGATGAGTAACTGCTGGGGAAAATAACTATGCTCAAAGTTGTCTTAGATGCTTGTGTTCTATTTCCAATGTACTTACGAGACACCTTGCTATCAACTGCTGAGGCTGGACTGTATGTACCTTATTGGTCAGCAAGTGTTGACGAATGATCCCAAAGACCGTCATGTGCTTGCTGCTGCGGTCATAGTGAAGGCTGACATTATTGTTACTAACAATCTGAATGATTTTAATAGCCAAGCTTTAACGCCTTGGCATATTCAAGCTCAGTCACCCGATAATTTTCTTAGTGACCTGTTCGACAAATACCCAGTAGAAATAATTCAAGTAATCCAGGATCAGTCCCAAAATTATAAAAGAAGTCCTAAAACTTTGGTTCAACTACTTGAACTGCTGAGTAAACAGTTACCAAGATTCACGAAAAAAATTTTATCTCATGAATCTACCCAAAATTAGTGCAAACACAAAATCCTGAAAGTTTATAGCTCAACGTTAACCGCTAATGTTACATCTAAGATCGTTGAGCGGTGAAAAAATCAACGTGAAAGCACAGGTATTTAGAGGCGTAAATCAACTGTCGTTTGAAGAGATTCCAGTACCACAGGTAGAAACTGATGAAGTGCTGGTGCAAGTGCAAGTTGTCGGGCTGTGTCAGTCAGATATTAAAAAAATTCGTTATCCTCTGTATGAACCACCGCGCATATTTGGACATGAAACAGCAGGTATAATCGCCGCAGTAGGTTCGGAAGTGAGAGGTTGGCAAGTAGGACAACGAGTAGCTGTGATGCATCACATTCCTTGTATGCGTTGCGCCTACTGTTTAAATGAAAATTTCTCGATGTGCGATGTTTATAAAAATATCTCTACCACAGCCGGGTTTAATGCTAGTGGTGGCGGTTTTGCCGAGTATGTGAAAGTCCCAGGACATATTGTGCAGAATGGCGGGTTAATTGCGATCCCCGATGAGATTTCTTTTGAAGAAGCGAGTTTTGTTGAACCGACTAATTGCTGTCTCAAGGCGGTAAAAAAAGCCCAAATTGCCCCCGGACAAACTGTATTGATTACTGGAGCCGGGCCGATTGGGTTAATGTTTGTCATGTTGGTGAAGTATTTTGGGGCAAAAGCGATCGCCACTGATTTACTGCCCTCTAGAATAGAAAAAGCCTTGAATGTTGGCGCAGAAGCAGCTTTTGATGCGCGTGATCCCGATTTAGCCGCCAAAATTCATGCCATTACAGATGGACTAGGCGTAGATGTCACATTACTGGCTGTACCTAGTGATAAAGCGTTCTTTCAAGCACTAGACTGCACGCGTAAAGGGGGGAAAATACTGTTTTTCGCTGAGTTTCCCGATGAATTAGAAATTCCTATCAATCCGAATATTCTTTACCGCCGAGAAATTGACTTGATGGGTAGTTACAGTTCTTCCTACCGTCTTCAGGCGCTTTCGGCTGATATTGTATTTCATCGGCGGATTGATGTATCAGCTTTAATTAGCGATCGCTACCCTTTAAAAGACTTATCAGCAGCCGTAGAACAAGCGATCGCGCCTTCTGCCGATACATACAAAATTTTAATCTATCCTTGATCCGGGCAAAGAAGCTAACTCGTAGAAAATACTTATAGCTAATTTTGCCATAGACTCCCAAAATGGGAGTCAAACCTTGGAGGGATATCAACTATGAAAACGCACATTGCCTAATTCTTGTTCCCTATCTCTACATCTACCCAAACTTATGCCCATGACAGTCGTTATAGTTGCCATCCTAGCTTTTTATGTCGCCTTTAATCTTGGTGCTAATGATGTTGCCAATGCAATGGGAACATCTGTTGGTTCCAAAGCTGTGACTCTCAAACAAGCAATCATCATTGCCGGAGTTTTAGAGTTTACAGGTGCTGTCTTGTTTGGGCATGATGTATCAGAAACTTTAGCGACAAAAGTTGCACATCCTAGTTTATTTGCCGCTACACCCCAATTGTTAGTTACAGGAATGATCACTGTATTAATATCTTGCGGTGTATGGTTGCAAATTGCTACAGCCAAAGGTTTACCTGTATCATCTTCTCACGCTGTTGTTGGTGCGATCGCTGGATTTAGTGCTGTAGCAATGGGTATAGGTGCAATTGATTGGCCATCAATTGGTCTAATTACCATTGGGTGGATTTTGACACCCATAATTAGCGGTAGTATTGCAGCTTTGTTTTATAGTCAAATCAAACACTGGATTTTAAACCAACCAAATCAACTCACCCAGCTAAGAGAGTGGATTCCTTGGCTGAGTATTGCTTTGTTAGCTGTGTTTGGTGTGATTGTCCTACCTTCGCTCACGCAACCTTTAACAAATTTCTTAATTGAAAAAGTTGGTATCGATATACCTGCATACGACATCCCCTTATTTACAGGTGCATTAGCAGCAGTGGGGCTGACTTTGATTAGTTGGCGACAACTGGAACAAGAGGCAGGGAAGACAAGGAGCAGGGAGCAGAGGGGAGAAGAATTTACCCCCTGCCCCCTGCCCCCTGACCCATTTCCTCTTTCCACTCCCGTTGAAAGATTATTCGGTCGCTTCCAGCTACTTAGTGCTTGCTTTGTAGCGTTTGCACATGGTTCTAACGATGTGGGAAATGCGATCGCACCTTTAGCGGCGATCGTTTATATCAACACTACTGGTAACGTACCGATCAATGGGATTGATATCCCATTGTGGATTTTGGTTGTGGGTGGTGCAGGAATCGTTACAGGTTTAGCGATTTGGGGAAAAAACGTCATTGCGACCATTGGCGAAAACATCATTGCTTTGCAACCTAGCAGTGGGTTTTGTGCGGAACTTGCAACCGCAACTACCATTCTCCTCGCTTCTCGCTTAGGTTTACCTGTTTCTACCTCTCACGCGTTGGTTGGAGGTGTAGTGGGAATCGGTCTAGTGCAAAGCTTGAATTCAATTAAATTTCAAACTTTGCAAGGGATCGCTGCTGCATGGTTGATTACAGTTCCTTTAAGTGCAATTCTCAGCGCAAGTATTTTTAGTATTGCTCGGATTTTTTGGCACTGATTATCAAGGAGGATTGACTATATCAAAACATCAAAAGTAGAAAAATAGGATTTGGGGAATTTTATCTTTCAAGTTCCTATTGCTAACAATTCATTAAGTTACTGGAATTTCGCTAAAATATTCTCTAGGTGAAAGAAATAGTGAGAAATTTATTGGGTAACTTAATCCGCAGGAGGAATGTAAACTGTTGCATAAGTTACATTTTGCGCTGAATTACAGATAACTTTGATAAAGTTGCCATTCTTAATTATCACAAGCACTTATTTGCAAGTATTTGATAATTACTGTTGCTATCTAGATCACAAGTATTTATATTAAGTGTCATATTTTCATCTATAAATCTCACTTTAAAAGGATTGAATTTTCTGGCTAATACACAGCACAAAGTACATGAAGCTTGAAAGCAAAAAACTATATACTTTGCCAAGCTGTGTACAGCGTGACAAAATTACTTTGGTACGTGCGAATCTTGTTAAATTTTTTGGTCTATCTGACAAAATACTGACTACTAGTATGAGCGCCAAGCAAATTTACGGGAAGCAGCTTTATCTTCAAGGTGTTAGAGGTTAGAAGCTAATGGGGCGATTTGAGAAACGGCCAGACAACCCGCGAGTTAGAGGCGAACTATCGAGATCGGCAGAAACAGCACTCTGGGCTGTGGTTGAGGATTTAGAAAATCTTCAACAAAATGTGCTGCGATCGTTGCAAGAAGAAATAAAACGGCTACAAACAGAAAAAGAGCGACTGTACGATGACATTCAAAAGCTGTTAGAGGAAAAAGAACACTTACAACAAGTGCGACAAATTACCGAACAGCAAGTGTTAATTCGGCAATTGGCAGAAGTTTTAGCCAAACATATTTCTTCGCAACTGCAATCATCGCTGAAAAATTTAGCTAGCGAACTCAAGATGAGTGGTACTGATGAACAAGCAGTACTAAAAACAGCCGAAAGTAATGAGCAGATTAAACAAATGCTCGGCAGTTTGGATGACACTCTGACTATTACTTTTAATTCGCTGCAACAAGAACTAAAAAATTATCAAGGCAATCTTTCTCAACAATTATCGCGGATGCAAGGACAGCAGCAGCAAGGAGAAGCGATTGTTGAGGAATTAGTTAATCACCTGCGAGGGGAATTAACAAAAGCTATCAAAGAAACTACCCAAGTTAAACCACCATCACCGCCAACGGTTTTGCAACCAGATGAGCCAAAATCGGGTAGTACAGCAAAAGTTTCGCCACCTACAGTTTTACAATCAAGTGAGCGATCGCCGAGCAACACTTTAAAAGTATCTTCACCTACAGTTTTACAACCAGATGAGCCAGCATCACCTAGTGCGGCGGTAAATTATCCCCTGTTGTCAGAAGTTACTAACCAAACTAAATCTTCTGCACCAGTAACATCATCAGCAGTTATTATTCCCCCAATTAAAGAAAGTTCACCCCAGCCAATTTCTATCGCTCCCAAGGACTTTCCCGCAAAAGAAAAGCCACCTGAGCCAATTGTTTTACCCAATAAAGATGTTACGCAAAGTGAAACTTCATCTTCACCAACTAATCAGGCAAGCCAACAAAATTCTGCACTTCAGCTAGATTTACCAGAAAAACAACCAAAGCCTTCGTCTACTAAAGCTAGTGAGCCAGTTTCTGTGCTTCAGCCAAATTTAGTTGAAGATGAAATCGTCATTCCACCTGCGCCACCAGAACCTAAATCAAAAAGACCAAGCCGATCCCAAGCTTTATCGCCAGTCCAAATCGGTTTCTTGCTGATTGTTTTATCTACAGTGTTGTCCTCGGTTTACAACGTCGCTGTTAAGATGATGTTCCACCAAGATTCGGCGGTGGTTGGTAGCTTGGCTGTAGAAAGGTTGTTATCCCCAACTTTGGGAAATATTTTGCTAATTTTGGTACTGCGGTTAGCAATAGTTGTCCCGCTCACATTGCTGTTAGCACCAATAATGCATCCACAGGTTTGGCAAGATATCAAAAACTTGATGGAATCATTGCGTGGTAAGCCTTCAGCAGCCAAAGTTAGAACACAGAGAGTTTTGCAACTATCAATTGCTAGTGGTTGCTTTTTGTTTTTATCCCAAGTGCTAGTCTACATGGCTATCGGTCAAGTAACGACAGGTATGGCGATCGCACTTTTCTTTATCTATCCCAGTATTAGCGGTTTGTTATCTTGGCTGTTATTCCGCGATAAACCTACAGGATTCCGTGCTGCGGCCATTGGTGCTATTTTCTTGGGTGAATTATTAGTATTAGGCGGTGCAGCAACAGCAGGGATGAGTGATTTTTCTGTTGGTAGCACAGCTGCCATTTTTGCTGGTGTAGCTTTTGCTTGCTATATAATTCTGACTCGTGTGTGTGCCGCAAAACTCCATCCTGTATCTTTTACTTTAATTAGTTTCACCACGATGTTTGTCTTGAGCTTCGTAGGTTTGATGCTACCTTTACCCAGCAATTGGGGTTTAGCTATTGATGATGGTTCTAAGTTGCTGGAAATTGTTTTGAGTGCTTTTATTTTGGGTGTCCTGACCCTGTTAAGCTACGTTCTCAATAATGTTGGTATTCGTCAATTAGGGGCTTTGCGATCGGCAATTATTGGCGCAGGCGTACCAATTTTAACCGTAGTTTTTGCAGGTTTAATGATTCAGGAGACTTTAGAAATAATTCAGATTTTTGGTGTGTTGTTTGTCACTTTTGGTGCTGCTGCTTTTAGTTTTGAGAAAATGCGTAATCAGGTTAAATCTTCTAGTTCTGAAACTTAAATGACGAACAGTCGTAATTTGACAGTAGGGAAAGTTAAAAGTCAAATGTTAAATAAATCGTTCATTATCTCAATTTTGATTTTTAACTTTTCAATTCTTTATTTTTTCTTAAGGATCATTAATCAAATTTTCTAGCCATCGCCGCATTTTCAGCAAAAAATCTGAAATACAAATCTTAAATCTGAATAATTGCCTGACTGCACCAGATATTTGTATAGTTCATAAATGTCAAAATCAAAAATTTTTTTGAGCGACTTTTTAGCCCTTCAACACCCAAATATTTAGTACAAAAATATAGAAACTTCTACAGTATTCCCTGCAATTATGACATACAAGTTCAGTTTCAACTCTCGATGCTCTACCTTGATGAGCAATGGAGCAATTAAATACTAGTCTGAGATTACTCTCAGTGCTTACTACTATAAATATTGTAATGATTGCAGCTAATGAAAGTGCCTAACACGTCAGACTAACTTACATAGCAACAAGCAGCTATGTTGGAGGTAAAAGTCTTACTACGTCTGGCATTTTTGCTTTTTAAATGTTTTTACCGATACTTCGACTGCTATACCAATTTAAAAACTAATAGAGACAAGGATTGCTGGAAGGCTTACCAGTAAGCAATCTACCAATTCAACATCTCAAATCCAAAATGGTCTTAGTTTGCCTCTACAGGGAGCTTTTTATCACTGAAGCGTATTCGGTGATATTTGTGTATCAGCAACTTTTATAACAGAGAACAATATACAAATTCATCAGATTTTTTGTAGTAAAAGTATCAATTATTCTCTTTGGTAGCAAATTGATTAAAAGTTCCTTTTTTGTATTGCTTGAATTATCAGGAATCCTTAATAATTGCTAGTATGTAAATCAATCCAAAATGAGTCTTAACAAATTATTAAGATTGAATTATTTTACATAAACTTGATAAAAAAGCAGACAGAATAGAATATCATAATTGAAGATAAGAAAAGGTATTTCGTCCTAAGAATTATCACACTGCTTTGAGAAAGCTGATTTTCCTGGGAACTAACTACCTAAACTGCCAAAAATTTGCCGAACGCTGTGAGCATTATGGTAGTCTACTAGTATCTACTTAGCCTGAATCTTTGTTCAAGTTCAGTAGGTGATTGACTCTGAGATAACTCCTAAAAAACAGGAAATCGACGGGTAAACAAAATTCTCTACAAAACCCCTAAGAAATTTAATCTTCTTAGGAAAGGTGCTTACCATCAAGTCCATCAGCTAGTTACTGCTATTTCAGCAATAAGGTGTGCAACCACAATAAGGAAGTAGTTTTCCTGTTGTTACTAGTAAAGGATTAACAAAATCTGGATACCGCAGACAATCTTTATAGATTAAACCGGGAAGATAGATCGTTTTGTAATTGGTAGTACAAGTAGAAGAATAAAACAGTGATTTCGTTTCTGTCAGGAAAAGATAACAATAGCAAAATTAACTGCTTTTTAGTCAGAATTTGCTATATAATTCGGAGCCATTGGCAGTCTCGACTACTAGTAAACTGAGAGTCACAGCATTCTAGAAAGTCTAAAAGTAAAGACAACGCCTAATTTGGGTGTAAACTACTTGCTTTCCATTGACTATAAAATCTGTAAACGTGCTATTCAACTGTCTGTAATATGAGTAACGACATAGATCTGATCAAACAACTTGGCCCTAGTGCAATGGATCAGATCATGCTTTATCTGGCTTTTAGTGCCATGCGGACGAGTGGGCACAGGCATGGGGCATTCTTAGATGCAGCAGCAACGGCAGCTAAGTGTGCAATTTATATGACCTATCTCGAACAGGGACAAAACCTGAGGATGACAGGGCATTTGCACCACCTGGAGCCAAAAAGAGTCAAGATTATTGTCGAAGAAGTCAGACAAGCTCTGACGGAAGGCAAGCTGCTAAAAATGCTTGGTTCTCAAGAACCACGCTATTTGATTCAATTGCCTTACGTCTGGATGGAGAAATATCCTTGGCAACCAGGGCGATCCCGGGTTCCAGGTACTAGTTTGACGAGTGAAGAAAAACGCCAAATTGAGCAGAAATTACCGAGTAACTTACCAGACGCGCAATTAGTTAGCTCCTTTGAGTTTCTAGAGCTAATTGAATTTCTGCACAAGCGCTCGCAAGAAGTTCTGCCACCGGAACATCAAATGCCCTTGAGTGAAGCCTTAGCAGAACACATCAAGCGTCGTCTGCTTTATTCGGGTACGGTAACAAGAATAGACTCGCCTTGGGGAATGCCTTTTTATGCCTTGACTCGTCCTTTCTATGCACCAGCCGATGACCAAGAGCGTACCTACATTATGTTAGAAGATACGGCTCGGTATTTTCGGATGATGAGAAATTGGGCAGAAAAACAGCCAAACTCAATGCGTGCTTTAGAGGAACTTGATATCCCGCCAGAAAAGTGGGATCAAGCAATGGAGGAGCTTGATGAAGTGATCCGCGCTTGGGCAGATAAATATCATCAAAGTGGTGGCATACCCATGATTTTACAAATGGTTTTTGGTAGAAAAGAAGACTGATAAATTTTCTCGAGAAACCCAGCACCCAGTCACAAATTCACCGTAAAAATTAGCGGTTGGTAAATAAAATGTCGAGTGGTAACGACGGTAAGGCTCCTGCTGCAAGCATCAGATACTCCGCTGATTACTTGCTTAAAATAGCAGGATGCTTCCGTTGATAGCCGCGATCGCTAGTACAATACTCAGTATCTTTTCCAGATATATAAAACTTTCAACTAAACTTTTGAGACAAAGGAAACTAAGAACAGAAAACAGGCAACACATTAATTACTGTTTTTACCCATTTCCTGCTCCTAACTTGTAACTCAAAAGAGTCTTTTTACAATTAATTATTTAATTGGCAGTTGCAATACAGGCGAAGTAGCGATTCCATTAGCTCGCTCGCTCGCATCAATACAAGTATCCAATGCCTGAATAGGTGTCAAAGTAATCTCCCTACGTAAGCCAACCACACACTGTGCAAAAGTCACGGGTAATAAACTGCGTCCACAGTAGGTTAAAACTGCTGCATTAACTTCTTCTTTGGTATTTTGGCTAACACCCACAACACAGCTAGCTAATTCCTTAGGACGACGCGCCCTGCTACAAGAAGCAAGTGCATCTATTGGCTCAATTTTTGTTCCTTGTCTAATTGATGCTACACAAGCTGATAAATCTCTTGGGCGTAGTGCAGTGGCACAGTCTTGAGCAGCTGCTTGTGGCGTTACACCGACTCTTAAAAGTTGACCAGCACAAGCACGATAATCATTGTTGTAATAAGCATCTGTAACTGCGGTACTGGGTAGGATAGATGCCCAAAGTCCAGCTATAGCTATAAATGGCGTTGTTAGACGAATTGTTTTAGCGTTAAATATTTGAGATATGTACCAGCCTTGCGGTTTTGTGTTGCCCATTGCCATTATCCAAAGACCCTAGGTTATGCTAGCTCAATTGTGTGTCAACTCCGATCGCCAATAGAAAATTCGTAGGAGTTGTGCTGAAAACTTTAGACTTGGCTATAAAATTTTAATGATTAAATTTAGGATTTTTGCCATTTTTGATTTACAGATATTTATAATAGTATGTCTGGGTAAATTTTAAATAGGATTAGATTAAGGAAACTCATGTCCCGATACAGAGGGCCACGCCTTAGAATTGTACGTCGTTTAAGCGACTTACCAGGATTAACTCGTAAAAGCGCAAGACGCGCCTATCCACCGGGTCAGCATGGTCAGAACCGCAAAAAGCGTTCTGAATACGCTATCCGTCTAGAAGAAAAACAAAAGCTCCGTTTTAACTACGGTCTCACAGAAAAGCAACTGCTCCGCTATGTCCGTAAAGCTAGACGCGTAACTGGTTCTACCGGACAAGTGTTGCTGCAATTGCTAGAAATGCGCTTGGATAATACCGTTTTCCGCTTAGGGATGGCTCCCACAATTCCAGCAGCGCGTCAGCTGGTAAATCACGGCCATGTCACAGTTAACGGTCGTGTAGTCAATATTGCTAGCTACCAGTGCCGTCCTGGTGAAGTAATTGCTGTTAGGGATAAAGCACAATCACGCAAGTTAGTTGAAACTAACTTACAATATCCCGGTTTAGCTAACCTACCCAGCCATCTAGAATTTGACAAAAATAAGTTGGTTGGTAAAGTTAACGGTGTCATTGAGCGCGAATGGGTGGCTCTACAAGTTAACGAACTACTGGTTGTGGAATACTATTCACGACAAGCGTAGAGAAAAGATGAAGGATGAAGTCTGAAGGATGAATTGGTATTTCATACTTCATACTTCACACTTCAGACTTTTTTTAACCGCCAATTTGCGACATAGTACGGCTGTATGTACCTGTAGTACCAGAGTCGCGGCCCTTAAAGTTAATTTCTGGCTTGATTGCTAATAAATCTCTGACTTGTTCTCGTAATTGATGGATGCCCTCACCAGAACGCAGAGCAGTTTTTAAGTCTAATTGACCAGTTTCGTTTAATAAACAAGGACGTAACCAGCCATCTGCACTCAACCGCATCCGGTTACATCGATCGCAAAAACATTCTGACATCTGACTAATAAATCCCAGTGTGCCTTTTGCTCCCGGAATTTGAAAAACATCAGCAGGCCCACTACCACTAACTTGCGATTCTGTCAAGCCCCATTGGTGGCGGATGCGTTGACGTAAATCAGCAGAAGATACCCAACCGCGATCGCCAAATAGTTGCCAATTGCCGATAGGCATAAACTCAATAAATCGGACGTGCCACTGTTTGTCAATGGTGAGGGCAGCTAAATCAAGAACTTCGTGGTCGTTAACGCCAGGGATCACTACTACATTTAGCTTTAGCGGGTCAAAACCCACCTTGTAGGCAGCTTGAATCCCGTCCCAAACTTGTTGCCAGCGAGAACGTCCGTGATTGCCAATAATTTGATCAAAGATATCGGGATCAAGGGAATCTAAACTGATATTAATGCGGCGTAAACCTGCATCGTAAAGACTTTGGGCAATAGGCGCGAGTAAAAACCCATTAGTTGTCATCGACAAGTCTTTAGTCTCGCTGAATGATGCCATCGCTCTGACTAAATTGACAACACCAGGACGCAGTAAAGGCTCTCCCCCCGTTAACCGAAACCTTGTAAATCCAACAGGAATAAATACCTCTTGAATCAGGGTGAGTAATTCATGATCAGTCAGTAATTGCTGCTTTAAAGCGTATTCTAACTCTGCACCTTCCGGCATACAGTACTGACACCGGAAATTGCAGCGGTCAATTAAGCTAATACGGAGGTAATCTACCTGGTTCATTTTAAAACTTTTATTTCTATTCTAAGTAGCCCAGAACAGGGACACAAAGCCTTTTCCCCATCCCCTCTCGTCTTGAAAAAATTACTTCTGCCCAAATAAACTATCTAAAAAAGATATTTTTACGGCTAAGTTAATCAAGCCTTGCCCACTTCTACGGTCTAAAATTTCTGCATTATTCAAAGCCACAATGTAAGGTTCACCAGCAATTGAGGCAATAATTGGGCCACCAGATGAGCCACCCGCAGTGTCGCAATCATGCAATAAAATATTTGACTGTTCATCAACAATACTACAACCAGCTTGAAAACTTGCCGTCCATCCCTGACCTGCTGTTAAACCCCAAAACTTTTCTGTATCTGCTTGCGGATAATCGCCAGAATAACCGACGAAAAACAATTTCTTCTGATTACGAATTAAAGTTGACGCAGGCAAAGATTTCCAGCCCAAATAACCATATTTTCGACCCAGCGGTTGATTAATTTTAATAACTGCCCAATCATTAGCCTCAGCATTCTCATCTTGAAAATCAGTGCCAGCGAAATATTGCACAGCAACGGCACTATCTCTATATTTACCATCAACCACATTTGCTAAAAAGACAACTCGCTTGGCAACTTGACCAGTTTTCGGGTCAACTACACAGTGAGCATTTGTTACCACAATATCCTCGTCAATTAAAGTACCCGTACAGCTATAAGTTTGAGAGTTTGATTCGCCAACAATACGACCAATAGTTGACCAAGGATAATTATTACTTAACATTGGCAGGCGATCGTCTGAACCTATTGTCCCGCGTGTTCCAGCTTTAATAGGTTTATTTGATTGCTCTAGTTCTGATGGTTTAAATGGTTTGCCGTTATTTTGTAATTGTAGTTGACCCACCTTTTTTAGTGTAGGAGACACAGTTGACTCAGGTTGTGTTTGCGCCTGTGCCTGTAAAGAAGCCCAAACCCCCAACGTTGTCAAAACAAGAAAACCTGATACTAATTTTGCAAAAAGTTTTTGAGAAATAAATGTGTAATTCATTGATGAGCCTCTTTGATTTATGAACACTAATACCATCCCTGAATGAGAATCAGCTTAATTGTCAGCAGCAAAACTCCGCGTGACTTTGCGTTTAAAAACACTCCACACTACTCAAATTCCGAACTAGCAAAAACCCCGACTTTGTAAAAAGCGGGGTTCTAATTATTCACAAAATATTTGATTGTGATGGTGAAAACTAACCTGGTTGCGCTCTTGGTACAGAAACTGGCAAAAACTCTTGTACACGTTGCAAGTAAGCCTGGGGATCTTCCAGCATGGGGAAATGGGCTGTATTAGGCATCAGGGCATACTCAATTCTGTCATTCAAAGCTGCCGCTTGTCGTCCCATTGCTGCTGGAATAATTTGGTCGTATTCTCCAGCCACCAGCAAAGTCGGGACAGTGAGTTTGGCAAATTCTTGTGGCATTAATTCAGATTGTGCCTTGCTCACAGAAGTAAAAATTGTGCCTAAAGCAGCATCATAATCTGCTTCTAAAAAATCTTGTAAAAATGCTTGGCGTTCAGATTTAGGAATGGAGCGATGCAAAAATCTCGCCATAAACATTCGGTCAACAAATGGAATTTTACCCAACCATTTGGGACGGAATTTCACGACATAGCCACCAAATTTATGAAAAGCAGCAAAAGCTTTTTCGTCATATTCAAAAATGCCGCTACAAGTCAAAATCCCACGTTCTACACGTTGAGGATAGCGGTTAAAAAATAAAGTCGCAACCGAAGCACCCATTGAATGGGCTTGAATATAAACACGCCCAAGATGCAATTCATCTAATAAAATTGCTAAATCATCAGCATATTCTTCTAACTCATAAGTTAACTCTTGTATGGCTGCTGATGTTTCTTGAGGTGTTTGAGACTCAGCCACAGACTCACTAGCTTGAATGATAGTTGGTTTTCCCCGCGATCGCCCAAATCCCCGCATATCATAAAGTAGGCAATCAAACTTATCTGACAAAGCATCAGCAGTGCTTTTCCAGTATCTACCTGAACCAGCCCAACCATGAACAAACACCATCACGGGTTTAGATAACGCAGTAGATGATTGTTTCACCCACTCGTAGTAATGTTCAACACCACGAACATCAATATAAGGCATTTTTGAGAGTTAGCATTGAGGAAATAAAAATTAGGAGTTTCGAGTTTGTCATTAGTCCTCACTCAAAACTCCTCTTTCCTAACTTTAATCAATACTCAGCACTCAGAACTCAGCACTTAGCACTAATTTAAGCTGATTCTGGTTTTGGTAATGAGGATGGATGTACTATCAGTTCGGCTGTAGAGCGTTTTTCGACCATTTCCCGGGTTACGGTGCAGCGAGTCACATCTTTACGGGATGGTAACTCATACATTACATCTAACATCAATTCTTCGACGATGCCGCGTAAGGCTCTTGCGCCAGTTTTCCGACGGTAAGCTTCTTGGGCGATCGCTCGTAAAGCGTCTGGTTTAAAATCTAACTGCACGTTGTCCATCTTCAGCAGTTTTTGGTACTGTTTCACCAAGGCACTGCGTGGTTGGGTCAAAATCGCCATCAATGCTTCTTCATCTAGCGGATCGACTACCGCCACCATTGGCATCCGGCCAATAAATTCGGGAATCATCCCAAACTTCACCAAATCATCTGGTTCCAAATGACGTAGGGTGTCAGCGGCGCGTTTTTCCTTCGATTGACTTTCACCAGGTTGCACAAAGCCTATTGACTTTTTGCCACCTCTTTGCTCTACTACCTTCTCCAGACCGACGAAGGCTCCGCCACAGATAAATAGAATATTGCTGGTATCAATTTGGATGCAGTCTTGATACGGATGCTTGCGTCCTCCTTGCGGTGGTACGTTAGCGATCGTGCCTTCTAGCATTTTTAAGAGAGCTTGCTGTACCCCTTCACCAGAAACATCGCGGGTAATTGATGGGTTTTCGCTCTTGCGGGCAATTTTATCAATTTCGTCAATGTAGATAATGCCTCGTTGCGCTTCTTCTACGTCTAAATCTGCAACTTGCAATAGCCGCAACAAAATATTTTCTACATCTTCACCGACATACCCTGCTTCTGTTAGTGTCGTAGCGTCAGCAACAGCAAAGGGGACATCCAAAATTTTCGCTAAGGTTTGCGCTAATAGGGTTTTGCCGCAACCAGTTGGCCCAATTAACAAAATGTTGGACTTTTGCAGTTCCACAGAGTCATCTGTGGCATTTTTGCCACTACTTTTAGACTGCAAAATTGCCAGTCGTTTGTAATGATTGTAGACTGCGACTGATAACACCTTTTTGGCTTCGTCTTGGCCAATAACGTGTTCGTCTAGATACTTTTTAATCTCTCTTGGTTTGGGTATCTGATTAAAAGAGATATTAGCAGAACGATTACGACGTTTTTGAGGTGCTTCAGACTTTGGTGCTGGTTGCGACGCTACACCGTTGGTGTCCAGTAACTCCTCATCTAGTATTTCATTACACAAGTCAACGCATTCATCGCAGATGTAAACTCCCGGCCCTGCGATTAACTTACGCACCTGCTCTTGAGACTTGCCACAAAACGAACATTTTAAATGGGAGTCGTACTTAGACATACCAGCCTCTTATTTGACAATGGTGACGTTTTCCCCAGCTGTGGGAAGATTTTGTCGGGAGATGACCTGATCTATCAAACCGTAGTTTTTAGCTTCTTCTGCCGACATGAAAAAGTCGCGGTCTGTATCTGCTTCGATTCTCTCTAGGGGTTGACCAGTATGATGAGCCAATAATTCATTCAACTGACCTTTGATATAGAGAATCTCTCTAGCTTGAATTTCTATATCAATGGCTTGACCTTGTGCGCCACCTAGGGGTTGGTGGATCATAATACGTGAGTCAGGTAGAGACATCCGTTTACCTGCTGTCCCTGCTGCTAACAAAAATGCCCCCATACTGGCAGCTAACCCAAAACAAATAGTAACAACATCGGGACGGATTTGTTGGATTGTATCATAAATTGCCATTCCTGCGTAGACTGAGCCGCCTGGAGAATTAATGTACAGTTGAATGTCTTTTTCTGAGTCTTCCGAATCTAAGAACAACAACTGGGCGACGATAGAATTGGCAACGGTGTCATCTATGGGAGTTCCCAAAAAGATAATCCGCTCTCTGAGCAGGCGGGAGTAGATGTCAAACGCCCTTTCTCCCATACCAGACTGCTCTACCACAGTTGGCACGATGCTGTTGGGGCCATTCAGATGGGAGTTGATAGCTAGATGACTGGAACTGATGATGGGGTAATTTCCCGACTGCGATAAAAGCATAGGAGAAAGTTTGAAAATTATGAGGACTTAGTTTACAGCAGCGATCGCTGCTTTTTTTATGGATGAGATTTTATTTGCGCTATGTGTTAACCATTATGCCTCATCCAGATTCTTCTCGTGTAACACACTATCAAGCTCAGGCAAGTACAGAGATAGAGTTTTACTCCATATTTCAGGAGTATTCAGCCTCTCTCCAACCTGGAAGACCCAGTGCTGAGTAATAATTGTTCATACTCTAACAAGACAGCTATTACTCTACTAGCCTAATCTACGAACAGCCGAATTGCGATCGCCCAAAAGTAGAAATAGCCGAAGAAAAGAGGCAACGGGGTGGGGTGCAGGGGGCGGAGGGGAAATTTCTGATTCCTTCTTTTTTCCTGCACCCTGACAGGCTAAAGCTATGCTTCTGGTTCTGGGGTAGCTTCTGGGCTTGCTTCTGCTTCTGGGCTTGCTGCTTCAGTTTCTTCAGATGTTTCTGATGCAGTGCTTAAAGTGCCTTCTGGAACTAGTTCAACTGATGAATTTTCTAACAGCCAATTGATGATTTTTTCACTCAACAGTTCGTTTTCTACCATTGACTGCAGTCTATCTTCGTCAACTTCTTCCTCAGCATATTGCTGCAAAAGTTCTGTGACTCTGGCTTGAATTTCTTCTGGGGTAACGGTGAGAGATTCGCGTTTGCCGATTTCTCGTAAGGCTAAAGAACGTTTGATGCGTTCAATTGCCTCGCCGCGCGATCGCTCCCGCAATTGGGGAATAATATCTTGAGTAAACAGCTTTCTCACATCCAAACCCTGCTGTGCTAGGCGCATAGCTGTTTGGGTCAGCATTGCATCAACTTCTTGCTCAATTAATGTTCCTGGCAAGTCAATTTCTACATACTTGAGAAGTTCTGCCAGCAATGCTTCTTGTTGATTAGTTTTAGTTTTATCCGCAGCTTCTTTTTGATACCGTTCTTCTAGAGATTTCCGCAATTCCTCTAAGGTTTCAAAGTCGCTGACTTCTTGAGCAAAGTCGTCGTCCAATTCTGGCAATTCTTTTTCTTTGAGTTCTTTGAGGGTAACTGTAAACAGTGCTGGCTTGCCTGCTAACTCTTGGTTAACGTAAGGATCTGGGAATTGGGCGGAAATTTCCTTGGTTTCGCCAGGATTCATGCCGATAATGCCTGTCACAAAACCGGGGATAAATTTATCTTCCTGTAACTCTACTTGAAAATCAGCAGCTTCGCCACCAGGAATTGGTGTGGGTTCTGCCTCAGGATCATCACCTTCAGCTTTGGCTATTACCCCTTTAAAATCTACAACAGCAACGTCTCCAATTTGGGCGGCACGTCCTTCTACGGGAATTAATGTTGCCATTTCTTGACGTTCTTTGTCCAGCACATTCTCTACTTGTGCTGGGTCATACTTAACTTCCTCAGCTTGAGCTTGCAAACCAGTGTACTGTTTGAGAATTACTTCTGGTTCGACATCAACAGCAGCAGAGAAGATGAGGGGTTTGCCTGGTTCATAATTATTGATTAAGTCATCAAAGGAAGAACGCAACTGTGGTTGACCAATTGCTTGGATGTCTTCTTGTTTGACTGCTTTTTCTATCCCATCTTGAATTAGTTCTTCTAGGGCTGCTGCCTTGATGCGAGTTGTACCTAGGCGTTGTAGTAATATCTGCCGAGGTACTTTACCTTTACGAAACCCAGGAATATTTACAGTACTGGATAAGTTTTTAATAACTTGTTCGTAGGTTTGTTTAGTGATTTCTGGTGTAATCTCTATTTCTAGCCCAATTTGGCTGGCGGGAAGTTTCTCCTGGGTAACTTTCATGCTTCGTCTCTATTTGGTATTTGTAACTCCAAGTACACAAGCTGCGATTTAACGCTTCTGTGCGTTGATATTTATTTAGGTTGGGATGGGAGGCGCCCACAAGGCAGGTTCCTACAGTAGATATTTAGTTTACTGCCATTGGCCAAGGACTTGTCGTTTTAGCGCAATAACTTTACTGATGCACCATCTAAATTGACTATGCCCTAATGGGGCAGGGTGTGGGGTATGGGGTAAGAGATAGCCGCAAAAACCCCGACAGTAAAAGCCCTGTATTTTCAGACGATTGAATTGGTGAAGGCTGCCTCACCAATACCGTTTTCCCTGCACCCCACATCCTGTTGTTGACAATAGACTTGCAGTCTAGGTGATAAAAATCCAGCTAATGTTCTGCTGTTGAGAATTTTTTCCTTATCACCTACTGCTGGAGATAGACTTTTATATCAAAAGGCTAACACCGTGATATTCTAGTCAACCAGCAGAGCTTCATTCTCGTTTTGCTTCAGGTCAAGTTTAACTATCTGCTTACCGCATAGCTCGGTGGTTGATTGTACTGCTTGTAATCCATTTCGGATCATAGTACATTGATTGCCTGCATAAGTCCAAATCACAGTCAAGGCAGAATCTTTGTGCATAGAAAATGCCGCGTGCGAGTATAGTTAAAAGTCAATTGCTGCCATTTCTGCCTCTAACAGCAATTTGTTGTACAATAATATATACTTTTTTAAAATTGGCGGTAGATTTGCTGGTTAATTATAAATATTGTAAATTTTTCTAATGCTTATTAATTTATGTAAACGCTAAATCACTCCACTGTGATCAACAAGCTGGAATAAAGTAACAAAAATATATTCAAAATCTGCTATTTAAATAAAATTCTCAACCATTACTCAATCACCTCTTAAAGGAGGAAGTACATTTGTCTAAAACGTATCGTGTAGCTATTTTGGGTGCGACTGGTGCTGTCGGCACAGAGTTGCTGGAATTATTAGAAAATCGAAATTTTCCAATTTCGGAATTAAAATTATTGGCATCGGAGCGGAGTGTAGGACGATCGCTACCTTTTAAAGGCGAAAATATTCCCGTAGAAGCAGTTAGCGATCGCGCCTGGGAAAACATAGATATAGTATTAGCTAGTGCTGGTGGTTCTACATCAAAAAAATGGGCCCCCATTGCTGTAGAAAAAGGTGCAGTAGTTATTGATAACTCCAGTGCCTTTCGCATGAACCCAGAAGTTCCCTTAGTTGTCCCCGAGGTAAATCCCCAAGCCGCAGCTAACCATCAAGGCATTATTGCTAATCCCAACTGCACAACAATTTTGATGGCAGTGGCAATTTGGCCATTACATCAAGTTAAACCCATCCAGCGGATTGTTGCTGCTACCTACCAATCGGCTAGCGGTGCTGGTGCTAAAGCAATGGAAGAGGTAAAAACCCAAGCCAGGGAAATTTTACAAGGGCAAGAACCAGTCGCTGAAGTATTACCTTACCCATTGGCATTTAATTTGTTTCCCCATAACACCCCAATTAACGATTTAGGGTACTGTGAGGAAGAAATGAAAATGGTCAATGAAACCAGAAAAATTTTTGATACACAGCTTCTGAGAATCACGGCTACCTGTGTACGGGTTCCCGTACTACGCGCCCATTCAGAATCAATTAATTTAGAATTTGCAACTCCATTTAATCCAGATACAGCCAGAGAAATTTTAAGTCGCGCTCCTGGGGTAAAATTGGTAGAAGATTGGCGGGCAAATCATTTTCCCATGCCTATAGAAGCCACCGGACGGGATGAAGTTTTAGTGGGTAGAATTCGTCAGGATATCTCTCATCCTTGCGGCTTAGAACTGTGGCTTTGTGGCGACCAAATCCGCAAAGGTGCGGCTTTAAATGCAGTGCAAATTGCTGAATTATTAGTAGAAAAAAATCTACTCAAGTCTGCGGCGGCCTACGTTGCTCAATAATTATGCGTCATTAGTCAGGAATCAATGACACATAAATGAGTACATCACTCTTGAAAGTAATTAGCGAATAAGCTAATACATTATGAAAAACCACCAAAGCAAACACAACCAAGCAGGTAATTAGGAGTAATAAAAGGGTGGGAGATTTTGGCAGAGTTTTAACCGCTATGATCACACCGTTAAAAGCAGACGGTAGTGTCAATTACGCTGTAGCGGCAGAACTAGCAGCGCATCTAGCTAACAACGGAACGGATACATTGGTGGTATGCGGTACAACAGGCGAGTCTCCCACCCTAACTTGGGAGGAGGAATATCAGCTATTTGTGGAAGTATTGCAGGCTGTATCCGGCAAAGCCAAGGTGATAGCAGGATGTGGTTCCAATTCCACCAAAGAGGCGATCGCAGCTACCGAAAAGGCAGCTAAAATAGGAGTACACGGTACATTACAAGTTGTACCTTACTACAATAAACCGCCACAGGCTGGTCTATATCAACATTTTCAGGCAATCGCTCAAGCTTGTCCTGATGTGCCACTGTTGTTATACAACATCCCTGGACGTACAGGTCAAAATCTCAGTGCGGAAACAGTTGCTAAATTAGCAGAAATTGATAACATTGTTGGAATCAAAGAAGCCAGTGGTAACTTAGATCAGGCAAGTGAAATCCGTCGGTTGACATCACAAGAATTTCAGATTTACGCTGGAGATGATTCCCTCACCCTGCCCTTGTTAGCACTGGGGGCAACAGGAGTAGTCAGTGTGGCTTCTCATCTGGTAGGCAACCAACTACAGCAGATGATTCAAGCTTTTATTGCGGGAAAAATTGCCCAAGCAAGAGAAATTCATCTTCAACTATTCCCGTTGTTTAAAGCCTTATTTATAACTACAAATCCCATTCCCATTAAAAAAGCACTTAAACTTCAAGGTTGGGAGGTTGGTTCGACACGTCCGCCTTTATGCGACGCTGACTCAGAAGTTAGCCAACAATTAGAGGCGGTGCTTCAGAAGCTAAATTTAATTTAGACACTAATGGTTGGCAAGTTGCGAATTATATATGAGTAATTGGCAGATTTTAAAGATGCACTTTTTAACGGTGTGTTTCCACTGCTGAAAATATATTTACGATGATTTGTTTTTATTGAATAAACACTTTGAAAATTTAAAGTAAGATTTGGCTGCTTTCTCAGAGAAAGTCAGTGTTGTCTTTAATACAAGCTTGCTAACCTTCAATTTATTAACACTCAACAACAATCTAAACTTAAGGAGAAAATGGCTAAAAACGAAGCTAACTCCGCCCTCAAAATTATTCCATTGGGCGGTTTACATGAAATTGGCAAAAATACCTGCGTTTTTGAATACGAAGATGAAATTGTCTTATTAGATGCGGGTTTAGCTTTTCCCACAGAAGCTATGCATGGGGTAAATATTGTTCTTCCTGATACTACTTATCTCAGGGAAAACCGCGAAAAAATTCAAGGGATGATCGTTACCCACGGTCATGAAGACCATATTGGTGGGATTGCTTTTCACCTCAAACAATTTGAAATTCCGGTGATTTACGGGCCAAGACTAGCTATGGCCATGCTGGAAGGAAAATTAGAAGAAGCCGGAGTCCGCGATCGCACAGAGTTGCGTTCAGTGATGCCGCGTGATGTAGTGAGAATAGGCAAACATTTTTTTGTCGAGTACATCCGTAATACACATTCCATCGCTGATAGCTTTACCGTCGCTATTCATACTCCCCTGGGTGTTGTGATTCACACAGGGGATTTTAAATTCGACCACACCCCAGTTGATGGCGAAAAATTCGACTTGCAACGCTTGGCAGAACATGGTGAAAAAGGCGTGCTTTGTTTGTTGAGTGATTCCACCAACTCAGAAGTACCAGGCTTCACCCCTTCCGAACGTTCCGTTTATCCAAATTTAGATCGGGTATTTAGTCAAGCAACTGGGCGATTGTTTGTTACCACCTTCGCTTCTTCTGTGCATCGCATCAACATGATTTTGCAACTGGCACAGAAACACAACCGCGTGGTGACAGTTGTCGGACGTTCCATGCTGAATTTGATTGCCCATGCCCGTAACTTGGGTTATGTCAAATGTGAAGATAACTTACTGCAACCCCTACACATGGTTCGCAGTCTGCCAGATGAAAACGTTTTGATTCTCACCACAGGTTCTCAAGGTGAGACAATGGCGGCAATGACACGCATTGCTAATAAAGAACACCCCCACATCAAAATTCGGGAAGGCGATACTGTTGTCTTCTCCGCTAACCCCATCCCCGGAAACACAATTGCAGTTGTGAACACCATCGACAAATTAATGCTGCAAGGCGCGAAAGTAGTCTATGGAAGGGATAAGGGAGTTCACGTTTCCGGCCACGGCTGTCAAGAAGACCAAAAGTTAATGATTGCTTTAACTCGTCCTAAATTCTTCTTGCCAGTTCACGGTGAACATCGGATGTTAGTTAAACACGCCGAAACCGCCCAAAGTATGGGTATCCCCGCCGAAAATATGGTAATTATCCAGAATGGGGATGTGATAGAGTTAACCGAAAATTCCATCCGTGCTGCTGGTAAAGTACAGTCTGGTATCGAACTGGTGGATACCTCTAGTTCTGGTATGGTGAGTGCCAAGGTACTGCAAGAACGGCAACGTATGGCAGAAGAAGGAATTGTGACTATTGCTACGGCGATTGATTGGACTGGTAAACTCCTTGCCAAGCCAGAAATTCACCTACGTGGTGTTGTTACTAGTGTAGAGCGATCGCTCATCCAAAAATGGGTACAGCAGCGCATTGAAGAAATTCTCAGCGTGCGTTGGACAGAATTTGCCTCCTTGGAAGGAGAACAACCTGAAGTAGACTGGGGTGGATTGCAAGGGACTTTAGAACGAGAATTAGCACGTTCAATTCGGCGGGAATTGCAATGTCAACCCACTGTGACACTATTAATGCAAATTCCTGATGAACCTGAAGCACCTACTACTGTAAAAGTTGCTGATGGTAGAAGGCGGCGCACTCGTACTGCGGCTCAAGTCGCCTCTTAGGAATTGTCTAAGTTTAGATGCAAAGGCGCGAAGAAATACTTTGCGCCTTTGCGCCTTTGCGCGAGAAAAAAAATTCTAGTGAACAAACAAATAAACTAATACTAAAGTAGCCAAAGTTAACGGCAACCCAAAGCGGAGATGTTCTAAAAACGTGAGCTTGTAACCTAGGCCGCTAGCTGCTTCAGCAACTATGAGATTAGCAACAGAACCAAATAAAGTTAAGTTACCTGCTAAAGTTGAACCTGCTGCTAATAATAACCATGATTGAGTATCATCCTTGGGAATCAAAGGATGCAATAGTAGAACAGCAGGAACATTAGAAATTAAGTTAGACAAAATAACCGTCACACCCAAAAGACTTGCAGCCGAGTTAATTGTCTGGGTAAAAGACTGGAGTAAATTTAATTTTTGCGTGGCTTTTGTCAGGATGAATAATCCGGAAAACATCACGAGCAAATTCCAATCGACGTGTTTAAGAATGCGTTGGGGTTTGATGCGGCGCGTGATTAATAACAAACTTGCTGCAACTAAAGCAGATTCTCCTAAAGGTAAACCTAAAGCAAAGGCTATCAGTAACCCAGCTGTGATGACTAAGGTCTTATTAAATAAAGGCTTAAATATACGTTGATTGCTGTTAGGTAAGTTTTGACAAGGCTGGAGGGAACGCACATCAGGGTAGAGAAACCACAGCCAGATTATCTGAATTACTAAGCCTATCAAAGCAACAGGTGTTAATGCACGCAAAAAATCTAGGTAGGGAATACCAGAAAACGAACCAATGAGAATATTTTGCGGATTACCGCTTAAGGTAGCAACAGAACCAATATTAGTTGCACCTGCGATCGCTAGTAAATAAGGTAAAGGATTTAAACCCAAACTGGTAGTCAGGCTTAAAGTTAGCGGTGTGAAAACTAACGCTAGAGTGTCATTGAGAAAAAATGCTGAAAGAATCCCGCTACCAAAGGTGAGAGCAATCAATAAGCCCAAGGGACTGCGCGTAATACTTAATAGTAACGATAGCGATCGCCCAAAAAATCCTGCGTAAGATAAATTCGCATTCACTACCATCATACTCAACAAAAACACGATGGTATTGGCATCAATCGCTTGCCATGCTTCTTGTAAGTTTAATACGCCCAAAGCAATTAAAAAGCTTGAGCCAACTAAAGCAATGGTGGCGCGGTTCATCCGCAAGCCCGGAATGTAGCCCAAGGCTAAACCTAAATAAGTCAGCCCTAACAAGATATAAATTGCAACTTGCTTGACAATCACTTTACTGATTCAGCCATTTATCGCCGGAATATCTGATTATCAGATGTTCTTTAATCACAAAAGGCATTTATCTGCACATTTCTCTCTCTAGCTGAGGCTTAAACTTGCGGAAAATACCAAGTATCATGGTCATATTAAGTTTTATAAAGATTATTGCAAAATCCGCCCATTGATAGATGTCTTTATTAAAATTTAAACTGTGTCAATTTATAAACAAGATCGGATTTTTACACTACCGTTTCCGAAAAAATTGCGATTTACTTAACGTAGTAACAAAGGTGTTCCGACATCAGTAGTTACTATATTTTCCGATTGTATGGCAGTCAGAACAAGATTTTTCCGGTAAGTCTAGTTGTCACGCTGTATATATTCATCAGAACGGTGAATACCCTCAAGAAAATAGAGGCTTAACCATGAAGGTATTCGATAATACCACAAAAAAGATTTTTTTGGCAAGTTGGGTTGCGTTAAATTCGGCAGAGATTAGCAACACTCATGTAACCCAGTTGCATCATCCAAAATCAAAATCTGAGTTTGATATTTTTCAACCCCTACGACAGTGGTTAGATAACATTCAAGTCAGCGATCGCGCATTAGCTCATCGTTTGTGCAGAATGATTCCGGCTCAATGTCCGTTTGAGCGCGACATCACATTATTCGGCAAAACCATATTACACATTCCACCTATGTGCAAACTTAACCCTTTATACGAGGAAGTTGTGAGTTTGCGTTTCCGCGCCCTGTGCTATCTAGCTGACGAATGCGGCGAGGATGTTTCACAGTACTGTTAGGTAAGGGTAGGAAATAAAAGATTTTTTCCTGCCTTTCTCGCTCTATATGCCCTGGCTCATACAATAAATCATTGCTCAATAGTCCATAGTCAAAGTTAATTCGTCTTGACTATGGACTATTGACTTTTGACTAATACCTATTTTTTCTGCCATTTTTGGATTGCTGCTTGAGCATCTTCATAAACAGCTGTGACTTCAGGAACTAAGTTAGCTGTTTCAATTGCTGCTTTGAGATTACCCTCTGCGGCGCGGCTTTTTGCAAGGTCTAAAATTTTTTCGCTCCATTTATTGATGGATTTTTGTGCCAAATCGAATCCAGGTTGACCTTGGGGAACTCGTTTGGCAACTTCAATGGCACGATTATAAGTAGATGCTTGCTCTGGCTTAATTAAGGCGTTTGCGGCATCTAGCAGAGTTTTGTTAGCGAGGTACAGTTTGGCTTCTTCTCGCCATTGCTTAATTGCTGCTTGTGCTTGAGGATAAATTGACTCATTTTTGCTGATTAATTGTGCCGCAGCAATAGCATTAGCATACTGTCTTTGCTTGGCACGCCCCTCAGCTAAATTGAGGATCATGTTGCTCCAAATCTTGATATTTTCTTGTGCTTGGTCGTAAAGTGGCTCGCCGGCTGGAATTTTGCGGGCTGTGGCAATTGCTAAACTAAGGTCGCTAGCTTGAGTTTGTCTAAGAGACATTTTTGCCAAGTCTAATACTGCTTGATTCCGTTTTTGGGACTCCGAATGAGAGTTGATTTGAGCATTAGACTGGTTTGTTGCTGAAATTAAGGTATTGTCGCTAGAAGATGCGGATAACATCTTTTGGCCTGTGATCAGTTTAGTTTGATTGCGGAGAAAAACTACTGTCACTAAAGCGATCGCTAACATCATACCTCCTCCCCAAAAGACCAGTTGCTGCCAAAATGAGCTTCTGGCTTTTTTCTCAGGCAAACGGGAGATATAAGGTTGTGGAATATCTGGAATAAACCGACCTCCCTTAGTCGCTTCTGGGGAAGGAGGAATTAATTGTGATTTTTGTTTGAAATACTCTTGTTGTTCTGCTAAGTCTGGTGATTGGGGGATTTGTTCTGTTGGTAAGTAGAAATTTGGTGATTTAGAGCCAACCGCTTCTAAAGTTGATGCTTCTCCCCAAGTACCGATAGCTGGGGACTTAGCTGGATTTGTGGAGGATGTTGGTGCTAAAGGAGGTGCAGCTAAAGCTACAGCAAAGTTTTCCTCTGGAAAAATACTACCTTCTTCGTGGAGCTTAAATTCTTGAGGTGGTGTTTCACTGGGTTCTAAGGTGCTGGGGATAACCCCATTGGAATGCTTCACCTCTGGATGCGGCAAGAGGGCTATGGCTTCTTGGGCGGCTGGAATAATTGCTACGGGGTTTTGTGTAGGCCGCCAATAGTGTTGGCACAATTCGGGAGTGAAAACACTTAAATAGCTATCTAAAGCTACTAAATTGTTGCCCTGACCGGAACGCAAAGCGGCTAATAATGCCGCAGTGAAGAATCCGTAACCTAACTCACTACTTTCACGGGAAAATTGCTCTGGTTCGCAAGAAACAATTGTTGCTAGTTGTAATTTTTTGGCTAGTTCGATAGTGTCTTGCCCAACGATCGCATCGGCTTGGGTACTAGAAGCCCGGTTAATATCCAGCAGCACTAAAACATTGACTTGAGCTAATTGCAAGCTTTTGAGCAGCGATCGCACTTCAATCGCACTTTCCTGCACTAGTTCTGGATTTCCTTCCACAGGCATCAAGTAATCTTGACCTATATGGTTAACACCATAACCGCTAAAGAAAAACCATACATGATCGCCTGGTTGCCAGCAGGCTGCGGCTAAGTCCTCCAACAAAAAGAGAATATTTTCCTTTGTTGGATAGGTGGATCTATCCCCAATTGGTGGCGAAGTATCTGTCATCAATAGACAGCGTTGGGGGGTAAAACCTGCTTCTTGAACTAAAAAGTTTTTTAACGCCTCAGCATCAGCTTGCGCGCAGCGTAAAGGTTGAAAGAATTGATATTGATTGATGCCGATTGCGATCGCCCAGTAATTTGCCATCCGCTCTTTGTAGGTTGTGGTGGACTTGCCTAAAATTGCGGTTGGCTTTGCTGAAAAAACAAAGCTAACCTATGTCTTATAGTCTTAAGGATTCTGCTCGAATCCCAAAAACTAAGTAATTTTTATTGCCTTTAATTCCAGTAAAAATTCTCAGACAATTTCAATTACAGGCCATGAGTAATAAGGAGCTTTAAGGTTATGACCAGGAATGTTGTTTACCAACGATCATCGATCATTCCCTTTTTATTTATTAGTCAAATTGCCCAAAGAATCCGGATATTTCCATTAATATTTTTGCTCTTGTCTACTGTGCCTGTATGGTTTGCAGCAGAAATTATGTCATCACAAATAGTCAGAGCTTATACGGCTAGAGTTGACTTAATTATTGATAGATTACCAGATGAAAATTACGAAACTACGCTACGCAGAGCCGAGGCTACAGCTAGAGCCGCCGCCCAACGCAGTTTTGACCAGGATATATTAGCTACAGATGTTTCGATTATTGTTTCCGTACAGAGTTACGGTGCGATCGCCCCAATTCTGTCTTTAGAGGTTAGCCGCCCCCAATGGCGTTCTCGTCCTGATACTCAACGTTGGGCAACTTATTTTAAAACAGCGCGATCGCTACTGTTCTTTGAAAAAACCCCGACAAATTCTCCTACTCTAGCTCCTATCAATACAGTTGCACCACCCGCGCAGCCAGCAAAAACACCACCAGTTCCAGGGGCTGCTCCCCCGCCTAGCGAACCAAGTGCTAACCCAGCTAACCAGCCTCAATGATATTTTGTCTATCCACAATTCATATCCAGGTTTAGCAATGCTTCTGGGGAAAGATCATTACGGATGCCAATAGATGGCTTAGAATAAAAAGGTTGTCAAAAAATGCGATATCCGCTACTATGGCTGTTCCTAAGAAGAAAACATCCAAATCTAAAAGAGATAAACGTCGGGCTACTTGGAGACGCAAAGCTGCTGTTGAAGCGCAAAAAGCTCTGTCTCTGGGCAAATCTATTTTGACTGGACGTTCTACATTTGTCTATCCTGCTGCTGAAGAAGAGGAAGAAGAATCCTAATTTCCAGTTAAGCAAAAGCGCAAGCATCACCGAAGATTTGAGCGGTAAAAGTCACCGCTCAGGCTTTCTAGCGTTTTAGCAGTTGCAAAATCCTCTATGGGGTTTAGAAACTCAGCAGCTAAACAAAAAATTGGTAATGAGTAACCAGGAAAAACCATTACCCATTACCTCTTACCCATGACTGATGATCAAATAATCATAATTAACAGTAAAATATCTTCTGCTCTTAAAGATTAGGTGTTCAGCAAAATTAATATTATTTCTCTTACTGAGTCTAGTTGTTGATGCTGAGGCTCTCGGAAACAATTAAGATTAACGCACAAATATCAACGTTGAGACTGGGTGTCAAGGGTGTAGGGGTGTAAGAAAATCTTACCCTCTACATCTTATATTCCCATACTCACAAGCGTAGGTTTTTAACCCAGTGATGAGTAGCGACTCTAAAAATCACGATTTAATCAGAGTTCCATCCCCCTCACACCCTTACACCCCTACACCTGTCAGATATTCCCATACCCCTAAAACCCTGCTGAGAATATGTTAGGAAAATTTTTTCAAAAACCAAATCAAGAACAGGGAGAACGTGTCCCACCAGGACAACACTTAGCTAAAGGTTTCCCTGTATTAACCTACGGTGCAACACCCCAAGTCAGTATAGAAGGTTGGGAATTTCGAGTTTGGGGTTTAGCGAAACCTGCTGTTTTTAGCTGGTCAGATTTTATGGCCTTACCACAGCACGAGTTTACAGCCGATTTTCACTGTGTCACGCGCTGGTCAAAGCTAGATGTCAAGTGGACGGGTATCAAGGTTACAGACTTCATGAATTTGCTAGAAGTAGAGCCACAAGCTGCACATTTGATGGAACATTGCTACGGTGGCTACACTACTAACATTTCAATGGAAGACTTTGTTAGAGAAGAAAACTTCTTTGCTTTTCAACTGTTTGGTGAACCATTACCCGCAGAACATGGCGGGCCATTGCGGCTAGTTGTACCCCACCTCTATGCTTGGAAAAGTGCTAAATGGATTAATGGTTTGGAGTTCCTCAACCAAGAAGAACTAGGTTTTTGGGAGCGTAATGGCTACCATCACCGTGGTGAACCTTGGGCGGAAGAACGTTACAGTAGTGCGTTTGGATTTTAATCTTTTATATTAGAGATGTTGCTTGCAACGTCTCTACTTAATTAATCGCTTCAAAAAGGATAATTTGCCTTGATAGGGAGCGTAACGCCATTTCAAATCAAACCAAAAAGAGTTTCGCAGTACACTTTTATAGTGAGAGAAGGTATCAAAGCCAGCTTTGCCATGATAGTTACCAATACCACTATCACCTACACCACCAAAAGGCAAAGATGAGATAGCAACGTGCATAATTGTGTCGTTAATACAAACACCACCAGAAGATGTTGCTTGTAAAACTTGCTGTTGCAAGTTTTCGTTTTCTGTGAACAGGTATAAAGCTAAGGGTTTTGGACGGGAATTAATTAAGGCGATCGCTTCTGTAATATCTGTATACTCAATCACAGGTAAAATCGGGCCAAATATTTCTTCCTGCATCACAGGATCGGTTAACGAAACTTGATCGATGATAGTAGGAGCAATGTAACGTTCTTCTGGTTTAGTTTCACCACCAATAATTATTTCACCATCTTTTAACAAACCGGATAAACGTTCAAAATGTTTTTGGCTGATAATTCTGGCATAATCGGGGCTATCTGCTGGATGATCACCATAAAATTCGTGGATAATTTTTTTCAAGCTATCTAGTAAATTTTGCTTGATGCTTTTATCTACTAAAAGATAGTCTGGTGCAATACAAGTTTGTCCTGCATTCAGAAATTTTCCCCAGATAATGCGTCTGGCTGTATGTTCAAGATTAATATTTACATCAACAATACAAGGGCTTTTTCCACCAAGCTCTAAGGTAACAGGTGTCAGATGTTTGGCAGCTGCTTCCATGACAATTTTACCGACGGCTGTGCCACCAGTAAACAGTATATGATCAAACTTTTCTGCTAACAGCTTTTGACTAACTTCTACACCTCCCTCAACTACAGCAATATACTCTGGTTCAAAATATTGACCGATAATTTGGGCTAACAAACTAGAAGTATGCGGCGCAATTTCTGATGGCTTGAGAATTGAGCAATTACCTGCGGCGATCGCACCAACTAAGGGTGAGATAATTAAATTAAAAGGATAATTCCAAGGGCCAATAATTAGCACCACTCCTAGAGGTTCGGGATAGATTTTAGCCGAGTAGGAGAAAAATTCTAAAGGAACTTCTGCCTTTTTTGGCTTAGTCCAAGAAGTTAAATGTTTTATAGCATGAGTAATTTCTTTAACCAGGCTAATTTCTGTTGCGTAAGTTTCAAATTCAGGTTTATGTAAGTCTGCGTATAATGCTTGTAAAATAGCTTGCTCATTCTCCGCTATGGCTTGCTTGAGAGTTCTGAGCTTTTCTAATCTGAAAGAAATTTCTTGCGTTTTTCCAGTTTGGAAAAAGTCTCGTTGTTTTTGAATCAATCCAGTTATATTAGTTAATTCACTTGTAATCATATTTCCTCTTTTGAGCAAAGCAAGTTTGAGAAAATTAAAGTATTTTTGTGGTAAACAATTAATATGGCATTCCTAAATGAAACGTAAATAAATTCACTACCTACTCCTTATCCCCAGCCTCATTGAGTAATTTGTCAATCAAATATGATCGCTATATTTTAGCTAACTGTTAGTTATCTCCATAAATTATGAATTAATTAAATATATAACTCATAATTTATTGTGGAAATTTGTTTTAGTTATTCAACGGTAGACAGATAATAAATTCGCTCCCTTTACCTAATACAGAATTAACTGAAATTTGACCTTGATGAGCCTCAACAATACGTCGAGAAAGGTATAAACCTAAACCGCTACCTGCACTTTTGTGGCTGCCTTGGCGAAATCGTTCAAATAAAGTGCTTTGTTCTTCCGGAGGAATCCCAGAACCAGTATCAGCTACCACAATATTAATATAATTACTACTAGCGGTAGATGAGGAGAGTCCAGAGGAGGAAATTGTGCTATTCTCTGTGGCAGAAAAAAGGCGAATCGTGATTTGTCCAGATTCAGTAAATTTGATGGCATTACCTACTAAATTGGTTAATAAACGATGTAGTTCCAGGCGATCGCCCATAGTTGTAGTATTAGTTAAATCCTCAGCATAATCCACTTTGATAGGCAATGCTTTTGCCTGGGCTAGGGTTGTAAGTTCACCAACTACTTCGTCTATTAATTGCTTTAAATTGACTGGTTGAAATGCTAAAGTTTTACGCCCAGCTTCAAATCGATATACTTCTAATAAGGTGTTGACCATTGATAACAAGTTAGCATTGCTCCGGGCCATAATAGTGAGTACTTCTTGCATTTGTGGTGACAACTGCCCCAACGCACCTTGTTCAAATAACATCAACATTCGATCTGCGGCGACTAAGGGAGTGCGTAAATCATGGGTGAGACGGGAAACAAAATCTTCTCGCTGACGGGCAATTTCATCACGCTCATCCATGCTATGCTTTAGCCTGAGCAGCGATCGCACTCTGGCAAGTAATTCATCTACGGTTACAGGTTTACGAATAAAATCATCAGCACCTAAATCTAAACCATGTGCCACGTTAGGCGCATCATGAGCAGTAATCAACAAAATCGGGATATACTGTGGCAAGTTCATCTCACCACGGATGCGCTTGGTGACTTCATATCCATCAATTCCTGGCATCATCAAATCTAGCAATACCAAGTCGCAAGGAGAAGCTTCTAATTTTTCTAATGCTATTATGCCGTTTTCTGCGGTGCTAACTGTATAACCTTCTTCTTCCAAGATAGTTTTGATTAAAAAAACGTTATCTGGTGAATCATCAACAACTAAAATTTTGTCAGGGCGAGGAGATAGTGAACTCATGTCAGCGAAGCGTCTCAGGTAGATGTGAGTTTTGCGGGCGAAACTTCTAGGTCGCTGCCACTTTTTAATGATTTATTAATGATTAAAAATTCCGCCCTGTACAGTGGCATAGCCTATAATTGTAATGTAATTGATAAGAATTAAAAGTCAATTACATCAATAAGTTGTACTTGATATATTAGCAATAAATTCAGTCTATCGAAATTCATATTCAAAGTAATTAGTAAAAATTAAAAAGGCAAAAATCAAACAGATTTTTTGCCTTTTAACTTATGACTTACTACTTACTACCCACCACCAATTGCTAATTAATAAACGGTAAAAGAATCAACCACATTTTCCATAGTCCGCTTCACCTTTGACCACCGTTTTTCAGGTATTGAGGCATTGAAGGTAAACAACTTGCCACGGCCAACAGCAACACTAGCGATATTATGGCGTTGCTGGTTATTTGGGAGTTTTACCAAATACTCTAATATATAGTAGGTTTTTCCTTCCGTTTCTTTTTCTCGAGCATCCACCAATTCGGCTGTCCGACCAGAATCAGAAGGTGCAAGAGCCGCTTTTCCTAATTTATACCCAACTTCTGTGGGTGCGCCCAGTTCTTTTAAACTTTTCCCTTCAGGAACCGGACTAATAACTACAGAGACATTTTCAGATATCTCAATTAAATCATGGAATACTACATCCGGGCCATTGTTAACTTTCACTGGCAACCAGCCATTGGGATATAAAAATTGATAGCCATCAGTTGTATCTACATAACTTTTGAATCCAGCCGCAGTAGCTACATCAGGATTACTCAAGCTGAAACTCAAAATTAATAGCAAAATAAAAGTAATTCTTTTCCACATTGTTAAAGATTCCTCAGGGCTGGAAGCAACACAAACTAGCGTTATTGATCGTTTTTATTGTCCCATCATCTGGGTCTTTGCAGATGCCGAGATTAGTTACTTATGCTCACAACTAACGAATTACGCTGGTTTAACCTGGGTACGATACCACGAGAAATTGAGAAATGGTTTGGACAGGGCTGTTCTTCCCAAAAGCGAGAAGTTGGCTTGAAAAAGAGGTTAGAGACTAGAAGCTAGGGGCTAGAGAAGAAATGAGATTCTGCTGTAAATAGCTATCTTGAAAAACTCAAATTACCCTCGAGGGTACTGCGATGCTGAATAATACTGAGCCAAGATGTTTGTTAACTCACATCTTGCACCTAGCCCCAGCGAATGGAATTCGCGGCTATACAAACGAAGTCCGCCTACGCGGACTGACGAGAAATCAAGGGTTTGGAACCCGCGCAGGCGGGTTTTGTCTGTGTAGCCGCGACTTCAGTCGCCTGGTGCAAGATATGAGTTAAAGAACAAACTTAACGGTAGCAAATATTTTTACTAGATAAATTGACAACCAGCCTCCAGATTCAACTGTGGGGTTCAAAAATCTCAAATCCATAACTGCTTGAGCGTAAAATTGAGGAAAAATATATGCCTTTGAAAAATTACGGGGTTTTGAAATGTCGAGCTATTGATCGTAAGCTTGGTGAAGGATCTTCGCCTCATTACCAAGTGCTGGTAACTGATGACAAACAAAAGCACCGCATCGCTATCAATGTTAAATCAAAGCAGAGTCCATCAGAGTTGCTGTATTTTGTAGACGAAAATTTCTCTCACCCCATCACAAGAGAATTGCAAGAGTTAGATTTTGGTTTTCATGAGTTACCAAGAAAACCAGGAGGGTTAGCGTTAGATTATATTCGAGGTAATTTATTTGACCCAGCGAAGATGAAAGCATTGCCTTTTGATGTGCCTGGGCCAGACAATGATTTGAATGAGTTGTTGGAATTATATATTGCGCGAGCGATCGCTTCGCAAAATGCTGTTCTTTATCCCTTTGGTGAAAAATGGGGGCCAGAAACCGATGTCAAGGATAAATACTTTGGTTTTCTCCCTGGTAATGGTATTCACGACATCCACATGAACCAAGGAAACGCCGCACAATTTCAAAAGGATAACGGTGTTTGGCAAGATGGGGGACTATTAATTCACTACCCAGCCCGGAATCAATGGGTGGGTATATTTTTAGCCTTCCAATCTCAGTCTTTCCACACAGATGATACCACTGGCAACAGACTCGATGTTGTAATTCCGCCAACAACTGCGGCAATTAGAATTGTGGCTGCTTTGGTGAATCCTGTTGGCGAAGATATGGGTAAGGAAACAGTTAGTTTAATTAACACCTCGCCCGAAAAAGTCGATTTAAGTGGATGGGCGTTAGTAGACAGAAATAAGCGCAAGCAAAGCCTGAGTGGAATTATTAATTCTGGCGAAGTTGTCAGAATTGCTATAACTCAAGACGGCTTTCAACTAGATAACAATGGCGGCATAATTACTCTACTTGATGACAAAGGTCTCAAGATAGATGGTGTTGCTTACACCAAAAAAGATGTCCAAAAACAAGGATGGACGGTTTTGTTTTAATTTCGTCATTTGTCCTTTGTGTTCAATAATCAAGGACAAATGGCTAAACAATCTGCAAAACTACTAGCGTCATATCATCAGTGTTTTGCCTATCAGGGCCGATGAACTGCTGCACTTGGTCGAATAGATAATCTACGATTTCTTCTGCCCCTTTGCAGTAGCGACAAGCTGCACTAAAGGCTGCTACGAAATTTTCTTCATCGAAGCGATCGCCACTAGCAGCCGCCGCATCTGTCAAACCATCTGTATAATAAATTACTGTATCCCCAGGTTCTAATTGTACCTGGGCATCTTCGTATTGGCTGTTAGCATCTAAACCAATCAGCATTCCCAATGTATCTAAGCGGCTAACTGTCTTTGTTGCTGCGTGCCACCACAAAGGTGGATTGTGTGCCGCATTACTGTACGATAAAATCCGATTTTGCGGGTTGTATTCAGAATAAAACAATGTCACAAAGCGGTGAGAATTTTCCAAATCAGCATACATGACTCGGTTCAAATTTTGTAAAATCCCAGCCGGAGAATTGCCATGTAATACTTCACCCCGAAGCATTCCCCGCATCATTGTCATGATTAATCCTGCAGGTACGCCTTTGCCCATCACATCTCCAATCACAAAACCCCAACGGCTAGCTTCTGGAGAGACTCTGCTGATTAACTGCAATTGATTGTGATTAGTGGCAATAAAATCGTAATAATCTCCGCCTACTCTGTTAGCAGGCTTACAGCGTGCCGCTAAAGCCACACCAGGAATATTCGGGCATTGACGCGGCAGAAGTCGCCTTTGAATTTCTGCCCCAATTTCTAATTCTTGGTCTAGGCGCTCTTTTTTCCTCAGTTCTACAGCTAGTTCATCATTTTCAATTGCTACTGCTGTTTGGTCGGCCACTAAGCGCACGAGCTTTTGTCTGGTTTCTGTCCAGCTATATTCAGGGTCGCGGCTTAATACATAAAGCCATCCCCGTTCTGTATGCTTAACTAAAATTGCCGTACCAAAGATTTGTACATCAGGCCCCAAATAGCGATGCATCTGATCGTCTAATATTCCCGTAGAACTTGCTAACGGAACGCTATTGGGCAGCAAGGTAATTTGACTACTAGCTGTTTCTAGGGCTTTACGAATATTTTTGCGCTGGCGGCTATCTTGCCAGTGTAGCTGTTCTAGTCTGACTTGACCGTTGGGTTTATAGAGAAACAAGGCACTACCATCAGCATCTGTGACTCTGGTTGCCATTAAAGGAATCAGTTCTAAAAACTGATTCAAATTATTGAAACTTCTAAGCGCAAAACCTAAAGAACTCAGCAAGTCTTGAATTTTATTTTGTTCTCGGTGCAACCTTGCCACGAGTTCTTTTAGTGCCACGACAGGGGTGACATCCGTCGCGGCACTACTATTACCATCAGTGGGTTGAAAGGGCACTTGAGACACAGGCACAGATATTATTCCAGTTCTAGGGGATTTTAAATTATTTAATAACTTTTTTAGCAGAATATTGCTAAACCATATTGAGATAAGAGTTGTGAGTTTAGCAAGAGTATAAAGACGTAGGGTCTGTATATAGAGAAGTATTACATTTGCTTATTCTATGTCTACCAAAATATAGATACAGCTATTTCATCAGTCTTTGCTGACAAACTAATTAGTAAAAATTGGTGATTTTTACCTGAATCTAGAATTATATTGCTGATCTGAGCGCGCAATTAGCAAATGACACATCATGAAATCTCATTTTCCATAATTAGCAAATTAATTTTTTCAAGTTACTAAAGGTTTATGGTCTTAGCAAAAATTAATAGGGTGCAATCCCAAAACTAATTGTCAAGCTCAGAATTACTTAAATTAGGAAAATCATACCCTAAAACCTGAATTTTTGAATGTCACCTGAGTAATTTTTCTGATTAAACGCCTGGAAAGAATATTCATGAATTCTTAAAAAATGAACTGCAAGAATATTCTTGAGAGTTTTACTTTAGACTATTTATACCAACCTGTACCAGTTCTCTGGAAAGCTGCTAATTATTTTGACTCCTACCAACCTCTCGAATACTTGAGATATTTACCATAGAGGCTGGGGTTATGTCGCTGCTTCTGCATATAAAATGGCATAAATATTGGTGAGGTGAGTTAACTCCTAATTTGGTGTTTTTTCCAGTATTTATAGCAGTTATGGATTTGATTTACAAGGTCATTGCTTTGGCAGATAATAAATTCTGCTGATCAACTATATGGGCTATTCCCGAGAATCAACGGAGATAATATTTTATCTGTGTGATTGGTCTAACGTAATAAATACTAAAATTTATAAATTTTCTCGGTAAAATATTAACAAAAAAATTATATTGCGGTTTACATTTGGAGTATTAAAATCTAGTAACTATTTTCGATAGTGGCATCATGTCTGGTATCGAGAAATGTCTGTTTTCTGGACTAAAGAATTTTAGAAAAGCGATCGCCTAATCAAACAGCTACACTGGCGCAAGCTAGCTTCACACCAGTGTAGATTGTGATTTTAGCCACTCAATAGAGCCTCGACAAACTCGTAGCTAGAAAAGGGGCGTAAGTCTTCAATTCCTTCGCCTGCACCGATAAAGCGAATCGGTAAACCTAACTGCTGGACTACAGCCAGTGCTACGCCGCCTTTAGCTGTACCATCAAGTTTTGTTAATACTACACCACTGAGTTGGGCGGCTTGAGAAAATACTTCTGCTTGGCGCAAACCATTTTGACCAAGAGTTGCATCTAAAACCAACAAAGATTCGATTTTGGCGTTTGGAGCTTTTTTATCGATAATGCGGCGAACCTTACTCAGTTCATCCATTAAATTCTTTTTATTTTGTAATCGCCCCGCCGTATCAACTAATAATAACTCTGTATCTCGTGCTTGGGCTGCGGCGATCGCATCAAATACTACGGCTGCGGGGTCTGTGTTTTTGCCGGGGTTGGCAATTACTTCTACACCGCTTCTATTTCCCCAAACCTTCACTTGTTCCACAGCAGCCGCCCGGAAGGTATCGGCTGCACCAATCAAGCATTTATAGCCAGATTTTTGGGCTAAGTGGGCAATTTTGCCGATGGTTGTGGTTTTGCCGGCTCCGTTTACGCCAGTAATTAACCAAATATTAAGATTGTCTTTTTCTGGGGCAAAGCTAGCTTTATCAGACTTGTGGATTGGCTCTTCTAGCATATCCCGCAGAATTTTTTTTAAGTAAGCGATCGCTTCTTCTGGGGGAGTCACTTCTTCCCGCAATTTCTTCTGTAATGCGCTAATAATCCGATCTGTAGCTTCAACACCCACATCGGCTTGTAAAAGTACCGATTCAATTTCTGCTACTGCTGCTTGGTTAAGTGGCCCTTGCCCAACAATTGCTTTGAGTTGGTTGACAATGTTACGCCGGGTTTTATCTAAGCCCCGCCGCAGCTTTTTCAGCCAGGTAATTTCTTCAATAGAAATATCTTCAGCACGTCTACCTTGAGCCGCTAACAATTCTGCTGACCAGACAAAGCCTTCATCAAACACCAAATCAGGTGTATCTGTATCACTTGTTTCACTAACAGCAGCTGGTTGTACCACCTCTGGTTCTGGAACCTCAATGGCACTGGCTATTAATCGCTCTTGCTTGGCTTGCCGTTCTGCGGCTGCTCGTTCTAAAAATGACAACACAACTGGCTCAGTTGGTTGTGTCTGTGTAGGTGTTAGTTCTACTTCGCTGACGGCAGGTTCTGTTTCTGTTACAGGTACTTCCTCAACGGTTGTTGCTGCGGCTGGTTCTGGTGTTTCGATAATTGCCGCAGGTTCTTCGTCAATCGTTGTTTCGGCTGCTAGTTGTGGTGTTTCGATAATTGCCGCAGGTTCTTCCCCAGGAGTTGCTATTTCTTCTGTAACGGCTGCTGGCGATTCTGCGGCTACTGTTTCTGTTGTTTGTGATTGTGTTGGAGTCGGTTCGCCTGCTTCCGATTGTTGTTTTTGCTGAATATTTTTATAGGCAGCTTTAGCAAACGCCAACAAATCTGCTGGGTCGGCAACAGTTGTTGGGTCTGTAGCTGATGATTCGGTTGCCTCTGGTTGGGTTGCAGGTGCTGGAGGCGTTTGAGCCTGTTGATTTTCCGAAGGAGGATTAGAAGAATCGTTATATTGACGACGAAACCAATTAAAAGCCATTGCCGCTAGCGGTGTTAGTTGTTTTTAGAGTTAGGAGTTATGAATTAGTAAGTTATGAGTTTAATTTAATTTGTTACTCTTCCCTAGGGTGAAAACCTCGGGGATATCCTCACCTTTAAATGTCGGGTTGCTAGAAGGGTTAATTCTTACCCTGCAAGCAACTGACTTCTCCGAACCTTCAACTCACAACTTAGCATTCATAATGGTGACAAAGTTAGGTTAAAACAGTAGGCAATTTTTTTTGTTCTGTAACACGGCGCAGAACTCCATTGATAAAGCGATGACCTTCATCGCCACTGTAGCGTTTAGCTAGTAACACGGCTTCGTTGATGGCTACGCTATCAGGAAGGTTTAAAAACGTCATTTCTCCCACAGCGATGCGAAGAATATCGCGGTCAATTTGCGCCAAGCGGTTGACTTGCCAATCTACTAAAGCCGCCGCTATTTGTTCATCGATAAAATTACGATGTTCATTAACTATTTTGACAATTTGAATGGCATATCTGCCAACTTCTCTGTCTTGATTAGCTAGTTGAATCAATTCGGGAAATTCAACTGCTGCGCCTAGTTGATTGATTGCGGTTTGAGTATAAGATATCGCTTCTTGCAGCATGGTTCTCGCAGTATTCATATCGGCAGCGCGAGTTTGGCTGGTGAGGAGGCGATCGTTACTGCGTTGCAGTTCAGCTGCTGCATTATCTAATGTGTCTTGAACTTCTGCTCTGAGTGTTCGCACTGTTGCTAACACTAGTTTTGGCAGATGTTCCTCGGTTAATTTTTTGGGGTTGACTGGCAGCTGGCTCAGACTTAACAGTGCCAGTTCACGAGCGATTTGTTGAGGTTTGCGGTCTTGCATGGGAGTGAGTGCCTACGCACTAAGTTAAGGTTAATAATTAATCAATTTAGATAAAGCCAGACATTCATAATATCTATTTACTTGTGCCTTTGCCGGACAAATTTTATATTTCCTCAACGGAAATTACTGAATGCTTTGGTTCTCTACTTGCTGGGTCTGAGTTGTGTTCTTTACCTAAAACTAACGGGGGTAAGGGAGTATTGGGTGCAACAATTCCTCCCGAAACAATCACCTTAAAAGCATCTTCTATCGACATTGACAGATTAATGACATCTTCCTCTGGTACTACTGCATACCAGCCTGTAGTCGGGTTTGGGGTAGTTGGGATAAAAACACTCAACACTGGGCGAGACATTTTGGCTTGAATTTCACTACCGATCACACCTGTGACAAAAGCGATCGCCCAAATTCCTGGTCTGGGATACTCTATTAATACTACCCGCCGAAACTTGCCATTAGAATCTTTGAGTAATGTTTCTAAAAGCTGTTTGAGGGTTTTATATACCTGTCCCGCCAAGGGAATCGCCTGCAAAAATCGCTCACCAAAATCCAGCAGCCATCGCCCAGCAATATTCCGAGCCATTAACCCAATTAACAAAATACTTAACAGTGGTACTGCCAGACCAACTGCTAAATTTAGGACATTTACTAGTATTGGGTTTAGTCCATCAAAGGGATTAAGTTGTTTGGGAATCTGGGTAAGAAAGTCAATTACCCAATTGGCGATCGTTATCGTTAGCCAGATGGTTGTCGCTAGCGGAATCACCACTAACAATCCAGCTATCAGGTCATTTTTGAAGTCCTGCTTTAAGCGATCGATTACCAAGCCCTGTGTCTCCTTTTTTAGGCTAGTGAAACTCTGAAAACGGGAATTTCTTCCCGCAGATGTGTCAAGCTGTGAATACTTTACTTATGGCAGTTTTCACCACAAATAAACTTTTTGAGCAACAAAGAACCACTTCCTAACTTGATAATAGGCGTTTGCTTGCCTATAGTTAGGCATATTGCCAGTTAGCTATAGATTAAAAGCTGATCTATATGGGAGGATGTTACTTTTCTTTGTACAGCTTGTAAATGATTGTTGCAATTATTTTAATTATTACCGATCCTACCGCGCTCTATACAAATCTGATTATGCCGCCAAAAGTAAGGCAGCAAAGCTAAAAGCTAAGATTTAACTAGTCCCATACTAGCAAGTTCATCAAATAAATTTTTCTGAAAAGCTATTGTTATATTTTTTAATAAAATTCAGTACCACAGAACTTACGGACAAAGATTATCTGTGGATACTGGGTTAATGGGTTTTGGATACCTACACCCCTACACCCCTAAACTCTTGCCCCCTTCTCCAAACCCTTGATTTTTCGTTTTCCTACGTAATTCCTAAATAAAGTATGAAGCCTAAAGGCGAAAAACCAGTTTCACACTTCAGGCTTCATACTTAATATTTCATCCACAACTCATGTAGTTGCGGCTTTGCTTTCATCACTACTCTGATATGTTGGATCTAAGCTGGGCGTAGGTAGATGCTTCATTTCCCACACTTTTAACAAAATGAGGTATTCATAAAAAGCCTGCAAAGTACACCAAGCCATTCCTGCGTGTCCATCTAAGCAGCCACCCAAAAGAAAATACATATAAAAAAAGCGTAACAATGGTCTAGCTGGTAAACGCAAAGACAAATCTTTTAAAGCCCGTCGTCGTTCGACTTCCGTCTTGCCAAAAAATAAGTCTCGCCAATCAACTTTGCCATTTTCTAGTTGATATAAGGTTTCCCTAGCCTCATCGCTAGAATAGCGATTATGTTTTTCAATCCAACGGCTCAAACCTTTGCTACAAGTGTAGTGTGGGTAGGTTTCTTTTAAAAAGCTAGTAGCACCTTGGCAAACTTCTCGTTCAGTGTGACCATAATCGGAAAACCAAACCTTACCATGACGGAATAAACGCATTTGATAACGCGGATATTGGGTACTGTAGCGAATCCAACGATTCATAAACATTACCCGCTCGGCAACGTAGTAACCTATATAGTCTGGGTTTTGAATTACCTGCTCACACTCAGCAAATAATTCTGGTGTCATCCGCTCGTCAGCTTCCAGAATGTAAACCCACTCATGCTTTGGGGGGATAGATTCTAACATCCAAGTACGTTGACGACCGTGGCTTTCAAAAGCGTGTTGCACAACCCGAATAGGATAACGACTGGCAATTTCTACAGTGCGATCGCTACTGCATGAGTCCACAACTATAATGTCGTCTGATAACATAGCCGACTCAATACAAGCGGCAATATCTAGCTCTTCGTTATATGTAAGTATGTAAATTGAGAACATTTGCAGGTTTTATAGCGATTTAACTAATAGTTAATTTTAAGCAGGCAGAAGGCAGAGGAATTTTGGATTTTGAATTAAATAATCGAAAATTTAAAATTGTATATCCAAAATTGAAGTTGCAGGAAGCAGTCACGATAAATAGAATTTATCCATCACTCCCTACTCCCCATTTCCTACTCCCTTCTTTATTACCTGGCAGCAGCTTTACGTCCACCTGTTTGTAAAGCACCGCCCCCTCTTAATCCTGTCCAGCCGATAATAATGTAGCCGATAGACAACAGTAGACTGCTAATCCCGATTCTCAACCCAGATTTCCAAGCATTATCTTTTGCTTGTTTCTCAGCATCTTCTTTGCGTTGGCGAATTTGGCTCAGTCGTTGATTGGCTAGTCCTTGAGGATCGGTTTGTTGGGCAATGAATTTATCCAATTCTTGAGGATTGGCTTTAAACTTTTTGAGCAAGTCTTTTTGTGATTGAGGTAACTGAGGGCTTTCCAGAGCTTGTTTATACTTTTGATCGTCTTTTAGCAATTCAGAAAACTGCGCTCTTGCTTGGGTGCGGAGTTGTTCTAATTGCGCCTTGCCCTGATCTGTATTTAGTTGAGCTTGGAATTGATTTAACTGGTTTTTTAATTGATTTTCTGCCTGATCTGCCTCTTGGCCAATTTGAGTAACAGTTTGGGCTTTGGCTTGATTTACATTGTTGAGGTGCAACGGGAAAATCAACAAAAATATTAGACCCAAAATGCTGGAGAGGATAAAAGCCGGAAATCGTAAGTCAATACCTTTGAGTCCGCCATCGCCAGCACTATCAATCCAATAGCCAATCAATAGCGAACCTAAACCCACCATTGGTACAATTCCCCGATCAACTAAGGCAGTGGCTAAATTAATCTGCCATCCGCGATCTGTGGGTTGAAAGGGCAGCAACAAAATTAAAAAGTCCAGCAAAAAGGACAAAATTAAAACTACCCCGATCACTTTAAGTGCGAGCGCAGCATTTCCAGAAGTAAAACGATTAGTCATATTCTTCAAAAAGATTAATCAGCTTGATTGTCCTATATCAAGTTACTAGAATATTCTGTAACTATGCCTGTTGGGTAAAACTATCTCTTAATATAAAAAGGCTAATGCAAAATATAGTGGAGAATTTTTACCTCTTGGTTTGAAACTACACCACGGTAGCACTAGTTATCTTGGCTGTCTTCAGAAAATACTTGGTGTTTGAAGATACGAGATTAGATTGTCTGAGCAAAAAAAGACAACTGTGATTTGAATGCTGTAGAGAGCTAGTTGCTAAATTCCAGCTTGATTTTGTATAACTGCTTGCCAAATTGACAAATCCTCGGGTCGGTCAACGTCTGCCAAAACAGGCAAGTAAGCATGTGATATATTAAGTTTTTCTGCAATAGCCACAGTTTGTTGTAATACCTGAGAAGTTCCCCAATTGATGTTAGTGAATAATTCTGGGAGCAGACGGCGTAATCCAATTAAGTAGTAGCCACCATCAACTGCGGGGCCAAGCACTAAATCAACCGTTTGCAACTGCTGAAAAGCTGTAGTCAAAATTTCAGGTGTGATTCCAGGGCAATCAGTACCAATAATCATCGCTTGTTCTGCATTGTTTTGGAAAGCATCAGCAAGCGATCGCGCCATTCTCGCCCCTAAATCTCCTTCGCCTTGAGTTTGGTAAACTAAATCTGACCCCAGCCAGTCTTGCATTAACTGAAAACTCCCACCAGCAAACCGTACTTCTATAGATAAGCTAGTAGCTTTTTGTACTGCTTTAACTTGTAACATAGTATGTTCAGTCATCTGCTGTTGCAGATTAGCCGCACCCATACTACCTAAAGCTGGTATCAGCCGAGTTTTCGTTTTACCTGGTTCTGGATAGCGAGTAAAAATAATTAAGTGCTGTTGAAAAATTTGAATATTTTTCAGAATTTCATACCTAAATTACTAAAAATATATTAGAGGATGTTTTAAAAGTTTTGGGCGAATATAATTCGCTACTACACAAACAAAGTCCGCCTGCGCGGACTAATGAAAAATCAAGAGTTTTGAACCCACGAAGGTGGGTTTTGTCTGTGTAGCCGCGATTTCTAATCGCCAAGGAAAGTAATAAATTAGACTTTTAAAACAACCTCTTAATAGCAATACTTACCATTTGTGTTAGCTTTGGAATTTTCTTTGCCCATTCTCATTGCACCCAACATTGTAGAAACATAAACACAACGCTTAACTTTACCACTCTTGGGACTAGAGAAAGTGATTTGTCCGAGTGTTCTCAGAGATGTCTTGGTACAATCATCTTGAACTTTGTACACTGGGCATCCTTGATAGTTAAATAGAATTCGCCATTCTTGCTGTGAAGATTGTTTGGGAAAAGTAGTTTCGTTTTTACCCTTATTATTTAGTTCTTGGTCAATTTGAATATTGGAATGCAAGTTGCGCCATAGTTGATCATTATTTTTGACACCATCAGGGATAAATTGATTAGCGTCTGCTGCATGGACTGTCCATTGTACAACACCGTTTTTTTCACGCAAGCTAACTTGGCTGGTTATTTTTTCTTTAACAGCTTGACTTTGGGCTTGACGCATAGCCCAATAAATTTTTGCTTGAGCGTCGTTGAGGTGGCGAGTTACTACAAAAGTTTGCCAATGAGGTAATGCTAGTCCAGCCAATATACCAACTGCAACAACTACTACTAAAATCTCGATTAAAGTAAAGCCGCTACTAGAGCTATGCTTACAAAAGTTTCTTGTATTGCTGCTAAAAAGCAAAAAACGTACTAAATATTTGTTCAAGCAGTATGCCCCTAAGAATTAAGTAATAAATATAAAAACTAAAATGTACAAAATAGGCTCTATTTATTTAATATTCCGTTATATAGCAGTCCTAAATCATTTGTAAAATTTTTATATCTTTTTCTTCTTTCTTACCTTTGCATCCTTGGCGTTCTTGGCGGTTCGTTTCCATATCTATGTTTTACACGACTCATTTAGGATTGCTATAATAAAGTCTTTAGTTATAAAAAACTAAGTTAATAAAATGAAATTTATTTTTTTAAATACCCTTTTTTCCAAAGATAAAACGGACTAATTAAACTACTGACAAATAATTGCATTTCACAAGCAGCGACTAAATCTGTTTTTATCTTCCATTGATACTTAAGTAAGTGTAACAATATTTTTCTGGTATCATTGAGCATATAAGCTAATAAAACAAAAGGTTTAATCCAAGGTTTTATAGTAATCATTCTAGTGACATAACGGCTCAGTCCAATACCTCTAAAAAACGGAATCAAATATTCTTTTTTTAATCTTGACGCAGGAATTTTATGAAAGAGTTCCATTTGGGGATTATACCAAATTTCCCAACCTGATTTTTGAATATAGGATAACATTTCTAAGTCTTCACTGGTAAGCATATTGCCAGCAACTCTACCAGTTAAAATTGAATTATTGGGAACACTATCTAGCCAAGCTTGGCGACGCACAACTAAACCAGCCGAAGGAGGAAGCAATTTTTTAGCTGGTTCATATTTTAAAGGTAGATTGCCGCGTTCTGTAATCGCTAAAAATGCAGCAATACGTTGAAAATTTTCTGGAGGTTCTATTTCCCAATCAGGATGTATCTGGCTACCGTAAGCACCTGCTTGCGGATGTTCTTTCGCAAAATTATAAGCAGATACTACCCAGTCTAATTTAGGATAGTTATCATCATCTAGAAAACCAATTAGTTCACTTTTAGCTTCTTGAATAGCACGTTTTCTAGCGTATGCAGCTCCCTGCTGTGGTTCAAAACAATATTTTAAAGGATAGGAATGTGGCCAATTTTGTTGATAAGCTTGAACAATTTTTGCTGTTTGATCATTACTGTTGTTATCTACAATAATAATTTCCCATATTAAATTTTGTGTATTAACTTGCTTACCTAATAATTCCAGCAGTTCCGGCAAACGCTTTTCCCCATTATAAGTAGGAATAGCCACAGTGAAGTCAATACACATGAGCATCTATAGCCAAAAATTATTCAGATAGTCTATTTTTAATTGTATTGGTATTTGGAGCAACTAATTCACTCAAATGTATTAACAAAAGCTGGAAAATACATTTTTAGCTGCAATTGCTATCTTTATCAGTGGTTATGGAACCCAAAAGGGTTTTTATAATAACGCATCTCTTGGCATTACTAGCTTGAGTAGGATTACCTGATTTAGCCACAGCAACAGCAATAATTAAACCTTTATACTTTTGAGTAGTACTATCATAACCAAGTTTGTTTTGTTGCACTGATGTTAAGCCATCAGTCTTTGTCTTGACTGAAATATCTAAAGCACCACTATAGTCGAAGGTAATTGTTTGTGCAGTTGTTGAACCATAGGTTACGGATGTAGCACTAGTAGTCTGATTATTACCAGTTAAATTCGTACCAATTACAATTTGACCTGGTGCGATTTCTAAATTTTGACTTTTCACCTTCCAAGTGTCGTCTGTAGGATTTGAATCTTTAGGATAAACAACAATTTGTGGAAGATTATTGTTATTTCTAAAACTTACACTATAACTGATTTTATTACGTTTTGCTTCTCTTTGAGCCTCTTGGATAGCAGCTAGGACAATATCGCTAGTTTTACTAGCTCTTTGTCTATTGACAAAAGCTATCCAATTAGGTGCTGCGCTGGCTGCTAAAATACCAATCATTAAAACTACTACTACAATCTCAACTAAAGAAAATCCCTCATATTGTTGCTCAACTTGAGAATTATTCTTAGATTTTATTAACAACAAAGACATTAAAACTTTAGGTGATATTTTATTTGAAAAAGTATCATACATATCCTATATACCTTTAATTTAATTTGTTATTTCTGTAACTTAAAACTTATTAAATTGGTAAATATTTGATTATTTACTGAGTAAACAAAAATCCAATTCCTTGTACTCTGATTGTCGATTCAGGAAAATATATTTTCGTGCTTGTAATATCTTTATTAAAATCTATATTGCTGTTTTGTATTCTGGCTAAAGCATTACCGCGCAGATAAACTTCTACTACAGTTTTAGCAGAATCTACACAAACATAAAATCCACGGGTTTTAACATTGTCCGTAGCTACAGCATCTCCTGAACCTGTAAATTTTGGGACTATTTGGCCCATAGAACAAGTGGGTGCTGGATTAGTTGTAGTGTCTGTTGTAGTAGCATCGATATAATCTACAAGTGGCAAAATATCTTGTGTATATGTCTCACTACTATTCTTGACCCATTTATTCATTTTGGTTTTTAAGTCGCCTTCATCTTGCAGGCTAAATAATTTAAATCCTGGATCTCTAGTGTTGTCGATTTCAGTTACAGTACTACCATAACCGTTACTAATTTGAAATCTTCCAATTCTAGCCGCTTTAGACCATGTAGTATCATCATCTTTAATCACATAATAAGCAACTAAAGAATAAACGAAAGTATCATCATTACCAACTACAGTAGATCCACTTTTAACAGGCAATCCACCTGAGATATACTGTCGTTTCCAAAATACTAAAACAGGGAAAAACTGTGCTTTATTATCTGCTTTTGGTAATTGGCTTCTAATAGCAGCAATCCCATCAGCATCATAGATATATACTGCTTGCTGCAAATCTCTAGCAATATAATCTAATGCTGCTTTAATTTCTTGTTCTGTATTTACCTTAGCTTGTTCTTTACGATCATTGTCCATAACGCTGATCATGAATCCCATTAAAGGCGTAACCACAAGAAAAGCTAACAGCAGTGCTACTAATAGTTCAACTAAAGTAAAGCCTCTTGTCTGTTGCTTGAATTTAGAAATTTTTAAATGATGAATTAAAAGCCATTTATGAAGTTTCATAATGCTACATTTTCTCCTAGAAGTTGCAGATATTTAGCTACTAGCTACAAGTTGAATTTGCATTGCTAGCATTTTTGAGTCTGTTACACAAATCGCTGAATGTTGTCCCTCTAGTGATTTCTGTAGTGATTTCTATTAATGGAGTTTTCCGATCGCCTAATCCGCCGGTAAAGGTTGTTTGTTTATTGGGTGCTTTTTTCAAATTCCCACCAGCACTAGCAAAACCATCTGATCTATAAACACGGATACCTAACTGATAGCCCTTCGTAGAATCAGTAATATTGGTAGGAGTTCCACCAGTACTCACTGTGCCTTTGTTGTAGCGAATTGCTTGAATGACAAAGTTTTTGGTATTATCAGTGGTACAGTTATTGCCATCAACAGAGACACAGTACAAATTAGTTGCTGGTGCAGAACAGTAACTATTTGCTGTGCAGGTCAAACTGCCCACACTGGGAGGATCATAACTGGATATAGCAAAATCGCTCGTACTGTTGGTAATAGGAGAATCAGGTGCAGTAATTATTCCAGTACGAACACCATCAATGTAGCTTTTAGCTGCATCAGTAGCACTTTCAATCCGCTTTGCTTGTACTCGTGTTGCTACTGACATAACCAACACAGGAGCGATCGCGGCTAACAAAATAGCAACCACTAAAAGTGCTACTAATGATTCGACAATAGTGAATCCTGATTCTGTAGATAAAGTTGCTTGTTGCTGTTTGTTATCAAACATAATTTAGCTATTTAGATAAATAGTATTAAGGGCAACTAGGACGCTGATCTGAACTCACAGCGTATTTGTAGTTAATTGCTGGAGTACCAGTAGCGGCAACAGCAGCGACATTATATTTACTATCAGCATTTTCGTAGCCACCAGTACTATCAACTTGAGCAGCACATAACAAACTTTTCACCCAATTATCATCTCTTGGCACTTCTCGGTAAAACTCATTAGGAGCGCTAACTGCTGGTGCTGTAAACCTTTGAGAAAACAAATCAGGTAATTGAGTCAACAATGCAACATCAAAACCCCAAACACGGTTAGGTGGCAGATAAAAGGGTGTACGTCCTACAGACGCGCCAGTGGCTTGGGTGTTAGTGACTCGATAACCTTGTGGGTATCCAAAAATTGTTCCTGATGTTGAATAACCTGAATTGATACTGTCTGTGTAATTGAGAATAAACACCTGCCAAGGTGCTGTAGCAAAGGAACTACGTTTAAATTGAATGAAAGAGCCACTAGCTTTTAAATCTATACTTTGCCAATTTTCTAAGAAACGCACAAAGTTTTCTAAACCACCACCTAATTCACCACTATCTCCAGTATTAGGTGGACGGCTTGCAGTATCACCTTGAGCAAATACAAGATTTGCTTCTGTAGCGGTAGCAATTTGAAACCAACCACTTATATTCTTGGTTTTATCACCATCGTCACTAGGTGCTGCTGTGTCACTTGGGGAAATATTGGGATATTGTATTTGTAATACTGGTACTAATAGAGGCTGTTCTGAAGCTATATTTCCTGTGAGACTGCTAAGGTTAAAAATTGATAGTGGATACTTAGGATCATAGTTAACTGTGCCTGAATTGTTGGTTCTAAACCAAAGGGTATTGTTTTGTGTCGTAGGCTTGTTGGTTGAGGAATTAAAGTTAGGATAGCTAACACTATTAATTGTGAGAGTATTACTAAAAGGCAGATATTTCACTGCACCACTGAAAATGCCTAGAGGAACTGGAGTTTTATCAGAGTCTAATACTAAGGCATTCGTTACTGGTGATGCATTTAAGGCAGTGCCAGCCTTAGTTACTGTTGTTATTGCGTTGCCATACCTTAAAAATGCTACTCGTCTTGGATAACTTGAAGTTGCTGAATTACTTGAATCTGTCGCTGCGGCTATTGTTGTAGTACCTGCCCAGAGTCTACTTTTATTGAAAGTTACACTAGCGTCAGCTATGGCTTTAAGTAACTGATTGGACTTAATTCGGTTTTCGGTATAACTTGTACCATTGTATGTAGTCGTATCTGCAAAACTTCCGTTTCCATTTAGGTCATATCCAACTACCCAATCATCAGGCTTGCAAGCTGTAACTATTTGTTTAGGGCAAATTTCCATAACATACTCAGCAAATGTTGTCCGACGCTGAATTGGAGTTACGAAGTTGTTGAAGTAAGAACTACCTGTACCAGTTCTAGAAGTAGAGTAATTACTATCTGTAAAGCTACGGCTGGTGACGAAGTTGTTATCCCAGAAACCGTTTAACCTTGCTGCTACAGTTGCAGTGATGTTGCTTTCATTAATATTTACGGCAGTGTCAGTCATATTACCGTTACTATTAATGTCAGCTTTCAGGACTGTTTCATCTAGCTGGCTAACAGATGTATCAGTCATATTACCGTTGCCATTAACATCGAATTTGATATCTGTTTCATCCAGTGTGACTGCTGTTGCTGCATTAATAGAGCCATCGCCATTGAAGTCATAACCTACAGGATAATTACCATAATTATCATTTAGGTCATAGTTACCATCGTTGCGGTAGCCTATTTGAAAATTACCTGACAATACAGTAATAGCATCAGCAAGCACTGTTGCCGGCCGCCATGTTTCACCTGTAGTACAACTAGAAAACTGATTCTTACGGCAAGCAAAGTTAGGATTCAGCCCACTAGCTGTGGTACTACCACGGGTATAAAAGTTACTCCAAGTGCTGTCTAAAGTTGCTAAAAATTCTTGCTGAGTATGTTGATTAAAAGTACCCCTAATATACACTGGCAGGTTAGTAGCTAAGATTAGACCTTTTTCTTCCGCCTTGTAGGTCGAGTTCCGACTTAAATCACTACCGTTAGTCAACATAATGCCGCTAGGACGGCGAGTAGGGTCAAGCTTGAAGTCTTTGGTACTTAAATCTATATCTGCACTAGTAGCAGAATTAGGGTCGCTGGCATTGCTAACATCTGGTAAAGCATCATCACGAGTCGCATAAATAATCCCGCTATTAGGAAAGAGAAACTCTCCACTACTCTTAGATTTTGTTCTTAATAAATTTAAATCCAAGACAGTTGTGCGAATTTCTAAAGGCTGACGAAACTCTATATCCAAATCATATTTTGTGGCACTAGAAGAGTAAGGTTTATCAATTGTCTTAATCTGCCTAGCATCCAGCAAGGTTCTTTCTCTAATAGCACCATGTGGAACAGCACTATTGGTGGGTGCGCCAATACTCCCATCCAAAATTTTTAAGGCACACATAGCAGAATCAATCGCTGATTGCTGAGAAAGTGTAAGATTTCCTGTATTCGCTAAAGCATCCTTAAGTGGCTTGTTTACCCAACGCCCATTGGGATATTTCAATTGTGCTTGGTAGTTCAAGACTGCTGTGTAATCAGTTGTTGCTAAGGAAGCAGCAGAGTAGACAATACCATTTAGAGATTTGTTCGCTGTATTTGCAGGGCTATCAGGATCAACTGCATCATCACCTGTGGACATTCCTGTTAAGCCTGCTAGAGCGTTACCTGCAAAGTCTGTAGTTCTATTTTTAGCTGTAGTGCTGTTGGTGGGATCGAAGTAAGTAGCAACACAAGCTATGGGAGTTTGATAAGTACTTGGGGTATTGGGATTATAGGATGAATCTTGATAGTGATAAACTGCCGTAGCCCGCATTTGTAAGTATGGTGTATTATCGTCAGGCAAACCTTGAGACTTGCTAGTAACACCTATGGGCATCGAGTCAGGCCAGACTGTCTTGATTGTATTGGTAAATGTTTTGGTGGTCTTATTGTAGTCATTCGGTAAATAAATTCCTGCACCAGTGACGACTCGCAAGCCTCCAACTACATCTAGAGGCCCTGTAGGTTTTTGGGCAGCTGATTTTTCCCAAAAGCCATCTCGTTCTGTCACTCCTAAATCATCTAAGAGGTTAGCTTGAGAGAAACGCTGACGAGTCGTGGTGTTGTTATCCCATTCCTTACCAGAAATGTTTTGTCCTTTTTCGGAACTGACGAATTTACTACTGGTACTGTCATACCAAGATTGTGGTAGATTATTACCTACTAAAACGCGATCGCCAATTTTTTGTTCTTGGCGTGTGGTTAAACTTCTTAAAACAGATGGATCTGTCGCTGGTAAATTAATCTTGTTGGCAGTACTCTGTGCATAAATACCTATTTCTGCATAGCCACCAGTCTCAGTTGTCCCATTACTAGGATCAAAGGGGAAAGCCCATACATTTTGTGGTCGCAGAGCATCACCACTTCCTTGAAGCGGACTATTTGTTGCATAGTCATAAGCTCCAGTTCCTGTTTTGACTAACGCATTACCACCAACACCCACCTCTGCGTAGGGAACACGACGTGTCCGTTTTTTGAAATAAATGGTTAGTTGCTGTGTCTTAGCATCACTATCTGAAAGTGTTGGGTCTGCTTGTTGAGCAGATGTAATTCCATTTTGAACTTCTTGAGGTAAAGACGTTGTTGCTATGCTACTAGCTGCTGCTACTAGGCGGTTAATTCTTTGAGCGTAAGCTGCATCGTTAAAACCTGCTTTGTTTCCATAAACAGCACTAGGCACTGTCTTATTTGTATTGTTAATGTTATCAGCCGTTTTGGGGCTACTACTCGTAGATGGAGAGTAGGGTTTAGTATCTTTATAAAAATCTACTACGACGCTAGTAGAGTTTGAAGTATCCGAGCTTTCATTGATTCGGGTATTGACCACATTGCCAGCAACGAGAATTTTGCTGTTTTCTTCTGTGTAATAACAGGAGTATGGGCTGCTAACTTGATAAAAATTAACTGTATTTCTAGTTAGTAAATTACCATTGGTAAAAACACGCCCATTGATCCTAATCCCACCTCCAGGTGAAATTTCTAAATCATTGTCATAAATTACAGCGTTATTAGAGAGTGGAATTCTTTCTCTGTCTTGTTGATATTCTAGAGATACAAAACCTTTATTCCCGGTAAAAGTTTCGTATTTGTTATTATCTAATCCTGTCAAACTTGTAATAGGTACATTAGTTGTATAAACAAAAATACTTCTTTTTAGTCTGCCACCAACTTTATACCAACCCTGGCTACCGACTAAATCTGCACTAGTAGCAACGTTACTTGTGCATCGACCACCTGAAAGACCTTCATCCATCGGTTGCGCTCTTGCTTCTAACGAACTTCTGGCTCTAGTAGTGCTAGGAGTTTTAAAATAAATACCGTATAAGGTAAAGCTATCAAATTTACCGTCATTATCAGTATCAATAGGATATTTCCAAGCTGATTGGAGAGTATCTTCATCTTCAATTGTGCCGTCACCATCAACATCCTTCACCAATTTCAACTGAGTTTCATCACCAAATGTAAATTCGTTAATATTATCAGTTATTACCTGATTTAATGAAAAATCTGACGGTGTTGAACGTGGTAATCTAGGGTCTTGGAATAGTTTATCTAATTTTGATTTTGCTCGATCAAGGGCTGGTGCGGCTGCTTTAAGAACTGTTTCATTAACTCTAACATTACTAGCATTTTTAGACCGTTCAAAAGAACGCAACAAAATAGCAGTAGTTAATAAAACTACTACTAAAGACACCATTACTACTGTCGGCAAAACAAAACCAGCATTAGCGGAACTTCTGCGTTTTTTAGCGATAAATAAATTCCGCAATAACCAAACAATTGTTTTTTTAATCGCAGATAAATATTGATTAATTAGGCGTTTTAGGCGTTTCCAAGGCTGTTTTTGTGTTTTGGATAGCTGGCGTTTTGGCGACATAGCTACTTTCCCGTAAAGCTTTTTACAAATAATTAGAAAATGCTTTTGCTATTGGCTAATCATGCTTGTTTTCTCAATCTCACAAGTATGATTTTAATTAATACTTATGCCAAAAATTATTTTGTGTTAGCAACACAAAATATGACGGTGTGTTCAAGTTATATCATTTGAGAAGTTCTCTGTTTTATTCGGAAAACACTGATCTTCTTGCACTTGTTGAGTTTGTAGCAATCACCGTAGAACAACACCGTAAATTTACATTTAATTGGCAGAAGTTTATGTCATAGAGAAATAACTTGGTAAAGGTATTGTGAATAGATCAAACTTATCTTACCCACCTTTCCAAAAAACATATCAGATCGAGACAACTTATTAAGATACCTTGAAAATTAAAAACCTCTCCGTTATGGAGAGGTGAGGAGTAGTTATTTTTGTTTCAGGTAAATAACCAGTATGAATATTGGTAGTTAATACTTTGATTAAACAGTTATGACATCTTTGATGAGCAATAGGACTTTTTTACGTATTTCACTACCCACTGATTAATGAATAGAAATTTGTGAGGTTAATTTCCCTCACAAGTTTTCCAATCTGGTATTAGTAATGATTGAGGTTAATACCTGCTTCTTTAGCCATAGCTTCTAAACCTTTAATTTCTAGGGTTTTGAGGGCTTTGGTTGATAGCTTCAGTTTTACCCAACGATTTCCACCTTGCCACCAAACGCGCTTAGTTTGTAGGTTAGCGTTTTGCAGGCGCTTGGTGCGACGGTGAGAGTGAGAAATTGCAAAGGCGTTATTTGCCTTTCTACCAGTTAATTCACAACGACGAGACATAGGAAATTGTTATTTCAACGCAACCTTTCTATTTTAGGGCTTAGGAAACAGATCGGGGAGGTTTCTGAGAAAACAAGACCAGGAGATGGGGAATTAGAGGCTAGTCTGATTACGCAGCACTATTTAGTGGCTTGTTCTGTTAGCTTGGTGAGAACTTCATTGGAACGCTCAACAAAAGATTTCATTCCTTCAGCATCAAAGCCTTTTTGAGACATTAGTGCCAAATCATAAACGTGTTGGCAAATCAAGTTTACTAGCTGACCTGTGGGTGAGGGAGTATCACCTTGAATAATACTGCCTTGGTTAAGATTTGCCAGATTTTGAATTAGGGGATGGGCAGTATTTACTAGCAAAATATGATCTTCAGGAAACTCTGCTGTTTGCTGCTGCATCATGGCGTTCATTTCTCGCAGACGGCGGAGAATTTCGGGTAACAGCACCATTGCAGGGGGTGTCCCTTGAGGGTCATCAGCTTTTAAGGCTTCAGTGCGGATGTTGAGTTTGGGTTTATTGAGGGATTTCTCAAAGAGTTCTTTAATGACTTCGCTCTTGGTTTTGTTAGTTGTGGGGTCAACTATTTCACCAGCTTTGTCTTTATCGAGCAGGGTGCTATCTAAATCGGAGTCTACGCGGGTAAATTTGACATCATTATATTCCCGTTCTAGGAAGTTGATGAAATGGGTATCGATGAAAGAGTCCATAAATAGGACTTCTAAACCTTGATTTTTGTGTAGTTGTATGTAAGCAGCTTGACTGGCTTCATCGGTGCTGTAAAATACGCGGTTTTCGTGGTGTTCTTTGTTGCGCTCTAAGTATTCTTTGATGGTGGTGTAGGGAGCGACGCTGCTGGATGTCGTAGGGGTGACATCTTGCCAAGCATCCCCTTCTTGAGACTGCACTTCAACAGCAGGTGTTTCGGCAGCTTTTTGTGCTAGGTCTGCGGTAGAGCGGAAGACGATGATATCTTCGACTTGTTTTTTGAATTTTTCGTCGTTGAGTGCGCCAAATTTGACGAAAGTGCCAAGATCCTTCCAAGCATTAATATACTGCTCGCGGTTATCGCGGTAAAGTTCTTTGAGTCTGTCGCCAACTTTCTTCGCTATGTAATCACCGATTTTGCGAACGGTGCGATCGCCTTGTAAGGCACTACGTGATACGTTTAAGGGAATATCAGTGCTATCAATTACCCCGCGCATTGGCATCAAGAACTGTGGGATGATTTCGTCGCAGTTGTCGCTAACAAAAACTTGATTGCAGAATAATTTAATTTGCCCTTTCGTCACATCTACGTCAGGTCGCATTTTAGGGAAGTACAAAATCCCATTAATAATGAAGGGATAATCCGTATTTAAATGTACCCACAGTAAAGGTTCTTCTTGAAAAGGATACAGATAGCGATAAAATTCCAAATAATCTTCTTTGGTTAAGCTACTAGGAGACTCCCGCCAAGGTGCTTTTTGTCTGTTTAAGACTTCACCATCTAATTTGATGGGTACTGGCATAAAATCGCAGTAAGTCTTGACAAGATTTTTAATCCGTGCAGGTTCTAAATATTCTTCCTCATCAGGTAGTAGAGTCAAAGTAATTGTAGTACCGCGAGTTGTGCGGGGAGACTCATCTAAAGTAAACTCTGGTGATCCGTCACAACTCCAGTGAACAGCTCTTTCTCCCTCTTTGTAGGATAGAGTATTAATTTCTACCTTTTGTGCCACCATAAATGATGAGTAGAAACCCAGACCAAAATGACCAATAATCGGTTGGTCTGCCTTGCCTTGATACTTATGAATAAATTCTTCAGCACTGGAGAAAGCCACCTGATTGATGTATTTCTTCACCTCATCGGCAGTCATACCAATGCCATTATCACTGATGGAGAGAGTTTTTTGATCTTTATCAATGGTGACTTGAATTTCTGGTTCATCAACTTCTCCCGCGTATTCACCAGCACGGGATACCATTTTTAGCTTTTGAATTGCGTCTACAGCGTTAGAGACAAGTTCCCGCAAGAAAATTTGATGGTCTGAGTAGAGAGATTTCTTGATGATTGGGAAAATATTCTCAGTATGAATAGTGATAGTGCCTTGTTCTAGCATATTCGGTAGTTTTCGTTTTAACTGCAATATGTGTACGTTTACTTAGGCCAGCATACCCTACACTTCTCTTTTGTCTACAATCATAAACAAATGAAACAAGTGAGGGTGTATACAAATTAGGATTTTAAAGGCATAAACCACTATGTGAATCTTCTCTATGGCAAGATTTGCCGCACAAATCTGATTCGGATTTCCCTACCACTTATTAGATACAATGAATCTACTGTGATATTCAGTGCGAGTTGTTAACAATTATTCACATAATTTTCAAAATTATTTGACTTATTTTTTTTGTGCTTGTATTTTCACATATTTCATATTAAGGAATTAATATTTTTAACAATGCTATTAAAGTTAACTTTTCACATATAGCAGGTGGCTTATATTTAATATATTTACCCAGAAATTTTAAGGATATCCAACGTTTATAAAAGTTAATTGGTCTTTCTACAGATTTGAATGTTAAATATTTGTATAAATAGGCAAGACTGCGAATTTTCAAATGTTGTAAAGATGTAGCTTTATCAGAACAAAAAGCACGTTCAATAACCTTTAAAGATTCTATTTCTTGTACTTTAATGTTACTGGACATTGAGTTAGCTGAAACTCTATACAAAATTTGAGCTTTTGGCACAACTACAAACTTATAGTTAGCAGCTAGCCTTAACCACATATCCCAATCTTCAGCCGCTTTAAGTGTTTCATCAAAATTACCGACTGCCTGAATTGCTTCATAACAAATCAAAGGATTAGAGCCATTTTCTAAGAAATTCCATTGTAATAGTTGTTTGTATACATCACCTGTTACCGTGACACGTCTACCTGCTTTGAAAAACTGTTCATTACCATCGATGTAGTCAGTCCAACTATAAGCCACAGCAGCATCTGAGTTATTTTCTAGCAGTTGTATTTGTGAGTCTAGTTTATCAGGTGTCCAAAGGTCATCAGCATCAATAAACGATATATATTTGCCTACACAGCGAGATAAACCTCTATTACGGCTAGCAGCTAAACCAGCATTTGGATAAGAAAATACCTGTAAACGAGAATCATTTATATTTTTAATAATATGTAATGTTGAATCTGTAGAACCATCGTTAATAACTATAACTTCTAATGACTTAAAAGTTTGGTTTAAAACGGAATTAAGAGTTTTTTCAATTGTTTTTTCACCGTTATAAACAGGAATAATTACAGAAATTTGCGGTTGCATATTAATTACAGCGTTTCTCAGTTTGGTGCAGTACACCTTTAAAGGCGGAGAGAGACTAGGGGCTAGGGACTAGAGACTAGAAAATGTACTTCATCCATATCAAAAATGGTGGATGTATTTTTTTCATAAAAATCTTCAATTATAGGACTTACGCACAGCCTACGGAAAATCGAACCACAGAGGCACAGAGTTCACGGAGAAATGAGAGTTTGAGAGTTTTTTTGCGTAAGTCCTAAAATTATCTCAAAACTATATTATGCTGAAAATATTTAGGTTTTATTAAAGTTAATTATGATAATTTTTCATATCCTAAAAAAGTACTAGTATTAGAAAGCTTAGTAAATTTATTGAACAACTTGATAGATAATCGCGGTGGTAAAAAAGCCATCATCATCAGTTTAATAAATGATTTAAGCATGATTGGTTTGAATATAAGAGATGGATCAGTTTTAATAGCTGTCGTCAAAATTCGCATTGCTTGAAAAGTATTATGTTTTCCCGGAGGAACTTCTAAAACTTTGTAGCTTAGATATTTATAGAGATTAGCTATACTGTATTTTTTAAGATGTTGTAAAGATTCAGCTTTTTGATTAGCAAATGCTCGGGAAATAACTTGTAAGTTGGATTTTTCCAGCCCTACAATATCAGAAGACATAGAATAAGGAGATATGCGATATAAAATTTGAGGTTTTGTGACGACAGTAAATTCATAATTTGCTGCTAAACGTAACCACATATCCGTATCTTGTGCATTACTCAGTGCTTCATCAAAGCCACCAACTTGTAAGAAAGCACTTCTCTTCATCATTACGTTAGAACCATTACCGATAAAATCATCAAGCAAAAATTTATCGTAGACATCTCCTTTGTGATGAACGTAAGAACAAGCGCGTAAAAATTTACCGTTTTCATCTATACAATTTGTCCAGCTATAGACGACAGCCGCTTCAGGATAGTCTAGTAAAGCCTTGTACTGGGCTTCTAGTTTATCCGTAGTCCAAAGATCGTCAGCGTCTATAAAAGTTACAAATTCACCAACAGAATGCTCAACTCCACGATTACGGTTAACTGCTACGTTCGCTTTAGGATAAGAAAATATTTTTATCCGCGAGTCTTGGAAGCGGGAGATAACTTCTAAAGTTGAATCACAAGAACTAGCATTAATAATAATTAGTTCAAAATCATCAAAGGTTTGCTGTAAAACAGAGTGAACTGTTGCTTGAATAGTCTTTTCACCATTAAATACTGGAAGAATTACTGATATTAAGGACATATAATGGGTGCTATATCTGTATCAATAAATTATTTGTATATATATTAATCAGATATATATAACCCTACCCTCAGTATAATCTCATAATTTTCTTCAATTGAATAGAAAGTACATAAAAGGGACTAATGAAAGTTGCAATAAGTCTTGCTAATTCGCAACTGACAAGCATATCAGTTTTAATTTTTCTATAATTATAAAGATAATATAATATCAATTTATATCCATCGTTTATTAAATAAAGCAAAGAAAAAATAGGCCTTTGCCATTTTTTTAGTAACAACATTCTTAAGTGATAGCGACTTAAACCAATACCCCGTAGTAAAGAAATAAAGTAACTTTTTTCTAATCTCCAAGGTGGAATAATATGCTCAATTACCATTGCTGGGTTATACCAAATTTCCCATCCAGCTTGATAAATATAGGATAAAGCTTCTGCATCTTCACCTGCTAAGAAAGAGTTTCCAACTCTCCCTACTAAAAAAAGACGATTAGGTACATATTCTTTCCATACTTGGCGACGTATTACTAGACCCGCTCCTGGAGGAAACCCCTTTTTTTGAGGCTCATATAAAATAGGTTGTGAACCTCTTTCGTTAATCGCAAGGTAAAAGAGAATTGGTCTAAGTTGTGCTGGTGGTTCGACTTCAAATCTTCCATGAATTTGGCTAGAATATGCACCAGCTTTTTGATTTTTTTTTCCAAATTCATACGCTGAGATAACCCAATTATTGGCAGGTAAATTATCATCATCTAAAAAACCAACTAATTCACTTTTAGCTTCTTGAATGGCTTTGTTTCTAGCAAATGCTAATCCTTGTTCTGGCTCGAAGTAATAGTGCAATGTTAAATATTTAGGCCAATTATGTTGATAATCTTTAATAAGTTGTGCTGTGCCATCTGTACTATTATTATCTACTATAATAATTTCCCAATTGATATTATTTAAACAAATTTGAGTTTGCAATCTTTCTAAAACTTGAGGCAAACGGTTTACACCATTGTAGGTTGGTATTGCTACAGTAAAGTCAATAGACATAAAAACTCACTCAAAATTGATATCAAGCTTCCTAAGAGTTTTATTATTCCCAAGTTGTGGTAGAAACAATAGTTGTTAGATAAATTTAAATTTGTTTATATATCAACACTACTTAGTTAAGAATAATTAGGATTTTCCAGAATATTGTTTAGTTAGCAATCTTACTAACTACAAAATTGGCGTTGGTTAATAAACAGTTTACAGCCTAAACTGAACTGGATTAAATTCTCAGCTAGTGAAGCAGGCGTAAATATCCAAGTATTTTTAGTAACAGAAAGTAGGATCGGGAACAAACACTATCAGCAGTTCCCATTAGTTATCTAGAAATTGGGAAATTTTTGGAAAGGAAAAATTTAATTGTTAACTTTTCCTTTCCATAATCGTTTAAGAGACAAATGCTAACTAAAAAACTAGGTTGTGATTTGGGTGACGGCTAATTTGGCTGGTTGTTTTTTGCTAAAAGTTAAGCCATTTTCATTTTTATCAATGAGAATGGTATCGCCAGCGATGAAAGTATTTTCTAGGATTTTAGTAGCGATGGGGTTTTCTACTTCTCGCCGAATGGCTCGTTTTAAGGGGCGAGCGCCATAAACTGGGTCATAGCCCATTTCCACTAAGTAATCACAAGCTTCAGGGGTGATTTCAAAGTAAATTTTTTGTTCTTTCAGCAGGTTTTCAACCCGCTTGAGTTGAATACGGATAATATGTCCCATTTCGGAACGGCTGAGGGTATGGAAGAGAATTTTCTCATCAACACGGTTGAGAAATTCGGGGCGGAAGTGCGATCGCAGTGCATCTAACACCCGATTCCGCATCATATCATATTTAGAATCATCACCAGACACATCTAAAATATGTTCGCTACCAATGTTACTGGTCATGACAATGACGGTGTTGCGAAAGTCTACTGTTCTGCCTTGAGAATCCGTAATTCTACCGTCATCAAGTACTTGTAATAAAATATTAAACACATCGGGATGAGCTTTTTCGACTTCATCCAACAGTACTACTGAGTAGGGATGGCGGCGCACAGCCTCGGAAAGTTGACCGCCTTCTTCGTAACCTACATAACCTGGAGGCGCACCAACTAACCGCGCTACCGAGTGTTTTTCCATATACTCGGACATATCTAAGCGTACCAAAGCGTCCTCAGAATCAAAGAGAAACTGTGCTAATGCACGGGCGAGTTCAGTTTTACCTACACCAGTCGGCCCCATGAACAAAAATGAACCAATGGGACGGTTGGGTTCTTTCATCCCGGCGCGAGCGAGGCGAATGGCCGCAGCTACGGCTTCCACGGCTTCATGTTGCCCAATGACGCGTTCATGCAAATGGCTTTCGAGTTGCAGTAATTTTTGCCGCTCTGATTCTAGGAGACGGTTGACGGGAATACCTGTCCACTTAGCGACGATTTCGGCGATGTCGGCTTCGGTGACTTGTTCGCGCAGTAAGGTAGAACCTTGGCTTTGCAGTTCTAAAAGCTTGGCTTCTTTGGCTTCGCGATCGCGCTGTACGCCCTCTAATTTGCCATACTTCAATTGGGCAGCTTTATTTAAATCATACGCCCGTTCTGCCTGATCGATTTGGACGCGCAAGGCTTCTTCTTCTTTCTTTAAGCCGCTAATAGCTTCTAATAACTGCTTTTCACCTTGCCATTGTTCGTTAAATTCTTGCTGTTTTAGCTTTAACGTGTCAATTTCTTGTTCAATGCGTTGCAAACGTTCTCGCGTTTGGGTAGGGACTTTTTCTTCTCCGGCTAGTGACAGCTTTTCCATTTCTAGCTGCATCAAGCGGCGGTCAATGGTTTCGAGTTCCGAAGGTTTGGAGGTAATCTCCATTTTTAACTGGGCGGCGGCTTCATCTACCAAGTCAATGGCTTTGTCGGGTAAAAAGCGGTCAGAAATGTATCGCGCGGATAAAGTAGCCGCCGCTACCAATGCCGAATCAGAAATTTTTACGTTGTGATGGACTTCGTAGCGTTCTTTTAAACCCCGGAGAATAGAAATGGTATTTTCTACATTGGGTTGGTCTACGAAAACTTGCTGAAAACGGCGTTCTAAAGCTGCGTCTTTTTCGATGTATTTGCGGTATTCATCTAAAGTGGTTGCGCCAATACACCGCAATTCACCTCTAGCCAGCATGGGTTTGAGTAAATTCCCCGCATCCATCGCCCCTTGCTGGTTAGAACCAGTACCGACAACGGTGTGTAATTCATCGATAAATAGAACGATTTGCCCGTTAGACTCAGTAACTTCCTTGAGTACAGCTTTCAGGCGGTCTTCAAATTCACCACGGTATTTTGCCCCAGCGATTAAACTACCAATATCTAAAGAAATTAACTGACGGTTTTTGAGAGATTCGGGGACATCACCGTTAATGATACGTTGTGCTAAAGCTTCAGCGATCGCAGTTTTGCCTACACCAGGTTCACCAATTAACACTGGGTTATTTTTGCTACGGCGAGACAACACCTGAATCACCCGGCGAATTTCATCATCCCGACCAATAACTGGGTCGAGTTTTCCGGCTTTGGCTTGCTCTGTTAAATCTCTACCAAATTTTTGTAAGGCTTCATACCGAGATTCGGGATTTTGATCTGTCACTTTTTGGCTACCGCGTACAGCTTTAATCGCCGCCTCTAGAGTACCACTATCAGCATTAAAACCTTTGAGTATCCGCCGCCCGATGCGTTCATCTTCTGCAAAACCTAAAAGAATGTGTTCTACAGAGATGTAAGTATCTTTCATTTTGACTCTAGCTTCTTCGGCACGGTCAAGTAGCGTGTCTAAGCTGCGGCCGAGATAAAGCTGGTCATTATTGCCGACTTTTGGTTGGCGTTGGGTGTAAGCTTCTAGTTGCTGCTGTAAGCGGATGGGGTCGATTTCCGCCCTTGCTAAGATGCGGATAGCTAAACTTGTGGGTTCTTCTAACAGGGCAATAATTAAATGTTCAACGTCTAATTGTTGTTGTTTATAGGCACGCACTATATCCTGAGATTTAACAATTGCTTCCCAGGCTTTATCAGTAAATTTATTAGGATCTGTAGGCTGCATCTTTACGATTTTGAATTGCGGATTTTATTTAAAGAAGTTGGGTGTTGAGTCAAGGTGGAAAATTTAGACGTACAAGATGCGATCGCGGCATCTCCTGATAGTAGCGTAGGATGAGAAGGGGCTAGGCTAAAACGTCAGCTAGAACTTGATACTTCACACTTTATACTTTCTCACCCCAGATTTAACAAAAAAGGATAGAAGGGTGTAAGGGTGTAGATGTATGGAAGTGTATGTATCCACCACCCTTTCACCCCTAAACCCAGTCTCTACAGACAATTTTTGTGCGTAAGTCCTGCTCAAGTGAAACGCTATTACACCCTTACCCTTTTATCCTAGTCAAAATTAATGGGACAAGAGTTGGTTTTGTGATTCTGGTTTTTTGGTTGATCCTTGAGTACCTAATTGAATTAATTCAATTTTGTAGCCGTCAGGATCTTCGACAAAGGCAATGACTGTAGAACCGTGTTTCATTGGCCCTGGTTCGCGGACTACTTTACCGCCACGATTTTTGATAGTTTCACAGGTAGCGTAAATATCATCTACCCCTAGGGCAATGTGACCGTAAGCGTTACCTAATTCGTATTTTTCCACTCCCCAATTGTAGGTTAGCTCAATCACTGTATGGTCACTTTCATCGCCGTAGCCAATAAAAGCTAAGGTAAATTCTCCACCTGGATAATCTTTTTGGCGTAACAGATGCATTCCCAAGACATCACAGTAGAATTTCAGTGACTCTTCGAGGTTGCCTACCCGTAGCATTGTATGTAGTAAGCGCATAAAGACCTGTAAAATATTGATTTCTGCCAACATTTTACAGAAGTTACTCAATTAACCCACTGCCTAAAAGGCTGGAATTATATAAAGTTGAGGGAAAATAGGCAAAAGTAAAGCAGCCTTTGTGTTGCATTAGAGCGCGATCGCTAATTTACTAGCAAATGCCATCTTCTATGATGAGTTATTTTCGACTGCTGATCTAGCCAGACATCAGCACTTTCTCGGACAAAAAATCTCAGTCAAGTCTCTACTGTTGACTTTGGCCTAATAAATAATTGAAAATCCAAAGTTTGTGCATCCAACAGCGATTTACCAAATATCTGGAAATCTTCTTTAATCTCAGCCTCATGAGTTGCGGAACAGCCTATGCTAACGAATGGGTTGGGTTAATCCACTGGACTGTATGCGCTTAAAACCATGACTTACGCACCAAAGTTGTCTGTGAGATTGGATATAAGGGTGTAAAGGTATCAGGCGGGATTGTGAACATTCACCCCCTAGATACCCATCAAACTACATCCTTGCCCTCAACACTGGATTTTCCGGATCACTGCGTAAGTTCTAAAAACTAAGGAAGCACTTGAAGAAAGGACAAGCACAAATGAGTAATATTCTAGATACTGCTATTGAGGCGATTGTTGCCCGTGAGATTCTCGATTCGCGGGGTAGACCAACGGTAGAAGCCGAAGTGCATTTGGTAAACGGTGCTGTGGGACTGGCGCAGGTTCCTAGTGGAGCCTCTACAGGAACTTTTGAAGCCCATGAACTGCGGGACGATGATAAAAGCCGCTATGGCGGTAAAGGGGTTCTCAAAGCGGTACAGAACATCAAGGAAGTATTAGCACCAAAATTATTAAACTTGGATGCTCTCAACCAAGAACTCATCGACCGAACCATGATTGAGGTCGATGGTTCCGCGAACAAATCGAACTTAGGCGCAAATGCAATTTTGGCTGTTTCCCTAGCAACGGCAAAAGCTGGAGCAGAATCTTTGGGTCTACCTTTGTATCGCTATTTAGGCGGCCCTTTGGCAAACTTGTTACCAGTACCGTTGATGAATGTCATTAACGGTGGCGCACACGCAGCCAATAATGTGGATTTTCAAGAGTTTATGATTGTTCCGTTTGGGGCATCTTCTTTCCGGGAAGCATTACGTTGGGGTGCAGAAGTCTTTGCTACTCTCAGTAAAGTTTTGGATGAAAAGGGTTTGCTGACTGGCGTGGGTGATGAAGGTGGTTTTGCTCCTAATTTGGAGTCTAATCAAGTAGCTTTAGAATTGTTGGTGGCTGCCATTGAAAAAGCCGGTTACAAGCCAGGGGAACAAGTAGCTTTGGCTTTAGATGTAGCAGCTAGTGAGTTTTACAAAGATGGGCAGTATGTTTATGATGGTAAACCTCATTCTCCTGCTGAATTCATTGATTATTTAGGACAACTGGTGGCTCAGTATCCAATTATCTCGATTGAAGATGGCTTGCACGAAGAAGATTGGCAAAATTGGCAATTGCTCACCGAGAAATTAGGCTCACGGGTGCAATTGGTTGGGGATGACTTGTTTGTGACTAATCCTACCCGCTTGCGTAAAGGGATTTTGGAGAAAGCTGGTAATGCTGTTTTGATTAAACTCAATCAAATTGGTTCTCTGAGCGAAACCTTAGAAACTATTGATATGGCAACTCGGAACAGTTTCCGTTCAGTCATTAGCCATCGTTCTGGTGAAACTGAAGACACGACAATTGCCGACTTAGCTGTAGCTACTCGGGCTGGTCAAATTAAAACAGGTTCTTTGTGTCGCAGTGAACGGGTGGCTAAATACAACCGCTTGCTGAGAATTGAGGATGAATTAGGCGATCGCGCCATTTATGCTGGTACTTTCAAATAAAGTATGAAGTGTGAAGTATGAAGTTATCAATTTCATACTTCACACTGGCTTCAAGGATAAAATCCCAATTTGGGCAACCCCAAGGTTTCATCCCAACCCATCATCAAGTTCAAACATTGAATTGCTTGACCCGCCTGACCTTTAATCAGGTTATCAATTGCTGACATCACAATTACACGACCTGTACGCGAGTCAACTTCTACGCCGATAATGCAAAGATTACTACCACAAGCCCACTTCGTTTGCGGGTATATCCCACTATCACAAACTTTCACCCAAGGAGAGTTGCGGTAAAAGGCATTATAAATCGTAATTAAATCGTCTCTGGCTAAACCGGGATCGCGTAGTGTGGCATAGACTGTGGCTAAAATTCCCCGCACCATTGGGATCAAGTGGGGTGTGAATTGTACTGTGACCTCATGTCCGGCTAGTTCACTGCAAATTTGCTCAATTTCTGGGGTGTGGCGATGACGAACTACTCCGTATGCGGCCAAGGAATTATCTGCTTCTGCAAGTAAAAGGTTGACTTTGGCTTGCCTTCCGCCACCGGATGTGCCTGATTTAGCATCAATGATTGCGGTTTCCGGGACAATTAAGCCTTGCTTTAAGAGTGGCGACAGTGCTAAGAGGCTAGCTGTGGGATAACAACCAGGACAACCAATTAGTTGCGCTTCTGAGATGCGATCGCGGTAAAGTTCTGGTAAGCCGTAAACTGCTGTCGCTGCAACGGCGCGATCTCTTCTGTCTTTGCCATACCAACTAACGTAAGTTGCTAAATCACTGAATCGATAATCTGCACTTAAATCTAGTACTTTGCATCCTTTTTCTAATAATTGCGGTGCAATGTCGCAAGCCAGACCATTTGGGAGAGAAAGAAACACGACTTCACAGCGGTTAGCAATAATTTCTGGCTCTACCGCCTCAATTGGCAAGTTAACTATATGAGCTAAATGTGGGTAGAGATCCCCAAAAGATTTACCTGCACTGCTCTCACCGCCTAAATAAACTAGTTCCACCTCTGGATGTTCCAAAAGTAATCGAACTAGCTGCACTCCACCATAGCCTGACGCGCCAACAATCCCAACAGGTACGCGTCTCAAATTGCCCATGATTCTGAAATCCTTATCCGTTTTTGATTAATTTATGAGTCAATGGTCAATAGTCAAGAGTTAATGGTCATTGGTCATTGGTCATTTGTCCTTTGTTAATCTCCATGTCCCCTTGACTATCACTGCCGAACTGTGATCGCACTTTCGTATTAAACCCTAATTTTAAGGTCAGAAACCAGACCATGTTATCGAATCATTGCTAGTGTAATTCTCTGCCATATAAACGAGTTACAATCAAAAAACAGAAATTGTTAAAAAAAATTTACTATCTTTAGCTGGAGTTCTTTGTGTCAACGCCTAAACCTACACGGCAGTCTTATGACACTCCCATTGAGGGAGAAAACTCTCAGGGTGTAACTCCTCAACCAGGGAAAACTGTTGAAAGTTCTGCCTCCTCTAACCAAGCTTTTGCATTTGATTCTATTGATGCTGCTTTGGCAGACCTGAAAGCAGGTCGGGTCATTGTAGTCGTAGATGACGAAAACCGTGAAAACGAAGGTGATTTAATTTGTGCTGCCCAATTTGCCACACCTGACATGATTAATTTCATGGCGGTAGAAGCAAGGGGGTTGATTTGTTTGGCGATGACGGGCGATCGCTTAGACGAGCTAGATTTACCTTTGATGGTAACTAACATTACGGATACTAACCAAACTGCGTTTACAGTTAGTATTGATGCTGGCCCGCATCTCGGTGTTAGTACGGGTATTTCTGCAGAAGACCGCGCCCGGACAATTCAAGTGGCTCTTAACCCCGCCACTAAACCTTTAGATTTACGTCGCCCTGGGCATATTTTCCCCATTCGTGCTAAAGCTGGCGGTGTCCTCAAACGGGCAGGTCATACTGAGGCGGCTGTCGATTTATCTCGCTTGGCTGGACTTTATCCGGCGGGGGTGATTTGTGAGATTCAAAATTCTGATGGTTCAATGGCAAGATTGCCCCAGCTGATTGAATATGCTCAACATCACAATCTCAAAATCATCAGCATTGCGGATTTAATCAGTTATCGGCTGCAACACGATCGCCTAATCATTCGGGAAAGTATTGCTGAGTTACCCACACAATTCGGTCATTTCAAAATTTACGCTTACCGTCACACCCTCGACAATTGCGAACACGTAGCCATTGTCAAAGGCGACCCCACAACGTTCAAAGATGAACCAGTCATGGTGCGGATGCACTCAGAATGTTTGACTGGTGATGCTTTGGGTTCTTTGCGTTGTGACTGCCGAATGCAGTTGCAAGCTGCTTTAAAAATGATTGAAACTGCTGGTCAAGGTGTGGTTGTCTACCTCCGCCAAGAAGGCCGGGGGATTGGCTTAATTAATAAGCTCAAAGCCTATTCTTTACAAGATATGGGGCTGGATACAGTAGAAGCCAACGAGCGTTTAGGATTTCCCGCAGATTTGCGTGACTATGGTATGGGAGCGCAAATGTTGATGGATTTAGGTATCAAAAATATCCGCTTAATTACTAATAACCCCCGAAAAATTGCGGGTGTAAAAGGTTATGGTTTGGAAGTAGTTGATCGTGTACCGTTATTGATTGAGTCCAACGATTACAATTCCTATTATTTGGCGACTAAAGCCAAAAAGTTAGGTCATATGCTATTGCAGACCTATCTGGTAACTGTCGCCCTGCATTGGCAAGATGAACCGCAATCAATCACAAAACGTTATGAACGTTTGGAAAAACTCAGGCATTTAGCCAGAAGCAATGATTTATTGTTACAAGAAGAAGCTCGTCCTTTAGCGATCGCTTTATTTGATGAGCCGTCTTTAACAGTACACTTAGGTTTCGATCAACCTAAGGTCGCTAGCTGTGATTGGTTTAAACAAACCGGTCATCCTTATTTGCAAGCGGTCTTCCAAATTTTGGATAACCTGGCAACTTTGCCTTACATCCAAAAACTAGAATTTCTGATTTCTTCTGGTTGCGATCCCTTAACTAATTTACAAGTTCAGCTGGATAGGCAGGTTTTCTCTTTAGAAACTGTACCTTCATCACTGAGCGATCGCTTAGAAAAACAACAAATTTACAGTTTTAGTCAAGAATCAGAATAAATTTACTTTGAATTAGCATTCAAAGGCGTTGTAGAACAACTAATTTAGTTTGCCTACAACGCCTTTGTCTTCAACTAACTTTGTGCGCGATAAACTGGGCTGATTTCACGATAGGTATTGAGTATAGTCAACAACTTATCAAAATCAAAACTTACTGGGTCGATTTTCTGTCCAGAACGGTCTACTGCTTGATGTGTAGTGATGCGATTTTCAGGAATTTGACTTTGGGCAATTAGCCAAGCTAAGGAATGATATTGAGCTTCGGTATAGCCGCTATGAGCTTTGATATAATTATCTCCGCGGCCATCGGGTGGAGTTTCTAAAGAAACGTGGTAGGCAAAGTTGTTGACAGATGGAGCTAAATTTGGATTAGTCTGTACAGTTTCCGGGCCGTTGTCGCCTTCAAATACTGAGTTAGCTGCACCGAAAGCACGTTTTTCTGGAGAAACTAAATAAATAACAGTGCCATCTAGCTGAATCAAAGTATGGTAACTGGCTTGAACACTTTCATCTTCGTGGCGTGTTTGAAAGAAATTAACTGCACTGGCCGCAGAAAAACCAGTTTCATGGATAACTATGATTGGTTGATTGTGGACTGTTATACCATTAATGTCTTGAGTATAGCGATCGCCATAATTACTTGGGTCTATGGCAATCATTTCATACCTTGGCTGATATCTAGCAAAAGCTTCAGTCGTTGCATATCGTCCTGCATTCTGCTGAGTTTTTCTAGGTAAAGTCAGTGCTTTTTGTGCTTTCTCACCTCGATTTTGAATTTGCTGGGCTTGTATTTGTGGATATTGACTCCAAACAGAAATTTCTTTATTTGCTGTTGTGATATTTTTGGGGAAATGTTTTGCTTTGCCAAAAGCCAGCACCAAAATTAAAGCAGCTAACATGAAAAAAATCAGCGATACCCTGGTAGCCCAGTCACTAAATTTCATTTTTTATTTAAAAGTTAATTAAAAATAATCTTATATTTTAATTTTATTCAAAAACACAGATCACTTCCTCTACTCTTTACTGAATTGAAAGTTCTAAGTGCTGAGTAAAAATACTAAAAGCAAAAAGCGCAAATAAACACACCAAGCTCAAACACTCATTAAAGGAGCTTTGAGCCTCATTAATGAAGCTCAAAGGTTCATTTATTTCTCGTGAACAGTCTAAAAATTATAGATACAAGCGCAAAGCTATGACTGTAAATAGGCTTAGTCTGTATTTTCAATTAATTTGAAGCCCCAAGGTTTTAAAGCTGCGATCGCAATTTCTCGATCTACACCTTCATATACCTCCCATTCATCGGGATGTTCTTTGGGGTGTCCTTCACCCACATTACCAGCAACCTTAATTACTGGAAAATGTGCCACGCGATCGCGTTCTAATCTTTTTGGCACTACCAAGCGGACTTTATGACCGATAAACTTAGTTGTACTTTCATTCGCCACCGCTTCACGGATTAAACAGATATCACCAGTAGTTCCCCAAGTAGTTTGGTAGATGTAGAGAAAAGATATGTAGGTCGCTGGTTTGATGGGTCTTTTGATAGGTCGCATGATCTGTAATCCTAAACAAGGCGTGAGAACTCATACAAGTGTTGATGATCAATGGCTACAGCTATTTTAATCTTGCAACCTTAACCAAAATAGCGTTTATTGGGTTTTCCTAACAACTGGGGATAACTTCTTGTTATATATCCTGCGTGAATAATCAGATCCCTAACTTCTTCAAGAGGTCAGGGATCTAAGCGTTGGGGTGTAAGTTGAGATTATGAGCGATCGCAGACAATATCACAATCCTAAATAGCTTGCAAACATTTCTTTCCCTTGTCATCCTTATCTTTTTCGTTCCTAAATCCTACTCCAAATGCTTCACAGGTAATGATGCCAAGCTTTCCAAGCAATGAGCCACTTCTTTTCGGTGACAGCGATTTGGGTTCATTTCCGCACATAAAAGTAAAATATTACCTTTTTGCGCCAGTTGTGCAATCTCATATAAAGCTTGGTCAGCTTCTTCCTGATTCAGAGGAATCCAATTTTCCTTACCAGAAGTATTACCCAAAGCAGTTTTAGAAATATATTCAATGTTATTTGATTCACATAATATTTTAATTTGCTCACCGTACCATTTTCGACTCCAAGCACGAGGAACCATTCTCACATCAACAACACATTCCACATTAAAATTTCTTAAATATTCCAAGAATTTCGCATAATCTTTGCGATTACCATACCCAAATGTCAATATACATTTTTTTTTAGTAAAGCCTGGACTACTCATTTTTTGAATGTTTTTATTCTCGATTAATTGTGGACAAAATATTCAAATATAGAACTTCAGCAAGAACTCTCTCAAACTCTTATAACTTCGTGTCATTTGCGTCCTTGGCGGTTCGTTTTTTCATACTTTTGCCTAAGTTATGTACATATCAAACTTTTTCTCTGACATCATGTCACAACACAGCCAATTATGGAAAATAATAAATTAAGTCGAGTATTACAATACTCACTACATTTCCTCATTTATTCTGGGAAAATATGACTCATCCTTTCCTTGAACGTCTGCGTAATCCTGATAGCCCGGTGATTGTTTTTGACGGGGCGATGGGGACTAACTTGCAAACCCAAAACCTGACTGCTGAAGATTTCGGTGGCGCACAATATGAAGGTTGTAACGAATATTTAGTTCATTCCAAACCCGAAGCTGTCGCCAAAGTGCATCGTGACTTTCTCGCGGCTGGTGCGGATGTGATTGAAACCGATAGTTTTGGCAGTACCTCGATTGTACTGGCAGAGTATGACTTAGCAGACCAAGCTTACTACCTCAGCAAAACTGCCGCCGAACTTGCCAAGCGTGTGGCGGCGGAATTTTCCACACCTGAAAAACCCCGGTTTGTTGCAGGTTCCATCGGCCCCACCACCAAACTTCCCACCTTGGGACATATTGACTTTGACACCATGAAGGCTTCTTTTACCGAACAAGCCGAAGCTCTCATGGATGGTGGTGTTGATTTATTGTTGGTTGAAACTTGCCAAGATGTGCTGCAAATCAAAGCTGCGCTGAATGGGATAGAAGAAGCCTTTGCCAAGAAAGGCGATCGCATCCCGTTGATGGTATCGGTGACAATGGAAAGCATGGGAACAATGTTGGTAGGTACAGAAATCAATGCTGTCCTGACCATTTTGGAACCATATAAAATCGATATTCTCGGTTTAAACTGCGCCACAGGCCCAGACTTGATGAAACCACACATCAAATATTTGGCAGAACATTCGCCGTTTGTGGTTTCTTGTATTCCCAACGCGGGTTTACCGGAGAACGTCGGCGGTCAAGCACACTACCGCTTGACACCGCTAGAATTACGGATGTCTTTGATGCACTTTGTTGAAGATTTGGGTGTCCAAGTGATCGGGGGTTGCTGTGGGACACGTCCAGAACACATTCAACAATTGGCAAAAATCGCCAAAGAATTAAAGCCAAAAGTTCGGCAGCCCAGCCTCGAACCTGCGGCGGCATCAATATATACAACTCAACCTTACACCCAAGACAATTCGTTCTTAATCGTCGGTGAACGTCTCAACGCCAGTGGTTCTAAAAAATGCCGCGACTTACTCAACGCCGAAGACTGGGACGGTTTGGTGTCAATGGCGCGGGCGCAAGTCAAAGAAGGCGCACACATCCTAGATGTCAACGTCGATTATGTGGGGCGTGACGGCGTGCGAGACATGCACGAACTCGTTTCGCGCATTGTGAATAATGTTACCTTACCCTTAATGCTCGACTCCACCGAATGGGAAAAGATGGAAGCGGGGTTAAAAGTTGCTGGTGGTAAATGTTTGCTAAACTCCACCAACTACGAAGACGGCGAACCACGCTTTTTGAAAGTGCTGGAATTAGCGAAAAAGTACGGCGCGGGTGTAGTCATTGGTACGATTGATGAAGATGGGATGGCGCGGACGGCGGAGAAAAAATTCCAAATTGCTCAACGTGCCTACCGTCAAGCTGTAGAATATGGCATCCCACCCACAGAAATATTCTTTGATACCTTGGCCCTACCAATTTCTACGGGGATTGAAGAAGACCGCGAAAACGGCAAAGCTACCGTTGAATCTATTCGCCGCATTCGCCAAGAATTACCAGGATGTCATGTCATCTTGGGTGTATCTAATATTTCCTTTGGACTTTCCGCCGCCGCGCGTATCGTCCTTAACTCCATGTTTCTGCACGAAGCAATGGCGGCGGGGATGGATGCGGCAATTGTTAGCGCCAACAAAATCTTACCCCTGGCGAAGATTGAACCCCGTCATCAAGAAGTTTGTCGCCAGTTGATTTACGACGAACGAAAATTTGAGGGTGATGTCTGCGTTTATGATCCCTTAGCCGAACTCACAACATTATTTGCTGGAGTCAGTGCGAAACGGGAAAAAGGCGTTGATGAAAACCTCCCCATTGAAGAAATTCTCAAACGCCACATCATTGACGGCGAACGCATTGGTTTAGAAAAGCACCTTACAAAAGCCTTAGAAACCTACAAACCACTGGAGATTATCAATACTTTCTTGCTAGATGGGATGAAAGTAGTCGGTGAGTTGTTCGGTTCCGGGCAGATGCAGTTACCCTTCGTCTTACAGTCAGCCGAAACCATGAAAGCGGCGGTAGCTTACCTAGAACCCTTCATGGAAAAATCTGAAGCGGGGAATAATGCCAAAGGCAAGGTAATTATTGCCACAGTTAAAGGTGATGTCCACGACATTGGGAAAAACTTAGTAGATATCATTCTTTCTAACAACGGCTACAAAGTAATTAACCTGGGAATTAAGCAGCCAGTCGAAAACATCATTGAGGCTTACAATCAACACAAAGCTGATTGTATTGCTATGAGTGGCTTGCTGGTGAAGTCCACCGCCTTCATGAAAGAAAACTTGGAAGTATTCAACGAAAAAGGAATTACTGTCCCAGTCATTTTAGGTGGTGCGGCGTTAACTCCCAAGTTTGTTCATAATGATTGCCAAAACACTTACAACGGTAAAGTGGTTTATGGCAAAGATGCTTTCTCTGACTTGCATTTCATGGATAAATTAATGCCAGCCAAAGCTGCTGGGAATTGGGATGACTTGCAAGGATTTTTGGATGAAGTCAGTGATGAACCAGAAACTACTAACGGAAAATCAAAAGCCCTTACTGAAGACACCCCACACCCCACACCCCACACCCTACACCCTATCGATACACGCCGTTCTGAAGCCGTAGACGTAAATATTGAACGTCCCACACCGCCATTCTGGGGAAGCAAGTTATTACAGCCTGCGGATATTCCTTTAGAAGAATTATTCTGGTATTTGGATTTGCAAGCTTTAATTGCGGGACAATGGCAATTCCGTAAGCCGAAGGAACAATCAAAGGAAGAATATCAGGCTTTCTTAGATGCAAAAGTTTACCCAATTTTAGACAGTTGGAAGCAGCGCATTATTGAGGAGAATTTATTACATCCTCAAGTTATTTATGGGTATTTTCCTTGTCAGGCTGAGGGGAATACGCTGTATGTGTATGAAACGAACCGCCGAGGTACAGAGGGCGCGGAGGTAAAAACGAGTTTTGAGTTTCCCCGTCAAAAATCTTTAAGACGGTTGTGCATTGCAGATTTCTTTGCGCCCAAGGAGTCGGGAATTATTGATGTCTTCCCGATGCAGGCGGTGACTGTTGGTGAAATTGCGACAGAATACGCCCAAAAGCTGTTTGCAGATAATCAATACACCGATTATCTCTACTTCCACGGTTTAGCAGTGCAAATGGCGGAAGCTGTAGCGGAGTGGACACACGCCAGAATTCGCCAGGAGTTAGGTTTTACTGCTGAGGAACCTGATAATATTCGGGATATTTTAGCCCAACGCTATCGCGGTTCGCGCTATAGTTTTGGCTATCCAGCTTGTCCCAATATTCAGGATCAATACAAGCAATTAGAGTTGTTAGAGACTGACAGAATTAATCTGTATATGGATGAAAGTGAACAACTTTATCCTGAACAGTCTACAACGGCAATTATTACCTACCACCCAGTAGCGAAATACTTCAGCGCATAATTTTAATTCTTATCCCCCTATTGGCCTACCGTGTACACACAAGTCAAAAATTTGTAGTATGAAAGCCTATCCCGCCTTGAACTAAAGTTCCAGGCTCATAGCGAAAGTCCACAAAGAGTGGACTGGAATGAGTTTCTTGTTGAGTCCTCTGAAGAGGACTTGCGCTATGAGACTCGGAATTCATTCCGAGGCGGGACAGATGCACTACACGAATATTTGTGTGTACACCATAGCGAGGGGGATTGATTAAATTTAGGACTTACGCACAAAGATTGTCTTGGGTGTCGGGTGTAGGGGTGTAAGGGTTTTGGATACGTACACCCCTACACCCTTACCCCCTTCTCCAAACTCTTGATTTTTCGTTTTCATACGTAAGTCCTGAAATTCAGAAGTTAATTACAAGTAATTGATTGTCTATTTTTTAAAATAAAAAACAAAAATATTTTGCTTTTTAATCCCAAATAAAATAACAAATATGTAGTCTGTTTGAAAGGTTCGCCATAAAATCCACCTAAAATTCTGCTGATTGCTGTGCCGATTTTTCAAACAACTTCTACGGTTCTAAAATTGAACCCATAAACAAAATGCTGCCTGTTTGATTATCTCGAATGGCACAAAAGAAAGGACGGTCAACAATCATTCGGAATGGTTCTGGCTTTTCTCTTAAGGATGTTGCTACTATGCCTATAGATGTAGCGGCTGCGGCTTCTGTACCTTCTTCATTGACTTCCACAAAAGTTTTATGTTTAACCTGGCTAATAGCTAAACTTTTGCCAATACCAGAAAAGTTAGCTTGCTTGCTAAAAGCTTCTTGCATACCCAATGCTTTTAGGGCATCATTCAGTGTCACTTCGTAGTCAGTTTTAAACTTGGGTAGGCGAATAAAACCTTCTTGGCTGTTAAATTGTGTGAGCCATTTTTCCCAGTTTTGGGCATTTAAGTTTTGATAAAAAGATTTGAGATTTGAGTTTTGTTTGGGCAAAAAGATATAAAAGCTGACTTTGCCATCTTTGCCGTAAGGTAAACTTACTGCTTGAAATTGCTCATTTTCATAATATTTATATTCGCCTGTTTGCGACATCATTGAATGTGGTTTTTGCTGACCTGATGCAGTATAAAAGGGATATTCCGCAGTTTGATTTTTATCAAACTTATCGCTCCATTGCCCTTTAAAATATATAGCATTAATCAGAAATAGCACTTGATTGGGTTCAATTTGGTCAACTATTTTGTTGATTTTGCCACGGGTATTATCGTTAACCCAATTATTGATGCTTGTTAAAGCAGATGCTGATTGAAAGTCTAAATTAGCAACCTTAGCTTTGTAAAATTCTTGGTTTCTTTGTAAAAAATCTGGACGCAAGCTGACATCTTTATTTACCCAAAGTGAGTTAGCAATATTTAATTGCACGTTTGTGTCAGGATTTTCTAAAAGACTTTTTAAAGCGGCATAATTAGAGTTGATTTCTGCCAAACTCAACCCTTGAAATTCTAGAGTTTTTGCCATTGCTTGTTGCGTAGAGCCACTTGCACCATTGTAGGTCATGGCTAAGGCGATCGCTAAACTCGAAGGTGAGATAAAAATGTTTTTCTTGCCACTTTCTTGTTTGAGAATTTCCGAAAACAGCTTAAAGCCAAATTTATTATGAGAACTTACCAGTTTGGTATCCAGCTTTACTGTTTTTTTTTGCAATGGTAACTCTGGTTGAGGCACTTTAGAGTCGGCCAGAGCATTGCTATTACCACTTACTTGAGAACAACCCAGTACACCAAATAAAACGACACTAGCGGCGGCTAAAACATAACGCCTTCCTAGACTGACAGCGTAACGTCTTTGTAAGAAATTGGCTTTCATCCCGCTAAACTTTTGCCGATTCATTCTTCCACCTCATCTACCAAATATTTTGAGCTATTAATCAAGTGAATGCTAATAATGCGTTAATGATTAACTATTGCATTAATAAAGGTATTCAGTCTTGACGGTTACAGTTTTGGTAACGGTAATCAAAAGGTAATGGAGAATAGGCAACAAGGAACAGCAGTTATATTTATATCGGAATAATGATTAAATACTTATATTGCTGTTCCCTTGTCAAGATAGCGGCAGGAAATAGCCGGCGATAACTTTCAGCGAACGCTTCTACACACTCAGACTTGAGATTTTAATTGGCTGTCCACCAAGCCAAAGCATAAGATTGAGTTGCTAGGTTGACCTGTTTTTGAAACTGGACACGGATTTTGTAATTGCCATTAGCAGGAACGGGGCAGAAAATATGTTCTACACTATCAATTGGACTAATAGAAGAACATACAATTCCCGTCTCAGAATTGTTGGCATCAGCTTTGACTAAGTAGAGATCAAGATTATTTAAGCCTTTATCGCTAAAAGTTTCGCCGACATCAAATTGCTGATTTTGATTGCGATCGCTTAATTCTACCAATCTATCCCAAGCCAGCGTAATAGAAACGAAACTTCCTTGTTTTAAAGGTTTAGCTAACTGATACTCAACAGCATTGGCAGCTTTTACTTCCCTATAATCCCAACCAATACCAGGAACTGCGGCTGTGGGTTGCCATTGGCCTGCACTAAATTGTTCATAAGCTCGAAAAGCATTTAAATGACCCGTACCCATTTGCGCATCTAAGGGAATTTTAGGGTCTTTGTAAGCATCAGACTCTAACCAATTTTTATTTTGTTTATCGATGAGTGTGCGTGTCATACCTAAGCGCAAACCATCGCCAGTGTCTTGGATTTTATCGGCAGAGTTGAGTAAAACTGCTTTCATCACTTGATGACGACGACTATCAACACTCCAATTCGGCTTGTTGGTGCGTAATTGGCGATCGCCAAATTCTTGTAACAAAGCGACTGTGGCTGTAACATGGGGTGCAGCAAAACTTGTACCTGTCGCTTTATTAATTTTGCCGTCAGGATTCAATAAAGGGATATTACTCCCAGGTGCAACTATACTAATGGCCCGACGACCATCTAGATTAAATTCTTTTCCGGCTAACCTACCGCTAACTCCCTGATTGACACCTGCCAGGTTAGAAACATCTACTTTATTAAAAATCCCGTCGCGTCGGGATGAAAAAGCCACGTTAACTCCATTAAAATTATCTGTAGGAATCGGAATACCGCCTTTACCTTGATTGCCTGCGATCGCATACAACACATCGTGAACGCGACTCGACCAATCAATACATAATGTTAATAAAGCATTCCCATCTAGAACTGCATTTGGTCTGGGGTCACGGTTGAGAGGTTCCCCAAAGCTAAAGTTAATCGCCCGTACATCACCACTGTTTTGTAGTGCTATGTGTTGCGCTGATAAACACTCTTCCGGCTGACCCATATTTTTAGTAGAACCCACCGCCGAAGAATACAGTCTAGCTTGTGGTGCAACTCCTGGTAAAGCTTTATCTGTACTGACCATGACCCCAGCAACATTGTAAGCATGGGGGTCAACTCCATTATTTGATTTGGCTGGGCCATTGCGTAAAAAAACTGCTGCTAAAGATACAGTCCGATTTTTTGAGACTGCTTTATCCCAACCAAACATTCCCGGACGACCGATTTCTACTTGACCGATCGCAATTTTACGACCCGTTAAATTATAAGGAGGTTGATGTAGTCTTAAAGCATCAATACCATTGCTTCCCAAAGAAGTTTGTAAACCTGAAGCTAGAACAGGCACACTCAAACAAGAAGCACTCAAACCCCAAATCAGCCAACTGAGTTTTTTGTTCATAGTTAATAGTTAATAGTTAATGGTCAATAGTCATTAGTTGTTCTCTTTAACTGTTGCCTTCTGCCTCCTACAGCAAAATTAAATTAGCGAAAATTACTCAATATTTTGTTACAGTATTTTGTTACAATGCTTACAGACGAGGAAGCATAAAAACCCCCTAACCATGACCCAAAACCGATCTGAAAAGCCCATTGTGATTGCTCCATCCATCCTATCAGCCGACTTTAGTCGTCTGGGTGATGAAATTCGCGCGGTAGACGCAGCTGGAGCGGATTGGATTCACGTTGATGTAATGGACGGTCGATTTGTACCTAATATTACGATAGGCCCTCTGGTTGTGGAGGCGATTCGTCCGGTTACTACAAAACCACTGGATGTTCACTTGATGATTGTGGAACCAGAAAAATATGTAGAAGGCTTTGCTAAAGCTGGTGCAGATATTATCTCTGTACACGCTGAACATAATGCTTCGCCACACTTACACCGCACTCTCGGCCAAATTAAAGAACTCGGTAAACAAGCTGGGGTAGTGTTAAATCCTTCTACACCACTAGAATTTATTGAGTACGTCCTGGAACTTTGTGATTTAGTCCTAATTATGAGCGTTAACCCAGGTTTTGGTGGTCAAAGCTTCATTCCTGGCGTCATACCTAAAATTAGAAAGCTGCGGCAAATGTGCGACGAACGCGGACTTGATCCTTGGATTGAAGTTGACGGCGGACTCAAAGCCAACAACACTTGGCAAGTTTTAGAAGCTGGTGCAAATGCAGTTGTGGCAGGTTCGGCTGTATTCAACGCCAAAGATTATGCAGAAGCGATTACCAATATTCGCAACAGTAAGCGTCCTACACCAGAGTTGGCAAAAGTTTAATCAGTTGAAATATTGAATAAAAAAAAGGGTAAGCATTGCTTACCCTTTTTTTATCTATGTTAGTCGTGATGTTTGGTGAATCTGTAGAGACGTTGCAATGTAACGTCTCTACAAAATTTATCGGTAGGCTAATTATCTGATGTGAACTACCTACACTGATGCTTCGCATACAGTGTAGGCTTCCTGTCCAACAGAAAGCGTAGTAGTGGATTTCTTGCGTCCTCCCTTACTTCGACTTACATCTGG
>NZ_JACJRU010000028.1 GCF_014697425.1 Nostoc sp. FACHB-110
GACTAATACTCTATCGGCTTGGAGAAATTGGCGTACTTGTTGCGCTGTCTGGTGCAGTATTTCTTCTAGTTTGAGAGATTGACGAATTCTTAATGCGATTTGTGCTACTAGTTGTTGTTTTTCTTGGCTTTTTTCTAACTGTCGAGTTAAGTACATCCTTTCAATCGCATGATGAATTGCGCTTTGAAGAATTGCTGGGGTGAGTTTATCTTTTACTAGATAATCTTGCACACCGCTTTTCATCACCTGGACAGATGTAATTTCATCTTCTGGTTTTGTCAGCATAATCACAGCCGTTTGACTGTGAGGGTGAATTTCCCGAAATTGGTGAATAAACGTCAGTCCATCGCTGTCTAGCAAAATGACATCTGGAATCTGGTACTGACACCAAGCCATAGCCTGAATACTGGTATTAAATTCTAAAATGCGATAGGTATACAAACTGTCTTGGCGCAAAAAGCGACAATATGTTTCCCGCTCTTCAGCACAATCATCAATCAATAGAATTGTCAGATAAGAGGAATGTTTCATAAGTAGAAAACAAATATAATCGCGCTTAAAAATAAATTAATCTTTTATAATTCCTAAGTTAAAAGTCGCTTATGGGATAAGCGCACTCAAAGCAAGTTTGCAGATTCTTGTTTATGTTGCCCATCTTCAACACCTAAATTAATTTACCAATATATCTCGGAAATTGCTTGTTGGATTAATCTTAATTACCTACTCAAATCAGGACTTAACTAGGCTTAAAAAATCAGTAAATTTGAGCCAATTCATTAGTTAATCTACTTAATAACTAATGCTAATTTTCCGTAATTCTGCTATTAGTAAAGAGCAATTAAATAGCATTGCCGCAGCATAAATCCGTCATCAGCCATGAGTAAGGTAAAGGAAGACCGCCAGCAATGAAAATGACTAAATACTAGATTTAGTCAGGGGTTTCAGCATTTATTCATTCACCAGTCGTCAATAATTCCCAAGCTGAACTCTGTTTTGAAAAAAATCTATCATTTGCTGTCGAGGCTTGGTATGCAACCTTTCTAGATAACTTAGTGATTAAGTCCGCTCGGAGAATTGACCTTACCTAAAATGCAATGGCCTGTAACTAGTTAATTTTACGGAATTTTTCTGCGACTCTCTACGTATTTATTCTCAAGTATCCAATTATGATGCCGGGTAATTTACGCACAATAATTAGTCAAAAAAATCCTATTTTTCCTCGATTTTTTTTTGGGAAAAAACTTTAATAATAAACTTATGCCAATCAATGAGTTTTTGAACTAGATGGAGCGATCGCCAGAACAAATTGAGCTTTAGCTATCATCAACCAGTCTCAATCTGAAAATAACTCTGACATCCATCCTTTAAGACTAAAGAAACTTTTATTACCAGCGGTGACAACTACCAACAAAACTGGTGTTGGGAAAATATTTGTCAGAATTTTTCCACAATATCAGTTCAATTCAACTAAACAAGGAGTTTTCACCTATGTCATTAGCAGGTATAGAAAATCGGTCTAAAAAATTACAATCTCCAAAAGTTGTCAATTCTTTTTGGACTCCTACCAATAGGATATTTGTCTTAGGGGCTTTCATTATTCTTTCTAGTTCCAGCTTTGTAATCTTGTCTTCTTTAATTTCAGCAATTATTTCCTTTAGCGCAAATTATAGCGAAAATCCCACCTCTATCCCCTGGATTAGCAATCAATCACAATGTAGGCACAGTGGAAGACATTGGGACGGAAATAGATGCTGGGATGATGAACATAGCCCTATGTTCTAAAGTGTAATTACATCTTGTAGATAGATATGACTCGAAACCGTTTAACAAAAACTGCTTACCATCATGACCCTTTTATACATCAATTTTTTGCGAGTATTCCCCCACAAACAGCAGCCACATTCACTGAAATACAACTATGGAAAATCAAACAAGCATTTAAACATAAATTTGCTAATTCTCATAGTGTAGATATTAGATTTTTTATTCCGTTACCTAAAAAGCGTTTTTCCCTAGTTTTAGTTTTTGCTCAAGCAAAAAGATATAAAAAACGTTTGCAATATCCAATTTACAGACATATCAATCGAGTAGTTGTAACTAAGTCTGGTTTATTAGTCATTACATCTTTAATGGGTACACTTTGCATGGTAGAAATAGTGCCATCTATTAAAGACTGTTTAGGTATGGACAAAAGGTACGCACTTATGCAAGCCCTAAACGGCGAAGAAGAGATTACTTTTCATCATAGAAAACACTGAGGTTTTTTAATCATTGATGGGCAAAAATGTTGTTTATCCCTTTTCCTAAAATCACCTTGTTTCAGCCATCTCCAAAATGCTCCTGAACTCTCTCAGCCCTGATAATTTACACCTGACGATTATCCGTCATTTTCTCACGGTTAACTCCAAGACTTTGCTAGTTGATGTAATTTCATTAATCAATGAAGCACAAGTTAATTTTCATCGGTTTGCCGTTAAAGATGCTATTTGTGCAAATAAAGACATAGATAACATTACAGACAAAGTTGCTAGTTGTGTTTTAGTCATCGACAACTCACAATTGGTGGGTATAATTACACAACTAGATTTAATTAAGCTGACAGCAAAAGGGAAAAATTGGGATGGGATTAGTGTTGCGGAGGTAATGACGAGAGAGTTAGTAACACTAAACATAGAAGATTTTAAAGATGTTTTCACTGCCTTAAATTTGCTGCGTCAATATCGAATTTGTCATCTGCCAATTGTTGGGGAACAAGGTGAAATAATTGGATTAGTCACACCTACAAGCCTTTTGGCAGTGACAATTCAACAAGCAGGACTCTACAATTATGCACGAGTTAAACTTGCCGAACGCCAGCGTATTGAAGCCGAATTGCGCTTAGAGCGGAATTTTATTTCGGCAATTTTAAATTTAACAGATGCCTTAGTTGTCGTATTGGATAGTCAAGGCAAGATAGTTCGCTTTAATCAAACTTGCGAACAAGCTACAGGTCATGCTTTTGACGAAGCTAAAGGCAAATTTGTTTGGGATGTGTTGTGTTTACCTGACATCACAGAATGTCTCAAAGATATTTTTCAAAATTTAGGACAAAGAGAATTCCCTTCACGTTACGAAGCTGATTTAATTAATAAAGATAGCGATCGCCGTTTGATTGCTTGGTCAAGTAAAGTCTTACTCAATCGTGATGACCAAGTTCAATATATAGTCTGTACTGGTATTGACATCACAGAAAGCCGCAAAACCCAGCAAGAACTCCAGCAGACGCGCAACTTTCTTCAATCAATGATTAATAATTTGCCAGTCGCTGTCTTTGTCAAAGATGCCAAGCCAGAAAATTTAGGTAAATTCAAACTCTGGAATCATACTTGCGAGCGCCTGTTTGGTATCACAGCCGAGCAAGCAATTGGCAAAACTGATTATGAATTATTTCCCCAAGCACAAGCAGACTTTTTTCAGCAATCAGACAAAGCCGCTTTTACCACTGGTGTCACTCAAGATATTGCCGAAGAAGCTATCGAAACTCCAAAATTTGGCAGAAGAATTTTACACACCACCAAAATTCCGCTCTATGACAAAGACAAACAAGCAGAATATCTCTTGTGTATTTCTGAAGACATCACAGAATATAAACTAGCTGAAAAAAATCTCCAACAAGCTAAAGAACAATTACAAACTGTTTTGGATGCTGTACCTGGGTTTGTTTCTTGGGTGAGCGCTGATGGATATTATTTAGGCGTAAATCGGCATTTAGCTGAAAGTTTTAACTTAACTGCTGATGCTTTTATTGGTAAAGAACTGGGCTTTTTGCAAATTAGTCCACAATTTACAACTTTTATGCGTAATTTTCTAGATAGGCAAGATGTAGCCGATTCTGGATTAGTAGATACTCAAATCAACGGTATCACCCGCAAATACTTACTCATCGCCCAGAAATATCAACAAAATACAGCTGCTGTTGCCGTTGGCATAGATATCACAGAACGCAAACAAGCAGAAATGGCTTTAGCAGAATCAGAAGCGATGTTGCGCTCTGTTTTGGAAAGTACCCCTAGCAAGGTGACGGTGGTTAATGCACAAGGAACAATTGCTTTTATCAATCAACCAACACCGCACCTAGCGTTTCAAGATGTTGTTGGCACTAATATTGATGACTATGTATTGCCGGAGGACTGTCAAATTCAACGTTCGGCTTTAGAACGCGTTTTTACTCACGGAGAGGTTGTTAGTTACGAAATCCGAGCTTTATGTACTAATGCAACTATTAGACATTATCACTCTCAAATTGGCCCCATTTGGCACGACAATCAAGTGACAGAGGCGGTGATTATTTCCAACGATATCAGCGAACAGCAAGCCGCACTCCGAGAACGCAAAAAAGCGGAAACTGCTTTAAGAGAAAGCGAGCAGAAATTCCGATTATTAACAGAAAATATTAAAAGTACCTTTTGGATTTTAGAGACTAAAAACGATACTTATCAAATTGTTTACGTTAGTCCTGCTTTTGAAGAAATTTGGGGCAGGCGTACCGAAGAAGTTTATGCTTCATTTGATATATTTATCAATTCTATACATCCTAGCGATCGCCAACAGCTAATCGCCAATCAGCCTCACAGATTCCAAGGCCCCTATGATGAAGAATACCGGATTATCCGCCCAGATGGTTCCATCCGTTGGATTCGTAGCAGTGCCTTTCCTATTAAAAATGAGCAAGGAGAAGTCTACCGCTTTACTGGCATTGCAGAAGATATTACAGAGCGCAAACAAACTGAAAACGCTTTACAAAGTTTAATCGAAAGCACCGCATCCACAACCGGACAAGACTTTTTCCCAGCCTTAGTAGAGCATATTTCTTCTACATTAGATGTTCGTCATGCTTTAGTCACAGAGTTAGTTGATGGACAAGTCCAAACTTTAGGATTTTGGTCTGACGGCCAGTTACAACCGAATATTTGTTATGACCCTACATCAACTCCTTGTGAAATTTTGTACAAGCAAGGATATTACTACTGTGCATCTGGCATTCAGCAACTATTCCCCACCGCCGAAAGATGGGTGCAAATGCAAGCCGAAAGTTCAATGGGAGTGATTTTAAGTGATGATTTTGGCAACCCAATTGGCTCACTTTGCATCATAGATGAAAAGTTAATTCCTGATAGTCATAAATTTGAAGGAATTCTCAGAGTATTTGCAGCTAGAGCATCTGCTGAACTCCAAAGACAGCGCGCGCAAGAAGCCCTACAAAAACTTAACCGCGATTTAGAAGCGCGGGTAGAACAACGCACTTTAGAATTACAAGAAAGTGAAGCAGAACTGCGAGCAATTTTTAATCAAGCTGCTGTTGGGATTAAACTCGAAACTTTAGACGGGCGATTTATCAAAGTCAATCAAAAACTCTGTGATATTTTGGGTTACAGCCAAGCAGAATTGATGAATAAAACTTTTTGGGATGTGACACACCCAGAAGATGTTGACGATCATCAAAGTATTTTACAAAAACTGATCAATGGTGACATCAACACCTTTTCAATTGAAAAACGGTGTTTACATAAAAATGGTGATTTTATTTGGGTGAATCTCACTGTTTCGCTGATTCGAGATTTAACGGGTACACCAATTTATTCTGTAGGCATAGTTAAAGATATCCGTCATCAAAAACAAGCAGAAGAAGAGCTAAAACGGCAATTTGCTGCTGTAGAAGCTGCCATTGATGGAATCGCCATTTTACGTCAAGATACCTATACATATGTCAATCAAGCCCATGTAGAAATGTTTGGCTATCAGCATCCTGAAGAACTAATTGGTCAAAGTTGGCAAGAAATTTATAACCCGTTAGAAATTAATCGGTTCCAAACAGAGGTTTTTACTGCTTTAAACCATCAAAAACATTGGCGTGGTGAAACCATCGCTAGAAGGAAAGATGGCAGTCACTTTGAAGAAGAAGTGAGTTTAACTATTTCCGATCAAGGTGATTTAATTTGTGTCTGTCGTGATATTAGTCAACGCAAGGAAGCAGAACGGCTATTAGAAGAACAAAGGTCATTTTTACGTAGCATTATTGATAATAATCCTAATTATATTTTTGTTAAAGATACAACAGGGAAGTTTTTGTTAGTCAACCAAGCAATGGCTGACTTACACAACACGACAATTGAAGCTTTTGTCGGCAAAACAGATGCAGAATTTTACACAAATGCGGAAATTAGACAATTTCAAGATTGCGAACAATCTGTACTGGCGACACTCAAACCACTGCAAGTTTTAGAATCGACTACTAACAAAGCGACTGGAGAGCAATGTTATTTTCAATCTATCAAAGTTCCCTTAATTGCACCTAATGGTGTAGTTAGAGGTATTTTGGGAGTGGCGACAGATATTACCGAACGCAAACAAGCCGAAACAGAACTGCATCAAGTTAAAGAAAGACTGCAATTTTTGATTTCTTCTAGTCCAGCAGTTATTTTTAGTGCCAAGGTGACAAATAATTATTTTTGTCCGACTTACATTAGTGAAAATGTCACCAATTTAGTGGGTTATCCAGCAGAAAAGTTTTTAACTGACTATAGTTTTTGGCTAGAACGTATCCATCCTGAAGATGCGGCACAAAGTGTGAAAAACTTAGCCCAAATTATCGCAGCCGGAACGCAAAGCTACGAATATCGTTGGAAGCACCAAAATGGCGAATATTGCTGGATGTTTGAAGAGTTAAAGTTGATCCGCGATGAACAGGGTTATCCTTTAGAGATTATTGGATTATGGATGGATATTAGCGATCGCAAAAAAGCCGAAGAAGATATCTGTAAAGCTTTAGAAAAAGAAAAAGAACTCAGTGAGTTAAAATCGCGGTTTATTTCCATGACTTCTCATGAGTTTCGCACTCCTTTGGCGGTGATTGCTTCTTCTGCTGGCATTTTAAAAAGTTTTAGCCATAAACTCGATGAACAACAAAAGCAAAAACATCTCCAGTGCATTCAGACTTACGTGCAGCATACAACGCAGCTTTTGGATGATATTTTACTCATCAATAAAGCCGAAGCTGGCAAGTTAGCTTTTGACCCTCAGTCGCTAGATTTAGTTAGTTTTTGTCACACCTTAGTAGAAGAAATTCAACTGAGTTCTCCTCAACATAATTTAGTTTTTTGTCCGCAATCTACAGCTAATATTTCAGCCGACGAGTGCTGCATTGCCTGTATGGATAAAAAACTGTTACGACAAATTCTCAGTAACTTACTTTCTAACGCTGTTAAATACTCAGCAGATAAAAGTAATATTCAAATTGAGCTATTAATTCAAAATAAAAGTGCAGTGTTTCTGATTCACGATGAAGGGATTGGAATTTCGCCACAAGAACAACTGCATCTATTTGAACCATTTTACCGAGCTAGCAATGTTGGCAATATACCAGGCACAGGATTAGGCTTAGTCATCGTCAACAAATGTGTAGATTTACATAAAGGCAGAATTACTATTGCCAGCGAGGTTGGGGTTGGTACAGTCGTCAGGGTAGAACTACCACTTGTTGTCACAAATATCTGTGAATAAGAATATTCTCAATGTTACTCACAAATAATTTTTGGGAAAAATAAACATAGGGATATTACGTGGAAATATGTCTAGGTGGCTAACGGCTTTAACCTAGCTATTTTGCTAATGACTGTTAGCTGAAGTTTCTTTTTTAGTACAACAATGAGTCAAAAAATATTGGTAATTGAAGATGAAGTGCAAATCTGCTCAAATATCCAAGAGATTTTAAGTTTTTCTGATTTTAAAACTCTGACAGCGAATAATGGTGTAGATGGATTGCGGATTGCTAAGACAGAAAAACCAGATTTAATCTGTTGTGACATTATGATGCCTGATTTAGATGGTTATGGTGTCTTGAAGGCATTACGAGAAGACCCTGCAACTGAATTCATTCCCGTCATTTTGCTGACGGCTAGAGTAGAACGCGGTGACTTACGTCAAGGGATGGAATTAGGCGCAGATGATTACATCACTAAGCCTTTTTCCCCAGAAGAACTGCTCAAAGCAATTGAGATGAGATTAGCTCGCATTGCCAAGCCAATTTTGATTAAACAAAAGTACGAACAAGAACGGCAAAACAATGCCAAGCTCAAGCAAGAGATCCAGGTAAATTTACAAAAACTGCAAGAAAGTCAACAATTAGCAGATATGCGTAATGAAGTTTTAGAAAAACTCTTACAAGATTTAGGTAATCCTCTTTCTAATATTAATATGGCAGTACATATGCTCAAGCAGGCGCAATCAGATATTGAGCGCGATCGCTACTTAAATATTTTACAACACGAGTATGAACGAGAAATTACATTGTTGAATGAAATTAAAAATCTCCAAGCATTACTCACTCCGGAAAATGCCAAAATATTGCAAAAGTTTAATTTGCTTTACAACAATAAATAAAGCAAATTTATAGCTATTACTTTGCCAAATTATGAGTTATTCATGTTATCAGGTTTGTCATTCTATCCACCAAAATAATAACTTTATCTTTATAAACTGTAGATGAACACGATTTTGATTATAGAAGACGAACCCCAAGTTCGAGAAAACATTCAGGAAATTCTAGAACTTTCTGATTTTGAAACTTTGACAGCATCAAACGGTAAAATTGGTTTGGAAATTGCTCAAGCTAAATTACCAGATTTAATCATTTGTGACATTATGATGCCAGAGTTAGATGGCTATAGTGTGTTATCTGCTCTGCGTCAAAATGAAACAACTGTCAATATTCCGTTAATATTTGTCACCGCCAAAGCAGAACGTACAGATTTCCGTCAGGGTATGGATTTTGGTGCTGATGATTATTTAACCAAGCCATTTACACCAGAAGAATTGTTAAATGCGATCGCGGGTCGGCTGAAAAAACAAGCTGTGATTCAACGTCAATCTCAAGCTAAATTAGATGAGTTGCGGATGAATATCATTCACTCCTTGCCTCATGAAATTAATACGCCTTTAAATGGCATTTTAGGAATGTCTCAATTATTAATTGAAAATTCCGAGTTAATTAATGAGCCAGAAGAGATTGAAATTGTCGAAACGATTTACACATCTGCTAGTAGACTGCATAAATTAGCACAAAGATTTTTGCTATATAGCAATCTAGAACTAATTTCTCGAGATGCTCAAAAAATTCGGCAAATTCAAGAGGAATTTGAGAATTGTTTGAGTAAGACGGTGATTCATGATGTCTGTATCAATAAAGCTAGAGCAGTGAACCGAGAAAAGGATTTAAAGTTAGACTTAACTGAATCGCTTGTCCGAATGCCCCAGGAGAAATTAAGTATCTTAATTGAAGAATTGATAGATAATGCTCTGAAATTTTCTTTGCCCAACAGTGAAATTAAAGTCATCAGCAAAGTAAATGGGTACAAATATCAATTAGATGTGATTGATTTTGGCAAAGGAATGACTAGTGCAGAAATTGATAAAATTGGCGCATTTGTGCAATTTAATCGCAAGTTATACGAACAACAAGGTTCTGGTTTAGGACTAGCAATTGTTCAGCATCTAGTTAATTTATACCAAGGTGAATTTCAAGTTAGTAGTACTCCTGGTCAAGGTACAACTATTAGCATTTGTTTTCCCGGCTAATCAATCTTCCTGGTGTGGTTGAGCTATTTTAAGTTGAAATCAGGTGAAATCAGGGTGAATCTATCGGTTTTTTTCTAGGCGATCGCAAATTTTTATGTAATCACTACCTCGGTGTAAATGCTCCTAGTTGTTTGATTTTCCATACCCAAATGTATTGGATAAAAATTTACATCTACCTACATGGATTCCCACCAAAAAAAGAAAAAATCCTCTCACACCATTATTTGGGGTGCAGAGGATAGTTGATTTTGGCGGATCAAACTTTCAAGATTATCTGCCGCTAATGCCTAATTTGAAGTGATTGGTAGCAGATAACAAGATGATACTACTAGCACCCAAGAAAATTTATGCTTTTACTAGATTTGGCAATTTTAGAAAAAGAAAGCTGTAAAATCTCGTGTTACATTCATTTCTAAAATTTTGAATATATGCACGAGCGCGAATATGTTGATAGATGATAGTCTTGTTTCACAAGATAAACATGAACATTGGTAGATTAACTAAATGAGTTTTAGAGATAAAGGCCCCTAACAAATATGCTAGGAGCGTAAGCCCCTAAGGAATCTATAATAAGCTGCATTTAAACATAGTAATGAGAAGTGGTAGGGAAGAGATTTTACTATATCTAACTGCAACTTATAGCAATTCGCAATGACGCTCGCAGGCTCGCTAACGCTGCGCTAACGCAATTCGCAGTATGCTCGGATGTTAGGTTTCATTCCTCAACCCAAGCTTATTGCACCATAATTTACATCTTGCGGTAGCTAATTAAAGATAAAAAATCATATCTTGCTCCTCATAGTTAAATACTTATTATGTTTGTTTAGGCTAGAATCAAATTGAGGATTGAAAATATAGTGGCTATTATTTAACACTTGTTACCTCAATTATCATCTTGCTAAACTTAAGTTCAAGGCAATTAATCATTAAAGGTTTTTTGCTTGCAGTGAACTTTTTGCATATTGCTAATATAGCCATTTAAAAAAATCTAAAAAATAGCAAAAACACTAAATTTTTATGATTTAGTATTCCGGTAAAACTACTCTCAGAGTTTTAAGTAGTTAAATAAGTATTCACCCTCATACAGTTTCACTTTAAGGTTGATATATTCAGGCAAGCAAAGGAAACAGAGTTTGATGTATCCCATATTTAATAGCAAGTTGCAGTCAAAGATAGTAAGAAGAGAGTGGGAGTAGGTAGTAGGGTTGAGAAAGTAGTAATATTACTATTTCTGAAAGCAACTTAATATAAGTTGTGAAGCTTGCGTAAATTTCCCTGAGTGATATGGACAAGTCTCCGTGGTTATATCATGTTCGTTTGGTAGCTGACAATCAAGGCGCATCTGTGCAGCAAGAGCAAAGCTATCTCCTCTGTTGATGCCATATCTTCCAGCAAATTTTAATTCTGCAAGAGTCTGGTAATTGCTGCAATTAATTTTGCCGGATCGGCGGGTTTGGCAATATGCATTTGAAATCCCGCAGCAAAAACCTGCTGTTGTGTAGTTTCAGCCGCGTAAGCGGTAAGCGCGATCGCGGGGATTTGTCCTCCTTCGGTGGCTGATCGCGATCGCACTTCGCGGATTAATGCGTAGCCATCTACATCTGGCATTCCTAAGTCACTCAGCAACAAGTCTGGCGGGGATTGCGATATGGATAGAAGGGCTTCATAGGCTGATGAAGCTGTTGTGACGATTGCACCTTGCTGTTCTAAGAAAAATGCCAAAAATTCTCGTGTATCAACATCATCATCGACTATCAATAATTTTCTTCCTTCTAGGGGAGACTCAACGCTGGACAGCAGGGAACTAGCATAAGCTGTTGAATTGTTGTTAGCTGCATCTTGACTAGGCTGCGCTGGTAAACAAACTGTAAATGTTGCGCCTTGATTTTCGCCTAAGCTTTCTGCCCAAACTCTACCACCATGTAACTCGACTAGCTGACGCACAATTGCTAAACCTAGTCCTAGTCCTCCAGACCGCCTAGTAATACTGCTATCTGCTTGACGGAAAGACTCAAATACATAAGGTAAAAAGTCTGGACTAATACCTTTACCTGTATCTTGAACTTGAATTTGAACTTGAGAATCAATTTGTTTTAAGTAGACTGCAACTTGACCGCCAGAGGGGGTAAATTTGACGGCGTTAGTCAGCAAATTCCAGACGACTTGTTGCAAACGGCCGCTATCGCCTTTGACTTGTCCGATGTGGCTATCTAGATGCAGATTTATCTGAATTGACTTTGCTTCTGCGGCTAATCGCACTGTCTCTAATGCAGATTCAATAGTAGAAGCTAAATTTACGTTTTCTAAGTTTAGTGCTAATTTACCCCGCAAAATGCGAGAAATATCTAACAAATCATCTATTAATTGCACCTGGAGTTCGGCATTGCGTTCAATAGTTTCTAAGGCGCGCAGACTGGCGGCTTCGCCCAAGGTGCGTTTTTTTAAGAGTTTGGCCCAACCTAAAATAGGATTAAGTGGCGATCGCAGTTCGTGAGAAACTACAGCCAAGAATTCATCTTTAATGCGGTTGGCTGTTTCGGCTGCTTCTTGGGCTTTTTGCCGTTCTTCTGCTACGGCTAAGGCTCGATCGCGCAAATTTTTATATTCTTGTACTCTAAATGTTAAATCAGTCACATCTTGAATAGAAAACAGTGCATAAAATCCTTCACCATCTAATGCGGGTAAAGCTGTAACTGTGGTGTGTTGAATTCGGTATTTACCTTGCGGTAATGCGACAGGAATCACATATTTGTGCAACTGCGAAGAAAATATTGTTGGTGGCCCACCTTCAAATATTTGATCTAAGCGGCTGGCGTAGCGCGGTTGATTTAAATGGGGAAAATATGCGTAAATTGAGGTTCCTAAAATTTTTTGTTTAGGAATTTTTGTCCATTCTTCTAAACAGCAATTCCAAAATAGTACAGTGCGATCGGAATGTAAAACAAAAGCTCCCAAAGGAATTTGGTCTAAAAGGCAGAATTTTTCCTGGGCTTGTTCTATTTTGTTCATCTTCTCACACTATGTTTTGTCGTTCCGCCTATACAATTAACTGCTAATTTCCCCGTACACTGCTATTTCTTCGTCAATAGCATTGATTAACGCATCAAAAGCTCTGACTTCAAAAATTAAAATAATATCACCCATCAACTCTAATTGTTCAATCGTGAACTGGGCTTGAGCCAATAAAATTTTAGATTCACTCCCATGAGTAGATAACAATAAATTATTAATCGTATCTTCTAAATATACAGGTAATGTGTATTGTATATGCTGCTTTAACACATTACCAATCGACCCCATCACACCATTAATAACAATATTTCCAATTTCACTTAAAGTCCCGATTTTCACTGCATCTAAATCATCTGAACCTGGTTCTTCACCAGTCAAAATTGCCACTAAAGTTGATGCACTTTCTGTGGGAAAAACTAAGCCAGCCGTACCATAAAAAGCCCCAGTAAAATTTAATTTTACCGAAGCTAAACTATCATCTTGAAAGCGCGAACCTAATTCATGATAAGCTTCAGCAGCAGATAATACTTTGACTAAGGGAATTTCTAACCGAATGTGAGAATCTACCATTTCATTGAGTAGACTGGCCGCTCTACCAACCCCAATATTGATTAATTCTTGCAAAGCATCCAGTTCATCTGCTGTCACATCCATGTAAAATTCATTCCTTTACATCAATAACTTGCTTCACCACTTCTCGCAATTCTTTTTCTTTTGGTGGTTTATTAATAAAGTTAACTGCTCCCAAATTATAGCTTTGATTGCGTGCGCCTTCTTGAATATCCGCTGATATAATAATTGTCGGTATTTTTAAGCCTTCATTTTGTAAAGCTTGTAAAAATTCAAAACCATTGAGTTCGGGCATGAGTAAATCGGCTAACACACAGTTAGGCTGATGTTGATGTACCATTTCTAATCCCTCACGCCCATTAGTGGCTTCGATAATTTCATAACCATCTAATTGTAGAAACTTGCGGATCATTCTCCGGGAAAAGGCTGCGTCATCAATAATTAAAATTAAGGTCATCAGCTTTACCAATTGAATTCATACGCTTATCTCTATTTATTTTATGATGGTGATTTTTTTGATTAAAGCTATTCAAAAAAAACGTAAAACTCATCAACAAATTTTATTTTTATCAAAGTTTTTAGACTAACTTAAACATTAAGCAGTGCTGAAATTATAATGTTATTCGGATTCCTCATTTATTAAAAATTATTAAAATTATGAGACGGGATTCATTTTGACTGGGGTTGGTTTAACCAATGCAAAATGGTTGTATGGTGGATTTCTGTCACGCGTTCAATTTCGCGTAGACTCATACCATTGAGATACATTTTTAAACAAAGCCGCTTGACATCCTCTGAATAACGCCAAGGGTAATAAGACTCAAGGAATTGTCTTCCACACTGTTTACACTTGTAACATTGTCGGTTTTTGCGACGACCGTTCTTAAAAATCTCGGTAGAATGGCAACGAGGACATTTCATGTCTCTTTGTCATTAAGGTTAATCATTATCTTTTCAGCAAACAGAAGTGATAACATCTTTCTCAAGAGATATATTTGTTGGGTGAAGAAAAGATTAAGATGAAAACCAAAGGTATACGCAATCTATCAATGCAATGGGGATAGTAGATATTGACGATGATGATCTAGAAGCATTTTTAGTGGAAAGCTTTGAGAGTGTCGCTCAAATTGAAAGCAGCATTATTGCCCTAGAAAGCAACTTAGATAATCCAGTAGAATTAGAGCGAATATATCGTTCACTGCATACATTAAAAGGTAACTGCGGTTTTTTACCTTTTTCTAAGTTAGAATCTATAGCTCATGCCGGAGAAAGCTTACTGTCATATCTGCGCGATGGGTTTCGCTCAGACGAAGACATCCACAACTGGCAACTAACAGCGCAAATTATCAGCCTGTTGTTACAAACAGTAGATACAATTCGTCAGTTGTTATCTCAAATTCAAACTACTAAGCATGAGGGAAATGAGGATTATACACAACTGATTCAAGCGTTGACTCAACTTCCCCAAACCCAAAAATTATGGGTAGCATCATCATTACCCCAAGTACAACCAATGACTCTGGCTGCATCAGAATCAGCTTATGTCAGAGTGAATGTCAGCTTGCTAGATCAATTAATGAACTTGGTGGGTGAACTTGTGTTAGCGCGTAACCAAGTTATGGGGTTATCACACAAAATTCAGGATACAAGCTTGAGTGCCACTTGCCAACGCCTAAACTTGATTACAACCGAGTTGCAAGATGGAATCATGAAAACTCGGCTGCAACCTATCAGTACAATTTGGCAAAAATTCCCGCGTGTAATTCGAGATTTAGCGATCGCCAATGGTAAACAAGTACAAGTGCAAATGCAAGGAGAAGATACAGAACTAGATAAAAGTATCATTGAAGCGATTAAAGACCCACTGACTCATTTAGTTCGTAACTGTATTGATCATGGCATAGAATCACCCAGCGATCGCACTGCTCATGGTAAACCAAGCACAGGTAAGATATTTCTCAAAGCCTTGCATGAAAATGGTAAAGTGACGATTGAAATTGGCGATGATGGCCAAGGTTTATCTCCGATTAAAATCAAACACAAAGCCCAACAATTAGGTTTAATTAGCCCTGCACAAGCACAGACAATTAACGATACAGAAGCCATAAACTTAATTTTTTTACCTGGGTTTTCCACCACAGAACAAGTCACCAACCTTTCCGGGCGTGGCGTGGGGATGGCGATAGTCAAAAGTAATATTGAAAAAATTAATGGCAGTATTGAAATTTACAACCAACTGGGTAAAGGCACAACATTTAAACTCAAAATTCCCCTCACAGTCACAATTATTCCAGCATTAATTATTAGTAGTGATGGCGATCGCTATACAATTCCTCAATCTAACTTGCAAGAATTAGTCCGCTTAGAACCAGAGCAAGCATTAACTCAGATTGAAATATTTTATGACGTACCCGTGTACCGTTTACGCGAGCAACTCATCCCCCTAGTTTACCTCAATCAAATATTGCAACCTGCCACACCCCACACCCCACACCCCACACCCCACTCAGCACTCAGCACTCAGCACACCCCACTCAGCACACCCCACTCAGCACTCAGCACTCAGCACTCAGCACTCAGCACTCAGCACTCAGCACTCAGCACTCAGCACTCAGCACTCAATATAGTCATTATCCAAACCGAAAACTATCAATTTGGACTAGTTGTTGACACCATTGAAGACATTCAAGAAATTGTTGTCAAACCATTAGGAAACCAATTAAAATCGCTATCTTTATTTGCCGGAGCCACGATTATGGGAGATGGCAAAGTAGGATTAATTATTGATGTGGTGAATTTAGCCAAACAAGCACAACTTAACGACAAACAAAAACAATTGCCCAGTAGTACAAGTGCCAACATCAAGGCAGAAATTAGCGATCGCCAAATGATTTTACTATTTGAAGGGCCACAAAAGGCACTGATGGGAATTCCTGTGGCGAGAGCCTTGCGCTTAGAACGCGTTCCCCAAACGGCGGTAGAGCAAGTTGGGAATCAAGCCGTGGTGCGAATTCTCGACAAAATTCTGCCCATTATCGACTTGCAGAGCATCTTCCCCAGCCAGCAACCCAACTTAGAAGCCCAAACCGAGACACTGCAATTAGTCATTGTCTCTCTTAGCTCTGACTTGAGCGTGGCGTTAGTAGTTGAGCGCATTCTTGATATTGTAGAGGAATCACTGACAATTCAAGGTATTCCCAGTAGACCAGGAGTATTATTTTGCGCTGTTATCAAAGGCCAAATCACAGAAATTCTCGATATTGAAACCATTATTAAAATTGCTAACCCCTATTTATTGCAAGTGAGCGAGCGTGGCTGAACAACTTTGCACTTTTTGGCTAAATGAAATTTACTTTGGCATTGACGTGCAGCATGTTCAAGAAGTGATTCGTCCTCAAGTCATGACTCGCATACCGTTAGCACCGCCCGATATATGTGGATTAATTAACTTACGAGGAGAAATTATTACTGTAATTGATTTGCAACAACGATTAGGTATAGGTGAATTTAGCAAGCGATCGCAAAATTTGCAACTAGAATCTCAGGGGTTTAATATCGTTGTCAGTTATCACAATGAAGTCGTCAGCTTACTTGTTGATGATGTTGCCGATGTCTTAGAATTTGCCGAAAATACCTTGCAAACCCCACCCGCAACGTTACAAGGTAAAATGCGTCACATACTAGCAGGAGCCTACCCACTAGCAGCAGGGTTTTTGTTAGCGATCGATATTGAAAAACTTCTCAACGTTCAAGTAATTTAGGAGTAATGGGCAATGGCGACAAACCGGGCTGGGAAAACAGGGAACTCTAAATCTCCCGCAGAAAATGTTGCAGAGCCGATACAAACTACTCAAAGTCAAACAGACATCCAATTACAACCTTTATTAGCCGCCCTCAAAGCTGCCAGAGATGGTGATTTTACAGTCCGGTTAGTCGTGGATAACGATAACTTAAGCGAAATTGCCACAGTTTTCAATGAATTGGTCAGTTTAAACCAAAATGTCAACAAAGAAGTAGCCCGGGTAGCATCGGAAATTGGCCAAGAAGGAAAATTTGGTTCTCTAGCGGTTGTCAAACAAGCTAAAGGTTCTTGGCAAGAGTTACTAAATAACTTGAACCAAATGTCTGCAAATATCGCCGAACAGATAAAGAGTATTAAAGAAGTCACCTTAAAGGTGGCTCAAGGAAATTTAGCCCAACACATTCAAGCCGACAACGCCGGAGAATTTCAACAGCTGACCGATAATGCTAATCAGATGATTGACAGCTTGCGCTCTTCTATTAGACAAATGGCCGACGTAGCCACAGCCGTTGCATCTTCTTCAGAAGAACTCACCGCCGTTAGTAAAGAAATGACCGAAAATGCTAGACAAACCTCAGAACAAGCAACTTCCGCTTCAGCCTCAGCAGAACAAGTCAATCAAAATACCCTGACAGTTGTCACCGCCGTAGAAGAAATGGATGCTAGCATCCGCGAAATTGCCAAAACTGTTGTTGAAGGAGCCAAAGTCGCCAATGAAGCAGTCAAAACAGCCGATCGCACCAATGCGACAATAGATAAACTCGGCCAAAGCAGTATAGAAATTGGCAAAGTCATCAAAGTCATTACCTCCATTGCCCAACAAACAAACTTACTAGCTCTAAATGCCACAATTGAAGCAGCCAGAGCCGGAGATGCAGGTAGAGGATTTGCCGTTGTCGCCAACGAAGTTAAAGAACTTGCCAAACAAACAGCCACCGCCACCGAAGACATTAGCCAACGCATCGAAGCAATTCAAACCGATACCAAAAGTGCAATGGCAGCCATCACCCAGATAACTGATATTATTAGCCAAATTAACGACCTGCAAAGCAGCATTGCCAGTGCCGTAGAAGAACAAACCGCCACCACCAATGAAATCGCCCGCAATATAGCCGAAGCCGCCCAAGGCACATCAGATATTGCCAAAAGCATCGGCATTGTTGCCATTAACGCTCAAACAACTACCATTGGCGCGAGTAATACCTCAGACGCAGCCAAAGAATTAGCTCGTATGGCTGTAGATTTGCAAAAAGTAGTTATGCAGTTTAAGTATTGAAGAGGCTAGGGGCTAGTATTTTTACTCAGCACTCCCCACTCAGCACTCAGCACTCCCCACTCCCCACTCAGCACTCAACACTTCCCATACCATGCCAAAAATTCGGGTACTAGTTGTGGATGACGCGGTAATCGTTCGCAGCCGCGTCAGTAAAATTTTATCGAGTGATCCGCAGCTAGAGGTTGTAGGAGTTGCTGCCAATGGGCGCATTGCCTTGGCGAAGATTCCGCAAGTCAATCCTGATGTTGTGATTCTGGATGTGGAAATGCCAGAAATGAATGGCTTAGAAACTTTAGCCAGCCTCCGCCAAATTTACCCACACTTGCCAGTCATCATGTTTAGTACCTCTACGCAAGATGGTGCAAGTGCTACTCTTGAAGCTCTCTCTTTAGGTGCTTCAGATTATGCTACTAAACCCAGTAACCTAGGAAGTGTGGAGGCAGCCAACCAACATATCCGCGAGGAGTTGATTCCTAAAATCAAGCTATTCGGTCAAGAAATTCCGGTATTTTCAGCCGCTTTAGCAACTAATCCCATCGTTGTACCAATTTCTGCAAAAACGCCACGAGTGGATGTTGTTGCTATTGGAGTTTCTACTGGTGGCCCCAATGCCTTAACTACGCTGCTTAGTGCTTTACCAGCAGATTTTCCGGTTCCTATCTTGATTGTCCAACATATGCCGCCGATGTTTACCCAGCTTTTGGCTGAAAGATTATCTTCTAAGTGTCAAATTCCCGTAGCCGAGGCGGTTCCTGGAGTGGTGTTAAAACCCGGTCAAGCTTGGATTGCACCAGGAGATTTTCATCTGATTGTTGAGCGTGATGCAGATGCAGTGCGGTTGGCTATTCATCAAGCACCCCCAGAGAATTCTTGTCGCCCTTCAGTAGATGTATTGTTGCGTTCGGTGGCTCAGGTGTATGGTGCAGCTGCGATCGCTGTTATTCTCACAGGTATGGGACAAGATGGTTTGCATGGCTGTCAATTTATCCGTGAGGCAGGCGGACAAGTATTGGCACAAGACCAAGCCAGTAGCGTTGTCTGGGGAATGCCGGGTTTTGTTGTCAATGCAGGCCTAGCAAATCAGATTGTTCCCCTGGAGCAAATGGCAAGTGTAATTATGCAGCGCATCTGTTTTGACAAAAGGTCAGGTCTGTAATGAAGCAGACGAAAATTATCACTCAGCTGGATTTTGAATATCTGCGGCAATTAGTTCAACAACATTCGGCAGTAGTGTTAGATGCTGATAAAACTTATCTAGCCGAGTTATATTTACAACCAATTGCTGAATCTGCTGGGTTCGCTTCCATTACCGAGTTAGTGACTTATCTGCGCCATCAACCATTGAGTAATCTGCATATTCAAGCAATTGAAGCGTTGGTGACTAATGAAACATCATTTTTCCGCGATACTTACCCTTTTGAAGCTTTAAAACAGTTTGTGCTGCCTGATTTGCTAAAAAAAAGGAGAATTGAGCGATCGCTTAACATTTGGTGTGCTGCTTGCTCTAGTGGTCAAGAACCTTACAGCATCGCTATGTTAATTCGAGAATATTATCCCATACTCAGTAACTGGTCTCTACAAATCATAGCCAGCGACTTTTCTAATAAAGTATTAGCTCGCGCTAGTCAAGGTTGCTATAACCAACTCGAAATCAAGCGCGGGCTAACTAAAAATCTCCGAGAAAAATACTTTCAAAAACAAGAAAATGAATGGCAAATTAATCACGAAGTCCGTCAAATGATTGACTTTCGTCAAATCAATTTGCTTCATACTTGGTCATCTCTACCTCAGTTTGACATTATTCTTTTACGCAATGTTTTAATTTACTTTGACATTCCGACGAAAAAAGCCTTACTCAAAAAAGCGCAACAACAACTTAATTCAGATGGCTACTTATTTCTTGGTAGTGGTGAAACAACTCTCAACTTAGATGAATCCTTTGAGCGAATCCAGTTTAACAAAAGTATTTGCTATCGCTTGCATAACAGGTATAATAAATACCCCTAAGCAAAAATGGCTATCAGGGTTTATCAGTAATCAAATTAATTCATTTTTTTTAGTAAAAATACGTAAAAATTAACAAGCCTGGATAAAGTAAATAAAAGCTATGGTGATTTATTTTCAAGACTTCCGGAAACAACTTAGTCACGTCCGAAATCTAATATAAGGACTTACTAAGTAACCAGCTTATGAGCCACTACATGATCGGTAAAGTACTACAATCGCGGTACCAAATCGTTGACAGTCTGGGTGCAGGGGTATTTGGACAGACGTATACTGCCATAGACATAAACTACCCAGAAAATCCTAGATGTGTTATTAAACAGCTAAAAGTTAGCAGTTCGCCAGCTAGTCATATAAGCACATTAAGGTTACATTTTCTTACAGAAACCGAAACTCTCAAACGTCTGGGTAGCCATCACCAAATTCCCAAACTCATCGCCTGTTTTGAAGAACATGAGCGGCTCTATCTGGTGCAAGAGTTTGTCGAAGGGCATGATTTGACAGCAGAACTGCCAATTAATCAACAATGGGGCTGTCTGTGGACAGAAAGCGAAGTTGTAGATTTTTTAGAGGATGTTTTAGAGATTTTAAACTTTGTGCATTCTCATGGTGTAATTCATTGTGATATTAAACCAGAAAATTTAATTAGACGCAGAACTGATGGCAAATTAGTGTTAATTGATTTTGGTTCTATCCAGTCAGTTAATTTTGGCATTGATGCAGAATTTCCGATAGATTGGATTCCGGTAACGTCTTTAGGTTACATTCCACCAGAGCAATTTATTGGTCAAACAAGACCAAATAGTGATATTTATGCTTTGGGGATGATTGCAATTCAAGCACTAACAGGTTTAGAACCATTACAATTCAAAGTCGATACTTTCACAAATGAAATTATTTGGCGGACTCCAGACACTCCAGTTAATGATTATTTAGCTGCGATTCTGAGCCGGATGATCCGTTATGATTTTCAAGAACGCTTTCAATCTGCGCTGGAAGTGTTGCGTGTCATCAAACACATGAAAGGCGAAACTCTACCAGAAATTTCGTCCACACAAGATAATGCTCCATTGGTAGCAGAAAGTCCCAGTGATGATGTAGTGCCAGAGTCTAATTGTGAAAAATTATCGCCGCTACTGACAACTATGAAAGTAGGGCTAGCGGCTAATTCTTTATTGATGGGATTTGGTGTTTATTCTTTAGTGAGTAATTCACCAGCTTACTCCGAAAACGAAACATTATATAGAGCGACAAAAAATTATCAAGCTGGAGATTTACAAGGTGCGATCGCCCTTGCTAAAACTATACCATCCTACAGCAATGTTTACCCAGAAGTGCAAGCCACCATTGAAGAATGGCAACAACAATGGTTAGAAGCTGCGGAAAAATATTTATTAGCAGAAGAAGCTTTAAATGAGAGTAGATGGTCAGATGTGATGAAGACAGCTGCCCAAGTACCAGATATTTTATATTGGCAATCGAAAACCAATCAATTAGTTGAGCAAGCACGAGTTCATATCGAAACTCAAACCCAAAGTTTATTGGCCAAAGCCTACGAAAGAGCCGAAGCCAGAGATTTTTCAACTGCATTAAATTACCTGCGCCAAATTCCTGAAGAAAGCTCGGCTGGTACTTTAGTGCAAAAGAAATTAGCTGAATATAGTCAAAAACGGCAAATTAGAGCAGCTTACTTTTTACAAAACGCTTATAAAAAAGCAGCCTTTGGTGATTTTGATGGTGCTGTTAAGTTTCTGCGCCAAATCCCCAAAGATACCACAGTTTATGCTCAAGCCCAAACCAAACTGCAAGAATACACTCAAAAGCAACGCTGGCAAACTCAAAGTCAGAATTTGGCTTTAAGTGTGGTATCTCCTAAACAAAACTCCAGTAGATTGATCAATTCTAATTTTGAAACTCAACTACAAGAAGTGAATATTCGCTAGTACATTCAGAAAAATTCCAGCCTAGTTACTACTAAGTAGGTCGGATGAAATAAATATTGTTGTGATACTGTAGTAGAAATCTCAACTTTTAGCTCAAAGCTTGCCTTTTTTATCAGGCATTATTATTAATCTTAAGCTATGAGAATGAATTATATTCCAATACAGTTCAGATAAGATAATTAGCCTAAACATAACCTTTGTAGAGACGTTGCATCGCAACGTCTCTACAGATTTGGATACATCACGACTAACCTTAACCCAAGCGTATTGAATTATAGCCTGAAACTATTGTCCCGTTGAGTTCAGGACTTACGTATGAAAACGGAAAAATCAAGGGTTTGGAGAAGGGTATAAGGGTGTAGGCAATACAGTTCAGTTAAGCAGAAAAGCAGAATAGTAGTAGAAAAGTAGGTTGGGTGGAGCGATAGCGTAACCCAACAAAGTTTTGAGGATGTTGGGTTTCGTTCCTCAAACGCCAGTTGCTTCATATCGGGGAACCCGCCCAACGCACTGGCTCCCCAACCTACACCAGAATTGGTTTTTAGTCTTAACCCAACCGTATTGAGGGTGTAGGGGTTATCCACAAACCTTACACCCGACACCCATTAACCCAGCCTCCACAGCCAATCTTTGTGCGTAAGTCCTAGAGTTGTTTTACGACTTGAAGGAACAAGTCAGAAGGTTAATAAAGCAAATGTAACTAGTCGTTAATATTTGATAGTAATTTGGGCAAAATGATCTCAGGCTCTTTCCATGACAGTAGATTTGGCTAAAGTATCTAACAATAACTTCTTCGCCAGCAAATTCATAGATATGAGCAAATTTACTCACACAAAATCGCTGCATAAATATCACATTTTCAAGTTACTTTACTCTGCTCATAGACAACTCAATTCACTGTATTGAGCCATATACTGCTTTCTCAACATCTAAAACTAAAAAATAGTGAATCAGTATGTCTATTGAAGAGTTAAATCAAGAGTTAACTAGCCTACGCCAATGCCTTCAGCAACTAAAAACAGATAATGCTGAACTACGTCAGACAGTTCTAGAATATACTAATCAATTACAGCAACACAACCGCGAACGGCAAGCTGCACTGTATGAGCGCCAACTAATAGAAGAACAACTGCAAACTGCTCAACAGTTTCTGCATTCTGTGATTCAAACAATGCCGATAGCAGTTTTTGTAAAAGATGCGACTGATTTGCGAATTGTTTTATGTAATCGAGCCGCAGAAAAGTTAGCTGGTGTAAGTGCTGATGAAATTTTAGGCAAGAATGACTACGACCTATTTCCTAAAGAAGAAGCCGATTTTTTTACCCAGCGAGATCACCAAGCACTTAATAGCAAAACATTGTTAGAAATTCCTGAAGAAGTAATTCGGACAAAAAGCGGCGAAACCCGTATTTTACAGATTAAAAAAGTTCCGATTCTTGATTCTCAAGGTCAGCCTAAATATTTACTAGTGGTTCGAGAAGACATTACAGAAAATAAACAAGCCGAAGCTCAACTTAAACAGCAAGCCATAGAACTAGAACAAACACTCAAAGAATTACAAAGTACTCAAGCTCAACTTATCCAAAGCGAGAAAATGTCTTCTCTGGGTCAATTAGTTGCTGGAGTCGCCCATGAAATTAATAATCCAGTTAATTTTATTTACGGCAATTTAACTTACGCTAACAAATATATCCAAGAACTACTAACTCTACTTCATCTTTACCGCAGAAACTATCCTCATCCTACACCGGAAATTCAAACGACAATTCAAGAGATGGATTTGGATTTTTTAGTCGAAGATTTGCCACAATTATTCTGTTCCATGAAAATCGGTGCTGAACGTATCCAGCAAATTGTACTTTCTCTTCGTACCTTTTCGCGGCTGGATGAAGCCGAGTTAAAAACAGCAGATATCCATCAAGGTATTGATAGTGCTTTGATGATTTTAGAACACCGATTGAAAGCAAAGGAAAATATTCCGCCAATTCAAGTAATTAAAGATTATGGCAAATTACCTTTAGTTGAATGCTATGCTGGACAGCTAAATCAAGTATTTATGAACATTTTGACTAATGCGGTTGATGCTTTAGAGGATTCATTAATTCTAGGTAAACTTTCACATCACCAACCACAAATTTGCATTTATACTCAACAATTGAATGCTCAACAAATTGTTATTCGGATCATTGATAATGGCCCTGGTATTCCCAAACCAATTAGACAGAAGTTATTTGATCCTTTTTTTACTACCAAAGATGTGGGGAAAGGTACTGGTTTAGGTTTATCGATTAGCTATCAAATTATTACCGAGCAGCATGGTGGTTCTTTAGAGTGTGTTTCTTCTGCTGAAGGGGGCGCAGAATTTATGATTACAATTCCTGTTACACAGCCCAAACTGTAATCAGGAATTTAGTCTTAATGACTTTGAGTACTGCCATAAATCTAGTTTCAGTTTTCAACGTTGACCTTGATTATTTTTGGGATTTGGGATGATTGGTACAATTATCGGCTTTGGTTTTTCTGCTTGTAATTGCCTTTCGGCTTGGTTACGCCCATCGATGGCTTGTTGATAATCTGATTTATATTTTAGAGCTTGATTATAAGATGCGATCGCCTCTTGATATCGCTTTAAATTTAACAAAGCATTGCCTCTGCTATACCAGCTTTCGTAATGGTCTGGTTGATAACGTACTGCCCGATTATAAGATGCGATCGCGTCTGCGTATTGCTGCAAATTGTATTGAGAATTGCCTAAGCTATACCACAGTTGATAATCGTTGCGTTTAATAGTTGCGGCTTTATTATAAGCTGTGATGGCGTTATCGTAGCGTTGTATTTGATGATATGCCCAACCCATATTATACCATGCTTGATAGTTACTATTATCATTTTTAATAACTTGATTAAATGATTCTATGGCTTCAGGATAACGGCGTAAAGTAATCAAGATATTACCTCTAGATAACCAAGCTAGAGAATAATTTGGTTGATATTGTACCGCTTTATCATAAGCTGTAAAAGCATCATCATAGCGGTTCAAATTTACTAGAGAGTTGCCGCGATTGTACCAAGCTTGATAGTAGTCAGATTTAATTTCTAGAGCTTTATCGTAAGCTGCGATCGCCTCATCGTAATTTTTTAAATTTTGCCAAGCCAAGCCCTTACTATACCAAGCTTCCACATAATCTGATTTAAGTTCTATGGCTTGATTATAGGCTTTGATAGCATTATCATATTGCTTTAACTGGCTGAAAACTTCGCCTTTGGCATTCCAAACTTCTGGGTAATCATCGTGTAGTTGTAACGCTTTATCAAAAGCTGCGATCGCTTCAGGATATCGCTGTAATTTTTGTAAAACAAAACCTCTACCACTCCAAGCTTCTACATAGTCTGGCTGAAGTTGAATCGCTTTTTCATAAGCTGCTAATGCTGCTGTATATTGCTGTAATTTAAATAGAGTTTTACCTTGTCCGTTCCAGCCTTGAGCATAATCTGGTCTAATTTCGACTGCTTGTTTATAGGCAGATAACGCATCTTGATAACGTTGCAATTCAAATAGCGTATTTCCCTGCTTTGATAATTCTGTGGCATTATTGGCATTGATATTATTGATCACAAGTAAAGATGCTACTCCAGCTAATCCTGAAAAAAATAATATCAATAACAATTTAATCAATAAACCTTTTTTAGGTTTTCTAACTTGGTGCTTTGGAGTAAATAATCCAGGGGAGATAGCTATAGTTTGAGATGGTGGTTGATTTAAACTTTTAATTGCTTGTAATGCTGCGGTGGCTGAAGCATAACGTTGGCGAAAATCATAACACACCATTTTATTTAAAAGTCTGGCAAATTCTGGCGTAATTTGGGCTTGATTTTCCCAAATAATTTCATTAGTTTCGCTATCTTTGGCTAATTGCTCCGGTGATATCCCGGTTAAAGCTTGAATGCCAATTATCCCGACTGCATAGATATCGCTGCTAAATTTTGGTGTACCATGAGCTTGTTCGCTGGGGATATATCCAGGTGTACCAATAGCAACGGTAGATTTAGTTTGTCCTTCGGGAGTAATCACTTGGGTAGTGATTTGTTTGACTGCACCAAAATCTATTAAGATTAACTTGTTATCTGCGTCCCGTCTGAGTAAATTACGCGGGTTAACATCGCGGTGAATGACGTTTTGTTGGTGAACAAACTCTAGAATCTCTAAAATTTCTTGTAACAGAGATATTACTTGTTGTTCACTCAATGTTTTTCCTAACACTAACTCTTTACTCAAGTCATGGCCAGGAATAAATTCTTGCACGAGATAAAATTCAGCCTTCTCTTCAAAATAAGCTAACAGTTGCGGAATGCGATCGTGAGTACCTAATTTATAAAGTACTTGCGCTTCTGTTTCAAATAAACGCCTGGCTATTTCTAAAGTTGCTGTATCGCTTGCTTGGGGTTTGAGTTGCTTGACGACACATTGCGGCGTTCCTGGCAATTGAGTGTCATAAGCAACAAAAGTCTCGCCAAATCCTCCTCCTCCCAAGTTGCTGATAATTTTGTATCTTCCAACAAGCGTGTTTCCCAGCATCTCGTTTGCCTAGTTAAATGCAATCTGTTTCCAATCTTGCCACAGAGATTAGGGAGGCAGGGGTGTAGGGGTGTAAGGGTGTAGGTTTTTTAAGTCTCCAAAAACATTGATTTCGGGTGTAAGGTCACTAAGAAAAATTGAAACCTATAGGACTTACGCAAAATATCTCTCAAACTCTCATTTCTCCGTGAACTCTGCGCCTCTGTGGTAGCCTGCGGCAAGCCGCTATCGCGTCTACGATTTTCCGTAGCTTGTGCGTAAGTCCTGACCTAGTCTGGGCAGGGTGTAGGGGGTAGTGTTGAAGACTATTAAACTTTAGTTGCTCAAGGAGTTCCACATCTTCTTGATTCCCCACCCCCTTACACCCCTATACCCACTTTTCTCAACTATCCCTTGAACGTAATTCCAATTTGAGTATTCTTTTCTTCACAAAAAGTCACAATTGGGTAGAATTGGTAAAAGTAATCTCTGCCCTTGTGTCAGTAAATCCATGCAGCTGAAACTCAGTGCATTTCGTCTACCCTTCGCACCTTTATTGTTAATTGCTCCCTTTTTCCTGTGGGGAACAGCAATGGTAGCTATGAAAGGTGTCATATCTCATACCACACCATTGTTTATGGCTGGTGTGCGCTTGCTACCGGCTGGAGTGTTAATTTTAGTCGCTGCTGCGCTGATGGGTAGACCCCAGCCGCAGGGTTGGAAAGCCTGGTTATGGATTAGTTTGTTTGGCTTGGTTGATGGGACACTATTTCAAGGCTTTTTAGCAGAAGGATTAGTCAGAACTAGTGCTGGCTTGGGGTCTGTGATGATTGACTCCCAACCTTTAGCGGTGGCTTTGCTATCGCTGTGGTTATTCCAAGAACATATCGGTTTTTGGGGATGGTTAGGATTAGGTTTAGGAGTCACAGGCATTAGTTTAATTGGTTTACCGGATGAGTGGATTTTCCATTTACTGGGTACACAGGCAAGTATTACCCTTGGTGGTTGGCAAGATTTGTTTGCTAGTGGTGAGTGGTTAATGCTGTTAGCGGCGTTGTCGATGGCAGTAGGAACAGTATTAATTAGGTTTGTGACACGTCATGCTGACCCTGTGAGCGCTACCGGATGGCACATGATTATAGGTGGGTTGCCACTATGGGGTGCTTCCGCATTTGCCGAATCTCAACAATGGCAAAACCTGATGCCATCGGATTTAGTAGCAATGGGATATGCCACAGTATTTGGTAGTGCGATCGCTTATGGTTTATTCTTCTATTTTGCGTCTAGTGGTAGTTTGACCAGCCTCAGTTCCCTCACCTTCCTCACGCCTGTATTTGCCTTACTCTTTGGTAATCTCTTCCTGTCAGAAATCCTCAGTCCCTTACAGTGGATAGGAGTTGGGCTAACATTAATCAGCATCTATCTCATCAACCAGCGTGATACCTTAGCTGCAAAAAACCAAAAAGTAAATATTCTCGAAACAACTGCCACACAGCACTCACCAGTTTTAGAAGCATCTGCGAAAAAGCTTAATTCTATACCTGTACAACTTAGAGAATCGGAAACTGAGACTTTATCCTAATTAATTCCTATTTCAGCTGAAGAAATGCCATGATAACTTACTATTGACCATTGACGATTGACCGTTGACAAACCACATAATTTTGTGTCACTCAGCAAGTTAACATTTAGACATATTAAAAGTTATTGTGGTATGAATAATTTCAAAAGCACATTCAGGCTGAAACTTGCAATATGAGGCTATGTCCTTCCTCCATCCTGATATTTCTCTGTTTTAGTTGTCTGGGTTTGTATCCATATAATCCAAGCACAGCCACACCTAGCCCTGCGTCTAGAAAAATTGCCCAAGTCAATTCTCAGCAAAGTGCAAAATCAGCTGTTCTGAAGCTCAATAGTCAAGGGCCAGATGTGCAGAGATTACAGTCTAATTTAAAAGATTTAGGGTTTTATCAAGGCACAATAGATGGACAATATAGTGCAACTACGCAGATTGCTGTAGCTAAATTTCAACAAGCCAAACGCTTAAGAAGAACAGATGGAGTTGCTGACAAAACAACCCAGGCAAGTTTACAAGCAGCCTTGTTATTAAAAAATCAGTTCACTGCCTCTCCTGTTGTTGCGGCTACGCCTAGTCTCACACTTCAATCAACTACTACACCTAAAACGACCCAACCCAAACAAAAAAGCTTTATTTGGTGGTCACTAATAGGTCTGGGGCTTCTAGGAGGAGTAGGCGCAGTTTTATTTTTATACAGAAGATTTCGTCCAGTCAATCAAATACAATACTCATCTACTTTAAACTTGCTCGCTGCGAGTGAAGCTGATGAAAACCCAGTTGAACTAACATCATCAGAATCAGAAAATACAGCATCGGAAACTAGTCCAGAAACAGCCAAATCATCATTGCCTGCAACTGTATTACCTGTAGAAAATACAGCTCGCTTGGCGAAACTAAATATTGTCGATGAGTTGATGAAAGACTTACATAGTACAGATCCCACAAAACGGCGCAAGGCTATTTGGGATTTAGGACAACAAGGTGATTCACGGGCAATTCAACCTTTAGTAGACTTACTGATTGATGCTGATTCGCAACAACGTAGCTTGATTTTAGCAGCTTTGTCAGAAATCAGTACTCGCGCCCTCAAGCCAATCAACCGAGCTTTGGCAATATCTCTGCAAGACGAAAGCCCCCAAGTCAGGCAAAATGCTATCCGTGACTTGACTCGTGTGTATGATACGATGGCGCAGATGAGCCAAATTTTAAGCCACGCATTAGAAGACCCAGATACAGAAGTGCAAGCAACAGCAAAGTACGCTTTAACACAAATGAGGAAAATGCGTGGCTTACCAATGCCACCAAATTTACCAGAAGATAATCATCAAGATTCAGGAAAATCCGCTTTATAAATATTTCAGATGAATTTTGATGGTAGTATTTGCACCGACCACTAAAAATGCGGCTTCGCCAAATTTAGGCGCTCTGGTGGTAATTTCTGGGTTTTGAGAAAATCCAAAGCCTTCTAAAGGCATACCCAAGTCATTAAGATTAACTGTGAAGTCTTTATTTTCATCGTGCATGACAGCGACAGCATAGTTACCTGCTTTGAGGTTATTAAAGGTAAGTTTTACAGGTTCGTCAGTAATTTCGGTACATTCTCTTTGTAAGATGCGATCGCTGTTGCTAGGAAATCCTTGACTGCTATTGTAGATACTGGCGCAAATTTGTCCCTGCTTATTTTTTAAGCCATCAACTTCTACCGTAAGATTACCATCGAAATTTGCCATCGCACTCAATGGCATGGTCAAACTTCCTAAACCTGCAAGTAGCAATATACTAACTGTAAATTTGTGACTCATAAAATTTTTACTGACAAATAAATATTCCTAAAACTCACTAGCAGAAAACATCAGATAGAGAACAGGGAACCAAGATAAATAATTTTATCTTGAGCTTTTACAGCATTGTTTATCTGGATGAGGTACATTTTGCTAGTCTCTAGCCTCTAGCCTCTCGCTTCTTGAAAGGTGTACTGCACCAAACTGAGGAACGCTGTCTCTGTAACTATCCAGCAAATGCTCTAACTAGGTAGTGCAGAGTTATACTGACATAATTTGGTAAAAATTTGCAAGTCTTACTTAAAAATTGGCAGTTGGATAGGAATTTTAATCATAAACTCCGTACCTTGACCAACGGTAGATAGACAGTTTAATTCCCCACCATGTTTTTCTACTACAATTTGATGACTGATAGATAATCCTAAACCAGTACCTTTGCCGACAGGTTTAGTAGTAAAAAATGGGTCAAACAAACGTTGTCTGACATCTTCAGCAATACCAATTCCATTGTCTATAATGCTAATACTTATGTATTTTTTAAATATATATTCTGTACGGATAATAATAGTTGGATTATTGACACAATTAGGTAATTCACTACTTAAATCTGAAGATTGGAACTTTTCACATAAAGCATCAATCGCATTAGCTAAAATATTCATAAAAACCTGGTTGAGTAAACCCGGAAAACATTCTATTTCGGGAATATTGCCATACTCTTTGACTAGCGAAATTCTTTTACCATTGATTTCTTCTTTTAGACGACTGTGTAAAATTAGCAAAGTACTATTAATCCCTGCGTGTATATCAACTATTTTTTTATCGGCTTCGTCTAGGCGCGAGAAATTACGTAAGGATTTAACAATTTGCTCAATGCGATCGCAGCCATATTTCATTGAGGTTAGTAAATTATGAAAATCTGTTACTACATAATCTAAATCAATATCTGCAATTTTATTTTTAATCTCGGGAACTGGATGAGGATAATGTTGTTGATATAAACTAATTACTTCTAGTAAACTCTGACTATAACCAATAGTGTGGACAAGATTACCTGAGATAAAATTAATCGGATTATTAATTTCGTGGGCAATACCAGCAACTAATTTCCCCAAAGCAGCCATTTTTTCATTCTGGAGTAAGCGAGTATAGTTGTTTTGCAAATCTTGAAAACCAGCTTTAGCAATTTGTGATTGCTCTTCAACCAATTGTAATTGACTTAAAGTCAAGGCATAAATTTGAGAATAAGCTAACAATAATTGATGAAAATCCACTAGCCCATAAGTACCTGAAGCCGTTAGTACCAAGATTGGCTCATACACTAAATTTAATGGTCGCTGCAAAGCTTTTTTTGTCGCCTCGACAACTGAAAATTCTCCAGGAAGCATTAATAAAGCAGGTTGCAAAAAATTATATAGATTCTCAATTGGCCGTCGAGAAAATAAGCCAAAGCTATAAGGGCGACTCATGTGTTCAAAAAACTTTTGCCGTGAAATCATCCCTAAAAAACACTGCTTTTTCGTAACGATAATGCCTGGTAGTAAAGGCTCTTGGGCAAATGCTGTCATTAAATCTTCACCTGGGCAATTTAGCTCAATCTGAACCTCCCACCTAGGTAACTCTTCTAAGGTTGATTCTAATTGTAGGTTCAGATCATTAGCATTGTTCATGCTATGCATCGCAAGCATAATATCAATCCTTTGCCCTATAGATAATTGTCTAGTTATGGCTTGGAATTATCAGTTCAAAGCCGAGAATGAAAAAAGCATAATTGCTATGTTTAGTTTTCCCAAAGTTTCATCATAAATCTTGAGTATGTTTGCGTAAAAATATAGATTTTTTCTGATGTTGTCAGCAAAACAAGTGTGTATAATAAAAAACCTATCTCAGTATATTTAATCTATGGTTAACTTATGCTTAACCTAACTATGGGTAAGAAAATTTTTCGCTTAACAGTAAATAAAAGCACATAAATACGCTCAACATGACAATCGTCTTTATTTATGCTTGGATAGTTGGAGTTCCAGAAATTTTTGAATTTTGACTAGAGAAAAACTTGATTGATGAAATCGAAAATTTTACCTGCACACTTAAAACCTGGAGATTTATTGCGAGTGATAGCACCTAGTGGTGCTTTGCGAGAATTTGATGCTTTTGAACGCAGTCTAGAAATTTGGCGATCGCGTGGTTATCGCGTCGAAATTAGTTCTAATATTGACCAAAGTTGGGGCTACTTAGCTGATAAAGATGAAATGCGCCGCTATCAGCTAGCTGCTGCTTGGCAAGACCCCGATTGTCGCGCTATTCTCTGCGCTAGAGGTGGTTTTGGGAGTACACGCATTTTAGAAAGTTGGAATTGGCAAAGCAACTCCACACCACCCAAATGGTTGATTGGCTTTTCTGATATCACAGGTTTATTATGGAGCCTTTATAATCTAGGTATTTCTAGCGTTCACGGGCCTGTACTGACAACATTTGCCAATGAACCAGACTGGTCAATTACCCGATTATTCAATTGGGTAGAAGGAAGACCGATAGAGCCTCTCAAAGGTTCTGGCTGGGGGGGAGGTGTTGCTAGAGGAATTTTGCTTCCTGGGAATTTGACTGTCGCTACTCACCTATTAAGCACACCGCTACAACCTGATTTTGAAGATGTGATTTTGGCTTTTGAAGATGTGACAGAAGCACCTTACCGCATCGACCGAATGTTAACGCAATGGCGGTTAAGTGGACTGTTATCAAAAGTGCGGGGAATTGCTTTAGGTGGTTTTACTCGTTGCGAACCACCGCCAAATGTACCTAGCTTTAGTGTAGAGGAAGTTTTGCGCGATCGCTTGGGTGACTTAGGTATTCCCGTTATCTCTGATTTACCCTTTGGTCACGGCGAACAAAATGCTGTATTACCCGTAGGTGTACCAGTAATTTTAGATGGCGATCGAGGAATATTGGATATAGTAGTTAATCATAGTTAATTTGTTGCTATCTGAATTGTCATAAAGATAAGTCAATTAGCCGCATCAAAAATCTGTTGTGCAGTTAAATTTAATTGAGGAAAAGTAGGCGATACTATTGGGTTATTACCTTGAAAAGGTGTCATTTGATATTCACCCTCAATTAATGCACATACAAAAACAGTAGATTGTTTAGGATTACCGATAAACTTTCTTGCACCTAAAGCAGCATAATCAGCAATCCAATATTCAGGAATACCCATTTCCTCATAATCTCTAAGCTTATTGTAGTAATCATCTCTCCAGTTAGTTGAAACAACTTCAACTACTAGAGGAACTGATGCTGCTTGAGTAACTGTTGACTGTTTTTGAAAAAGTGGTTCATGATCGAGATTATCAAGATTCAACAGCAACACATCAGGCGAATAAGCAGATTCAGCAGAAGGAGTTTTAACGAATGCAGTTTTGGGTATAGTGTAGCGAAGGTTCAATCGGTCGAATTCAACAGTGAGCTTACGGGCTATAAATCCTACAACTTTTTCATGTTCTCCCGTTGGAGGCGCCATTTCAAAAATTACTCCTCTGTGCAATTCATAGCGTTTATTATCATTAGGATACCATTCGCTAAATTCATCAAATGTTATGGGTTTGGTTAAGGCTTGGCTCATAGTTGTTTGTTTGTGAGCAAGGCTGATGGTAATTTTTTATATTATAAAACCCGCTGACAGGAACAGTTTAATCTCCTGAGCGGGTTAGAAAAATCTAATTCTGAGAGTGAGCAATAACTAAGCTTTCTTTTGAATTTAGAAGTTATTACCCAAGCAACAGAGTTATACCACTTTCAAATCGGGATACTCTGCTAATAAATCATCAGAAGTTAAAGTATCGCCTTCAGCTTGAGGAGTCCACAGCACTTCAATTGCTAACAATTGTTCACTAGGAATACTACCAATTTGCCGCAAAGCTTGGCGTAAATCATCAGTGGTGTTGATAGCTGGAATTGCAAATTTGCCTAGGGTTGCTGCTAACAAAGTGACGATAATATATTCCCCAGGGCCTTCACTAATCAAACGAGTTGGGTTGTCAAGTTCACCACTAGCCGGCAATACGTCATTACGAGTTGCTTTGAGTTGGTTATTGACGTTAGAAAGAGTTTCTGAGCTAAATTTGCTGCGTTCTGCCAATGCTAAACGGTTGAATTGACCTTCAGCAGAGCTTAATTTTGCTTGTTGTGTGCCACCACCTGCGTATACCCAGTATTCTGGATGGCGGAGTAAAGCGAGGCTAGTTTCTTGGATAACTTCTGCTCTACCTTCGGGAGAGTTGGTATCAGCAAATTCGGCAATTTTGTTGAGTTCTGGTTGCAAATCACGGGCTTGAGCTAACAAACCAACTTGCAAGCGAGTTACCGAAACATTGGGGTTGCTACCATAACCAACTTCTTCAACTTCACCACTGTTGGCACGGCGGAAACTTTGAACTAAGAAGTTAGCGATCGCAATAAAAATTAAAATTGTAAACAGACCGCCAAAGCCGCCGCCTATACCCCAAAACGGCAATATGAAAGGAAAGCCAAAACCACCCCCAGGATAAGGTGCATAATATCCGCCACCACCAGGAGGCGCGTAAGTACGGGGTGTATAGGTGCGGCTAGAAGGCATTCTAAAAGAACCGCCGCCAATGCGACCACCACTGCGGGCCGCCAATGCACCATCAGCATGGCCTAGCGCTAAAGCTAAAACTAAGCTGAGGACAAAGAAAGTTTTTAACAGTGGTTTGATGGTTTGTTGTATTTTTTTACGCATAACACAGTCGCTTGAAAAAATTTATTTCTGATGATTGCATCCTAATGCTGGTAGGATTTTGCGGTATTTAGCTGATGCCAGCCCGCGACTAGTAAGCGAGTATTTTGTTGGCAGTAGCTTTTTGTGTAACATCATTAAATTGCTGCTACACCTTCAATTTACCGCGTCTTATCCTATCTATGCAGCAGACGCAGGAGGGATTTCTGTAGTAGATAACCGTACCTTAAAACCTATGCTTGACCATAGGAACTTTGGAATCAATTAATGATTGGCGTAAAATCAAGCCCAAGATGGAAGCAGTAATCCAAATCTCAGCAATAGACAAAAGATATTTGGAGAGTTTGCCAGAATTTTCTTTAGTAAGTTATTCCAAATTGAAGAATGATTGCGAGATTGGCTGATTAGAGCCAAATTTTCTATGCAGCTTGCCGACTTTAGATGGAAAAATTTTTCTCTTCGCAAATCTAAAATTAAAATTCAAAAATTGATTTAAGCAATACTCCAAAAATCTATACAATCTATTTGACAGTAAGCTTCTAATACCAATTTTATGAATAAATTCTGTAGAGATGTTGTATGCAACGTCTCTACTTTTTTAGTGTTCCCTGCTTCCCTGATAAATCAAACAGTATTGCTATATTTTTGCCATTTTGGCAGCATAGATTACATTATTTAAGTTAGGCTATGTTAAGTAAATAATTGGATTATTTTATATAACTGTTATTAATTTTATTAACGATATTCTCCAAGATATACTGATGAATTACTGTTATTGATTATGAGAATTGATGTAACAGTTACCAAAATATATAATTAACCAATACTTCATATAAATTATGAGCCAATCTATATATTTCATGTTCTAGAATATTTGTAAAGCTTGGCAATATATCCACTCAAACAAGGATGGAGAATTATGTTTCTCACAGCCCAATGCCACCGAGTGTTAATCATCGATGCAAAGATATTATCGCTGGCTCAACCAGTTAAATTTTGTAAAAAAAATTGACAAATAATATTTTTGCTTGTAATCAAAATAAAATTTACTCATCCAGCAAGCTAAAAATTTTTAGCTTAGAAAAAATTAAATTTACAAATTAGTCAGTATGAGATCCAGTCTGTTTTTTTACAAATTGTGTTGATCTTCATGCTCGAATAGAGGAAATTCGTTAAATGGGTAATAAATTTCCCCTGTGATTATAGCAATAACTTTTTGAGCAACATATAGTAGAAATAGATCAATATTAATTAGGATTTGAAGAGTTATTAACTAACTACAACTAGTCAAACTCAAAGTTATTTTATTTGTCAGACTAACTCCTGAACGACAATAAAGACGATTATCTTACTTTGTTGTTAATAAAAAAAATCACTAATTTGGGCTGGTAGCCGTGGTAAGAGCGATCGCTCAAAGCTAACCTCTTCATATCCACTTTTTCAACTGAGTTTGAGGATTGATAATTACATTTTTTTAGTGAAAGTTACCAAAATTAACATGGAACATATTTCTCAACTAGCAACAAATGTCAGAGAAAATAGTGCCTATCCAGATATTTTAGTAATATCGGGTTTGTTCTTACCCAAAGAAGCGGTGATTGGAGAATATCTGTATAATCGTTGTCTTCAAGACCCAGAGAGAATCATTGTTCTTGCTGCTAGTTGTGCCGGTGATGAAAAGTTTGATCGAGATCAGCAATTTCCTATCTATCGTTGGCCTAATTTTCAAGACTGGCTAGGTGATTTTTTGGCAAATTTATGCAAGCCACTGATTAATTTAGTATCTTCATTTGTGCTAGCAATCAAACTTTATTTTCGCTATCACTATCGTTATATTGAATGGGGACACGGCTATGACTTTCCTTCTTTGTTATTACTAAGCTATCTTTTACCTATCCAGTTTTTTATTTATTTACATGGGAATGATATCCGCAATGGATTAGGCAATCCAGTGTGGCGATCGCTATTCAAATTAACATTAAAACGCGCCACTGGCATTGTTTGTAATAGTTCCTTTACAAGAGATTATTTAAGAAGTACTTTCCGCCTACAAACTCCCACCCATGTGATTCATCCAGCCATGAGACCAGAGAAATTTGGTATTGCTACCAACTACAACAATCTGGAAGATTTGCGAATGCAGGTGCGGCAAACTTACAACATCCCCGAAACAGCAGTTGTCATCTTGTCTGTGGGACGATTGGTAAAACAAAAAAGTTTTGAGCGGGTAATTGAGAACTTACCACTATTACTAACTATTGGGGTAGATGTTCACTATATACTTTGTGGTGAAGGCCCTTGTCAATCAGAACTGCAAACTCTAGCACAACGCTTGCGTGTAGACCAACGCGTACACTTTGCTGGCTATGTAACAGAAGGTGAATTAGCAAGTTATTATGCTGCTTGTGACATCTTTGCGATGCTGACGGTGAATGATGCCAAAGCAAGGTTTATTGAAGGTTTTGGTTTGGCATATTTAGAAGCAAGCTACTTTGGTAAACCAGTCATTGCTTCGCGTGCTGGTTCTGTTATCGAAGTGATTCATCATGAAGAAAACGGCATCCTGGTGAATCCTAAATCTGGATACGAAGTTTTTCAAGCCTTTAAACGCTTGTGCCAAGACCAGCAGTTGCGAGAACAATTAGGTCATAAAGGTAAAGAATTAGCCAGGCGCAAAACTCTTCACCGGATGCTTTATCAAGAAAATTAACCACCGCCAACAATGGTAACTACTTCTAAGCGATCGCCTGGCTTGACGGTAGTTTCTGTCCAAAATTGGCGATGTAAAATTTCCCCGTTATACTCCACCGCCACTAAACGAGGGTTAAAACCCAATTCGTGGAGTAAATCAGGCAAAAGAGTTTGAGATGAACAGTTCCGGGTTTCCCCATTCACCTGAAGGCTAATTTGCTCGGACATAAAATAAAGTGTGAAGTGTGAAGTGTGAAGTATGAAGTATGAAGTATGAAGTGTGAAGTATGGTTATCCTACTTTTCAAAAAATGACAAATGACCAATGACTCAATTTTGAATGATCACAGGTTGTGGTTTGACCCGATTTAGCTGAGACATTAAATATTGAGTGACGAGAGTTGGTTGTTCTGCTTGCATGAGCGATCGCACCACTGCCACCCTTTCAGCGCCAGCATCAATCACATCATTGATATTATTGGCATCAATGCCGCCAATGGCAAACCAGGGAATTGGGCTATTTTGGGCGGCGTAGCGGACATATTCTAAGCCAGCCGCAGCTTTACCTAGTTTTGTCGGAGTTTCGTAAACTGGGCCGACTCCTATATAATCTGCACCTTCGGAGATGGCTTTTTGCATCTCTTCGGCATTAGTAGTGGAACGACCGATAATCCTCTGTGGCCCTAATAATTGCCGCGCTAGCGCGATGGGCATATCCTGTTGTCCTAGGTGTACACCATCGGCATCGACAGCTAAAGCTAAGTCTACGCGATCGTTCATAATAAACAACGCCCCGTAAGCATGACATAGCTGCCGCAATTTTGTGGCTTGTTCCAGACGCACAGTATCATCAGTATTTTTATCGCGGTACTGTACCAAGGTCAACCCACCTTTGAGTGCAGATTCTACTGTACCTAACAAAGTGTCTGATGGGGATGTTACTAGATATAAGTGCGATCGCCATAACAATTGATGACGCTGATAACCCATCAAATTACTTTCTAAGGTGTACACGCGATAGCGCATCTGTTTGAATGCTTTGCCCATATTAGAGCTATACAACTTTCCGTATTCTTCTAATACTCGCAATGCTTCTTGAACGCGACAAAAATTTGCTTGCAACAACGATGTAATTCCCGAGCGTTGTTCTTCCTGTGGGTGAGACAAATCCGTACCACTATCACCCACAGTATCTCGTGCTGCTCTGATTTCTGCTGTATGCCATTTAGCTAATTCTTGGCGTAGGTATTTGCATTCTCCTGCTAACTGGGCATTATTCAACCCAAAGCGACACCACTCCTCAATGATGCGTAAGCCTTCACGAGTGCGGTCTAAATTAGCATCTAATATGCGGTAAACAACTTGCTGTATTTGCTCTTTTTGGCTATACGGCTCGACCATTACCACAACTCCATTAGTGCTTTCATCGTAACAGCCAGCCTCTTTCATATGTGCAATGTTTTTAACTTCATTATATTTATTCAGTAAAACGTATTAGGGAAAGTATGAAGTATGAAGTATAAAGTATGAAGTATGTAGATACCCTTTGGGTAGCTTCCCGCAGGGTAATTTCATCCTTCAGTCTTCATCCTTAAAAGTTCTTACTCCCTATCTTTAATTACTTTGTCTTTAAAATAGCCAATCGGTCAATATTGTGGGTAACATTATCGACATATTAGTGTCTAAGGGTATAAGACTTTATTGTTATTTCTTAGGAGTCTTGTAAAAATGTTTTCCCCCATTATGTTGAGTCAACATCGGAGACTGGTACGCAAGCTCATTGCCTTTGATAAACCATATCCACCTCTAGACTTAGCTATACTTATAGCTGTTGGTTACTCAGTCTTTTTTTATACGGTTGGTATGGGAGTGGCAGGCTTAACGTTGCTGGCGATAAACGGCAGCGCCGTTGCTCAGATGCCATCTATACCAGATCGAATGCCCCTGGGTGAAAGAACACTTTCGCAGGTTAATGCGGTGTTTGTCAACCCAAGTATTGGAGATGACACAACAGGTAACGGTAGCGATCGCACCCCCTACAAAACAATTACCCAAGCTCTGCGGGTAGCTACAGGTAATACAACAATTATGCTAGCCCCCGGTAATTACAGTACCCAAACCGGAGAAGAGTTTCCATTGATGCTCAAAGCTGGTGTTTCTATTCAAGGAGATATCAGTAACAAAGGTAATGGAGTGACAATTCAAGGTGGTGGTACATACCTAAGTCGCAGCTATGGCGGACAGAATGTCACGATTGTTGGTGCAAATCAAGCTACGTTAACAGGGGTGACAGTCATTAATTCTCATCCCCGTGGTTATGGTTTGTGGATTGAATCTAGTAATCCCACAATTGCCGAAAATACATTTACAGGCAACACACAAGATGGTGTTGCAGTTAGTGGTAATGGTACACCGACAATTAGTAAAAATTATTTTTATCGCAATGGAGCTAACGGCATCACCCTTAGCGGTCATTCGCAAGCCAAAATCCAAGAAAATATATTTCAAGAAACAGGTTACGCAGTAAATATTACTCAAAATGCGGCTCCTATAGTCATAGGTAATCAAATTCAAAACAACCGTGCTGGAGTTTTAGTCCAAGGAAAGGCGCAGCCGATTTTAAGGAATAATTTAATTGCCGATAGTCAAGAAGACGGTTTGGTAGCGATCGCTCAAGCTATGCCAAACTTAGGTACAGTTACAGAACCAGGCGGTAACGAATTTCGTAACAATGCTCGCTATGATATTAACGCTAATGCTGCTAAACAAGCGATCGCTGCGGCGGGAAATACCCTAGCTAGTCAAAAAATTGTCGGCAACGTAGATTTTAACGCTCAAGTTGCTACTGTTGCGGATAATTCTCAACCTCATCCAGCAAGTAACATTCTTCCTGTCACTACAACCGCCACCGTTGCAGAGCAGCCCCAACCTGCTACCACAAATAACATCGTCCCTGTCACAAATTCGACAACAGAAATTACCTTCTCCGCCCCGCAAGTACCGAAAACGACTAACCAAGTTAGACCATTAGCCAAACCAATTGCGCGTAGACCTAACCCACAACCGCTTACGCCTCCCAAAGGTGGATTTCCTGTACCTAGCAGTGTAGCCGCACAACAACCAGCACCGAGAACTGAAGTTACGGCTTTACCAGTTCGACAATCAGCATCACCACAGCTGAATTACGTGCAGATTAATACTAACGCCATCGAATTTAGCGCGCCTGATGCTAACACCCAAACAACATCTAATCCTAGTGCCGCGCCTTTACCCGTTCCTGATGGTAATGTTCCTCTGGGTAACACTGCCAATATGCGAAAAGTATCAGTTCCCCAAACTAATACAACAGCTTATAATCCCAGCTATTTTCAGCCTGCTAGAGGGACACGTTACCGCATCATCGTAGAAGTAACCAACGACAAAGAACAACAATTAGTTAGATTTGTTGCCCCTGGTGCATTTTCGACAATTTGGCAAGGACGTAAAGTCATGCAAGCGGGAGTATTTAGCGATCGCGCCAATGCTGATGAAATGTTAAAAACACTCACAAGCAATGGGTTAAAAACCATTATGGAACCATTGAATTAAATTAACAATCCATCCTCATAACTCTGTAGAAAAATAGCTTCTGTTCAGCCTGTTTACACAGGCTGTTTTTTTCACCCTATTGAGTGCTGAGTGCTGAGTGCTGAGTGCTGAGTAAGAAAAAGAGTACTCAGTATTTTCTCACTCTTGGTTATGCCCCGCCCCTTGTGGGCAGTCTTTTAACTCAGCACTCTTCACCCTTCACGTTAATCAGCAATGCCAACTTTATCAGCACCAACTTAGTTAATCGTCTAATAAACTCATTAATGCGTCTAATTCAGGGTCTTGAGACTGAGATAACTTAAATCTTAATTCTAAAATTTGGCTTTCTAAGGCCGCAGAAGTATAGATCAAGTTGGATTCTTGAGCAATTTTTAACTGACTTTCTTTAATTCTGATTTTCCGCACTAAGTCGTTGACAATATCTACTGATTCACAATCTTGAGAAATCATAGTCTGACACCTATTAAATTTCTGAGAGTAAAGTGAAATTTATTGTTTGTTTTGTCTATAGCAATCCTATTTGATTTATAAATTACTCAAGGAGCCTAAGAATAGGGTTAAGGAAGTGAATTTATTTACGTTTCATTTAGGACTGTTATAGATAAGGTTGGATTTTAATTTTGAGTAGAAATTTTACATTGTTCTGGCTAAGAGCGATCGCTAATTTATGCTTATTTAAGAAAATTAGTAAACCTTAAATGTTAGAGGATGTTTGACAAGTATTGGGCGAATAGAATTCGCTACTACACAAGCAAAGTCCACCTGCGTGGACTAAGACAAAATCAAGGTTTTCAAACCCAAGTAGCTGGATTTCGTCTATGTAGCCAAGCCACTGCGTTGGGCGGGTTCCCCGACTCCCTCAGTGGCGCGCGATTTCCAATCGCTTTTTAAACAACCTCTGAGACTTTGTTAATTATTGTTACAATTAATTATATTTACTAGTGCTTATAGCTACTTTTATCTTTTCCGGGTTGGTAACAACAACTACTCACTGCTACTAATTTAGAGTTATTGCCAGTATTTTTCATTAAAATCTAGTTATTTTTTAGAACTAAACGCAAAAAACAATCAGTAAGTCAAGATAGGTTGATATATGGATTGCTAATCAGTTGCTGGAAAATATCGTTTATATCTGCTTTGCATCAATCATCAAAACAGTTTGTTATCTCATCCCAGTTAAAGTGATTGACATTAATTCTCATTTGCTTTAAGTTATTTTGAGAATATTTTGTCGGCTATGCTGGCGAGAATAATAGGTAAATTCCTCTAGAGGCTTGAGAAATCGTACATGGATATTAAAAATGTGTTTGTAGCTGGTGGCGTAGTGATGTGGCCACTGCTATTTTTTTCGGTATTGGCGGTAGCGTTAATTATTGAACGGTTAAAGTTTTGGGTTAAAATCAGCAGAAGTCAGCAACGCGTAGTCCGAGATGTTTTAAATACTTACCGTCTAGATAATGTTGTAACTGCTATTGAGATACTGCAAAAGAATGCAGATTTACCCATTGCCCGAATTTTTTTAGCGGCTTTGGAATTAGAAGAACCGACTCCAGAAGAATTTCGCTTGGCTTTAGAAAGTGAAGCCCAAGCAGAGATACCTTTGCTGAAAAGATTTACGACAATCTTTGATACTATTATTTCTCTTGCACCTTTATTAGGTCTTCTGGGTACTGTATTAGGCTTGATTGCGTCTTTCGCTTCTCTCAATTTAGGGGATGTAGGCGGAACCAAAACGGCTGGGGTAACTAGCGGTATTAGTGAAGCATTGGTATCAACAGCATCAGGGTTAGTTGTAGCTATTTTTACATTATTTTTTGCTAATACTTTTCGCGGACTTTATCAAAGACAAATAGCATTGATTCAAGAATACGGTGGAGAATTAGAATTACTTTACCGTCGTCGCTACGAACGAGGAGATAAAGTGTATGCGTCTTCAAGATGAGCCTGATATTCCAGCACAAATTAATATTGTGCCAATGATTGATGTCATATTTGCAATTTTGACATTTTTTATCATGTCAACCTTGTATTTGACTCGTTCTGAGGGTTTACCAGTTAATTTACCTCAAGCCAGTACGGCAAAAACAGAACGCCCAGCACAGGTAACAGTAACAATTAATAGTGCTGGCGAATTATTTTTAAACAAGGAAGCGGTAAGTTTAGAACAATTAGAAGCCAGAGTAAGACAAAAAGTCGAACCACAACAGCAATTAATGGTGGTACTAAATGCTGATGAAGCAGTGAACCACGGTAAAGTTGTAGCTGTGATGGATAAAATTCGCCGCATTGAAGGTGCAAAGTTAGGCATTGCTACTCGCAAATAGTTGCAGTAGCGATAATAACTATGATGATGCTGGCACAGAGAAAAAAGTAGGTTTTCTTTGTGCCTAAAAAATAGGGAGTAGATTTGGATAGCAGGTGACAGCTTGTAAGCTGATATCATGTCTAGTACAAAGACTTATCATCAAGACCGCAGGGGGCAGGGAGCAGGGAGAGTTTTATCTTTCTGCACAGATGAGTTGAATCATAACTGATTTGCCGGACATGAGATGACAAACCTTTTTCTCTTTGAGTTTTATCGTTGATCAATGTCTTCACTATCTTGGCTATGTATTGATTTATGGAATCAATTCAAAATTGCTTGACTTTGACGCAACGTCAACCACCGAATCCTGATGTTGTGGTAAGTTTGACTCTGGCATTGACAGCCCAAGAACGCACCCGCAGCCGTCATCGCTTTGAAACGGAGGATGGACAGGTTGTGTTTTTGCGTTTACCTAGGGGGACTGTACTGCGGGATGGTGATATTTTGCAAGCTGAAACTGATGGTAGTTTAATTAGAGTTGTTGCGAAAGCAGAACCAGTGCTGAGTGTGTTCGCTTCAACGCCACTTTTATTAATGCGGGCAGTATATCATTTAGGAAATCGTCATGTGGCTGTAGAAATTACCCCAAGTTATTTACGCTTATCGCCTGACTCGGTGTTACGGACGATGTTGGAACAGTTGGGGTTAGAAGTTATCGAGGAAGTTACACCATTTCAGCCAGAATTAGGCGCTTATGGACATCACTCTCACGAATAGCCAGTTTTTGTGGATTTTGCAGTTAGCCAGCCCAGCTTTACCTGTTGGTGCTTATAGTTATTCTGAAGGGTTGGAAACTTTAGTAGAAGCAGGAATAGTTTCTCAGCCAGAAGCATTAAAGCAGTGGTTAACCTCAGAACTGCGTTATGGGGCAATTAGGTTAGAGGCGGCGGTGATGTTACGCGCTGTGGAATCTGTAAAAATGGGAGATTTAGAAAGATTGTGTTATTGGAATTGCTGGTTATCAGCAGCGCGAGAAACGCAAGAGTTACGTAATTCTAGCTGGCAGATGGGCCGATCGCTTGCCCAATTACTTGGTAAACTACAACCACAACTGCTGCATACTATTAATAGTGTGGGAAATCCTTGTAATTATGCGATCGCTTTTGGCATCGCTGCCACCCATTATCAAATTAATCCTAACGTTGCTATGCTGGCATATCTGCATAGTTGGGCAACTAATCTCATCACCGCCGGAGTCAAACTCATTCCCCTCGGACAAACCACAGGACAAGAATTATTACTTTATCTACAACCATTAATTAGTGCTGCTGTGCAAGAAATTTTAGTTTTAGCAGATGATGAACTGAGTTGTTGTAGCTGGGGTTTATCCTTAGCAAGTATGCAGCATGAAACCCAATATACAAGGTTGTTTAGAAGTTGAGGATGAAGTGTGAAGTATGAAGTATGAAGTATGAAGTATGAAGTGTGAAATTTCATCATCGAAGTTGGGAGTTTTACGAAGATGACTAAGCCTGATTTTACTCAAATGACTCGTCAAGAATTAAAAGCTTATATCCGACAACACCCTACTGATGATGAAGCTATCAGAGAGTTATTCATCAAACGTCGTAGTCCTGATGCTAAAATTTATCCCTTCCCATATAACATGACTAAAGAAGAGTTAACAGATATTTTCCGTCCCAAGAATACTAACTAAGAAGTTGTTTACAGAGTAAAAATTAAGGGCATTGCTGATTAGTGGGATGTTTTTTGTTTCGCGCAAAGGCGCAAAGGCGCGAAGAATCAATATTTTATTTTTGTTAAACATCTCAATTCATCCCGTATTTATGCAACGCCAAATTAAGTTACTGTCTTTTATATTGCAGTGCATTACAGCTTCAACCTAAAGCACCCACTTAAGATTTACTAATGACTATTGACCATTGACCATTGACAAATGACTATGACCGCATTTCGAGTAGGTGTTGCTGGCCCTGTTGGTTCGGGGAAGACGGCGTTAGTAGATGCGTTGTGTAAAGCGTTACGCGACGAGTATCATATTGCAGTGGTGACGAATGATATTTATACTCAGGAAGATGCACAGTATTTAGTGCGTTCTCAGGCTTTACCAAGCGATCGCATTTTGGGTGTGGAAACTGGCGGCTGTCCGCACACAGCAATTCGTGAAGATGCTTCGATGAATCTGGCGGCAATTGAACAATTAGAACAGCGTTTCCTGAATTTAGATTTAGTCTTTTTAGAAAGCGGTGGCGATAATTTAGCCGCTACCTTTAGTCCTGAATTAGTAGATTTAACAATCTATGTGATTGATGTGGCTGCTGGTGATAAAATTCCCCGCAAAGGTGGGCCAGGAATTACAAAATCTGATTTATTGGTGATTAATAAAATTGACCTTGCACCATTCGTCGGTGCAGATTTAGGCGTGATGGAAAGAGATGCTAAAAAAATGCGCGGTGAGAAACCTTTTATTTTTACAAATTTAAAAACTCAATCGGGTCTAGTAGATGTCATTAACTTTGTGATTAAACATCTAGCATAAAGAATACTGAAAAGATACCCGACTTATTGAATAAGCCGGGTATCTGAAGTTTGCTTGTGTCAGGAAAATAAAGTCTAATATAATAGCAAATTTCTTTTCGTTTGCCTTCTACCTAGTGCTTTATTGTCGGATGATTTTCCTCCAGCTAAAGTTAACAAATGGTAGAGTTAAAATAAGTGAGAGCCTAAATAATTTATTTGGAATTGTAGAAATATTTGCCAACTAACTTCAGCACAGTTTAGTTGGATTTATCCAGTAAAGGTTATTCTTAACAACGCTTAAACTAACGTCTTGCCTCCTTAATAGACTGATGTCTATGAATGGGGCAGTCCTTAATTTATAGCTAAATCCATAATTCTTCAACTAAATATTATCGAACTGCTAAACAGCAGCAATATGCAGTTCTTTTGTTTTTCATCATTAATCTAAATTTTTATGCTCACCTACCCTCGTCGATTGGCAGGGTAACTACTCCTTTCAACTTCCCCAAGGATATAGCAATGGCAACTGAACAGTTAACCAGAGAAAGCGATAATCTTGATTTAAAACAACTTCTAAAAACATTAACTGCTGTTAAAAAAGGTGACTTTTCTGTTCGGATGTCCGTAGACCATACTGGGCTAGCGGGTAAAATATCAGACACGCTCAATGAGATTATTGACCAAAATGAGCGTATGGCATTAGAGTTACAGCGCATTGGGAATGTGGTTGGCAAAGATGGGAAAATTACAGAAAGGGCATCTTTAGGCAATGTCCGTGGCTCTTGGGCAGATTGTGTTAATTCTGTCAACACCCTAATTACAGATTTAGTTCAACCGACTGCTGAGACTACCCGTGTAATTCGGTCGGTGGCGAATGGGGATTTATCTCAAACGATCGCTACAGAAATTGATGGTAAACCCCTCAAGGGTGAGTTTCTGCAAACGGCAAATATTGTTAACACAATGGTCGAACGTCTGGGTTCTTTTGCCTCAGAAGTAACCAGGGTGGCACGGGAAGTGGGAACGGAAGGGAAGTTGGGTGTACAAGCAGAAGTCAAAGGTGTGGCGGGGACGTGGAAAGACCTCACCGACAATGTGAATTTGATGGCGGGGAACCTGACAGGACAGGTACGAAATATTGCTGAGGTTGCAACGGCGATCGCAAATGGTGACTTATCGAAGAAGATTACTGTAGACGTAAAAGGCGAAATTCTAGAGTTGAAAAACACCGTCAATACAATGGTGGATCAACTTAACTCTTTTGCATCAGAAGTAACCAGGGTAGCGCGGGAAGTGGGTACAGAAGGAAAATTAGGTGTACAAGCAGAAGTGCGAGGGGTGGCGGGGACTTGGAAAGACCTCACCGACAATGTGAATTTGATGGCGGGGAACCTGACAGGACAGGTAAGAAATATTGCGGAAGTGGCAACAGCGATCGCTAATGGTGACTTATCCAAAAAGATTACAGTAGATGTAAAAGGCGAAATTCTAGAGTTGAAAAACACCATCAATATCATGGTGGATCAACTGAGTTCCTTTGCATCAGAAGTAACTAGGGTGGCGCGGGAAGTAGGAAGTGAAGGGAAACTGGGCGTACAAGCGGATGTGCGGGGCGTTGCGGGTACGTGGAAGGATTTGACAGACTCGGTAAACTTCATGGCGGGAAGTTTGACAGCCCAAGTAAGAAACATTGCGGAAGTGACAACGGCGGTGGCGAATGGCGACTTGTCGAAGAAAATTACTGTGGATGTGAAGGGTGAGATTTTGGAGTTGAAAAACACTATTAATACAATGGTGGATCAACTTAACTCTTTTGCATCAGAGGTAACTAGGGTAGCGCGGGAAGTGGGAACGGAAGGAAAACTGGGCGTACAAGCAGAAGTGCGAGGGGTGGCGGGGACGTGGAAAGACCTCACCGACAATGTGAATTTGATGGCGGGGAACCTGACAGGACAGGTAAGAAATATTGCGGAAGTGGCAACAGCGATCGCTAATGGTGACTTGTCGAAGAAAATTACTGTAGATGTGAAGGGCGAAATTTTTGAACTGAAAAACACCATCAATATTATGGTGGATCAACTGAGTTCCTTTGCATCAGAAGTAACGCGGGTAGCGAGGGAAGTAGGAAGTGAAGGGAAATTGGGCGTACAAGCAGATGTGCGGGGCGTGGCGGGTACGTGGAAGGATTTGACAGACTCGGTAAACTTCATGGCGGGAAGTTTGACAGCCCAAGTAAGAAACATTGCGGAAGTGACAACGGCGGTGGCGAATGGCGACTTGTCGAAGAAAATTACTGTGGATGTGAAGGGTGAGATTTTGGAGTTGAAAAACACTATTAATACAATGGTGGATCAACTCAACTCCTTCGCATCGGAAGTAACGCGGGTGGCGCGAGAAGTGGGAAGTGAAGGGAAACTGGGCGTACAAGCAGAAGTGCGAGGCGTTGCGGGTACGTGGAAGGATTTGACAGACTCGGTAAACTTCATGGCGGGAAGTTTGACAGCCCAGGTAAGAAATATTGCTGATGTGACGACGGCGGTAGCGAATGGCGACTTGTCCAAGAAAATCACTGTGGATGTGAAGGGCGAAATTTTAGAGTTGAAAAACACCATCAATACAATGGTGGATCAACTGAGTTCCTTTGCATCAGAAGTAACCAGGGTAGCCCGTGAGGTAGGAACAGAAGGAAAACTGGGCGTACAAGCAGAAGTGCGGGGTGTGGCGGGTACTTGGAAAGATTTGACAGGTGCGGTGAATATGATGGCGGGGAACCTCACCGACCAAGTACGTAGTATTGCGGAAGTTGCAACTGCGATCGCAAATGGTGACTTATCCAAGAAAATCACAGTCCAAGTCAAAGGTGAAATTCTCGAACTGAAAAACACCATCAATATCATGGTGGATCAGCTAAACTCCTTCGCCTCGGAAGTAACCAGGGTGGCGAGAGAAGTAGGAAGTGAGGGGAAACTGGGTGTACAAGCGGATGTGAAAGGTGTAGCCGGAACCTGGAAAGACCTCACCGACTCTGTGAACTTCATGGCGGGAAGTTTGACAGCCCAAGTAAGAAACATCGCGGCGGTAACAACGGCGGTAGCGAATGGCGACTTATCCAAGAAAATCTCCGTTGATGTGAAAGGGGAAATTCTCGAACTGAAAAACACCGTCAACACGATGGTAGATCAACTCAACTCCTTCGCCTCGGAAGTAACGCGGGTGGCGCGAGAGGTGGGAACGGAAGGAAAATTAGGCGTACAAGCAGAAGTAAAAGGTGTTGCGGGTACGTGGAAAGACCTCACCGACTCGGTAAACTTCATGGCGGGAAGCTTGACAGCCCAGGTGCGAAACATCGCGGATGTGACGACGGCGGTGGCGAATGGCGACTTGTCCAAAAAAATCACCGTTGATGTGAAGGGTGAAATTCTCGAACTGAAAAACACCATCAATACAATGGTGGATCAGTTGAACTCCTTCGCCTCGGAAGTAACGCGGGTAGCGCGGGAGGTGGGAACAGAAGGTAAATTGGGCGTACAAGCGTACGTCCGAGGGGTTGGCGGTACGTGGAAAGACCTCACCGACAACGTGAATTTAATGGCGGGGAATTTGACAGCCCAGGTGCGGAATATTGCGGAAGTAACGAAGGCGGTGGCGAATGGTGACTTGTCGAAGAAAATCACGGTGGATGTAAAGGGTGAAATTCTCGACTTGAAAAACACCATTAACACAATGGTGGATCAACTTAGTTCCTTCGCCTCAGAAGTAACGCGGGTAGCGCGGGAAGTAGGAACGGAAGGTAAATTAGGCGGTCAAGCCTTGGTGCAAGGTGTGGCGGGTACATGGAAAGACCTCACCGACAATGTAAATTCAATGGCGGGGAACTTAACCGCCCAAGTGCGAGGGATTGCGCGAGTTGTCACCGCCGTGGCGAATGGCGACTTGAAGCGAAAATTGATGCTAGATGCGAAGGGTGAAATTGAAACCTTAGCAGAAACTATCAATGAAATGATTGATACCCTAGCGACCTTCGCCAATCAGGTAACAACCGTAGCGCGGGAAGTGGGAATTGAAGGGAAGTTAGGCGGTCAAGCGAGGGTTCCAGGGGCAGCCGGAACGTGGAAAGACTTGACAGACAACGTAAACGAACTAGCAGCGACCCTGACAACTCAGTTACGCGCGATCGCTGAAGTAGCGACAGCAGTAACAAAAGGTGACTTAACTCGCTCAATCTCCGTAGAAGCCCTAGGTGAAGTGGCAATCCTGAAAGACAACATCAACCAGATGATTGCCAACCTGCGCGAGACAACCCAAAAAAACACCGAACAGGACTGGTTAAAGACCAACCTGGCCAAATTTACCCGAATGCTGCAAGGTCAGCGCGACTTAGAAACTGTATCCAAGCTAATTCTCTCGGAACTTGCACCACTGGTAGGGGCGCAACATGGCGTATTTTACTTAATGGATGCCGGGGAACAACAATCTTATTACCTCAAACTCCTCAGCAGCTATGCCTACCGCGAACGCAAGCATTTAGCCAATCGCTTCCACTTAGGCGAAGGTTTGGTAGGACAATGTGCATTAGAAAAAGAGCGAATTTTATTAACAGAAGTCCCGACAGATTACGTCAAAATTAGCTCTGGTTTAGGCGAATCGGCTCCTCTCAATGTTGTAGTTTTACCAGTCTTATTTGAAGGACAAGTAACCGCAGTCATTGAGTTAGCGTCCTTCCGCCGCTTTAGCGAAATTCACTTAACATTCTTCGACCAACTCACCGAAAGTATTGCAATTGTGCTGAATACGATCGCAGCTTCCATGCGTACCGAAGAATTGCTCAAACAATCCCAATCTTTGGCAGAAGAACTGCAAACCCAGCAAAACGAACTCAAAGAAACCAACAAGCGCCTCGAACAACAAGCCCAATCTCTCAAAACTTCCGAAGATTTACTCAAGAAACAGCAAGAAGAACTCCAGCAAACCAACGCCGAACTCGAAGAAAAAGCCGAGTTGTTGGCACAGCAGAAAAAAGAAGTTGAGCGCAAAAACCGCGAAATCGAACAAGCTAGACGCTCTTTAGAAGAAAAAGCCGAACAATTGGCACTCTCATCCAAATATAAATCAGAGTTTTTGGCGAATATGTCCCACGAACTGCGGACACCGCTAAATAGCTTGTTAATCTTGGCTAAGTTATTGACAGATAACATCGATGGCAACCTCAGCACTAAACAAGTTGAATATAGCCGCACCATTTACTCTGCTGGTAATGACTTATTAGCACTCATCAATGACATCCTCGACCTCGCCAAAATCGAATCGGGAACCATGTCAATTGATATGTCGCAAATGCTAGTCACAGATTTGCGCGACCAGACAGAGCGCACCTTCCGCCAAATTGCCCAAGACAAAGGACTCAACTTCAACATTGAATTAGCTCCTGAATTACCCAAAGCGATTTACACCGACCCAAAACGCTTGCAACAAGTCCTAAAAAACCTACTTTCCAACGCTTTTAAATTTACAGAACGGGGCGAAGTGCGTTTACGAGTCGAAGTCGCCAAGCAGGGCTGGAGTATTAATCAAGAAACCTTAAACCGGGCTTCCCTGGTAGTTGCCTTTTCTGTAATTGACACTGGGATTGGTATTGCACCTGAAAAACAAAAGGTCATTTTTGAAGCCTTCCAACAAGCCGATGGTACTACTAGCCGCAAATACGGCGGGACTGGCTTAGGCTTATCTATCAGTCGGGAAATTGCCCGTCTATTTGGCGGCGAAATTACTTTAGAAAGCAATGTAGCGCAAGGTAGCACCTTCACCTTCTACTTGCCTCAATTTAATGCTGAGACAAGATTAGTTAATCCTGAGCCAACAGCACAGTTATTACTCAATCCGCCATCATCTCTACTGTTTCCCACTACAGCTACAACTCCCACAACAGAATTGGCAGTAATACCAACAACAGTAGCTGCAACTGAGGTAGTTTCGTCTGTAACACCGATAATTCTGCCCAATCCGCACACCCCCTTACTAGAAGACGATCGCACCGAAATCGAAAGCGGCGATCGCGTATTGTTAATTATTGAGGATGACATTAACTTTGCGCGCATCTTATTAGAAATGGCGCATGAGCAAGGATTTAAGGTCGTTACTGCTCAAAATGGCAGCAATGGACTCGCCCTCGCCCAGCAATTTCTACCTGTGGGGATTTTGCTAGACATCCACTTACCAGATATGGACGGTTGGACGGTACTAGATCGTTTAAAACATGACCCCAATACCCGCCATATTCCTGTACATATCATGACCGTCGAAGAAGGACGGCGGCGGAGTTTGCAACTAGGAGCCTTGGCATATTTGCAAAAACCTGCCAGCAGCGAGAGCATATCTGAAGCGTTAAACAAAATCAAAGGTTTCGTTGACCGTCGGGTGAAGAACTTGCTAGTCGTAGAAGATGACGACACTCAACGCCATAGCATTGTTGAATTAATTGGCAATAGCGATGTTGCTACTACTGCTGTCGCCACCGGACACGAAGCCCTAGCCGCTATTACTTCCCAGCAATTTGATTGTCTCGTCCTTGATTTAGGCTTGCCAGATATGAATGGGTTTGAACTGCTTCAGCAAATCAAGCAATTACCTCATGGCGAAGCTTTACCCATCATTATTTACACTGGTATCGAATTGACCAAAGCCCAAGAAACAGAATTACGCAGGATTACAGAAACCATTATAGTCAAAGATGTGCGATCGCCCGAACGCCTGCTAGACGAAACCACATTGTTCCTGCACCGTGTCCAGTCAGCCTTACCAGAACCCAAGCGGCAAATACTTGAACAACTACATTCGCGGGACTATATACTGACGAACAAAAAAGTATTAATTATCGATGATGATGTCCGTAATATTTTTGCCCTAACCAGTATGCTAGAGCGTTATCAAATGCAGGTTATCTATGCAGAAAATGGCAGAGACGGCATCATAATGTTAGAAACTACACCCGAGATTGATGTGGTGTTAATGGATGTGATGATGCCAGAAATGGATGGTTACGAAACAACCAGGCAAATCCGCCAAAACGAGCAATTTAAAACTTTACCAATTATTGCCCTCACCGCGAAAGCTATGCAAGGCGATCGTGAAAAATGTATCGAATCAGGTGCATCAGACTACATCACCAAACCTGTAGATATTGAGCAATTACTTTCTTTACTCAGAGTTTGGTTATACAGATAAATTCTCAAAACAAAAACCCCACCCTATTATTAATGCCAAAAAAGGATATAGTGTGGGGCTTGATTGTTTGTGACAGAATAAGACTGGCAATTTAACCAAAAGCAAAATTGTATAAAACTACAAAATTTACCAACGGCACAATCATCAATAAAATTAACCAAGGATTCTTGCCCAACTTTTTGACAATGTTGACAAAAGCAATAATTAAGAAAATTAATGCCACAAAATTAACTAAAGGAATGAAAAGACCAATAATCCACCAAGGTGATTGATCCCCGGCTTTGTACATAATCCAGGTATTTAAAATTGGAACCCAAGCAAACCAAGCGTCAGATTGTCCTAACTTTTGATAAATGTTGTAAAAGCAATAGGAACCAAAGATATAGCCTGCTACACCAAATATAAAACCCAATAAACTGCCAGCAGTGCTACCACCAGAACCTTGGTCAGACTGAGCCAAAAGATAAACCAAACTCAAAGTATGATTTAGTAAAAACATCGTATTCTTAAAATCAACAAGTAGTTACAGCTACCTTAGTAACATAAGAAAAAATTTCTTATGTAATATTTTTAACAAAACTTTGGTTTTCCAAAACAAGGGTAATGACTAATCACATATTAAAAGCCACCAAAGATACGGTTCATCTTGGTGGGTTTTCTCATCTTTTACAACCAGCGTTGAGCGTTGACTCTGGCGATACCATCGATGTAGAAACTTATACTGGCTATTATATTTACGACCAAGCACCGCCAGATTTTCTGACACCAGAGTTTGTTGATATTTGCCAAAACTTACCATCACAACGCAAAGTAGCAGGCGGGCCGCATTTACTCACAGGGCCGATTTATGTGCGAGATGCCGAACCAGGTGATGTTTTAGAAGTAAGATTAGAGGCGATCGCACCTAGTTTACCAGTTGGCTTTAATGCTATTCGTACAGGTTGGGGAGCCTTACCAGCACAATTTACTCAACCTGCATTAAGATTTATTCCCTTAGATTTAGCCAATAATCTTGCCGAATTTCCATCTCTTAGCGGGATTCAAATTCCCATAAAACCATTTTTTGGTATTTTAGGTGTCGCCACAGCCGAAAGCGATCGCAATTCCATTCCCCCTGGTTGTTATGGTGGTAACATTGATAACCGTGAACTCCAAGCAGGTTCTCGGTTATTTTTGCCAATTTACGTCCCTGGCGCATTATTCTCTATAGGTGATGGTCATTCAGCCCAGGGCGATGGCGAAGTTAACGTAACTGCAATTGAAACTTCGATGAATGGTAGAATATCCTTGATATTACGCAAAGATTTGTCATTTGCCACACCTATTGCTGAGACACCTACTGATATTATCACAATGGGCTTTGCTGATACTTTAGATGCTGCCCTAGAACAAGCTTTAAAAAATATGATTAACTTTCTCGAAATTTTTGCTAACTTATCGCCAGAAGATGCTTATGTATTGTGTAGTTTAGCTGTAAACTTTCGCATCACCCAAGTTGTAAATACTCCTCAAAAAGGTGTTCACGGTATGCTACCTAAATCAATATTCTCACCTAAAATTAGTTGATAATTCAACAACAAACAAAGATTTTTGTATGTCTATTATCCTCTTACAAGTGCTGCTGATTGGTCTAGCTGCTGGTGTCGCTGGCGGAATGTTTGGCATAGGTGGTGGTGCAATTATGGTTCCTGCAATGGTACTGTTGATGGGAATGGATCAAAAATTTGCTACTGGCACTTCCCTTGCAGCCCAAATTTTACCGATTGGAATTTTAGGCGCAGCAGTTTATTACCGCAGTGGTAACATCAATATTAAATATGCAGTAGTGATTGCAGTTGGTTTATTAGTAGGTAATCTTTTTGGCGCGTTATTTGCCAATCAGCCATTTATTAGCAGTGAAACAATGAAAAAGCTGTATGGCATCTTTTTATTAATTATCGGTGCTAGATATTTGTTTTTCCGTTAATTATTAATTGCGGTAAGGAAGAGATAGGTTTAAAAGTGTAAGGTGTGAGTCGGAAAAACCCTTACACCCCTAAAACCTTACCCGAATTAGAAAGTCTGAGTTAATCATAATAACTAACTTATAGCCGTCGAAGCATAGATTAGGAATATGTTGATAGCTAAAACTCCGGAAAATATTGAGTTTATACTCAGCACTCAGCACTTTACTATAAATGGTGTTGTAATAAACCAATCATTACTTCTGGTAATTCTAAATGAGGTAAGACTCCAGCATCAGCGATCGCATAAAATTCTTTAATAGCATCAGTATTTAAATTCGCTAGCCTGCGCCCTAATTTGATAGAAGTAAATTGTGCCTTTTCGCCCCAAAAAACGACACTAGGAATAGTTAATTGTTGAATATATAAACTCAAATCAAAATACAAATCACCACGCAAAAATGCTAACGCAGCAAACTTCGCATTTGACTGTTGTGCTGAAGTTAAATAAGCCGCAACCATTTCTTGAGTAACGCGTTCTGGTTTAGCAAATAAAAAACTTTGTAAAAAATTTCTGACAGCCCATTCATTTTCTGCACCCAACGCATATATTAAACTATCTACTAAAGGCGTATTAATCACAGACAATGGTAGTCTACGCCCTGCACCTTGACCAAAGTCATCAAATCCAGAAGGACAGACTAAATATAATGATTGGAATAATTGCGGTTGACTAATAGCTAAACGAATAGTTAACGCCGCCGTCAAAGATGAAGCTACAACTTTGACAGGCTGACGACAAGTTTGAGTAATCAATTCAGCAATTGCTGTCAGATAATCTTTAATTTGATAATCACGTACAGGGTGTGCAGAGTCACCCCAACCAATTAAATCAGGGGCTAAAATGCGATAGTTTGGTGCAAAAGCTGGATACACCTTCGACCATTCATAAGCAGAAGCCCCACCCCCAAAGTTATGCAAAAATATTAGCGGGGGTAAATCTTCATGATCAGCATTCAACCAAGGTGCAGATGTTTGAGTGTAATAAACCATCGCACCTAAGGAAGTATGAATCACTTTATGCCCAAAGCCAGGAGGTTGAAACTGAAGCATAAAAAGTATGAAGTATGAAGTATGAAGTATGAAGTATGAAATGAATTATTTAAGTAAAAATTAAAAAGTTTTCTTTTTTACTCCCTATTGCTTATTCCCTATTGCCCACTCCCTTTATTTAGCATTATCCCTAGTAATATGAATTAGCTGATTTAAATTGTCGCCAGCTATTTTATAAGCAGTTCCAAAACCGATAACAAAACGTCCCGCACTTGGAGTAAGCTGAAAAATCCGAAAGTCACCTAAGCTTTTAAAGATTTCAATCATTTCTCCAAAACGGTCTTGAAATTGGTCAACAATTTTAAGCCAAGTGTCCGTATCGCGTTCTATTAAAGTGGCAGTACAATCAAAACTTAAGCGCCGACGGGCAAAAATATTATTACTTTTCGCTTCATCATCAATAAATAAAACACTCACACGCGGATTTGCATAAAGATTTTGCGTGTGTGTTGCCAAGTCGCTGATGTAAATGTAAATGTTTTTTGCCTCATCTATGACAAAAGGCGCGTAACTACTGTTAGGTATCCCGGCTTGGCTGATAGTGCTAATGATGACACTTTGAAACTCCTGAGGGAAACCTTCATATTCAGCTTGAGCTTTTTCTAGCTGGCTCATAAGTAATTTTTTGTATGATTAGCAACTTTCGATTAAGTATTTTAGCTTTTTTGGGCGATCGCTCAAAAAATCAACGAATTACCCTAATTGTAGCCACAGCAAAAACCGATATCATGTAACAAGCAGCAAGTAATGAGGACGCAATTGTGAATGATCAAAATCGTTCTCGATGGGACTTAGGCAGATTTATCAAAACCCTGTCTTACTTTGAGGTTATCCCTTTTCTCAACTGCATCCAAAAACTCATTCAAGGTCGTCCCCAAAATCAGCAAGATAGACCTAATGGAGGAAAAAAAGTGGGTGTAATCTTAGTAGCGGGCGCAACAGGCGGGCTAGGTCAAAAAGTCGTCCAAAAACTCAGACAACGCGGTTATCAAGTACGTGGCTTAGTCCGCGATATTGCCAAAGCACGGTCAATTCTTGGGAATGATGTTGACTTAGTAGTAGCAGATATCACCAAACCCGAAACTTTAAATGGCTTAGTCATGGCGAATGTGCAAGCCGTTATTTGTTGTACAGCAGTGCGTGTCCAACCAGTTGAAGGAGACACAGCCGATAGAGCAAAATACTATCAAGGCATTAAATTTTACCAGCCTGAAATCGTAGGTGACACTCCGGAAAACGTCGAATACCAAGGTGTCAAAAACTTAGTAGCAGCAGCAGCAAAATATCTCCCCGCCGCTAATGAAAAACTTATATTTGATTTTACCCACCCTTCGACAGAATTAAAAAATATCTGGGGTGCATTAGATGATGTGGTGATGGGTGGTGTCAGTTCTAGTAATATTCAATTAACACAAAATACTGCTGTGTTTGCTGGTAATGTTTCCACAGCCAACTCAGGCGGATTTGCATCTGTAAGAACTAAAAATTTTGACCCACCTTTTAATTTATCTGGCTATACAGGTGTCGAATTACGCGTTAAAGGTGACGGTCAACGTTATAAAATGTTCTTGCGTCCCGATGCAACTTGGGACGGTTTAGGATACAGCTATTCTTTTGATACTGTAGCAGATACTTGGATCAATATTCGCGTTCCTTTTACAGAATTAACTCCTGTATTTCGCGCCAAAACTGTTAAAGATGCACCATCATTAAATACTCAGAAAATTAGCTCATTTCAACTCATGTTGAGCAAATTTGAATATGATGGGGCTTTAAATCCCAAATTTACAGCCGGTAATTTTAGTTTGCAAGTGGAATATATTAAAGCCTATGGTGGTGAGGCTTTACCACAATTTATTCTGGTCAGTTCCGCAGGGGTGACGCGTCCCGGAAGACCAGGGATTAATCTAGAAGAAGAACCACCCGCAGTCAGACTTAATGACCAATTAGGTGGAATATTAACCTGGAAATTAAAAGGCGAAGATAGTTTAAGAGTCAGTGGTATTCCTTACACAATTATTCGACCTTGCGCGTTAACACAAGAGGCCGGAGGACAAGAATTAATCTTTGACCAAGGTGATAATATTCGCGGCAAAATCAGCCGAGAGGATGTGGCAGAACTTTGTGTACAAACGTTAGAACAAAGTCAAGCCTATAATGTCACCTTTGAAGTTAAACAAGGGGAAAATCAGGCTAATGTCATTACTTGGCAACAACTATTTTCTCAATTGCAACCTGATAAATGAAAAATATCAAAGTACTAACTCTCGTTGTGGCGTTAGTATTAATTCTTTGGGGTGGTCTGTTTTCTAATACGGCATCGTCACAGCAAATTGAATCTCGCCTCAACAACTTAGAAGCAGATGTTAATCGGCTGGAATCACGTTTTAGCCAACTCGAATCTCAACTTGGCCAAAATCGTCAGCCTTCATCTACAAGAACAACACTAACACCACGACAGTCAAGTGGTAGAGGTAATCTCTCACAATCAGAACGCGATAAAATGTTTGACCGATTAGCAACTTTAGTGGTTGAATTAAAGCAACAAGTCAATACCTTAGAGCAGCGCATTGCTAAATTAGAAACACGACGCTGATTGCTCAATATTAATTATTATGACAGAAAACATTCAAACAACAGCCACTTACGAAGGTGGCTGTCATTGTGGTGCAGTACGCTTTCGAGTCATAGTTGACAAACACAAAGTTGATGATTGTAACTGCTCAATATGTAGCAAGAAAGGTTTTTTACATTTAATTGTGCCGCAAGATAGATTTACTTTGCTCAGAGGAGAAGATAAATTAACAACTTACAAATTTAATACCGGAGTAGCTCAACACAAATTTTGTAGCGTGTGTGGTATACATTCTTTTTACATTCCTCGCAGTCATCCTGATTGTGTAGATGTCAATGTCCGCTGTTTAGATAGTAATGTAATAGGTAATTTTGAAATTGTGCCTTTCGATGGTGCAAATTGGGAAGCCAATATTCACAAGTTGATTAATTAATACTCATCATCTCCCCGAATTTTTGAAGAAGTCAGGTAGCTGAATTTTCATTTTTTTATTTAACACGAATTTGAAAAATGATTGCCATTTCCCATCCAAAATCAAAAATCCTAACATTGTGTGAATTTGATGATTTGGACGAAACAGTAACGATTTCAGCTATCTCCAACTTAGGTTACTGAGGCACAACTACCGTGATGATACTTTTGTTATCAATCAGGCAAAAATATTTAGAATAGCAGAATTTGATAATTTAGCTCCCTATTTATATACATAGTAAAAATAACTTTTTTATTTACACAATAATTTTATTAAAGTCGAAAATTCGTAGAACATTGAGAGAATATAGAAAAATTTGAGGAGATTGTCAACAATCTTTCTCAGTATCTAATTTTTGCTGTTATGTTGGAAAAATTTGACCTCATATCCGGGTAATCAAGGATGATGCTGACAATTTGTGCAAAATCTCTGCTTCCTGGAATGGTCTTAATGATAAGTCTTTCGCCAGATGCGATAGTACTGATAAAGCATTTTTTTAAGAAGAAATGCAAAATATTTATTTTTGTAGAGAAAATACTAAGGAAATCTGAGGAAAATAGAAAAACAACAAAAATAGATTGTATAACAGGATGTATAGGAGTGAATTGATATCTATTAGCCTTTTTGATGTTCTGACATAATTCATTAACTGAATAGGATGCTTAAGTCTGCATCTAAAAATTATTCAGATTATGCCAGTTGATTGGCTTATCGTTTTGAATAAGGGCAAATTTCTATGAATCAACCATATCTTTCTCCTGATGATTTCCCCACTCATAGAACAACAATAATTAGTGAAGTATTACTTAGCCAACTAGAAGAAACAATTAAACATCGCTTTTTTTTAGTTTGCGATCGCACAGTCCGTGTTTTATTATCAAGTTGTCACTGGTATTTCAAAATCAATAGCGGTATTCTCATATTAATCATGGTTTGTCATGATATAGAAAGCTATCAAAATATTATGATGACTGTTCCCTATTTAGCTGATAAGTTAAAACGTTTTGCCAATCAAGCTAAAATTAGTATTAGTTCTCCAGTCAACCAAGGTATTCCTTGGGTTATTGGTATCAATGATATTTTTCCTGGGGAAGATTCATCTCATATGTAAATCACACATAGCAGTGATAATTTAATTGTCACAATCAAGCTCCCCGAATTCTTTACGAAGTCGGGGAGCTAAACTTTTGTTGTGATAAAGTTTTAAAACTCAGCATTTTGGGGTGTACGCGGAAACGGAATTACATCCCGAATATTGCCCATACCCGTCATAAATTGTACAAGTCTTTCAAAACCTAAACCAAAACCCGCGTGAGGTACAGTTCCAAAACGGCGTAAGTCTAAATACCACCACAAATCTTCGGGTTTCATTCCTTGCGCTATAACTCGACGTTCTAAAACATCTAAACGTTCTTCTCTTTGCGAACCGCCGATAATTTCACCAATTTTTGGCGCAAGAATATCCATTGCCCGCACGGTTTTTTCATCATCATTCAACCGCATATAAAATGCTTTAATTTGTGCAGGATAATCTGTGACAATTACAGGCTTTTTAAATAGCTGTTCTGCCAGATAGCGCTCGTGTTCTGATTGTAAATCTAAACCCCAACTTACAGGATATTCAAATTTAACATCTGCTTTTTCTAACAACTTAACAGCATCTGTATAAGTCAGACGTTCAAATTGATTATTAACAATATTTTCGGCTGTGGCTATAACAGTATTATCAATGCGCTCATTGAAAAACTGCATATCTTCTGGGCATTTTTCTAACACATAATTAAAAATATGCTTGAGAAATGCCTCGGCTAAATCCATATCACCTTCTAAATCACAAAATGCCATTTCTGGCTCAACCATCCAAAATTCTGCGAGGTGGCGAGAGGTGTTAGAATTTTCGGCACGGAAGGTGGGGCCAAAGGTGTAGACGTTAGAAAAAGCCATTGCCATGACTTCTGCTTCTAACTGTCCACTAACTGTTAAATATGTGGGTTTAGCGAAAAAGTCTTGCGTATAATCTATAGCTTGGTTGTCAGTGCGGGGAACGTTTTTGAGATCGAAACTAGTGACACTAAATAATTCACCTGCACCTTCGCAATCACTGGCGGTAATAATGGGAGTGTGTACCCACAAAAAGCCGCGTTCTTGAAAAAATTGGTGAATGGCTGTAGAACACGCATTTCTGACGCGGAAAACTGCACCAAAGGAATTTGTACGCGATCGCAAATGTCCAATCGTGCGTAAAAATTCAAAAGAGTGGCGTTTCTTTTGCAAAGGATAAGTTTCGGGATCAGCTTCACCGTAGACTTTCACCGCCTCGGCTTTTAATTCAATACGCTGTCCTTTCCCTTGCGAAGCTACCAGTACGCCGTTAACTTCCACCGACGCGCCTGTATTAAGTTTTTTTAAAATTGCCTCGTAGTCTGGCAAATCTTGATTGATGACAACTTGCAAATTCGCTAGTGATGAACCGTCGTTGACTTCAATAAAAGCAAAACCTTTTAAGTCACGCTTTGTTCTTACCCAGCCTTGAACCACAAGAGACTCATCCGGTTGACCACTTCGCAATATTTCTGCAACTCGTCTACTTACCATATTATGCAATCGATATGACTTCGATATAAGGAATACAACTATTTTATGAATGCTAACAGCTAATTCATTTCAACATCCAATCATTGAGCTTACCCAGCCCAGGATTTTAGTATCCAGCCTATGATAACGCCCATTCCACCGAAGCGGACGATTTGCCAGAAAGGTTTTTTTAGGCTATGCCAAGAAAATAACCGACTTTCTAAATTGATTTCTAGCAAATCTAATTGTTTTTGAATTTGCTGTAACTCAGCTTTGATTTCTCGTGTTTGAGGTTTATTGTCTCTTAGCTCTTGCTTTTTTTGTTGCCATTCTGCCTTTTGCTGTTGATCCTGCTTAACTTGAGTGTATCGTTCTTTAATTAAGATGAGCGATCGCTCTACTTGGTCTAATTCCTGTTCAAAATCCGGCTCTTGATTTTCTTCTTTAGAAGAATTATGTGATTTTTTAGGCGGCTTCATTGACTGGTAGTAAATTAAGATTAATCTAATGCCAATAGTTAAAAGTTACTAATCAATCCCCAAATTTATCAATATGGAATCTCTTAATACTCAGAACTCAGCACTCAGCACTCAGCACTCAGCACTTAGAACTCAGCACTTAGAACTCAGCACTCAAGAACTAGCACAAGTCCTCATGGAAAGACTCACCATCTCTCCTAACGATTGGCATCGCCTCAAGTCTAACCGCAATTCTCGTGCTAGTGAACAAGTAGCGGCGGCACTGGTATATCTCCTCAAAAATCAACCAGAAGAAGCCCTTCCCCGTTTAGAACAAGCTGTAGGCTGGTTAGATAAATCAATATCTGCACCCCCATGTCCGACACATGGACACAACAGACAAGAAAGTTAACTAGTTTTTATTGAGTAAAATAGCAGTCCTATTTGGGATATGAACAAACGATACTAGCGAGACAAGGTAGACACGGGAGAGATGTTTGTCAATCATTGAGGATTTCTATAGCATCACAAATTGACAGCGTTGTTCATCCCAATGAGGTACATTCATATAGCCTCTAGCCTCTAACCCCTAATAACTTGTACTACACCAACCGGAAAACGCTGTATGTCTTAACGACAGAACTCTGTGTAGTTACGACAGTAACTTGTGTCCTAACGACAGAACTTTGTGTTTTAAGGACACCAGTTGTTGTCCTAATGACAGAACTTTGTGTTCTAACTACAGAATTGTTTATTTAGATAGTACTGTTGATGAGCGAGCGCACTGATTTTTAGTGTTTGCCACCCAATGATAACAATCTTCTCTTTCTCTTTGAGTTACTATCGCAAAGGATTAAGTTAAAGGCAGATAATCGTGAGAAAGCATTATGACAGATTCCAATCATATCAAGTTAGACATACTAGAGGAAGAAAATGAAATAGAACAAAATGATATTGAGCCAGAAGAAGAGTTTATTAATGAACCTTTTGACCCTAATCTTATTCGTGTTGATACTCGACCAATGACTATTGACCTGGTGTTGAAAAGAATTAAATTCAATGAAATTGATCTTGCTCCTGAATTTCAACGTCAAGATGGTATTTGGACACCTACTGCTGAAAGTAGACTGATTGAATCAATTTTGATTCGTATACCACTTCCAGCATTTTATATGGATGCTACTAATGATAACAAATGGCTAGTTATCGATGGTCTCCAAAGGTTGAGTACACTAAGAAAATTTGCTATTGAAAAAACACTTATTCTACAAAATTTAGAATTTTTAATACATCTTAATGGCAAGAAATATGATGACTTACCTCGCAACTATCAACGTCGTATAGAAGAAACATATATTACAGTTTACTTAATTGATAAAGGAACTCCTCCTGAAGTTAAATATAATATTTTCAGAAGAATTAACACAGGAGGAGTTCCTCTTTCGCCTCAAGAACTCCGTCATGCTTTAAATCCAGGTCAAGCTACAAAATTTTTAGATAAACTTGCTAAATCTCAAGAATTTAAAACAGTTACTAACATCACAAAAGCTCGGCAAAAACGTATGGATGATCATGAATTTGTTTTAGGTTTTATAGCTTTTTATTTAATGCCTTATGAAACTTATCCAATTAAACATGGTAGAGACTATTTTTTAAATGAGGCTATGATAAAAATTAACAAAATGACTCAGGATAAACTTTATGAAATAGAAGAAAAATTTAAATTTGCTGTTATGACAGCTTATTCTGTATTTGGTAAATATGCTTTTAGAAAAATTTTTAATAATAATCAAAAAATGCAACCTTTAAATAAATCTTTGTTTGAGGGTTGGTCTGTTACCTTTAGTAAATTAAATAACCAAGAAGCTGAATTAATAAAACAACGCAAAGATAAGGTTATCAATGAGTTTATCAAATATATTGAACATGATGAGGAATTTGTAAAGTCGATATCTCAAGCAGCAGATAAAGTTAATTATAGGTTTCAGATCATCGAGAAAATTGTGAAAGAAGTACTATCATGATTAGTTTATTAAAATTAAAAAATTTTAAAACTTTTGAGGAACAATCAATTGAGTTAAAAACACTAACCTTGCTTTCTGGGCTTAACAGTACAGGTAAATCTTCAGTTATTCAGTCATTTTTGCTGCTGCGTCAATCTTATCAACAAGATTTATTACCTACCGTCGGTTTAGCTCTAAATGGTGATTTAGTTTGCATAGGTACGGCTCAAGATGCCTTATTTGAGGCAGCAAAAGAAGACTCAATTGGTTTTGAAGTATTTTGGAGAAATGGAGCAAAAGGTACATGGCTGTTTGACTATAACAGGGAAGCAGATGTTCTAACTCTTGCATCACAACCAACATCCTCGGATATATATCAATTAAGTCTTTTCAACGATAAATTTCACTACTTGCAAGCAGAGCGTGTTGGCCCAAGAACCTACTTTGAGATATCTGATTTTCAAGTAAGACAGCATCAACAACTGGGCAATCAAGGACAATACACTGCATATTATCTCTCTGTTTATAGAGATAAAAATATTCCCAACACTCAACTTAATCATCCCAACGCTACATCTTTAAATCTCAAAGATCAAGTGGAAGCATGGATGGGAGAAGTTAGCCCAGGAACAAGACTGGAAATAAAGTCTAATCCAGATATGGATTTAGTGAGTTTTCAATACTCCTACGGTCTGAGCAATCCTTACCGCGCTACTAATGTCGGTTTTGGTCTTACTTACACTTTGCCAATTATTGTTGCAGTACTCGCATCAGAGCCTGATACACTAATTCTAGTTGAAAACCCGGAAGCTCATCTTCATCCTAGAGGACAAGCTAAAATGGGTGAATTGTTAGCACTTGCGGCTAGTTGCGGTGTTCAAGTAGTCATAGAAACTCACAGTGACCACGTTTTAAACGGAATTCGTCTTGCTGTTCATCGTCGTAATCTTGACTATCAAGAGGTGCAATTACACTATTTTCAGCGTCAAGAAAAAGAAGGTCAAGTTTTTACAGAAGTTTTGTCTCCACGTATTAATCGTCATGGAAGAATTGACAAATGGCCTGATGGTTTCTTTGATCAAATGGAAAAAGATTTGATGGAGTTGATGTAAATGCACTTTTTGATTAACGAACTATCTTTCATTAAACAAGCAAAACATAATGATGATGCTGATAGGCTAATGATAGTATTGTTCGAGATAATCAAAGAATTAGAACCTCTATTTTCAAAGCCAATATTGACTCATAGTACTTTTTTTAGTTGCTACATAACAGAGGAAGTAAAAGTAGGTCATTGGTTGTATCAAAAATCAAAATCTGCTAATGGAAAAGAACAAGAAACCAGCCGGATATTATTAATTAAGTTAATGAATAATGGGCCTTTCATAGATGAAATCTTAGATGAAGAGTTAGAATTTCATGAATGCTATTTTAATCATCAGGATGTTTGTGGAAGCTCATTAGCAGGGGCAGTCTATCTTCAAGGAAATTTAATTAGTTTACAGGACGCACCTGATTTTGTATCTCAATCTATTCAACTAAGATACAGTCACAATGGCGTAGAGTATCAAGAGATAGAAATCACCAACTTAACTCATGTAATTCATACGAAAAAATTACGCCGATTTTACGTACCTAGCCCTAAACACGCTCCAGGTGGTTGGGGTACTTTAATGGATTTGAATGATGAAGTTGCTCAAGTAGTTCTAGATAAAGGTATTGTAAATGGTAGACAAATTTATGGGTACTATGGTGGAAAATTTTACGAATTTCAGTCAGATAATTTTGCTGGATTTCATGGCTATCCTGTAGATGAAAACGAAGTTCCTTATAAAGTAATTGAGTATTTAACACAGTTGCAAACTGAGGAGGACAGTTAATATGCAGCAAAATTTAATAATCAAGTATCATAAATAAGAAGTCACACAGGCTTAATTTATAGGTTTTTCACTTCACTGAGTTACAAACTACTAGCTGGTGGGACTTGCAAGGTAATTTATTGTTGACTGGTGACGAACAACCCGCAAAAGAAGGATAACACAAGGAACAAGAACGCCAAAGAAATGAATACCTGATTGCTCAATTGCGATCGATCGCTTATTGTTGAACCAGAAATTTGATCAGTTGCAAAATTACCCCGACTGTGAAAAAAGCCGGGGTAGTGGTGGTTAGTTATGCAACTAAAATTTGACGGATTAAAATACTCATCACATGATTAGGGTTGTCGGTTGAAATTAGTGGACTCCAATCTCCTACCTCGGCATAACCGATCGCCTGTAAATAATGTATTGTACTGGTGACAGCTTTGGGTGAACCAATCAACAAATGTTTAATCGGTTCTCTGTTGGGTAATGGCTGTTGATTAGATGCTTTGGGAGTGGCTGCATCAAAATTTTCCCTGCGCAAAAATTGTTCTGGTGGTGTTTGAGCAGAATCTTGATCATCTCCGAATTTATATTCTTGTGCCATGATAATAATCGACTCCTATTTAGGTGTTAGAAGAAAGGCGATTGCAGACTTTGACAGGACGGCGATCGCCTTTCTCATGCTATTTATAATAAAGTATAAAATTATACTTGTCAATTACTTGCTTAAATGTTTTTGCAACGGATTAAATCTATATAAATTAAGCTTTCAAAAGGTATTTGAATAATGATGAGAAAATTTTGGGAATTTATTAAGTGTATTAAAATGAAAAGCATATTCAGCAATTTCATGTAGATGGTGATGTTGATGAACATATCACCTACGCAGAAAGTGCATAAAATCAAAGTTTTTGAACCCGCGCAGGCGGGTTTTGTCTGTGTAACTGCGACTTTAGTCGCTAGGTGCAAGATGTGACTAAACTTAATTGAGTCATAGCATCACAACTTTATGTCCTTACAACAGACCTTTGTGTTCTAAGGACAAAAACTTGTGTCGTAATGACAGAACCTTTTGTTCTAACGACAGAACCTTTTGTCCTAACGACAGAACCTTTTGTTCTAACGACAGAATGTTTATTAGATAATGCTATTGATGAGCGATATCGCACTGATTTGTAGAGAGGACTTCTTTTTCCCTCTTAAACTTTAATATTAAGGAACCTATTATGCTCAGTTAAAAAACTCGGTATGCTAACAGTCCTAAAAACAACCCAAGCCAGGGAATAGCGACCAACATTAAAAAAGTATAAAACTCGTTAAAGAATTCTCGTAATTTCTCTCCAGCCAAAGCTATAGCCACAGCCCCAGCCACAACTCCAGCCCAAGCCCAAGCCTCAGTCCAAGCCCCAGTCCAAGCCCCAGTCCAAGCCCCAATCACAACAACCCCAGCCCAAGCCCCAATCACAGGCACAGCCACAGTTACAACACCTACAGTTGTTCCAACCACAGCCACAGCCCTAAGCGTAGCCACAGCCACAGCCACAATCCAAGCCACACTTCTAACCTGTGGATAGTCAGATGCACCTGAGAGGTAGCCTATCAATTGGTAAATAAATAAAACACCAATCAACCAGCCCCAGAGAATAATTCTAGGTAATTTAATAACTGGTTTCTGGACTTTCAAATCAAATAATATTCCATTGTTTTTATGGGAGGGGAAGAGGGGGAAAGAAAATCGTTGTGCTCCAATGAAATTCAACAATTTATTTTTTAGAGTTTCCTTAACTGGAGTAGCTTTTGACTTTAGCTTAGGTTTAGGATAAACAACTTCTTTGCGATAAACCGATTCAACAGGATATGAGGGTGATGTTTTTTTTGCTTCTAACATTGCCAACCATACCTGCATCGACTGAGGACGGTCTTGCGCCTCCAGTGCCATACCCTTGAGTATTGCTTTATTTAAGCGTTTACTAATACTGGGAATAATTTCTTTAGGTGGCTGGAGGGGAGTATCGTCCAACTTACGAGTCAGAGAATTTGTCGGAGCTTGACCTGTCAATGCATAATAGAGTGTCGCAGCTAGACAGTAAACATCAACTGTTGGCTCTCGACTACCTCTAGTTATCTGTTCATAGGGTGCAAATCCTTTGTTACCTACATTACCCATTGAACTCAAAGTTTGAGGCAAAAGTTGCTTCGCAATGCCAAAATCAATCAGAACTGCTTTACCATTACTCCGCAACATAACGTTTCCTGGGTGTGCATCTCGGTGTACTAGTCCTTTTTCATGCACTAATGTCAGGGCTTCGGCAATTTGACAGATACAAAGCAAAATCTCGGTTTCTGGTAACGCCCCTCTACGTTTCACAGCCTGAAATAAATTTTCACCTTCGACAAATTCCATGACTAGACAGTGGGTATTATCTTCTCGAAACAAGTCAATTACACCCACAATATGAGGATGAGGCTCTTTAGTTAAGTGTGCTAGTATTTTCCCTTCTGTAATAAATTGCTCTACATATTTTTCATATTTTGAATCATGGCTGAGAAATTCATTCGGTGTCTTGATCACAACTGAACGATTTAACTCAACTTGCAATGCTTTATAAGTAATTCCAAATCCCCCTTGTCCCAGGACTTGCTCAATTACGTATTTACCACCTTGTAATTGTTCTCCTGTTATCCAGGGCATGAATACCTCTCAGTAAAAATAATTAATTCAATGCCAACATAATGATGAGAGTTTAGCTGATTCTACGGAGTTTGACTAGATGGCGGACTGGTCACTGTCGGGGGAGGCGGTGGATAGGGTTTGAAAATTGTATACCAAGCAGCCATAGCTCCAATACCTGCAAGTAAAGTTCCAATGGCAGTAATGGCAACCCAATCTATTGTTACTTGAGATTTAGGTGGTTTTGTTGTTTCTATCTTGCTCCCAGTCAATCCCAATGAATCAAGCCATTCCTGCATAGACTGTGGCCGCTGCTTGGGGTCTAGCTGCATTCCTGCTAAGATTGCGTCGTTGGTGTTCTGGGTAATCTGAGGATTGTATTCTTTTGGAGAGACTAAATGTTCACCATCTACTTTACGCTTTACTGCACCTACAGGTGTTCTCCCTGTTAGAAGTTTATACAGAGTAGCTGCCAGTGAATAAATATCACTATAAGCGTGTGTTGTATTACCTCTAGCGTAAAGTTCTGGTGGTGTAAATCCTTCAGATGTTTCTTGAGTTCGGCTTGTAGTTAAGATGTGGTCAAAATTTAAAGCTAGACCAAAATCAATCAATACTGCTTCTAAATTTCCATCTCGCTTCCGCAGTAAGATATTTCCCGGATGTACATCCCGATGAATCAAACCTTTGTTGTGTACCTCTATCAGTGCTTCGCCAATTTGCTGAATGTAGCGCAGTGCATCTGATTCTGAAAGTATTGATGGACGGAGATTAGCCAAACTATCTTCACCGATATATTCCATTACCAAACACGGATACTCTCGTTCCTTAAAGAGTTCTGTAATCTGCACAATATGGTTATGTTTACATCCTCGAAGTTTTAAAGCTTCACCGTAAAACATATTCTCTAGTCGTGCGCGTTCGTCTTGACTCAGGGATTGAAGCAAGTCATCATTTAAGGTTTTAATAACTAAGCGATCGCTATTTCTGTTGTTTACTAAATAGGTAATACCAAAACGTCCTCTTCCCAACTCCCTTTCAATCGTGTATTTTCCACCTTGCAACTGATCACCTGCAACCCAAGCCATCTTTGCAACTCCCCAAATACATGGATTAATTTTGACATAAGAGAGTCTTGACAAGCTGTGTTAGCTTCGATGAATAATGCGATCGCCTCTTTTTCTGTTCTATTGCTAAACTAAAAAACAAACCTTATCCCTGCAAAGGTGTTTTATGACCTCTGCAATCAATCGAGCTACTGAAGAACTTACTCCTTTCCCAGACCATACGCAGCTACCAGAGTCTGATGGTACATTTGTAAGCCAGTCGCTTGCGGGGGTTCCCCCCGTTGTGCGAACTGGCGCGAAAAATTGGCAAGAACATCCCCAAAGCATTTTACTGACAGACTCGATTACACCTGTACTCAAAAAATTACATCCTGACGGTCAATATTGTATTGGTCAGGATTTAGGTATTTACTGGCGCATAGCTGATCCTCCAGAGAAAGGTGCAGAAGCACCGGATTGGTTTTATGTCCCAAATGTACCACCCTTACTCGATGGGCAAACACGAAGGTCTTATGTGTTGTGGCGCGAGTATATTTCCCCATTAATTGCATTAGAATTTGTCTCTGGTGATGGTAATGAGGAGCGAGACAAAACTCCTTTGAAAGGCAAATTTTGGATTTATGAGCAAGTCATCCATCCAGCTTTTTATGGCATTTATGAAGTAAATAAAGCTAGCGTAGAAGTTTTTCACCTGATTGAAGGAAAGTATCAGAATTTACCTGCAAACGAACGGGGGCATTATCCCATACACCCTTTAGGTGTTGAATTAGGTATATGGCAGGGAGAATATCAAAATATCGAGTTACCTTGGCTGCGCTGGTGGGATTTACAAGGCAATTTGTTGCTGACTGGTGAAGAAAGAGCTGCTCGTCTAGCCGCCCAGTTGCGATCGCTCGGTGTTGAACCAGAAGTATAATCCATTAAATCGAATCTGGGTCAATACCTAATTCTTGCAGTTTTGCTGCCAAGCGATCGCAAAGTTGTTTTTCCTGTTCTGCACCTTGTGTCTGTGGCTTTAGAGACGGTTGTCGCCCCGTCACTCTACACCAGACAGATTAAATATTCATCTTTTGCGGAATGCAGAGCTTGGCTGTTGTAGCTGATTATAGTTAAATCAATCGCCAATTAAAACATCAAGATTTGTAAAGAATGGGCTATTAAAAGTGATTGCAATATTGTATTTCAGAAATACATCACCCAATCGGGTGATTCTGTTGGGTGAAGAGTAAATTATCAAAGTGATGATAGTGTGAGATTATCGTCAAATATTCCAAAAAGCTTCTTTTTTTGACGAATTTTTATTTTGAGAAATCTAAATCAAACCATCGACGGAACCTTGAACAATACACAGTTGGTTATGGTTTAAGTGAGTCGCAGAGGAGACAGTTAATTTCGTAACAGGAGTGGTCGGGTGCTTAACAATATTTCTAAATTCTTATCCCCTAGCAAGCTGGCATTTTCTGTTGTTGGCTTAGTTTTAGCCGTTGGTGTAGTAAGCGAGCAGACTCATCCTGTACTGAGTAAACAATTAAAAACAGTCCATACTTCCGCATATCTAGATGGTAATTTTTCTAGACTGACAAATCATCAATATACTGAGGATAATTCTTTGTTGTCTCGTCTGAGAAATATTCGAGAACAGCGCAGTCAACAGCGAGAAGTTATAAAAGCTGAGTCTACAGATTTATTACCTCCAACCTATCAAAAAGCAGATAAAGAAGCGGGAGTGTTACCTACAAGAAAAATTCCCACCAAAGATGGAGTTTATCTGTACGGACAATCACCAAAACCTAACCAAATTGGTCAAGGTTATATCATATTTCAGAAGCAGCAAGGCAGAGTGAGTGGTGCGTTGTATATGCCTAGCTCTGAGTTTAGCTGTTTTCAAGGCACAATTGATAAATCTGGTGAGTTAGCTATGACTGTCAATGGATCATCAGATGAAGTTACGGCATCGGATGTGGCTACAAGAAGTACAATTCCATCGGTTTCTGATGAGGAATTTAGTAACTATGCTTACTCTGTAGCATTGCAAGATTATCATCCTATTCAATATATCAGTGCTAGCGATCGCCGCATTTTAAAAACATGTCAATCAAATGAAGTATGAAGTGTGAAGTATGAAGTGTGAAGTGTGAAGTGTGAAGTGTGAAGTATGAAGTGTGAAGTATGAAGTGTGAAATGTGAAGTATGAAGTATGAAATGTTTAGTACAGCAAAAATTTCCTACTTCATACTTGATTAGTATTCAATTCCTGGTTGAGCTTTCACGCCTTGGTCGCGGAATGGATGTTTAATTAAAGTCATTTCTGTTACTAAGTCAGCACGCTCAATTAATGCGGCTGGTGCGCCTCTACCTGTGAGAATTACGTGTTTTGATGGTGGTTTCTCTGCTAAACCTGCTAAAACTTCTTCTATTTGTAAATAACCCATTTTCAAAGCAATATTAATTTCATCCAACAGCACCAACTGAAAATCTGGGTTACGGATATATTCTAAAGATTTTTCCCAAGCGGCTTGTGCTTTTTCGAGGTCACGGTCTCGGTCTTGGGTTTCCCAGGTGAAGCCTTCACCCATCGCGTGAAATTCGATTTGGTCTTCCCAATAGCTAAACACGCTTTTTTCTGAGGGTTCCCACGCGCCTTTGATAAATTGGACGATCGCCACTTTGTAACCATGACCAAGCGATCTTAACACCATTCCTAGTGCTGCTGTAGTTTTACCTTTACCGTTACCAGTATTAACAATAATTAACCCTTTTTCTGGCACAGCTTGTGCTATGCGCCGATCCTGGATTTCTTTGCGGCGCTGCATTTTTTGGCGATACTGTTCATCACTCAGTTGTGAACTATTATTTAGGGATGAGGACATTACTTCATCAATCAAGCGTTCGATTTCTTTATCTGATTCTAATTCTTCTGGTGTCTCGTTGTTCATCAACATTTTGTGAAAATAATTAGTACAGGGCTTAATTGTGTGGCTGCTTGATGAAAATTGATGATAAATTTCTAATTTACTTACTAATAGCGAATAGGAATCTGAGCAATAAAATTATTTTTGGAGATTTATTGCTTTGAAATCTCAATTTTTGCATAAATAATTTTAATAAATATTTTAGATACTCAAATTGAGTTATTTATTATAATTATGTTTTTATAAATCTTTATTGTCAGCATAAGCCAGTCTTGACGCAGTTGATTGAACGGGCATTGTCTGAAAGAGCTAGCACTATGCTTACTCAGCCCTTTCAAGCCAGAAGACAAGAAAGTGGTTGCACAACTTATCTTTTTTCAAGTTGATAACTTTATTAAAGCATTGTTGGCAAAAATTTTTGTATTTACTTTAACGATAAAAAATCATCGACTTCTTAAATAAGCTGGGGATTTTTTACGTGCAGATTATTACAGATAAGGATTCATATTTGATTTTTGAGAAAAAGCAATCTGTGAAACTGAAAGAAGACTTCAGTCTTACTCCAGCGATCGCACTTTTTCAGCAAGCCCTAATTTTTTTGGTGAGTGCTGAGAAATTTGGTATATCACTTTACCAAAAATGGGGGTTAATCGACGATTGATAGTAGACAAAGGTATATTACAGGTGTAATATATAATTATTACTTAAGATATCCAAATAATATAAAAACCGATGAACCGCAGATTAACATTTTCCTTAAATAGTTCAGTGCATTGCAAACTTGCCAGAGGCTCAGGCAGAGGTATTGTGCTATCGATAATTAAGGCAGCATATCAATTGATGAACTGGAAATTACTAAGTTCTAGCCCAGAGGGAGCCAAACTAGATCGATATATCAATAGCGGGGGGTGCAGGTCAATTCTGACACCAAATATGAGGCAAACAGTATCAACTACCTGACCCCCGCAGCTGACGAAAAGATGCGGGGGTTATTTTTTGACAAGCGAATCAACTTATGCAAGCTCAACCACCAAGTAAACAATCACATATACTACAAAACTCCGTTGTAGTGTTCTCGAAAAATTACTTACCACTAGCACGCATCAATATTAAACGGGCGATCGTGCTATTAGTGACAGGTCAAGCTGAATCTTTAAATTTTGGTGCTACTAAGCAGTGGGAAATTCGCTCTCCCAGTGTTGTACTACAAGTACCCGAACATATCCGCTTGACAGTTGGAAATCCTGAAAGACATTGGAAAGTTCCGCCTGTAAACCGTCGTGAAGTTTTGAAGCGAGACAATCACACTTGCCAATATTGCGGTAGTACCAAGCATTTAACACTTGATCATGTCATCCCTCGTTCTAAAGGCGGACAACATACTTGGGATAACGTTGTGACAGCTTGCGCTAAGTGTAACTCAACTAAGAGCGATCGCTTACCTCATGAAGCGGGAATGGTACTAAAAAACAAACCTAAAGCACCAATTCACCCTGCTGTTGCATTTGCTGAACAATTCTGGAGCGCACAAAACCTGAGTGAAACTGAATTGGCACACAAAGGTTAGTGATGGTATTCCATTTGCTAACCCTAACAGGACTTACGCCTGGGGTTAGGGGTTAACGGGTTTGGATACATACATCGTCATACCCTTACACCCTTTCCTAAAACCTTGATTTTTCTTTCTCTTGCGTAAGTCCTATCTAAAAATGTTTTTAGCCACTCATAATTATGTCACCATAAAGTTCAATCGCTAGGCAACTATCTCTATAATTGAACAGATGATATTAGTTATGCTGAGAGCAAAATTGCTAGTTTTTCCAAAATCGCTGCAACTATTACTTGGCTTTAGCCTAAGCGCAATTCCCCTGTTACCTATTTCACAGTCTTTTGCACAAACATCATCTGTTCCACTGCCATCAGATGCACCTTTGGAATTGAGCTTATTGACTAAACCAAACGATACAGTAATTACCGCTAATACTATTAACCCACAAGGATTAACAAAACCGAGTTTGTGGTTAGCTCAAGCTAATTCTGAAAACAAGTTGTTAGATAATTGGATTGCTTATCCGGCTTCTGCAACATCACCTGGGCGTGTAGATTTAATTGTCAACCAGCAAATTTGGAGCATTTTAGACTATTTAGAACGCTACAGCTTTGTCAATCGTCTAGGTAGCGTTGCGAGAAAGGATATTTATAATTTAAGGGTTTTTAATTATCAGCAGGAAATGTTGGCAAGCTACACCTGTAATTTTCAGACTAGCCCGACACAATGCAGTATTCAGATAAATTCTCTCAATCGATTAGGCTTACAGCAATCTTCTGAGTGATGAACATTTTTACTAGTTTATTCACATCTTGCACCTAGCCCCAGCGAATGGAATTCGCGGCTATACAAACGAAGTCCGCCTACGCGGACTAACGCAATATCAAGGGTTTGGAACCCGCGCAGGCGGTGAGGGGGTCGCAGTCTTGGCGGTTCCCGTCGATTGCGTTAGCGCAGCGTTAGCGACGAAGGAGCGTCACCCCCGAACCCGTTAGCGCAGCGTTAGCGACGCAGGAGCGTCAGGGGTTTTGTCTGTGTAGCTGCGACTTCAGTCGCAGGCGTGCAAGATATGTGTTTACCTAAAAAGTCTTAATTTTGGTGAATAAAGATTCGTATTGTTTTGTGGTTGATGTTGGTAATGCTAACAAAAATTCACTTTTATTAAACACTTGACGATTGGTTTCTAAGAAGCTGCGTATTGGGTCTTGAATATCGTTAGGGGCTAGATTTGCAAACATGGGTGAATTAGTTTTTGTCTTGATGATAATTTGTTTAGCTATCTCTGGTTGCCAACAAAAATCAATCCATTTGGATGAGAGGTCATTGTTTTTCGCACTAGTAGGGCGCACCCATAAGTCAGCCCACATAGCTGTTCCTGAGGGCGGAATCACTACACTCAATTGTGGATAACTTGCCAGTATTGGTAAAACATCACTTGACCAACCGACTGCTAACCATGTGTCGCCAATAATTAGAGGTTCTAAATAATTATTGTTAGTATATATTTTGACTTGTTGATTGAGTGACTTTAATTCTGTTTCTAGATTTGCTACTGTATCGAGATTCTCTGTGTTGTAAGATTTACCAAGCTTTTTTAACACTATCCCAATGACTTCTCTGGGATTATCTATGATCGATATGCGCGATCGCAACCCATCGCGCCATAAATCACCCCAATCTTGTGGTTGCCATCCTAATTGTTGGAATTTATGGCGATCGTACACTATTACAGTACTACCCCAACGATAAGGGGCTGCCCAAACTTTACCTTGCGAATCTAGATAACCTTGGTCATTACGCGTAACTAGTTGTCGCCATCTGTCATCCAATCCCGACCATGATTTGAATTGTTTAATTTCTGCTTCTTCTAGAGGTTGAATCAGTTTTTGCTCAATTGCTGCTTTCAGCCAATAATCGCCTAAACTCACTAAATCTACCACAGATGTGGTTTGCGCTGACATAAATGGAATCCAGCGAGTCCAAGGTTGTTGATTGTTACTTTTTGGTTTTTCTTGCCAATTCTGTAGTTGTTTATATAAATTCTGGATTTGGTCAACCGGAGCAAATTTTAACTGCGCTTTTTGTTGTAACCTTTGATGAAATATATCGACTATTTGACCAGGAATAGAACCTTTCAATAACTGAATACTGAGTTTTGTTTGGTTGTTGTCACCACATCCAACCAGCAGTTGCGAAAATGCTAATCCACCTAGACTGAGTAAAAAAGACCGTCGATCCATTGATTCTTGGATATGTAAAGTAAGATTCTCAACTATTCTCTTACAAGCATAAGGGATAGTGAGTAGGAATGAGGTTTGTTGAAAACTGCTTGACTATCGTCACATAACATTGACATTGAATGAAATGCCACAGCAAGATTAGCACAATCACAAATAGTGTATCTGCCTTCATCTGCGGTGATCAGCGATTAATTTTACCCAAATTTATTGCTTCTTTATTGTTAGTCTCAGATTTATTCAAAAAATCTTGGATTTTTACACCCAACCGAGTTTTGTTAGTCTTTACAGTTTCCTTAACCCTGTTTCTTGCTTTGACAAGTAATTCAGGCATTAACTTCGATGATGATATAAATTTTTCTGATATAAAAATAAAGTAGAAAAATGATTGCCACAAACCTATCATTGACAAGCCTATTCTGTCATTAATTCGTTTTTTTCCTCTTTAACGCGGATTTTGCTATCACCCTAAGGTTCTGAAAAAACTTGCTAGTCAAGCTCAACAGCTATTTGGTGTATAGGAACAGAAAAAAATCTATTTAATCTCGAAAAATCAGCAAAAATTTGCAATAATCAGCATTTTTGTTGAATGTTGAACTCTTTATCTTTATGACAATTACAGAGTTTTTCTAAAAAGAAATTACACTAAATTAACATTTCGCAATATATGAATAGATTATTGCTTCAATCTAAGATTGAGGAAGATTGAAAATTAATGACTTAGATATAACAATTAGACATATTATTTGAATAATTAAATAATTCATAAGTATGGTTAACGTTGCCAATAAATTGAATAACATGGAGAAAATATACTGACGAGGGTAGTAGATGGAGCCATTACAAAACCAGATCCTGACTTTGAGCCATAAACTGGATGCCCTCTACCAGGTAATTGAGCAGCTTGACCATAGAGTAGCTCAAGCTTTCTCAGAGTGTTCTTTGTCAAAAACACAAGGAAAAAATAACTATCAAGAAAATGGTGAAACTTTTCCCTATCAGTTAAAAGGACAAATCAGTTTTAATCAAGAATTAGAACACAAAGATGTTTTAACAGACGGCGTTTATTTAGATATGAATCGTCAAGGTGGGGATAAGGTTTTATCGCCAGAAATTCAGATACAACGTCTGACAGCGCAGTTAACCGCAGCTTATAACCGCATTGCGGCATTAGAAGAACAATTACTCCGGGAAAGAATTCATTAATGGTTCAATAGTCAGCCTTAAGAGAATTTACCGGAGCTTTTTTAGTCCGGTATTTTTATGTTTAATTTTGGCTAATTTGCTGTAATTGGTTTTCAATTGCAGTTAAAAGTTTGTCTTGTTGCCAATTTTGGTAGAGATGGGCTGCAATACTAGCGGCTCCTGCGCCCACACCTTCTTTCACAAAACCTTTTTCATAGGCTTGAAGTTGGGGGTAACGAGAATTAGTAAAATTTAGCTGTGTGGCAAGTAGGGAAGGAATGATTCCGTGATTTGTAGTTCCTTTATTTAAGCTGATTGCTAAATCAACAGTTCCGCCAGTGGGATCTTCTGCAACCCAGCGAGTTGTGCCAACAATTACTTGTGTGGGTTGCCAAAATAAATTGTAGGTTTGAGAAATTACTGTAGTTAAGGCGTAAACTGCGAGCATTTGTGTACCACCTGCTAGCATAACACCACAACGACGGCTAGCAGCGATCGCCATTCCTGCTACAACTATTTGCATAGGATCGCCAACTGCCGCAACAATTTCTAATGGTTCGGCATCGCGCGGAATTTTCTCCAATCCTGCTTGTACTATTTCCCATTTTTGTTGATGGTTACAAATTGGATGGCTGCTGTTGACTTTACCAACTGCATCTATTCCCAAAGCTGTGAGAATAGCTAAAGCCGTGGTTGTGCCACCAACGACACACTCACTTAAGATTATATAACTGTGAGGGACTTCTGCCGCCAAGCGATCGCCCCATATTAACCCTTGTTCTAGCAAATGTTTAACTGTTGCTAGATCCATTGCCTTACTTGTACTTAAACACCGCGCCGACGCACCGCCTAAATCAATAGCAGGTACAGCCGGAAGTTGCGGCAATCCAGCATTAAATAAATAAAGTGGGATATTTAGCCCTTCCACCACAGCACGAGAAATCAGTACAGGTGATGCCCCTGCCGTTAGTGGTGGTAAAGGATATTGCGGTTGATGTTTTGCGCCGTAGTATAAAAACTCAGCATCTGCACAAGCTGTGTACTTACGGTCTTCCGGTGTGCTACCAGCCGCCGAAATTCCGGGAATCAAAGCTGTTTGCGTAAAGCCTAAAACACAGGCAAAACTTGGCAAACAACCTCGGTATTTAGCTAACCAAGCTTTGCCCTGTTCTATTTGAGAATAAATCCGAATTAAGTCATTGATAAATAACATCATTCATAATCCAGCAGCACTTGTACCCACTGTGGGGGACGAGGAATCGGATTACCCAACCTATCTAATAAAAGCCATGCAGCGACGTGTACTACAAACAAATAGATAAAGTTATTCAGTACAACCAAGGCTATAGCCCCTAATTGAATCACAAAGACACTGGGACTAGTTAATAATCCTAATTTGAGAAATATCCACTCGGCAATTTCAGTAACTTGGTTAATCAGATAAATCCATAAATCTTCATTGGATAATATCGACAGCAACCACATCCGAAAAAAGAAGCCCAAACTACCTAATAAACTAGCCAGAGTAATCGAAACAACCCAAGGCACACGACGATGCCAAGTTGCTCCCAATAGTACACCCATAAAGGCATAAGGCATCACAAACAAAAGACTACGAACTGGCCCCATCAACACAGATAACAATAAACCAGAAGTGATAGCAGCCATCCATGCAGCACGATGACCCCATCGCAGGTAAACTAGAGCGATTGGCACAGGAAAAAATATCCGTAAAACCGGGCCTAAAGGAAAGTAGAAATTAATAAACCAAATCAAACTAGCAGTGCTGGCTAAAAATGCCGTTTCTACTAGCCGCAAAGGTGCAGCTGCTTTTAGTTGGGGAGGTTGCAATTGGCTCAAGTTTTCAGCTTCGGGGAAAATGTCTGGTTGTGGTAATTGTTCTTGGGCATCACCTCCTTGATTTTGAGCAGATTTTGATTCAGGATTCAGGCTTTCCTCTGGCTCTTCCGGCAGAGAATTTACAATACTCATTTGAGAAAATTCTTTAAACTATCATTTTTTCCAGAGCTAACACATCAGGAATGCAAATACTTTCTTGATCCCGTTTAATTAACCCTTTCTTTTCTAACCTAGTCAAGACCCTGGTTACTGTTTCTCGCGCTAGTCCACTGAGGCTACTTAATTCTCGGTGAGGTAAATTAGGAATTTCAGTTTCTCCGGTGCGCGCTTTTTTTCCTTGCCCTTCGGCTAAGAACAGCAATGTATCAGCTACCCGTGATTGACTATCTGATTCTCGTAACCGCAGGCGGCGATTTACTTGTCGCAAACGCCTAGCCATGAGTTGGGATAATCTTACTCCTGCTAAAGGTTCTGTGTGCAGTAATTTCACAAAATCTTGAGCAGGCATACTGCCAATTACTGTAGCTGTGAGAGTAATGACATCAGTCGAACGGGGTACTTCATCTAAAGCTGCCATTTCTCCAAATAGTTCGCCTTTGCCAAGAATATTCAGGGTGACTTCTTTGCCTTCTAAGTTATAAGTGCGAATTTTTACCCAACCCTCGAATATAAAATAAACAGAACCACCCCAATCATTTTCCAACAAAATTACTTGATTGGCTGGGTGGGTGCGAGTAACAAGGTGGGTAAGAGCTAGTTCCACAATAGCGTCAGGCAACCCTTGAAAAAAGGGAGTCGATTTGATCCAAGGATTATGAGGTTCTTGCAATGTATATCGGTCTCCCATTACGAAATTTTATTAAAACTGCGATTAAAATAAATAAGACTGCTATATTCTCCTTAAGTGAGTTATATGGGTAACTCGATTAAATAGAAATTTCAGCTAAAGTAGATAGAAAAATAATCAAGGCATTTTGCTCAACAGTCTTGACTGACGAAATTTAAATACAGCAAAACTAGTGCAATGAGTAATTAAGTTTCTCTGCAATCATTTTGCAGAGCCTAGCAGTATTGCCAAAATATTTACTTAGTAAAATACAGGTAAACAACATTAATGATACTCAAAGTAGTTAATTTTTGCTAACGCAAAATTTCTGACAGTCAAGATGGTAATCAAAAACTGTCTCCATCACGGTGGGTGTCAGATATAAGTGTATGATGCGATCGCCAACCACGATCAAGCAGAACTCGTTATTTGGGTTGCTGACTTGCCATTCATCAGCTCGTTAGTTAGATTAATGAGCGCGTGTGGATATCCAGTGGAGGGAATTTGCCTTGTAGATGTGGTGTTTTTGACAATATGTTGAGTCAGACTAAGCTTTATTAGGACTAATGTACCAAAATTGTCTGTTCAGGCTTGGGTAAGGGCGACGAGGTTGGGCAAGTTGTAAACAATTATATACTTGTACCTACGTATGCTTGTAACCTGACCGGAAAATTGTGCATATTTGTTGCATTTTTTGATGTTTTTGCTCGAGAAGTCCCAGAGGCTGTAACATCGCCAGTATGGTGAGGGGCAAAGTACCTAGTCAACCGCCTTGGCTGACAACTACGGAATATTTCTTGTATCCTTGTACTTCAATTAGCGATCGCGCTAATTACCAAGATGCCTAGTCATCATAAAATTGCCATCAGGCATCTGAACGGCAGTTGATTCGGTTAATTTTGATAAGCGTAAATTTCTCACACAAGTTAAAATCCAGTTCTAGCTAAGGTAACTCAAAGTGACTTCCCGCGCTGATGAAATTCAAAAACTGATCGCAGACATTGATAACTTACTAACTAATGGTAAGCGACTGCCCAAGCTGCTGTCTGGCCCAGTGCCAGAAGCTAGAGAAGTTTTAGAAAGAGTTCGCAATTTACTCCTGAAGTTAAGAGAAACTGAGGAGTCACAGAGTCCTATTCCTCAGCCGACTGGACAAATCCCAACATCTCCTTTATTGGCGAAATACGCAGAACAGGTTAATAATCAGTCTGCTGCGCCCCAAAACCCAGCCAAACAGATAGACAATGAGGGTATTGGCAACCAACTCAAAAGTGAACTAGCGATCCTCATCCAGCCACTACAGGCAGAATTAACCGCATTATTGCAAGAACGCTCAACCCTGATGCAGGAAATTAGGCAGTTGGAGCAGAAGCGACTGCAAAATTACTCCATAAGTCAGCAGTTGGCCAATCAAGAACAGATTATTGGTGAATTTCTGCAAGTTTTAATGAGTCGTCTTGTCCCCACTGTCACCCCACATATTCAAGAAATTACGCCTGGTGTTGCTGCTAGCAGTACAGTTCATTACAGTAGCCCAGAAATCACATCTGCTGCCACACCACCTTTATTAGAATCATCACAGGTAGAACGTTTAAATCAGTTTACGAGAGAATTAGATCAGCGTTTGCTGTCTCTTGATGGCACGGTGAATTTTGTCTTTGAGGCACTACAACGCAATATTAATACTTATCACGAATCCTTGTCTCAAGCACTGGCAAAAATGCACAGTACGGGATTGCAAGGTGAACAGTTGATGGTGAGCTTGCTGAACAATTTGACCCAGCATTTACAACAACAAACGGCTAGTATTCAGTCTGATGTTGCTGGAGTCAAAGAAACAGGACGGCGATCGCCATTCCCAACCAAAGATGATCCTGCTACTCTAGAATCGACCAAACCAGTAAATAAAACTGCTGAGGTAGTTAAACCATCAATAGAAACGCCACAGTCAGAAGTAGAATTTGCACCTGTAGTTAATTCAGCAGAGGAATTAGCGACAACTGACCTTGATGCAGTACTATTCGAGCTAACTGGTAATCTCCCCCAACAAAGTAATATTGCTGCTACCCCAATTGAATTAGAATTTGCAGATTTGGGTTTAGGTGTTGGCGACTGGGAAAATGTAGAGCATTCACCATCTCCATCATTGTTACAAAACAGTGAATCGTTAGTTGCTAGTAACTTAAATGAGTCTCTACCCCCACCTTTAGAATTCCTGCAAAATTCAGAATTAACTGATGAGGTAGATCAACTTTACGCCAGTTTATTCAGCATCACTCCTGTGGCAGAACCGAATGCTGATGTTACCCCCAAAGAACCAACACAAGATTTTCCCTCTTTCAATTTCAGTGATAGTTCTTCTGCTCTCCATTTTGTAGAAGAACAACCAGAAACTTCACCCCCAATTGATAGCACTGATGACCTCCACTCCACTCCGCAAGATAGTCAGCTATTAACACCAGCCAACCCAGAAGAATTATCAACTAACGAACCCATACCTCAAGTAGATACTGGAGGATTACCAGATTCTATTTTCACTCAATCTGATGCAGGTTTATTAGAAATCGGCAACCTTCAGCCACAGCAAACATCTAGTAATTCTGCCCAGTTTTCAGATTTATCGTCAGATTTTCAACAAGAATTGTTTTTTGAGGAAGAGTCTGTAGAACCAGCCACTACCTTGAGTTATTCTCGTTATCAGACAAACGATATCTCAGTACAACCATCTCATGATGATACAATTGCTTCCCTCAGTGAGCTTTTTGCACAGGTAAGTAGTGAAGAGCAATTATGGCCTGGTTTGTCTCCCTCAGAAGTATTAACTACGACTGATGACTCAAGCAAAATTGTGACTGAAGTACCAGAGTCTGCCAAGGATACTTATATCCCCGCTTTGCCTCAAGAAAATTTGCTCTCGTCGGAAATAATTCAGTCAGCCGATGTGCCAAATATTTCTTTAAATGAAGAACAGTTGCAGCAATTAAATCAAGATTTAGCCAATTTTGATGAGTTGCTCAACTATCAGCCACCACTTGACCCTGATTTATACAATTTAGAAGATAGCCAAGAACCGCAAAATTTAACTGTTCCGCATCCTCAAACAATTGACCACGCGCCCAATGTAGCTTTTTCTCGTCCAGCAATACCACCAGTTGCACCAATATCATCACCACAAACTGATGTTGATTTAAACTTTAGCCCCACTAACGAAAAAAAAAAGGAAGTTACAAACACTGGCTCTGGTTCAGAAAATTTAGTAGAAGTTCCAGTCGATGTGCATAATTCCGTTTGGTATTTGGGAATTGATTTAGGCACAACTGGGATTTCTGCGGCTTTATTAAATCGTTCCAATTTAGTTGTCTATCCCATATATTGGTCAGCCGAAAATATTCCGGGAGTGACTTCTTTTCAACAGTCATTTCGCTTACCTGCGGAAGTTTATTTACCCACGACTTCTGCAAATTCGCCGCAAAAAAGTAGTCAATGTTCGGCACAGTTAAAACCCTATTTACAGGTAGCCATTCCCTACAAAAGTGAACAAAAAAAATGGGAACCTGTGCTGCAATTTAATGAACTGTCAGCAGGGCCATTAATTTGGGTAGTGCGATCGCTCTCTAAGCTACTTTTAACGATAAAATCAGATCGGCATAGCACAACTCAAGGTTTAGTTGCTACCGCAGTGGGAATTGAGCGAGCAACTTTCCACACAATTATTAATAAAATTGCTGGTGTAATTTGTACTTCCCCCTCTAGCTGGTCAGAACAATATCGCTTTAACGTCCGGGAAGCTTTATTAACAAGCAAAATTATCCAACATCCCCAGCAAGTATTTTTTATCGAAGAAGCGATCGCCAGTTTAATTAGTTTATTCGATAAAACTCACGGCAACATCATTCAAGTGAGCGATCGCGACGGTTTGCAACCAGTTAAAACCACCGAACCTCTATTAGGCAACACTTTGGTCATGAATATTGGCGCAACTGCCACAGAGATGTCCTTAGTGGATATCCCCGAAAATCTGTTGCACTTGGCACATCATGACTTTATGCTGCATAGTTTTGCCTACGCCAGTAAAGGTATTGAACAAGATATTATTTGCCAATTATTAATTCCGCCTAAATACCGACAAACACGTACAAAAAACCCAGAAGATAGTTCAAATAATCCTAGTAACCCTTGGCATTGGCAACCTGCTTTTCCGGAAGTTAACAAAATGCAGTGGCAAAGTTTAGGCTTAGAAAATTTGGACTTACCCAGAGCCGGAGAACCAGATTTAGGTGTGCGAATTCGTTTGCAGCAGCACCTGGAAAGTTCTCTCTTAGGACAAGCTCTTTTAGAAGCAGCCCTAGCCTTGAAGTTAATTTTGCAACATCAAGATACTTTTACTCTAGCTTTGGCAGACCAACAATGGATACTGCAACGGCGAGACTTAGAAAGCCAAGTATTCATTCCCTTTGTGCGCCGACTCAACCGCGAACTCAACAAATTACTAGTGGCGCGGGGTATTCCCACAGAAGCAATTAATCAAGCAGTCCTTACTGGTGGAGTTGCATCATTAGGAGTTGTCCACCATTGGCTACGACAAAAACTCCCCAACGCCAAAATTATTCAAGACGCATATCTCGGTGACAATGGCGCACCCAATTGCAGCCGAGTAGCATTCGGCTTGGCAATGTTACCCCTGCATTCCCAAATTTTAGAAGAACCAAGGCAGCAGTACACTGATTATTTCTTGTTTACCGAATTACTGCGACTTTTACCAGAGCGTACCTTATCATTTCACGAAGTGCTACAGTTATTCGAGGAACGAGGAATTAATACCAGTATTTGCCAGCAAAGGTTATTAGCCTTCTTAGAAGGTGAATTACCACCTGGCTTAATACCTTCACCACCTGAGTCTACATGGTTAACACAACATTCCCATGACAATATAGATTACCAGGCGATCGCATCTACACCCCTCTTTGAAAAGCAAGGCAATCTTACCTACCGCCCCAACTCCCAACAATTATTGGTGTTACGCCATTATTTAGAAGCCATCAAAGCCAGTACCCAACAATCATTAGAAGAACCATACATAGTTAACTTCGCTCAAGTCCAAACCTCCACGATGTAATTCTTTGCGCCTCTGGTTACTGAGCGAAGCCGAAGTCTGCGCCTTTGCGTGAGGACAAAAAAATCCCCTGGCTAAAACAGCCAAGGGATTAATTCACATTTAAAACTAAAGATTAACGCGCATTAGCTAAAAGCAACTCTCGTGTATCTGACTTGCGAATTCTCACTTGACCATCATCATCTACATCAACAATAGCCGTATCACCATTGCCAATTTCACCAGATAACAACGCTTCAGCCAGAGAATCTTCTAACAAGCGCATAATTGCTCGGCGTAAAGGTCTTGCACCATAGCTGGGGTTATAACCTTCCCGTACCACCAAATCTTTAAATGCTTCAGTGACTTGCAAAATGATACCTTTTTCCGTCAAGCGATTAGCTACCTCACGCAGCATAATCTCAGAAATTTCCTTGACTTCATCTCTGGTAAGTTGAGTGAAGACGATAATTTCATCAACCCGGTTGAGGAATTCAGGACGGAAGTAAGCTTTTAGTTCTTCGTTAACTAAATTGCGGATGCGGTGATAACTAGCTTCAGCTTGATTATCAAATTCAAAACCTAAACTACCACCACCTTTTTCAATTACCTTAGAACCAATGTTAGAAGTCAAAATAATCAAGGTATTCTTGAAATCAACTCTGCGACCTTTAGCATCAGTCAGCTGACCATCATCTAAGATTTGCAGCAGCATATTGAACACATCTGGGTGCGCTTTTTCAATTTCGTCAAATAGCAACACAGTGTATGGTTTGCGGCGCACTGCTTCTGTGAGTTGTCCGCCTTCGTCGTAGCCGACATAACCAGGAGGCGAACCAATCAACTTAGATACAGTATGGCTTTCCATGAATTCAGACATATCTAACCGAATCATGGATTCTTCTGAACCAAAGAAGTAAGCTGCTAATGCTTTAGCTAATTCTGTTTTACCAACTCCTGTGGGGCCAGAGAAGATAAAGCTAGCAATTGGACGGTTGGGATTTTTTAACCCAACTCTGGCGCGACGAATAGCGCGGGATACAGAAGTAACCGCTTGTTCTTGACCAATTAAACGTTGATGCAGCGTATCTTCTAAGTGCAACAGCAACTCTGACTCAGATTCCGTCAGTTTGTTAACTGGTACACCAGTCCAAGAAGCGACGATTTGAGCAATGTCTTCTTCGTCAACCACTGGAGTAGCAATACTTTGCTCTTGGTTAATTTGCGCTTCCAGTTCTAGTTCTTTGTCGCGCAGTTCACCTGCTTTGTCAAAGTCTTGAAGTCTGACGGCTTCATGTTTAGCTTTAGTCACGCTAACTAATTCACGCTTGAGTTCTTTATTCGCAGAACTTTGAGAATTCCGCAGACGGACGCGAGAACCAGCTTCGTCAATTAAGTCTATGGCTTTATCTGGTAAAAAGCGATCGCTAATATAACGATCTGATAATTGAGCCGCCGCTAACACAGCCGCATCCGAAATTTCTACTTTGTGATGCTGTTCATAAGCACCACGCAAGCCATAGAGAATTTGAATAGTTTCTTCAACTGACGGTTCACCCACCAAAATTGGTTGGAAACGTCTTTCTAAAGCCGCATCACGTTCGATGTGCTTGCGGTACTCATCCAGAGTTGTTGCACCAATGCACTGAAGTTCACCCCGTGCTAAGGCTGGTTTGAGGATATTGGCTGCATCTAAGCCGCCTTCTGTACCGCCAGCACCCACAAGAGTATGAATTTCATCAATTACCAGGACGATATTACCGACTGAGCGGATTTCGTCCATGATTTTTTTCAGGCGTTCTTCAAAATCACCCCGGAAGCGTGTTCCAGCAACTAACAAGCCCATATCTAAGCTGATGACTTGTTTATTTAACAACAGTTCTGGAACATCTTGGTTAACAATACGTTGTGCTAGACCTTCTGCGATCGCAGTTTTCCCAACTCCTGGTTCGCCAATCAACACAGGATTATTTTTTGTCCGGCGACCCAGAATTTGAATAGCACGCTCAATTTCTTTTTCCCGACCAACTACAGGGTCTAACTTACCTTCTTGCGCTAACTTGCTGAGATTTCTGCCGAATTCTTCTAAAGTAAGTGCTTGTTGGTTGCGCCGTGGACTATTACCAGCTACCGCACCTACATTAGCATCTTCACCTAAACGACGTAAAACAGCAGTCCGAATCAGTCTGAGGTCAACACCTAAATTTTGCAACACTTTCGCGGCGACACCTTCGCCAGCTTCAGTCAATCCCAAAAGTAAGTGTTCAGTGTTGATGTAGTTATGTCCTAAACTATGAGCTTCTTTAAACGATTGCTCGAAGAGGTTTTTTACTTTAGGAGTAAAAGGAATTTCTGGTGGTACAAAACCAGAACCTCTACCAATAATTTTTTCGACTTCCCGACGTGCTTCTTTGAGGGTAACGCCCAACTCACTCAGCACTTTGGCAGCAACTCCCGTTCCTTCTCCGATTAAACCCAGGAGAATTTGTTCAGTTCCTACGAAGTTGTGTCCCAGGCGACGTGCTTCCTCCTGAGCTAGCATAATTACCTTAATGGCTTCGGAAGTGAAGTGTTCAAACATAGCGGGTTCTTGCTCCCTTGCTGCTTGGACTTGGGGGTGAGTAAATGTTCACCCTCAATAAAACTTTTTTGTATTTTCTTAAAGACAATGTATCTATATTTAATAGTGACTGACAGTGGTGAGAGCCGTAAGAGTTAAGGTGGGTTTGCCCTCATCTTTTATTATCAGGCCGTGAGAAGATTCCCAACTCTAGACTCAGAATGAATTAATAATCCGACTAAAGGTATAAACTATGGCAGAACAGCACGGAAGTAAAGAACAACAACATCCGCTTTACAACCGCGATTTTCCCCTTATTAATATTTTACTCGCTCAAGAGCCAACAGACCATAACTTGGCAGAACTCGCTCGTTTGCGTATTCGCTATCAAGGCTTCCCAGGAGCGCGAGACATCAAACAAGCCTTAGATCAGGTTATGCAAAAATGGGGTTTAACAGAAGCCGAACTGTTTGCCAAAACCCAGCAAATTCATGACGTAGGTGGAATTTACAAAAGTCGTGGCAAAAAAGAAGAGCAGGACTGGAACTAGTTTTATAGGACTAATAAGCTGTTAAGCATCTAAGAAAGCCAATTAAGATCGCAGGGGGCAGGGGGCAGGGGAGAGGGTTTGCAGCTTTGATTACCATAAACAGTGCAATTTAAATGAAGATTAGCTTATTTGATTTCTGAAATGTACGTAGGATGTGTTAGCGACAGCGTAACGTATCTACCGCAAAGTTTTCGGTACGTTACGGCTTACGCCTAACACACCCTACACATACTGAGATTTTTTCAGAAATCAAATCGGATTCTTATAGATAGTCTGTTTATTTACGCCGACCTGTAGTATTTTTTCATAAATGATTAATCATTGCTTTAATTTTGTATTTCTTCTACTGGCGTAAAAAATACTGTCGGCGCATCTGGTTTTAAAGCTACTAATTTACCTTCTTTAGTTAATTTTAGTTTGTGTCCGTGCCACTCAATTGTTCCCCCAACAAAGCCACAACACCACATCATAAAGTGCAATAAATCCCACAACGGCATCAGCCAAAAATATTTTTTGGTCACTATGTCCTGAAGTAAAATTGCCCCAACTACCCAACCCATAGCTAACCGCATTGTCCAAACTATGGCTAGGTTAATCCAAGCTAGTGTTGAACCTTGTGTAACTATTAAAAATAATAAGCTAGTAACTGTACCGTAGGTAAAAATTAGCCCTAGATAACCCCAAGGGCGAGAAACTCTAATACCCCGCGCCCAGCGAATCTGGCGTTGTAAAGAATTGACAATAGTGCTGTCGCCTAATACATGTTCAACTACATAATTAGATAAGATAACTTTGTAGCCTGCTTTAACTGGGAAATTACCTAGTTGAAAATCATCTGCTAAATAATCGGCGATCGCTTCAAATCCACCAATTTTTTCTAATACTAATTTACGAATGACAATTGTGGAACCAAAGGCAAATTTAATCCCTTCTATTTGATTACTAACTAGCACGCCTGGATGAAAATCTGTGGCTGTCCAAATTGCTTCTAAGGTTGTTACCCATCCTTGAACTAAGGAACGATATAAACAAGTGACAACTCCCACAGTCTCATCTTGCAATGGTTGAATAACTGTTGATAAATAATCTGATTTAACACGAATGTCACTATCAGCAATGACTAAAATTTCGTGTTTAGCTTGAGTGAAGGCGTTGGCTAAATTGCTGACTTTAAGATTTGCTCCAATGAGGCGATCGCTCACTACTAGATTAATATCTAAGTTGGGAAATTCTTGAATAATTGTTTCCACAATTTTGATAATGGGATCTTGGCGATCGCGTACAGCAAAAATGATCTGAAAATGGGGGTAATCTTGCTGGCAAAATGAAACAAGATTTTCGTAAGCATCGCTATCTAGCCCACACAATGGCTTTAAAATAGTTACAGGTGGATGAAACTCAAGATTATGTATTTGGGGCTGGCGTAAAAAAGCGATCGCGGCATAAATTCCATAACAGTAGAATACAACAGCTGACAAGCACAAGCACCACAGCAGCACGAGCATATTTATCCTCAGTTGAAGCAAGCATGGTTCTCCATCCCAAAAACAATCTGCCTCTGCCAATTTCATTCAGCCTGGCTAGTAGCTGTACTGTTTTTAGGAGACTAATTAAGTATTTTTGTCAAGTTAATTTGCTAAACCAGAGCCGTAAAAAATATAACTTTTTATACTAATAATATATAAGGCTTTTTTGTTTTATCTCTATAAGAATTTAGATTTTTTTTATGAAAAAACTATGACTTTGAGATGTCGAAGTTATGACTTTGGTAAGATAAGTGTCTGACTTGAGGGAGTGGGGAATAAATTTATTATTAAATATTTCAGCTATCTCTAGGAAAGAAAACTTAATTAGTTGTTAAAAAATTGTTATGAATCTGATTTACTTTCTGCTACGTTCTTCCTGGAAGATGGTGGCAATTGCAATTGTCACGGGATTTTTAAGTGGCGGTAGTAGTGCGGGACTAATCGCGTTAATTAGTAGTGCGGGTACTGACATCACTCACCCAGCTTTAGCAAACATAGCTTGGGGTTTTTTAGGCTTAGTAATTGTTGCTTTAATTACTAGCATTATTTCGCAAATAATGTTGATTCGCCTGTCTCAAGATGCAGTTTTGCAATTACGAATGCGCTTGAGTCGGCAAATTCTTACTTCTGAACTCAGCCATTTAGAACAGCTAGGTAATCCCAAACTACTAGCAATTTTAACAGAAGATGTACAAGCAGTGGCGAATGCTGTGTATGTCATTCCTTTTCTTTGTATTGATTTGGCGATTGTTTTGGGGTGTTTGGGATATATTACCTGGTTATCTTGGCAGGTATTACTAATTCTTTGTGGTTTAATTGTAGTTGGAGTCGGTAGTTGTCAATGGCTGATTGAGCGAGGTGGAAAATTACTCGCCCTAGCCCGTGATGACCAAGATTTATTATTTAGAGATTTTCAAACCCTGACTCAGGGCGTTAAAGAACTCAAACTTAATTATCAACGCCGTCAGGACTTCTTAGAAACCAATTTGCAATCAACGGCAATCAAATTTCGGCGGCACAATGTGAGTGGTTTAAATTTTTTTGCTGCTACAACTAGTTGGGGAAGACTGCTATTTTTCTTTGCCATTGGCTTTTTACTATTTGCCCTGCCCAAATTAATCACTATTAATCCTCAAACTCTCTCTGGCTATGTTCTTACCTTTACTTATTTGATGTTGCCTATGGATAACATCATTAATAATTTACCACAAATGAGTAAAGCCAATGTTGCCTTACAAAAAATCGAATCTTTGGGTTTATCTTTGGCTAGTCGTGCGGAAGTTGCGACTATACCACAGCCATTAAAAATGGTCTGGCATACCTTAGAGTTTCACGGGATAACTCATAGTTATTACAGAGAACAAGAAGAACAAGGCTTCATTCTTGGCCCCATCCATTTGACACTTTATCCGCAAGAATTAGTATTCATTGTGGGCGGCAATGGTAGCGGCAAATCTACCTTAGCAAAATTAATGACCGGGCTATATATTCCTGAAAATGGAGAAATTGTTTTTGATGGCGAATTAATTACCGACCAAAATCGAGAATGGTATCGCCAACATTTTGCGGTAGTCTTTTCGGATTTTTACTTATTTGATGAACTTTTAGGATTAAGTAGTAGCAATTTAGATAATTTAGCCCAAAAATATTTAAAGCAACTCCAGTTAGACCGCAAAGTTAAAATTCACAATGGTAAACTTTCCACTACTGCCCTTTCTCAAGGGCAACGTAAGCGACTAGCTTTATTAACAGCCTATTTAGAAGACCGACCAATTTATTTATTTGATGAGTGGGCGGCTGATCAAGACCCCTATTTTAAGGAGTTATTTTATACCCAATTATTACCACAATTGCGCTATCAAGGTAAAACAGTGTTAGTAATTAGCCATGACGATCGCTATTTTCATCTAGCAGACCGCATCATTAAACTAGACTACGGCAAAATTGAGGGTATTAAAGATGGCAGAAGCTAAAAATGTTCTAGGCACAGATTTGCAACTTTGCTGTACTTCACCAATGACTGGATTTTACCGTGATGGTTTTTGTAGTACAGGTGGTCAAGATGTGGGAATGCATGTTGTCTGCGCCCAAGTCACAGCCGAATTTTTGGAGTTTACTAAATCTCAAGGTAACGACCTAAGTACAGCAATACCACAATATAATTTTCCTGGGTTACGGCCTGGCGATCGCTGGTGTTTGTGTGCGGCGCGTTGGCAAGAAGCTCTAGAAGCAGGTGTAGCACCGCCTGTAGTGTTAGAATCTACTCATGCCAGAGCTTTAGAAGTCTGTTCGTTGACAGATTTAAAAAAATATGCTCTCACTGTGTCCTAAAGCTGCCAATTTTTGATAGTTAGTCAACTCAAAATTATTGGCAATCAATAGTTTACGTACTTTGTGGCTCAACAGGGCGGCGAGTTCTGTTGTACCTGATGCAGGCGGGCCATTAAGTGCTTCTCCCGCCTGCACTTGGGCGGGATGGCAATAAATTTCTATCAAGTTTGAGCCAATTTGTGGTATGAGTCCCAGCAAGTATTTTTCTGTGACATTGCCAGTTTGCAACAACCCGTAGACTTTATCACTAAAATTAATACCGTGAGATGTAAGCAAAGTTTCCCCATAACGGCGTAGTTGGGCAAACACACCTGACCAAATTAATTTAGTTAGTAAGGCTTGACGGTTGAGTTTGAGAGTTTTCCCCAGTTCTTCTGAGGGTAGCCGGATGAAACGGATACCAAACTCTGGTGCTAATTCCACTAAAATTTGCAACACCACCGGATGAACATGCAGGTGTAAATGTCCATCTACATGAGAAAGGGGCAACCCAGAAGCTTGAAACTTGCTTAACTGGGCGCGAATTTCTTGCCGCAGTTCTGCCCGGGCGGCACTTTGAAATTGATAACGCAACCCAGCTAAAACTGAACTGTTGGGGAAGTTACCTTGTGCGTCAACTAAATGAGGAATTTGTTCTGGCGGTAAGACAGAATGACCACAAACCAAAACTAAATGTAAGCCAACGGCTAAGTCGGGGTGTTGTTGGGCGAGTGCGATCGCTTCTTCGGCAGCCTCACCAGTTACCATTAAGCTGGTGCTGGTGAGTATGCCTTGTTTATGCGCCTTAATAATTGCTTGATTTACACCGCGAGAAAAGCCAAAGTCATCACCGTTAATAATGGCGAAACGACGAGGTGAGTGGAGGTTTTCTGGAGGGTTCATGAAGGGTGGAGTTGAAACGCAAAGTATCGCTGAGGTAAACGCAGAGGTACGCGGAGTTTTTCTAGCCCCTCTAGTCTGTTAACTAGACTGGGCATGGGCAATTGCTTGCGTCCGGCGTTCTTTGAGGTAGGCGAAGAACTCCCCACCCTCACGCAAGCGACGTACTAGCATTTGACGGTCAGTCAGCATTTCCCGGACAATGGGGATGATAGCTTTGGGGCGGAAGTAGAATTTGCGATACATTTGTTCAACTGCATCTTCAATTTCGGCACTGGAAAGGGTGGGATATTGTAGTGTGGAGGTTTGAATACCAGAGTTTGCGACTAAAGATTGGTTGGTAAACCAGTTGTTGGCTTTGGCTTGTTCATAAAGTTCTGTGCCTGGGTAAGGTGCGGCGATAGAAACTTGAATTGTGTGGGGGCTAAGTTCGCAAGCAAAGCGGATAGTTTCTTCTACGGTTGCTTGGGTTTCAATTGGTAGCCCAATAATAAATGTACCGTGGACGGTAATTCCCAATTTGTGGCAGTTTTTCATGAATTCCCGCGCCACTTCTAATTTGATGCCTTTTTTAATGCGGTTGAGAATTTCTTGATTACCTGATTCAAAACCAACTAAGAGTAAGCGTAAACCATTGTCGCGCAGTTGTTTGAGGGTATCGTAATCTAGGTTAGCGCGGGCGTTGCAACTCCAAGTTAACTTGAGGCGTTTCATGTGTTCGCTAATGGCGATCGCCCGATGTTTATCGATGGTAAATGTGTCATCATCAAACATATACTCGCGCACTTTGTCGCCAAAAATTGCTTTAGCTTCGGCCATTTCTCGTCCCACAACTTCCGGGCTTTTGTGGCGATAAAGATGACCACCAATAGTTTGTGGCCACAGACAAAAAGTACATTTAGCCGGACAGCCGCGCCCTGTGTAAAAAGAAATATATGGATGTTGTAAATAACCGATGAAATATTTCGTAATATCTAAGTCACGGGCATAAACTGGTAGAACGCTGGGCATTGCATCCCAGTCATGAATTAACTCACGCTCTGCATTATGATGAATTTTACCGAAGCGATCGCGGTAACTCAATCCTTTAATATCTGACCAAGGTTTACCTTCGGCTAATTCTTTACAGGTATAGTCAAATTCATTGCGACATACAAAGTCAATAATTGGATGATCCCGTAAAGTCTCCTCTGGTAAAACTGCCACATGAGCGCCGACAAAACCAATTTCCACACCTGGATTTTTGGCTTTAATTGCTTCCGCACACTTGACATCGTTAGCTAATGATGGCGTGCTTGTGTGCATCACAATTAACTCGTAATCTTGAGCTATGTCCAGCACATCATCCACAGTTTGCCCGTGTGGTGGCGCATCTACCAACTTGCTACCAGGAACCAGTGCTGCTGGTTGCGCCAACCATGTTGGATACCAAAATGATGTAATTTCCCGCTTGGCTTGGTAGCGAGAACCTGCACCGCCATCAAACCCATCAAAAGAAGGAGGACTAAGAAATAAGGTTTTCTTCACCGATATCTCTCCTTAATATCTAAGTCAGATAGTTACCTAATCTCAGTGTTTAATTTACAGCAGTATATTTTTGATGATGATTTATTAACTATAAATTTAGACTCATCGGCAATGCTGCTGTAATTGATTTGGTCTACTTAATTTTGGGTTTTGCTGAAGTACAGACGTGATAACTTCACATCTGTACTTTTAGTTAATTGCTTTTTTAGATTTACGATGTAGTTAAAAATTTGGAATAACAACCAAAATACACCACTATCTAAAATCAGCCCTATTAAACTTGAACTTATTTAATCAATAGTACCTATCAAAGTAAAGTTATTTAACTGGCTTTGACATTCACTGCATTCAATTGCTCAAGTAGGGCAATAACATCGCTACGGCTGAGTTTTTCTTTACCATTAGCTAGAGCATCAATCGTACCATGTGCTAATGCTAAGGGGATTTGGCAAAAGTTTAAAGCAGGTCCATCTGGTAAAGCTTGAGTATAAGCATCTGCCAAAGCTAAATTACGCAGCGCATACTCTTGCATTTTTTTCGTTGTCCAACCTTCCGGGAAGAAGTCTACACCACGTCCTCTGTCTTCAACATGGTTACGCAAGATGTTGACAGCCTGCAAGCCACGGCCAAAACCAATTGCTAAAGTTCGGTTGGTTTGTGTGCCATCGTACCAAGTCCATAAATCAGATAGTAACAAACCAACTGCACCTGCAACGCCAAAAGTATAGCGATCTAAATCGGCTTCATTATTAATCTTCCAATTTTTTTCTGCCCAATACGCCATCCTATCAGCCATTGCGGCAGTTGCATCCCAAATCCGTGGTGCAATAGTCTCCGGGGCTAACAAAGACCATTCTCTCACTCTCAAAGTTACTTCTGCTAAGATGTGTTCATGGTCGCTAAACCCTGCGGAAAAAGCATCCACCGCAAAGCCATCTACGCCACTCTGCAATGTGAGGCTAATCGTATTTAACAGTTTTGCCTTTGTAGAGTTATCCAGTTCTGGATGATCTTCAATCTCATCAATGGCACGCATACACAGGTATGCTGATGCGACGGCTTCTTGCAATCCTGACGGTAAAATACTGATTGGTATATAAAAAGTTCGACTAGTTTCTTTGAGGATTTGCAAGGCATCACCACGTAAATCCATGTTTTCCACTCCCCTCTGTTGTTTTTACACCACTTGAAGTTGATTTTCTGATGATCCGGGATGTATTTTTTACACAATCTCACTAAAAAGCTTTAGATGCACTAGTATTTCATTTAAAGATTAATAGTCTTTGTATCATAGCTAACGAAAAATTTAAACTTATCAAAGTCATGTCTAGTATATAGGACTTTGGTTGCTGAAATTTGTTCTGTGTGATTTTATGCAGCCTCTTAGCATAATTTTTTGCAACAAACATAAATAATTATGCTAAAATTCTGCGCTTTTTTTGTCCGAGTTGTTCAGTAGGTAGCGACAACTTTATCCGAGTGTAGGTTCCCTTCGCCACCCCCCACTATCAAATACAAAACAAAATTTCTACATTATAAAAATATTCTGAATAAATCAACAAAAGATGCCTAACAATGCATCAGTCAGCAGCTAACTAAGTCACAGCCACGCTATGACGCACTACGTCAGGCTAATATATAGGAATCCGGTTTGATTTCTGAATATAGTGGTGTAGTTAGAGAGTAGGGAATAGGAAAGAAGATTAATCCGGGTGGAGTGATTTTTTTCATAGATCAAATATAAGTCCTATATATGAGACTCCATTATCTCAAGTAAGAGGAAAAAACATTTTACCTATCTTAAACTTAAATAAAATATAGGACTCGTATTTGATTGCTGAACAAAACTCAATATAGTTTCTATTTCCTGTTCCCTACCTTCATAAGTAAGTTCAGAAATTAAATCGGATTGCTATAGTTAAGTTGATTTTTATTTCCTACTTGTAGACAAAAGCTTGCTTGTTGCCAAATAATATCTCAACAAATCTTTATCTGCTTCAATACAAAAGGAAGAAAGAAAAAGAAATGATCTATTCTTGGTTTTCCTTTTCTTTCTTATCCTTAGTTTGTCTTCAAACCTATGCAGAATGTAAAGTTATTTTACACTCTACTAACTCTCACCTTTATATCATCATAAACCTCGGCTCTGAAAACTTGTATCTGTAACATGATAGAGATACAAAATCTACTCTAATGGGGATGCGATCGCCACTAGGGCAGCAGCAGGATCTATTTTGGGTTTTCAGTTAATTGGCGAAATTATTTTCGGCACAAATTGTGTCATCTTTTTAATATAACAGTAACTTTGAAGTAATTGAAAGATGTAGCAGTAGAAGAAACACCAGCCTCAGCCGATGAAAAATGGTTAGGAGATCGCATGATTACAAACATTCTAGTGGCAAAATATTTAATAATTCTTAGACATCCTCTCACTAGTTATCTTTAATTGCATCGACCTAATTCATAAATTAAAACACTCATCATGCCGCAATACTTTGGAAAATTACCCACCACCAACCAACCTTGGACAACAATTGGTGCAGTGCAATCTATCAATCAAAATGAAAGCACTATTGATTTGTCTTCAGAAAATTCGCATTTAATTATTAGTATTCTGGCAGCAAATTTAATTCGTGTACGTTTTTCACCTACCACAGAATTTTTACCCCGTCGCCCTTGGGCGGTAACTGTGGATGATGCAGAGTGGGAAAAAGTACCTTTTGCAGTCCAAGAAACTGACACAACTGTAGAAATTAAAACCGAGCAAATCCGTCTGTGCGTCCAAAAGCACAATTTTCATCTTACTTGCTTTGACAAAGCGGAGCGACCTTTTGCCCAAGATGCAGATATCGGTATTGGTTGGCGTTTAGGTGCAGTTGCAGGTTGGAAACAAATTGCAGCGAACGAACATTTTTATGGCTTTGGTGAACGCACAGGTTTTTTGGATAAACTCAGCCAAGTCAAAACTAACTGGACAATTGATGCCCTAGATTATGATGCTCTCAGTGATGAGATGTACCAAGCAATTCCATTTTTTATGGCCTTGCGTCCAGAGGTAGGCTACGGCATATTTTTTAACACCACATTTTGGAGTCAATTCGATATCGGTGCAGAACACCCTGGTGTGTGGAAAATGGAAACTCGCGGCGGTGAGTTGGATTATTACATGATTTATGGCCCCCAACCTGCTCAAATTCTGCGTACCTACACTCAATTAACCGGAAGAATGCCTCTACCACCAAAATGGGCATTAGGCTATCACCAATGTCGCTGGAGTTATGAGTCAGAAATTGTGGTGCGTGAATTAGCCCAAGAATTTCGTCAACGGCGCATTCCCTGTGATGTAATTCACCTGGATATTGATTATATGCGCGGTTATCGCGTGTTTACTTGGAGTCCCCAACGTTTTTCTGACCCCAAAAAGTTAATTGGTGATTTGGCACAAGCTGGCTTTAAAACGGTGACAATTATCGATCCTGGCGTGAAGTACGAACCGGAGGCAAATTATCATGTTTTTGACCAAGGTCTAGAAAACGATTATTTTGTGCGACAAGCTGACGGGACGCTGTTTCACGGTTATGTGTGGCCGGAAAAAGCCGTGTTTCCCGATTTTTTGCGCCCTGATGTGCAAAATTGGTGGGGAGATTTACAAAAAAGCTTGACTGATATTGGCGTGGCTGGTATTTGGAACGATATGAACGAACCCGCCATTGATAATCGTCCTTTTGGGGATGCTGGGGAGAAGATTTGGTTTCCTTTGGATGCGCCGCAAGGAGATGCAGGGGGGGAGACGGCATCATCTACGACTCATCGGGAGGTGCATAATTTATATGGGTTGATGATGGCGCAGGCTTGTTATCAGGGGTTGGAACGACATCGAAAAGAGCGCTCATTTGTATTAACGCGTTCTGGTTACGCTGGTGTGCAACGATGGTCTTCAGTGTGGATGGGTGATAATCAGTCATTGTGGGAACATTTGGAAATATCTTTACCGATGCTGTGTAATATGGGGCTTTCGGGTGTGGGGTTTGTCGGTTGTGATATCGGCGGCTTTGCCGGGAATGCCACAGCAGAATTATTTGCTCGGTGGATGCAGGTAGGAATGCTGTATCCATTGATGCGCGGACATTCGGCTATGTCTACAGCCCGTCATGAACCTTGGGTATTTGGCGATCGCACTGAAAATATCTGTAGAGAATATATTAATCTGCGTTACCAGCTTTTACCATACATTTACACTTTATTTTGGGAAGCGGCAACCACAGGCGCACCGATTTTAAGACCGTTACTCTATCATTTCCCCAACGATAGCCAAACTTATACACTTTATGATCAGGTATTATTAGGGCCGTCACTCATGGCTGCACCAGTTTATCGTCCTGGTGTAGAATATCGAGCCGTCTACTTACCCGCAGGTACTTGGTTTGACTGGTGGAGTGGCGAATCGTATCAAGGGCCAACTCAGATTCTCGCTCATGCACCATTAGAAAAAATGCCACTTTATGTGCGTAGTGGTGCGGTAATTCCCATGCAGCCAGTGATGCAATATCTAGACGAATTCCCATTAACAGAAATGCGATTTCGGGTCTGGCCTGGTAACGGTGAATACATTTTTTATGAAGATGATGGGCATACATTTACATACATCCAGCAAAATTATTCTTTAAGAAAAATTAGTGTATTCACAAACACTGACCAGACAATCATAGAAATTGGTGAGCGTGAAGGTAAATGGACACCCCCTCAACGGGAAATTACTGTCGAACTTGTGGGCGTTGGCGAACAACATTTCTCTGATGTTGGTCAAAAAGTCAGCCTGAGATTTACCCATACTTAATTATAGGACTGACGCATCAAGACGAAAAATCAAGGGTTTTGGCGAGGGTTCAGGGGTATAGGGGTGTACTGATGCAAAATCCTTACACCCCATACCCTTTCACCCATTAACCCAATCTGCACAGATAATCTTTGTGCGTAAGTCCTAAAAATATGAGTCCTAGATAAATTTTGGTCATCGGAATTTTTTTGACTAAAATTTTATTAGTCATAAATCTACATATTGATAGAGGTAAAACTCAACCATAGATAGTAGTATTCCAAAAAACTAATAAAAAATCTAAACCTGTAATAAACACTAAAACGTAACAACGTTAGTCTAGTTATTGATGCGGTTAGAAAAACTCAATGAGCAACAGCAACCGCTTGCAAATGCAAGATAACCAGAATTCAATAGTGACAAAAATTGCAGGTGCGATCGCTATGATAGTTGGTGGTTGTGTACTGCTTGGGTGGTTGCTCGACATTGAATTCCTCAAGCGTGGTAGCTACGCCAATTTAGTATCCATGAAAGCCAATGCAGCCGTGTGTTTTGTGCTAGCGGGAATTTCATTGTGGCTATCACAAACGTGCAGCAACAACCAGCCAGATACTGAATTAGCCACAGCCGAAGACAATTTGATTGCTTCTCGAGTGGCGCGAGTAAGTATTGCCGGACTAATACTCATTAGTTCGCTGACGCTGATGCAATACTTGTGTGGTTGGAACTTGGGCATTGACGAGCTACTATTTCGAGATGCGCCAAATGCTGTATTAACACCTTATACAGGCAGAATGGGGTTAAATACAGCATTTAACTTTGTGCTGTTGGGTAGTGCTTTAGCAATTCTCAACTATCCCCAAAGCGATCGCAGCTATTGGTATAGTCAAATAACCACTTTAATAGTCGCTGTCATTTCCTTACAAGCATTAATTGGCTATGCCTACAATGTCCAAATTCTCTACAGTATTTGGCCGACAACCACATCGATGGCACTGCACACAGCCATATTATTTATAGTGCTGTGCGTGGGAATTTTGTGGGCGCGTACCGACAAAGGATTAATGCAGGTAGTCACGAGTGAAACCTATGGAGGTTTACTAGCACGTCGGTTATTGATCGCAGCGATCGCAGTACCCTTATTGTTAGGATGGTTAATTATTCAAGGTCAGCAAGCCGGCAACTACGACACAGCCTTTGCTATATCGATTTTTGCCATTACTCTGATAGTCGTTTTTGCTTTTTTGGTCTGGCGATGTGCAGTCATTGTTGAGCGTCTTTGTTACAACAATGAACGCACTCAAAAAACTCTGCGCGCTTACGAAGAAAAACTCAAAAGTTTTGTAGATTCTAACGTGATTGGCATTTTGTTTGCTGATATTTACGGCAACATTTACCAAGCAAATGATGAATATCTGGAAATGGTTGGTTACACCAGAGAAGAGTTGCTAGCGGGAAAGTTAAAGTGGAACCAAATCACACCCCCAGAGTATCTACATTTAGATGAGCAAGGAATTGTCGAAGCGACAGCTAATCCTAAAGGTGCTTGTACGCCTTATAGAAAAGAATATGTCCGCAAAGATGGCAGTCGTATTCCTGTGTTAGTCGGTTTTGTGGTGCTAGGAGAAAAACGTCAAGAAACCGTAGCCTTTATTCTTAATTTAAGCGATCGTGAACAAGCTCAATTAGAACAGCAAAAAGCCCAAGAAAAAATCTTACAACTGAATCGAGACTTACAAAGGCGGGTTGTGGAATTGCAAACTCTCTTGGATGTGATTCCTATAGGAATTGGCATAGCAGAAGATCCTGAATGTCGCACGATTAAAATTAACCCTTGTTTTGCCAACCAACTAGGTATTTCGCCAGGTATGAATGCTTCTTTGAGCGCACCTGCTGATGAAATACCCACAACATTTAAAATCTACCGTGATGGTCGAGAATTATCCCTAGAAGAATTGCCGATGCAGTACGCCACAGCGCACGGTGTAGAAATTATCGATTCCGAACTTGATATTGTGCGTGACAATGGCCAAGTCATCAACTTATTACAATACGTTGCACCGTTATTTGATGAAGAAGGCAAAACTAGAGGTTGCATTGGTGCATTCTTAGATATTACTAGCCGCAAGCAAGCCGAAGAATTACAACAAAATCAACAAAAATGGCTAGAAGATGTATTAAATTTAATGCCCAGACCGTTATTATTTATTGAACCTGGTACAGCAAGGGTAACATTTGCTAATCGTGCAGCCAACGAATTAGCTGGCGGTGAATTTCCTCAAGGTATCTCAGCCGAAGCATATCACACAGTTTACAACTACACAGATGCCACAGGTCAGCAAATTCCTAACGAGCAAATGCCAGGGGTGAGAGTTGCCCGTGGCGAACGTTTAAATGGTGTAGAAATAGACTGGCATACTAGTCAAGGCATTTATTCTTTATTAATATTTGCTGATACCTTGCCAGCAATGCATGAGTATCCCGCTACCTGTGTGATGGTATTTCAAGATGTTACTAAACTCAAGCAAGTAGAAACAGCCTTGTCGATAGGTAATAACAGGCTACAGTTACTATTTAATACAGCTAGTGCTTTACTATCTAGCCAGCAACCTGTGGCCCTAGTAGAAACTTTATTTTGTAAACTAGCCGAGCAAATAGGTTTAGATATTTATTTTAACTATCTAGTAGAAGATAACTCTCAGGTGATGCGTTTAGCTTCCTATAGTGGCTTTAGCGCAGACATCGCCAAAGAATTTGAGTTGTTAAATTTTGGTCAAGCCGTGTGCGGTACAGCAGTACAATCTCGCCAACCAATTTATTTAGAAAACGTCCAACAATCAACTGATCCTAAAACAGCATTAATTCGGTCTTTGGGGGTGAATGCTTATTATAGTTATCCACTGATTGCTCAGGGACAAATCTTAGAGGATGTTTGGAAAGTCTAAAAAAGCTCCAGTAACGCTATTGTGTCAGTAGATAAAAATGCGACAGGGTTACTAGAGCAATGTCTACATCATACCCAACAGACCT
>NZ_JACJRU010000029.1 GCF_014697425.1 Nostoc sp. FACHB-110
TTATCATTAACTAGAGCTTGTTGCGAATGGATGCTCTTTTTCTTTTACCACAAATTGCTACATTCTTTGTAAGATAAGCATTTTAGACCATTTTGTCCCCCCGCAAGGTTGTACCTACACCCAACGGAGATGTTTATATTGGCGAACAGCATCCGATAGTAATGGTAGCTGGCCCTTGTTCTGTTGAGAATGAGGAAATGATTGTTGAGACAGCTAAACGGGTAAAGACAGCCGGAGCCAAGTTTTTGCGTGGTGGAGCCTACAAACCCCGCACTTCTCCCTATGCTTTCCAAGGGTATGGAGAGAGTGCGTTGGATTTGTTAGCAGCAGCGCGCGAAGCCACAGGTTTGGGGATCATCACAGAACTGATGGATGCGGCTGATTTACCAGCACTATCCAGAGTGGCTGATGTCATTCAAATAGGGGCGCGCAATATGCAAAACTTCTCGCTGTTGAAAAAAGTAGGCGCGCAAGATAAACCTGTGCTACTCAAACGGGGGATGTCTTGCACAATTGACGAGTGGTTGATGGCGGCAGAATATATCCTGGCTGCGGGAAATCCGAATGTGATTCTTTGTGAGCGTGGTATTAGAACCTTTGATAGTAAATATGCTCGCAATACCTTAGATTTGTCAGTCATTCCAGTGTTGCGATCGCTCACTCATTTGCCAATCATGATCGACCCAAGTCATGGTACAGGTAAATCGGAATACGTACCTTCGATGGCCTTTGCTGCGATCGCAGCTGGTACAGATGCTTTGATGATTGAAGTTCATCCTAATCCAGCTAGAGCCTTATCTGATGGGCCACAATCTCTAACACCAGAAAAGTTTGATCGATTATCACAAGAAATGTCAATCATTGGCAAAGTTGTTGGACGTTGGCCTCAGCCTGCTTTAGTTAATTGTTGAAATTAGTTGGGTATGTAGACTTTGTACAGGCTTTCTCTGGGGTGGGTGTAAGTAAGCAAAACACTTACACCCCACACCCAAAAGCTAGCCTCATGAAAAACGGGTACTTGTTTAATCCCATACAGCAATAAATTTTTTCACTACAAAAAATAGGAGGATAATTTTTCATGGCAGACTCAGTTGATGCTGGTAATAACAATCCACCTACTGGTAATCTTGGTGAACTTCTTCGTCAATCACCCTTTGGTGTTTTACTCGAGATTCCAGGTGTGACGGAAGAAGATATAATTCAAGCTTTTGGCAAAGCTACTGCTGGTATAGGCAACCCCTTTGGTAATGGGGATAACGCATCAAATCCAAACGAAGGCCCCTATGCTGGCAATCCCTTTGCTAACTTTGGTAATCCAAATGCCCCTGGTAGTCCCTTGACTGGCGGTGTCAATCCTTGGACTCCTATCAATCAGGTTGGTCAAGATCCTTTCAGTGGTGTTGGTAATCCTTTCGCAGGTGGTAGCGGTAATCCGTTTGCAAATGGCAATCCTTTCGGGGATGGTAGCAGCAACCCTTTCGCAGGTGGCAATGGTAATCCATTCGCAAATGGTAATCCTTTTACAGGTGGCAATCCCTTCACTAGTGGTGGCGGCTTCCCATTTGCTTAGTAGCAGTAAGCAATAAATAAAATTTGTCTAAAAAACCGCAGTTAAACACAAATATTCCATATTTGATTATTTATGTTTAACTACGGTGTTTTTGGAATTAATTTATTAATCAAAAAGAAAAAAATGTTGTACCTAGCAAAAAAGAAGTCATTGTTTATTACCTAAAAATATCTTAATTTGGATAAAAATATTGTTAATTATAAATCAAAATATTGCTTTATTAAAAACGATTAAAAATATTTTTTTATTGTTATAAAAAATACTTGAATTCAAAATAGGAGATTAATGCTGATGGAAGAGTCTGCTGTTAACCCCTTCGGTTCAGGTAATCCCTTTCCTGGCAATAATGGCAGTCTGCCTCAGCCGCCTTTTGCAAACATATCAGATTTTGTGAAATATATACCTGAAGGTGTGAGTAATCCTTTTACTAGCCCTAGCACACTACCTGGTGGAATTAACCCGTTTGCAAGCGATGGTGGAAGTCGATTTGAACAGTTAATTTTTGGTCGCTTAAAGGGAATTCTCGGTGAAAACTTCTTTGATGGTAGTAATAAACCATTTGTAAATAGTGGTGGAAATCCTTTTAACTTAGGTACATCGCCTTTTAATGGAAATATTACGCCTGTTGGTAATAGTAATAAAGATTTTGGTGTAAATAACGCAACTATTGGAAATTTCAACTCAATTTATGGCAGTGAAAGTGCCACCATTGGTAATGGCAATTGGAACTTTAGCCGTAACAATACAACAATTGGTAATGGTAATTGGAAGTTCGGTAGTAACAACACAGTAATCGGTAATGGGAACTGGGCTTGGGACGATGGAACTGATAATTCAACTTTAGGGAATGGTAATTGGCAATTTGGCCAAAAGAATCAAACTGTCGGTAATGGTAATTGGAACTTTGGTCAGGATAATACAACCGTTGGTAATGGTAACTGGCATTGGGATGAAGGAATTAATAATACAACTTTAGGGAATGGTAATTGGCAATTTGGTATCAGTAATAAAACCCTTGGCAATGGTAATTGGGATTTTGGAACTAACAATATAATTATTGGTAATGGTAATGTAGTTTTCGGCAGTGGTAATATAATTATTGGTAATGGTATTAGGTTGCTAGAGGGCAATAACACAAAAATTGGTGTTACTAATAATGACATAAATTTCGATTCATTACTGCAAAACACCGAGAGCGATGTTAATAGTTTAATCAACTCCCTGGTTGGAATATTTGGCAAAGATTTCACTAAATTAACTGGTAATTTTAATAGTTCTCAAACTCAGACTTTCGACAGATTAGTTCTTTCTAGAAATATTGATGGAAATAACAGTAATATTTCTAATCAACTTGACCAGTTTTTTAACAAATTATTTGGTGGAATTCCATTCGATAAATTGCCTTATCAACCTGGAGATTTTCAATCTGTTCCAGAACCTTCAGCTGCAATACCACTAATAGTGTTTGGCTTTTTATTTTTGCTACTGTCTAAGTTCAAACTAAAAATATTGCCAAAAGGTAAGTCGGCTACATATAGCATTTATAAATAATAAGATACCCCATTTCTTCTTTAAGTCGGGTATCTGAGCCTTTGTCGTTCAAAGATGGGTTTGCTTGTTGACTTTGGTCGTATACTACAACGTCGGAAACTTTTTGTAATTAGTGCTGTCTATCAGACTAATACATTAGTTTATCAGGAATTTATATGCGATCGCCTATCGTAATCGGTACAGGTTTACTTGTATCTTTAATTTTGAATGCTCAAGTATTCGCGCAATCTACAGTAAAGCTACCACAGCTAACTGCCCAAACACCTACTCAACAAATCTTAAAGCAAAATACTCAAAAACTGCGTTCAGGTACTATTACTTTGCAAAGAACAGCCTGTTTTGGTACTTGCCCAATTTATAAAATCACTATCTTTCCTGATGGTAGAGTAGTCTACGAAGGAGAGCGTTTTGTTAAAGTTGTCGGTAAAAGAACTGCCAGAATTAGTCCTCAAGCTGTCAGAAAATTAGTTGCAGAATTTGACAAGCTCAATTATTTTTCGCTATCTGATAACTATCAAGGTGGGCCTACAGATCAGCCTTCAGCAATCACCTCTCTAACTATCGGTAAACAACAAAAAACTGTTAATCATTATCTCGGCTCACCCAATGCATCGCAAGCATTAACAGCTTTAGAAAATAAAATAGATGCTGTTGTTAATTCTCAGCGTTGGATTGGTTCAAAAAATGACCCAGCACCAAATCCTCTTGATGCAAATTCCACTCAACTAAAAGTTAATCGCCAGTTGTGGAATCAGCAAAAGTTGAAAGATTATAGCTTTACATTCAGCAGAAGTTGTTTTTGTGTACCCAAAGCTACCCAACCAGTAGTAATTACAGTTCGCAATGGTCAAGTTGCTTCTATTACTGCTGTCAACAACAAAGAACCAGTTGATGCAGAATTATTCCAACAATATAATTCAATTCCTAAATTGTTTGGCATAATTGAGGATGCAATTTCTAGAAAAGCAGCTAGTCTTCAAGTTACATATAATCCTAAACTTGGCTATCCTACGCAAATCAATATCGATTACAATCAACAAATCGCTGATGAAGAATTATTCCTCACCATTAGCAATCTGCAACCATTGAATTAATTTAGTAATTCTCAACTTATTTGAAGTGACGCGATAGATTAAAATCGCGTCGCTTTTTTATATCATTTCTTGATGAATAGGACTTACGCAAAAAAACTCTCAAACTCTCATTTCTCCGTGAACTCTGCGTCTCTGTGGTAGCCTGCGGCAAGCCGCTATCGCGTCTACGATTTTTCGTAGGCTGTGCGTAAGTCCTAATGAAGATGCAATTTATGGCTTTTTGTAGAGATATCGTATGTATATTTAATCTTTAATTTGGTAAAAAATAAGTATACAAACCAGATATTTGTTATATGTTTTCTTGGGCAATTAATTGTAATAATGCAATGAATTTAGACTAATGGAACCCAATTTTTTTTAGTTAGGTTCAATTAGTTTTAGGTCGTAAAAGTTCCAAAATGTTCCTATCAGGGCAGAGTGTTCAATACCTTGAATCCGATTTCGGACTGCCACCATTGATAAAGGGTTGACTAGATAAATAAATGGCAGATACTCCTGAGTAAGGTGTTGAGTTTCTGCATAAATAGCTTTGCGTTTTGTTTCATCTGCTTCTGAAGTTGCTTGCATATATAAATCACCAATTTTCTGTTCCCAGGCTGCTATTTCTCGCCCAGTTATTGGCGTTTGTCCTGGTGGGGATGGTGAATTGAAAAAGTGCCAACCAGCATCAGGAAACCAAACATTAGCCCAATCATTGGGTTCTTGACCGACTGCTACATCAAGTAATTGACACTCCCAATCAAAAGTTTGAGTTAATTTGTTAATGAAAATGTTAGTAGCTACAGGATTAAAATCAATAGTTATGCCAAGGTCACGCAAATTTTCTTTGATAATTACTCCCATTGACTGTAAGATATTATTACTAGCATTTGTTGTGAGAATAAAGCGAACAATATTTCCTTTATCGTCTAATAGTTGACCTTGATTGTTATATTTAAATCCGGCTTTTAGAAGTAGTTCTTTGGCTTTTTGCAGGTTATATTCATAGACTTTTAAGCCTGATTCAATCGGTAAATGATATTTGCTTTGTATTGCGATGGGTGAATTTTGTAGTTGACCTAATCCTCTATAGATATTGTTGAGGATTTGTTGGCGATTAATTGAATATGCGATCGCTTGTCTAAATTCTGTTTGATTAAACCATTGAGACTTGATTGGATCGACCAATGGTTTGCCATTTCTACTACCTTTATTGAGATTAAAAGTAATAGCACTTGAACCTATAGAAAGACCGCCATTATAAATAGTAAACTTTCCTTTGCCTTCTTCATGTTTTAGTAATGAAAAGTAATTTGTATTCACATTGATGTAATCCAATCCACCAGAGCGGAATTGCATTAAGGTAGTATCTTGATTGGGAATAATTTGGGCAATTATACGTTCAATATAAGGTTGGGAATTGCCTTGAGCATCTTTACGCCAGTAATAAGGATTTTTCCGAAAAATTATTCGTTGGCTAGGAGCATAAGATTCTATGGTGTAAGGGCCGTTGACAATAATTTTTTCTGGTGGGGTATCTGTTCCCCAAGTCGATAGAAATTTAGGTCTACCTTCTTTGTCTTTTTGCTTAACACTTTCTCTGAAGATATGGGCTGGTAAAATTTCTAGTCTCGTTGCTCTGATAAATGGCGCAAATGCTTCAGGTAATGTAAATTCAACACGCAAATCATCTAATTTACGTACTTTGGGAAATGTACGATTTTTGCCAATCAAAAAGAGGTCTTTAGCATAAGTAGGAATAGCTGGATTGGCATAAATTTCATTGTAAGTAAACACTACATCTTCTGCAGTTAGTGGCTTACCATCTGACCATTTCAGACCTTTACGGAGGGTAAAAATGAATTGTTTTTTATCTGGTGAAGTTTGCCAAGATTGGGCTAGACAAGGTTCAATTTCTCCTTGCCCATTTTCTTTAACTAATCCTTCATAGTTAAATAGTAAAGTATAAGCTGATTCGATGATTAAAGCGGGGTTAAAAGTTGTGGGTTCAGTTGGGACAGGAAGAATAATTTGAGATACTGGGGCTGCTTGATTTATTAAGTTGATTTGATTGGAGATAATTATAGCGATCGCACTTACAAACACTAGAAGAATTACTAGCCAACGATGACGTATTAAAGTAGAAATTTTATGATTTTTTAATACCTTCAAATACGACATCTGCCACCACTCCGCTATTGCTGTTTCAGCAGCTTGAAATAACAAGCTATTAGCATCTTCTAATAAAGCTGGTATTTTGTCAGCATGGGGATTATGACGCAATACCGTAGGGAACTTCTAGCGGCACTGGCCCTAATAAACCCTTACGGAAATCTGTCAAAAGTTGTCTTGCTGTTCGCTCAACATCACCTTGGTAACGATGCGCTGCTAAAGCTTCTAGATATGATTCTCCTGTATAGGATGTAGATTCTAGTTTGTAACGTAACTCGAATGGTGATTCTGGTAGCAAATTATTTTCTGTAATATGAATTTCATTGAGAAAATCTACTAGTGCTGATGCTACTAACTGGTTATCATAAGCTGCTTGGCCAATGTCATCACAAATGGCTAGTTTCAAGGCTGCGGCTTGATTTTCTAATCGAGAAGGAATGACACCAGGTGCATCCAGCAATTCTAGCTGCTCGGATATTCGTACCCAACGTAGTTGCCTTGTAACACCTGGACGCGCAGCACTTTCTACGACGCGCCGTCCCAACAGGCGGTTGATTAAGGCTGATTTGCCCACGTTGGGAAAACCAATGACAACCGCACGCACAGGACGAGGTAACATTCCCCTATCGCGTCTTCTTTGATTGAGTTCTACTCCGGCGGCTTGCGCTGCTTTGGCTATCGCCGTGACACCTTGCCCCTGTTGAGCATTGGTAAAATAAGGCACTTCACCTTTACTTTTAAACCAATCTGTCCAGAGCGATCGCATTTGGGGTGTAATCATATCTAAGCGGTTGATTACCAAAATCCGCGTTTTATTCCCTACCCATTCCCCTATTTGCGGATGGTTTGTCGCTAAGGGAATACGTGCATCGCGTACTTCTAAAACTACATCTACTAGCTTTAGCTGTTCTTTGAGATTCTTTTCCGCTTTAGCAATATGGCCTGGATACCATTGGATTAAATTTAATTTGTAATTGTTTGTGATAGCCATATTCAATCAATTAGCGTGTGGGGAGTTCTTCAAGGGTAGAGGTTTAAAAATCATACAGTCAAGAGATGAGACTTTTGCAGAAATCAGATGATGCTTACTCAACTGATGGCTTCCACCCCTAAACTAAAAGCCTAACTTCCCACTCCCTAAATCCTTAGGGGGATGGATAATACTGCACATTGATAAACTTGTAAATCACCCGATTGGGCTAACCTAATGGGCGATGTTTTGAAGATATTACTTATTATAAATTGTGAAGTCTAGAGAAAATCTAGATTTCAGGATGAATATTCACTCCTAAACCAAATTTGCAGACTAAGCTACTTTCATTAACTCCCACACTTGGTTGAAATTATGGTTGAAATTAAACAAATCGTCCAGCAAGCTTTCCGCAATGGTTATTTAAGTACGGCCGAGCAGAACCAGATCCAAGCTTTATTGCGGACAAATTATGATTCAGAAGATTTAGATGCTTTTATTATTTTGCAACGCGCGATCGCTGCTGGGGAACTTCAGCGAGAGCCACATCGTCGCAAAGCTTCTAACTCTATCCATAATCAGGATACCGCATCCAACATTAAACTAGCTTATAAAATTGCCGCAGAACTGGCCTATACAGCAGCACTAGCTTTGTCTCTGCCCAAAAATACACCAGACCAGCCTTCTTTAGGGGCGTAAACAACTAAAGCTTAAAAGGCAACAATTTGCTTTGAATTCATTCTCAGCACTTTGCTATATATCAGCTTCCCAAGGTTGGCTTGCGGAAGCATCCACTGAGCAGATGCAATAATTAGACAATCATTAAATTTTGACAGATCAAGCAGACTCAAACACAGAATACTGAAAACAAGAAACTCCTTTGGTATCAGCCTTAGCAACAACTAGAACAAAAATTTTTAATCCTTAACAAAGTCAGAGATACTTTACAAACACAGTATAAAGAATTGGCAGCATTGGATAAAGAGAGTGAACAATAACCATAGCTGAACTTTGAGGTTTGCTAATCTATGCAGCCAATTCGCACATTCAATGTTTCACCTTCGCTACCGCAGCGTTTAGAACCGCTACGGCGGCTAGCATATAATTTGCATTGGGATTGGAATGTTGAAACCAAAGATTTATTCCGCCGTTTAGACCCAGATTTGTGGGAATCTAGCCGTCATAACCCCGTATTAATGTTGGGTACTATCTCGCAAGCACGGCTGTCTGAGGTAGTGGAAGATGATGGCTTTTTAGCCCAAATGGATCGCGCCGCACGTCAATTAAACGATTATCTGCAAGAGCGCACTTGGTATCATAAACAACGTAGCCAAAAACCAAAAGAATGTTTTGCTTATTTCTCGGCTGAATTTGGTTTAGTTGACTGTTTACCAATTTATTCTGGTGGCTTGGGCGTTCTGGCTGGGGATCACCTAAAGTCTGCCAGCGATTTAGGATTGCCGCTAGTGGGTGTAGGTTTGCTGTATCAACAAGGGTATTTTGCTCAATACCTCAATGCTGATGGTTGGCAACAAGAACGCTATCCCATCAACGACTTTCATAATATGCCTGTGCACTTAGAGCGTAATCCTGACGGTTCAGAATTGCGAATTGCTGTTGAATATCCTGGGCGCAAGGTATACGCCAGAGTTTGGCGGGTACAGGTGGGTGTGGTTCCCTTATATATGTTGGATACCAACGTTGAACCGAATAACCCCTATGACCACGACATCACAGACCAACTCTATGGTGGTGATATCGATATGCGTATCCACCAAGAAATTATGCTGGGGATTGGTGGTGTGCAAATGCTCAAGGCTTTGGGCTACGATGTCACGGCCTATCACATGAATGAAGGTCACGCCGCCTTCTCAGCTTTAGAGCGCATCCGTAACCTGATTCAAGAAAAAGGATTGAGTTATGATGAAGCCAAACAAGTAGTCATGTCGAGTAATATCTTTACTACTCACACACCAGTACCAGCAGGGATTGACTTGTTCCCTCCCGATAAAATGCTGTACTACCTGGGGTACTACGCAGATATCTTTGGCTTGCCTAAGGAGCAATTTTTAGGACTAGGAAGAGAAAATACTGGGGATTTATCTGGGCCATTTAGTATGGCGGTGCTGGCGTTGAAGATGGCCAGTTTTTCTAACGGTGTGGCACAACTGCATGGTGTGGTGTCGCGGCAGATGTTCCAAGGTCTGTGGCAAAAAGTACCAGTGCAAGAAGTCCCAATTACCGCTATTACTAATGGTGTTCACGCCCGCAGTTGTGTCGCCAAATCAACACAAGAGTTGTACGATCGCTACTTAGGGCCAAACTGGTCATCTGTACCATCAGATAATCAACTGTGGGAACGGATGGATGCTATTCCCGATGAGGAATTATGGCGCAATCACGAACGTTGCCGTTTAGATATGGTACTGTTTGTCCGGGAACATCTGGTCAAGCATTTACGCGATCGCGGTGCTTCATCTTCGGATATTGCCCAAGCTCAAGAAGTTTTAGATCCTAATGTTTTGACTATTGGCTTTGCCCGGCGGTTTGCTACCTATAAACGCGCGACTTTGTGGATGCGTGATTTAAAACGTATTCAACGCATTTTACTAGGTGATAAACATCGCAAAGTCCAATTTGTCATCGCCGGGAAAGCCCACCCCAAAGATATTCCCGGTAAAGAGCTTATTCGTGAAATTAATCATTTTATCCGCGAACACCATTTAGAAAAACAGGTTGTTTTCGTTCCTAACTACGATATTCATATATCTCGGTTAATGGTTGCAGGTTGCGATATCTGGTTAAATACACCCCGTCGCCCCCGGGAAGCTTCCGGTACTAGCGGGATGAAAGCAGCCATGAATGGATTACCCAATTTAAGTGTTCTTGATGGTTGGTGGGATGAAGCTGATTATGTGCGGACAGGTTGGGCAATTGGTCACGGTGAAAACTACGACGATCCCAATTACCAAGATGAAATAGAAGCCAACGCGCTCTATGATTTATTAGAGAAGGAAGTTGTGCCGCTATTTTACGATCACCGCGATGAGGATGGTTTACCCCGACGTTGGGTTGCCAAAATGAAAGATGCAATTCGCTTAAACTGTCCTTTCTTTAATACAGCGCGGATGGTACGCGATTATGCTCAACGGGCTTATTTCCCCGCTAGCGATCGCTATCATACTTTAATTGCCGATAATTACGCTCCAGCGAAGGAACTAGCCGCTTGGAAAGAAAACCTCAGCGAACACTGGTTTAATATCAAAATCAAAGATATTGATATCTCAGCCAGTGCTGAGATTGAAGTCAATCAAACCGTCGCTGTCAAAGCCAAAGTTGACTTAGCAACATTAAACAACAATGATGTGCAAGTTGAACTTTACCAAGGTGCGATCGATGCCAACGGTGATATCGTCAATGCTGTACCAGTAGTGATGGAATACCAAGGACAAGACGACCAAGGTTTGAGTATTTATACTGCTGACATCATCTACACTACCTCTGGTTTGCAAGGCTTATCTTTGCGCGTGTTACCCCAGCACCCGCATTTATCTAGCCCTTATGAACCACGCTTAATTGCTTGGGCAGAATAGAGTGCTGAGTGCTGAGTACTGAGTACTGAGTGCTGAGTGCTGAGTGCTGAGTGCTGAGTGCTGAGTGCTGAGTACTGAGTGCTGAGTACTGAGTGCTGAGTACTGAGTGCTGAGTGCTGAGTAATAAAATACTTCAGACTTATTAGCACCGTAGGTGCTATCTTCACTCAGCACTCAGCACTTTCAACTCAGCACTAATTGAGGGATGACAATATAACCTGTAGTGCGATCGCCTAATACCAAATTACGTTGTTCGCCCCAATACCACCAGTATGCAGCTACATAGGCACAGATTACACTATCGAGTTTGTCTTCGATGGCTTTGAGGGTTGTACCAGTACAAGGCGAAAGGAAGAAGTCAAAAGGAAAAAGATGGGATTGTGACGCTGTTAACTTTTGATTGATTTTGAGGCTGGGTTCTAAATTCGGTAAGATTTCGAGAATATATTGATAAAGTTTGATTAATTCTAAGCGGCGCTCGTTGATGCGTCCTTTTTTATATTTGAGAATGCGTTCTAAACCAAATAAATGCACAATAGCTGGGTGGGGAAAAACTTCGATTTGATATCTGCCAATTTTTTGAGGTTCAATAGTGGCTGCATGAACAAAACCACGGGCTTCTAATTCTAAACCAAAGTTAATCGTGCGCTCGGCAAAGGGGAGATTTTGATTGGCTGGATAGCAGCCTGCATGATATTTGCCAAAATATTTATGACTGAGTTTATCTGGTAGGCGGCTACCTGTGGCGTTAGGGATCAAAGTTGGTGCATCGACAGCAATCATCGCTGGTTCATCTAATTTTACCCAGTTATCTAACCAAGCGAAAATATCCGCGATCGCTTCTTGCCGATCTAAATTAATTAATTGCAATTGTCCATCTGTTAATTCTAAACAACATAAACCACTTGGTTGCGATTTCCACCCTAAATCAATACCGATAAATTTCATGGTTCTGGCTGATGTAGCCGTTACTTCTAGCATTTGGTACAAGTTATTAAGACCACATCATACTTTAGGAGAGTTCTGCCCTAATTTTCTCAGTGACCAAGCCCCGTTGGGGCGGGGTGTGGGGTGTGGGGTGTAGTGAAGAAAAAGCCCCAACAACCATTGTTTACAGGTTAAGTGCTACCAACACAGTTATTCACACTCAGCCACCGCCTACCCCCCACACCCTGTTGCTGACGAGAAGTTGCACTCGCTCTGAAAAGGCTGGTTTAAATGGCATCTTCACCCAGAAACGGGTTTCAAATTATCTACTTTGAAAATTTGCCGATGAATTTACTTATGAAGCAACGCTCATATATGATTGTAGGATTTTTCCTCAGTTTACTTTTAAGTTTTCTGCCCCTGGCAAGTAATTTGCTGATTCCCGATACAGCAGTGGCATCTGTAGCTGGCTTATCGTTGAATCAAGGTGTACAAAAAACTGTATTAGATAATGGCTTAACCGTATTAACCAAAGAAATTCACACTGCGCCTGTGGTCAGTGTTCAGGTGTGGTATAAAGTCGGTTCGCGCAACGAAGGTAAAGGCGAAAGTGGTATTTCCCACCAATTAGAACATTTGATGTTTAAGGGTACAACAGACCGTCCAGTACAGTTTGGACGTTTGTTTAGTGCCTTGGGTAGCCAGTTTAATGCTTTTACTAGTTACGATGAAACAGCTTATTTTGGCACAGTGCAACGAGATAAACTCCAAGCACTGCTGACTTTAGAAGCAGACCGGATGAAAAATTCCTTAATTGGCCCTGACCAACTCAAAAGTGAAAAACGCGTAGTTATCTCTGAGTTGCAGGGGTATGAAAATTCACCAAGCTATCGTCTAGACCGAGCAGTTATGCGCGCAGCTTTTCCCAATCGAGCCTATGGTTTAAGTGTGGGCGGAACAAAAGCTGATGTAGAAAAATTTACGGTTGAACAAGTACGAAATTATTACCAAACATATTACAGTCCTGATAACGCAACTTTGGTAATTACAGGTGACTTTGAAACAAAACCTGTGCTGAAGGCTGTGCAAGAGACGTTTGGCAAGCTGACGAAAAGACAAAATGCCATAGTCGAGCATCAAAAAACAACCACTAGTCAAAATCCCCAACCCCCAACTGCCAACTCTCAACTCCCCACTCCCATAGTTCTTAAGGAACCAGGAAGTGCGTCATTATTACAAGCTGTGTATCCTTTGCCAGATATCAACCATCCTGATGTACCAGCAATTGATGTGATGGATGCGATTTTGACAGGCGGACGCAGTTCTCGCCTGTATCAAGCTTTGGTAGAGTCTGGTCTAGCTAGTTCTGTCAGTGGTGCAGCAGCAGAATTAATCGAACCTGGTTGGTATGAAATTGATGCCACAGCTGCACCTGGTCAAAAGTTAGAGAAAATTGCTCAAGTTATGCAAACATCTCTATCACAATTACAACAAAAAACAGTCAGCCAGGAAGAATTAAACCGAGCTAAAACTCTACTGCAAGCTTCGTTTGTTTTGAATAATCAAGACATCACTAGCCAAGCCAGTCAATTGGGATATAACCAAACGGTGGCCGGAGATTATCGTTATATTGAACGATACCTGAGTGCGATCGCTAAAGTTACTCCACAAGAGGTGCAACGCGTCGCTAAAACTTACCTCGTCCCAGCCAAGCAAACTATTGGTTATTTTGAACCAACTCAACCAGACGGTAAACCAGGAACTTCTAATGCTGGTACTGGACGGACTGCGGAAAACTTTAGTCCTGGTCAACCTGTAGACCCGGCGGAACTAGCCAAATATTTACCCCCTGCGAATTCAGCCACACAGCCAAATCAACAGCCACTACCCCAGCAGTTTTCTTTAGCCAATGGTTTGCGTGTCTTGTTACTCCCTGACAGCAGCCTCCCCACCATTAATATTAGCGGTCACATCGATGCGGGTTCTGAATTTGATAGCAATCAAAAAGCTGGATTAGCCAGTTTGACTGCGGAAAATTTAATGAATGGGACAAAAGCCAAAAATGCTTTAGCTCTGGCAAAAACTTTAGAAGACCGAGGTGCAAGTTTAGATTTTAATGCCAGCCGGGAAGGTGTGAGTATCAATGCTGAGGGATTATCCGCAAATTTATCAACTTTAGTGCAAACTTTGGCAGATGTTTTGCAAAATTCCAACTTCCCCCCTGACCAGTTAGAACTGAGTCGTCAAAGAGCGCTGACTGGTCTGCAATTGCAATTAGATGATCCCAATTCTTTAGCAAGGCGAGTCTTTCAACAAGCTATTTACCCAGCGAATCATCCTTTTTACAGCTTTCCTACAGTGGAGAGTTTAAAAAATATCTCTCGTGAGGATGTGCTTGGTTATTACCGAGAACACTACCGACCAGATACAACCACACTGGCTTTAGTGGGTGATTTTGATTCTAATAAAGTCAAAGAATTGTTAAATCAAAGTTTTGCAAAATGGCAAGCTCAAGGTAAAGCGCCTGCTGTGAATTTGCCGCAAGTCGCATTACCAGAGACATCAACCCGCCTAAATAAAGTGATTCCTGGCAAGGCTGAGGCTGTAACCTATATTGGCTACAACGGTATTTCACGTAAAGACCCACGTTATTACGCGGCTTTGGTCTTAAATCAGATTTTGGGTGGTGATACTTTAGCTAGTCGTTTAGGAACAGAAGTACGCGATCGCCTTGGTTTGACCTATGGTATTTACAGTGGTTTTGCTGCGGGGATCAATCCTGGCCCGTTCTTAATTGAGATGCAAACCGCACCTACAGATGCCCAAAAAGCGATCGTTAGCACTTTGGCTTTACTCAAACAATTGCGCGAACAAGGCATCACTCCAGCCGAATTAAACACCGCTAAACGCTCAATTACCAATGGCTACCCTGTAGATTTAGCCAACCCCAGCGACGTTGCCAGCATCATTGTCAATAACTCTGTTTTGGGGCTTTCACCTACGGAAATTCGGGAATTTCCCCGACGCATTCAAGCTGTAACTATGACTCAGATACAGCAGGTAATCAAAGATTTAATTCAACCAGAAAAAGTGGTCATTGTAACCGCAGGCCCTGGAGATACAGCATCCAGTACTAATTAATCAAGACTGATAATTCTAGGGGTGAACAGCAGTTCACCTTTTCTTTGCTTTTTATACTACTGCTAATCAGTAAATTTATAGTAGTATATTTTTGTTAGTCTGAACCAACCATTCAAGACCCAGTGCCAAGCAACCCTTTCAGAATTAGGACTTACGCATGAAAACGCAAAATCAAGGACTTGGAATGTAAGCATTCTGGATACATTCATTCCTCCGACTATTGTGCCTAAGTCAATACAGTTCAGTTAAGCAGAAAAGTAGGTTGGGTGGAGCGATAGCGTAACCCAACAACGTTTTGAGGATGTTGGGTTTCGTTCCTCAAACGCCAGTTGCTTCATGTCGGGGAACCCGCCCAACGCACTGGCTCCCCAACCTACACCAGAATTGGTTTTTAGTCTTAACCCAACCGTATTGGTGCATAAGTCCTAATTTTTCTTCGTTTGGTTTAGGCGAATTTAAGATCCCTCTAACCCAAATACACAGCAGGGCTAATAACTCTGCTTTACTGCCTTTTTTCAAGGTCGGAGTCTTATTGTCTATAAATATTAAGTATGCAAAATTTATGTTTAACTAATATTCTGTTTTGCTAAATAGACCAGGAAGACAGGGTGGGATCAATCTCAAATATGCAAGTCAAAATTCTCTCACACGCTAAAAGTTGGTTATCAAAAAAAGCTTATGCAACCAAGTACTAAAGAAACTTACCAAAAAAATAAACTTGCGGGTACTTTTTGGGAAATACCGCCTGCGCTCAAATCTGCAAATTTTTCTTGCTTTGTTATCGGTGAAAGCTTATCTTTTTTTGGGTCTTGGATGACTCAAATTGCCTTAATATGGCTGGTTTATCAATTGACTAATTCAGCATTCTTAGTAGGCATAGCTGGATTTACAAATCAAGCGATGGGATTAATTATTACGCCTTTAGTTGGCGTTTTATTAGACCGATGGAACTTACGCTATGTCTTATTAACAACCCAGTTAGTTTCTATATTGCTATCTTCTATTCTGACTTTTTTAACTACTAATAATCAAATTAGCGTCGCGGCAATTATTATTATTGGAACATTACAAGGTATAGTTAAAGCTTTTGATTTACCTGCACGTCAAGTTATTATCCCGCGACTTGTAGATAAGAAATCAGACACTTATAGTGCAATGGCTTCCCATTCTTTTTTAATTAATACTGCTAAATTTGTGAGTCCGATGATAGGGGGAGTCATGATTGCGCGCAACGGCGCAGCTGCTTGCTTTTTTGTAGATGCTATTAGTTATTTACCGTTTTTGTCAGCAATTTTGACTATTCAAGTTAAGCCACTCGCCAATCAATCACTGTCAGCTAAATCTAAAATTTGGCAAAATCTCAAAGAAGGTTTTATATTCGCCTATGAATTTTTGCCTATTAAGTATGTTTTGATGCTGCAAGTCATAATTTGTTTTATGGCTATGACTTATGTTAATTTAATCCCGATTTTTGCCAAAGAAGTGTTGCAAGGTAATGCTGAAACTATGGGATTTTTAATGACTGCTTCTGCTTTAGGTTCTATAGTTGCGGGTCTTTATTTAATCTCAGGGCAAAAAGCTCATATATTAGTAAAAATCATTGCCTTATCAACAATTGTTTTAGGGATTTCGTTAATAGTTTTTTCCCGGATAAATCAATTGGAATTTGGCTTATTATTGATATTTATCATCGGGATGACTAATACCCTCACATTAGCTTCTATTAGTAACTTTATCCAGTTAGTCTTAGTAGAAGAAGATAAACGAGGTAGAGTGACTAGTATTTTCACAACTGGATTCTTAGGAATTTTGCCTTTCGGTAATTTATTTTTTGGTAGCTTGACTAGTCAAATTGGTGTAGCAAACTCGCTATTATTTGGTGGGGTTTTTTGTATATTAGGCGGTTATATGTTTGCCAAACAAATGCCTACGATCAAAAAAATAGTCGAGCCGATATATGCAGAAATGGGTTTAATCAATCCTCATAAGCAGGAATAGGCAGTAAAAATAACTTGTAATTTTATCTAGCGGCTATTGCTATATGGCGTATAATTTTTACGAGTAAATATTGCCAAAATTAGTTAGTATACTTGTAAACTTGCTGTAGTAGCGGGAAATGCGATCGCACTTCCCGCTACACTAATTATTAATAAAGGTTTACACCCAAAGCTTTGCGGCAGATGTGTTACGAATCGTACTGACACATCTGACTAGGTGTATTTCAAAAATCAAATATGAATCTTATAGATAATAGGTATCACTAGTGATTCGTCATTTTGCTGGCCACACCTATGAAATTCCCATTTAAAAGACTTGTTCGCAAGCAACGACAACGTTCACAACCCATTGTGCATCTGAGATTTCGCAATGGGAATTTCGAGATTATGGGTTTGAATGTATGGCACTCTTATTGGCGCGATCCTTATCACTTACTGCTGACAGTTCCTTGGACTGGCTTTGTCTTACTGATTTGTATTTTTTATATAGCTATTAATACTTTATTTGCCATTGCTTATTTTTTAGGCGGAGACTGCATAGCTAATGCTCGCCCAGGTTCTTTTTTAGATGTATTTTTCTTTAGCGTCCAAACCTTAGCATCTATTGGCTACGGAGCAATGTACCCGAAGACAAATTACGCCAATATGATTGTCACTATCGAAGCCATTATTGGTGTGATGGGAATTGCTGTGATGACAGGATTAGCATTTGCGCGGTTTTCCCGTCCAACTGCGCGTGTCATATTTAGTCGAGTTGCTGTAATTGTACCGCATGAAGGAGTGCCGACGCTGATTTTTCGCTCTGCAAACCAGCGACGCAATTTAATTTTAGAAGCGCAAATGCGGGTTTATTTAATGCGCGATGAGATTACAGCTGAAGGTCAATTTATGCGGAGAATTTTTGACTTGAAGTTGCTCAGACAGCAAACACCGGGCTTTGCTTTAAGTTGGTCAGTCATGCACGTCATTGATGAGTCTAGCCCTTTGTATGGGATGACATCAGAATCTCTTAGCCAAACCAATAGTTTATTGATGATTTCTTTGACGGGTATTGACGAAACCGTTGCCCAGGTGGTTCATGCGCGTCATTGTTACAATGCGAATAATATTGTGTGGAACAGTCGATTTGTCGATATTCTACATCATGCCAGTGATGGACATCGTTACATCGATTATGAGCATTTTCATGATGTTTTGCCTTTGGAGTAAAGATAGGGTCAAGGGTAAACAGGTAAAGTTTTGATTAAGATTTGGTGTTAATAGCGATCGCATTTAATAGACAAATTCATAGATTTATTTGATGATTAATAGCTTTTACATAGATAATTATCTTTTCTGAGAAGATGATAAGGCTCGGGTAAATAAATGTGCTTGAGAACTACATTCATTGTATTGAAAGCATTCTAGCGAATTTATTCCCGATAGTTTTTTGCTATTTAATTTGACTGTAATTCCTGACACCCAATAAATAAAGGGCAAGTATTTTAACCAAATTCAACAATAAATTAATTTAACTTCACATAATTTTCTTTTAAACCCTCGTAGATTACTTAGGTAATCACCGATGTTGTCATTAAATCGGTTAAACCCGCCAACACTCCTGAGTAATATCAATTAGTTTTTGGCTGCGATATTTTTTGCCAGTGTGCGATCAATAAAATAAAATATGAACCGTAAATCTTTGCCTTTTAGCTCTTCTCCAGCGCGGATGGTTGGTAGACGTTTACTAGCTGCTGCTTCCATTGGTTTAATCCTCAACTTACACAATTACGAAGTCTTAGCGCAAAGTTCGTCTATAAACAGAACAGTCTCCTCTGACGCTGTTAACGAGTCATTTAGAGATGTTCAGTTTAAGACTTTGCCTGCCAGCCAACTGAAATCACGGTTGCCAAGAGATTCAGTTAGTGCCCCTCTGAATGCTCCCTTAAAAATAGATGCGATTAATGGTTTTCCTGGTGCAGTGAAATCTTCGCAAGGTGGCAGCCCGCTACCTGGTAATGTTGCCGGGGAGTCTAGTTTAGCTTCGCCTTTATCCTATGGCACTTCTCAAGTACCATTCTCTACCTCCCGTGTTATCGGTGGTACTACTAATCCAGCTGCGGCAGACCCATATCGTCGCGCCGGCAAGTTGTATATGGCTTTTGACGGAACTACTTACAACTATATTTGTTCAGCCTCGTTGATAGGCAGAAGCTTGCTGATCACAGCGGCACACTGTGTGCATAATTATGGGCAAGGAAGTGCAGGGTGGGCAAGAAGAGTTAAGTTTGTTCCTGGCTACGATAGCCGTTACTCTGCCGTTGAGTATGAAAGCTCTTCCTTTTTAATTCCTACTCCCTACTTTAATGGAACCGATACCTGTACCCAGGTCGGTGTTGTTTGCAACAATGATATTGCCTTAGTTGCACTCAACAACGACAGTTCAGGCCAACAGGCAGGTAATCGTTATGGTTGGTATGGCTATGCTTGGAATGGCTATAGCTATAGCGTACCAGACACAGGTTCTCAAGGTGTCTTTGGCAATAAGCTATTTGCGGCTATTACTCAGTTAGGGTATCCTGGCTCTCATGACTCAGGCTTGAGGATGCAAATCAATACTGCTTATGGAGCTTACTATGCCACTGGCGACCTGAAGAATACCTGGTTAGGTTCAGCTATGACTGGTGGTTCTAGTGGTGGCCCTTGGCTAGTTAACTTTGGTCAAGATGCAGAAGGGGCTGACTATGGCACTGCAAACTTGCGTAACGTGGTTATTGGTGTGACAAGCTATGGTAATGTTAGCCAAAAAAGACAAGGCTCATCCTGGTTTGGACAAAATAAACAATTTCCGAATACTGCCTACGGAACCCGTGGCGCAGGAAACATTGGCAAACTTGTGTATGATGCTTGCGATAACCCTTCTCTAAGTGGCTGGCAACTTCAAAGTAGAGGTCGTTGCAGATAAGCTGTAATCTCTATCGTGAGATATTTTGTAGCTCTTGCTCGCTTTAGATATATCACCAACCATAGGGGTATATATTGAAATTTGTATGCCCCTGTTGGATTATTCATCAGATTTGATTAAAACATCATTAAATCAACCTACTTTTGCTCAACTCCAGAGCTTTTTTAAGGAACATACGCAAGGGGTTTGTCTGTCGGGATAGTTATGTCCATCATTGCTACCTATAGCTCATCAATCAGATTTGCTTCAGTCACTAACAGGGTGTGGGGGAAAACTGCTGCTACCTGAAGCTTTAACTTTGAAGGGTGTAAGCAGTCTTGATTCAGTTAGCTTTTGGTTAAAATATTATGAAGTTTGCCCTAGCTATGAGTTTTGCTTTATTAGCTTGTAATGCTTCTTTCTCTCACCAACTACCTCAAATGTCATCTCAGCAATCTTCCACAGTATTTCAAAATTCTTCTTGGCGACTTGAGCGTTGGGAGAGTCAAGGCTCTGCTGTTGCACTTGTACCTCAAGCAGCAGTATCTCTGCATTTTCAAGATCAACAGGTAAACGGGTTTGGAGGATGCAACAATTTTGCAGGCTCTTTTAATTTGGTGAATGATAAATTTTCTGTTGGTGCTTTGGATGCAACTCAAAAAGGATGTGCTACACCGATAATGAATCAGGAAAATCAATTTTTAACAGCACTCCAATCAGCACGCCGTTATAGTGTAGATGCTACAGGTCGTCTCTCGTTGTTTTATGGCTCAGATGACAGTGAAGGAATTTTATATTTTTTGCCGACAAAACAATAGATTAGATGCGAGCTACAACAATGTAATTTGATTGTTGTAGCTCGCTCAATTAAATTTGTAACATTCCTTCAGGATTTACAGAGAAAAGCGATCGCCTCTGCAAACCTTCACGGTGTAAAATCTCGTTGGCTGCCAACAAACCACTACTGACAGCGCGTTCCATTAAGCCGCAGGGAAATGGCATTTTCACCCAATCTCCAGCAAATAACAAATTAGAAATATTACTAATAGTTTCGGGACGTTCGGCATAACTATGAGGTGGATATCCCGAAAAATTATGCTGATTCACTAATTCTCGATGCAATATTTTTGCTTGTTTTAACTCTGGAACAATTTCATAGAGTTCTTGTTCAAAAGTTGTCAACAAAGCTTCTTGGGTGGGAAATTGCTTTTCTTTGTAGCAGTATGCGTGCAACTCCACTACACTACCACCAGTTTTTTGCGCCCAATCAATAAATTGTTGTTGAATCCTATGATAGAGGGTAATACTATCAGTTAATTGATAGCCAGATAACGAAGTAAAGTTACTTTGTGCCCAGGCAAAATCGCGGTCAAACCAGAAGCGACACACGGCAAATGGGTCGGCAATACTTAACTTTTCTACTTGCGATCGCACTGTAATATTAACATCACCATCTATTAATTTAAATAATTGCTGCACCCCAGGCACATCAGTTGCAAATACATAATAATCTGCTTTAATTGTGGCAGGTTCTCCTGATGCAGAATTAACTGCTATTAGTTTTACTTCATCATCTTGACGTTGCACAAGTTTAAACTTAGCTAAATTCCGTTGAGCAGGCCCTTTTAATACTTTTCCATCTGCGTCAAAAACTGCGCCATGACAAGGACAATGAAACTTACCATCTTTGGCTTTTTGCACAGTACAACCTTGATGAGTGCAAGTTAAAGAAACAGCTTCTTTGCTACCTTGTGCTAAGGCAAACACTTCATCTGCTGCCCCAAAATATTCTATCTTTTCATCGGCGATCGCAGTGTTACGTTTTACCGTAAAAGCTCCCGAATTATGATTGCTCCCAACAAAATATTTTATGCCGTCAATTTGACCATTTTGTGCCAATATTGTACTCACATTAGCATCAGTAATAATTGTACCGCCTTGCTTTTGAATTGACCTAGCAATTGGTTGTACTAAACTAGTTCCCATATCATCTTTAGTACCATTAAAAGCTAGCCCTTCGGGATTGCCAAAAAAATAAAAATGGAAGAACTGCATTAGTTCTCCCACACTCATCACATCTGGTGCATTTAAACTAGATTTGGCAAAAGGCAGAAAATATAAGTCGTATAAACCTTGAGGAAATTCAGTTGCTACCCAATCAGCAACCGAGATATGATCAAAACGCTGGTAGTTCTTTTCGCGTTGAAAACCAGTGATAGCTTGAAAGACTTGCAAATGTTTAAGTTTGATCAAATTAATCCCCCATTGAAAACGGTTGGGAGATGCGATCGCTAAATCTATAATATTCCAAGGAAAAGCCGAGCGACTAGGGCGAAATACCTCTGGTTGATACTTATCACCGTAATAAATCACAGAATAAAAATTCAGCGATTGGAAATTTTCTTTAATCCCTAATTCTGCTACTAAACTATTCAAATTATAGTATTGGGGAAAAAAGCCATGAAAACCATGTTCCATCATAAAAGTTTCCCCAGCAGCTTCGATTTGCCAACTCGCAATTTTACCACCAAGTTGTGGAGACTTTTCTACAAGTTTGACAACAAACCCCCTCTGACTCAACTCGTAAGCACAAGCTAAACCGGCTAAACCACCGCCAATGATTGCAACAGTTTTTTGTTGATTTAATAACCGAGGTAAATCAAGAGTCTCTTTTTGAAATACTGTTGGTTTAGGTTTAGTAAATCGAGAGTATCCTGCAACTCCAGCAATTGCACCCACACTAAATAATTTGAGCAATGTGCGACGGGAGATAGCAGATGATTCCAGCAAATTAGACATTGGGATTCTGGGGTGGTTACAAAATTTACTCTTGACAATGCGATACAGGCACAAAATGATGACTGTGACTTATCGCCATCTAATTTGATTGATGATAAAACACGTAGATTTAGTATGCAAACTAAAGGTCATATTTTATTCAATCTTGACGATGAGAAATACAAACAAAACCCGCCTAAGCGGGTTATTTTCTTAAGTCCACCCAGGTGGACGCACGTTTGTATAGTAGCGAATTTTCATCGCCTGATTAGTTCTAAATTCCCCTACACCCCACACCCGCCCCAACAGGGCTTGCTCAAAATGCTGTACGTCCTTCTAAGTGGGCGGAAATTTCCTGTCGGTTGCGCCAAACCGGACGCAATTGCTGACGCGCAAACAATTGCAGCTGATCACCGATATGGGGTGAATTGGGTTGAGTCGCATTACCATAGCTAGTTAAAGCCATTGCTTTGACAGGTTGGGAAAACTCCACAGCCGCAACATAAGAATCCCCACCAACCGCACGCCAGCTTTTCTCACCTGTTGGAGCAAATTTGACGGCACGGAAAATTCCTTCATCTCCAGAACCGCCGTTAGCGGGTAAGTCAAATTTGCCATACTGTAAGCGATAGACATCTCCCCAAGCAACATCTAATTTGCCATAAGTTTTCTCTACCTTGGTCGCGGCTTCGATGAGTGCTTTGACGGCATTTTCGGGATTGGCTAAACCGTCTGGTGTGGTGAGTGGAGATTTTTCACTCCAAGGAGTGCGAAAAACATTATCCAGATTAATATTTTCAAACCAAGCAGTAAAAAGTACAGCACCTTTGCTATCAGCATTGGCTTGGCGATCCCATACAGCCAAGACATCTGCGGCGCGTTTTGCTATTTCATTTCCCTGCTGTGCGGCCAGAATCAAATCATCTAAAATTCTCTGTGCCAATTCCATCTGAGTAGAATGCTTATAGGTAATCATTTCCTCAAAAGAAATACTTTGATCTGCCGCTAACATTTTGGCTGAACTTTGCGCCCGAAAGTACATTGGCCCTCTTGGAGCCATGTAAGGTGGATAATTTTCGGCTTTGATGGCTGTGGGAAAAGTAGTTGTCCAAGGCGGATCATTGGCATTTTGTAACCAACCACTAGGTGGGTCGATAACTTTAGGTAAATCTTGATAGGGATGATATTTTGTCCATAAAGTTTGAGATGTGTCGCCGGGGATAATACCTTGCCAGTAGTTAAAATCTCCTTGTTGCCGCACGGGAACCAACCCATTAAATAGGTGCATAATATGGCCTTCCCGATCAGCATACATAACAGTAAACATCGGCAGTTGTAACCGTTGCAATGCCTTCTGAAATTGAGTGAGATTTTGAGACTTGGCCATATCCCACCACTGTTGTAATATATGTGGCCGATCTAGCCCAACAACACGCAATGCTAAGACTTGGCCATCTTTTTGGCTAACTACAGGCCCATGCACAGAACTTTTGACTGTAAATATTTGCTCACGTAAAGAGCCATTTTTTTGTTTGACCTTTAAGAAAAAACTTGCTGTTTTAAAGGGAAGAACTTTGCCATTAAACAAATAGCCATTTTTTTGCAATTTCAATTGATAGGCATCCCAGCCATCGTGAGTGTTAACGGTGTGAGTCCAACCTAAATTATCGTTAAACGCGATCCCTAATACCGGAAACCCCACCAATGTTGCTCCATAAGCATCAATTCCAGGGGCAGTAATTTGCGCTTCATACCACAAAAATAAATCGCCCCAAAGCAAATGAGGATTAGCCAATAGCATTGCTTTTCCACTAGCAGAGCGTTTTGGTGCTATCGCCCAACCATTTGATGCCCCTGGAGAATGTGACTGGTTCAGATACGTCAGACTCTCTGGCTCAACGACAAAAGTAAAAAGTATTACCCGTTGCAGATGACTCAACACATCTTCAGGTGTAATGGGTAAAACTACTTCTAGTTCATCATCAATTAAATCGGGATGTTGTTTGGCATAGGCATTAATTCCCGCCGCAAAAGCTTGAAGATAGTTGCGAAATGCGCCACTTTGGGCTTTATACCAAGACTTGGTGCGTTTAGGTACATCCATTGTCAGTACCCATTTGTCTGATTCTAAATAATCCTGTCCCCAATATTCAGCAGCTTTTCCCCTAGCTTGTCCATAAAGACGTAACAGTAAGTTGCCGTGACTTTGCATTTGCGCCCAACCAAAGGCCTGAAATGCACCTTGGGCGTTATTGCCGTAAATATGTGGTATGCCGTATGTATCCCAAAGAATTTCTGTATTTTTAGTTACGGAATTCACACTTGAGCTACTCATCACTAAGATGAATATCATGCTGAGTAGAAAAGGCAAAAACCGCCGGGATATTTTCTTCCAGCCCCAATGCCATACAGGTTGAGTTTGAGCAGCAAAAAACATTCTTTTAGGAATTTAATTGTGTAAAAAATTACAGGCTGCTATAAGTTAGAAAAAAATTGCGGGTAATATGCGATCGCATATTACCACGCTATCAGCACTAAACAGCCTCGAAAACCGCAACTTTTAACTTTAGGTGTAGCTTCACTTAGTGAAACTCGTTCGCAATAAAACACTAAAATAAAAAAAAACTGCTGTCAAGTCTATCGCAGTTTTTCATCACAATATTTCGCAGATACATCCTAAATTAGCTGATCATTGCTCAGTCTCAGCACAAATTACTAATAAGAAAGTATTGCAAGTAATCTCATGTTTAGGCGATCAGCCAATACCGTTTAGTTAACAGGACTTACGCACAAGCTACGGAAAATCGTAGACGCGATAGCGGCTTGCCGCAGGCTACCACAGAGAGAAGTTGCGTGCGGAGGTTCCCTCCGTTGAGCAAACTTCGGTCGGCGCAGAGTTCACGGAGAAATGAGAGTTTGAGAGATATTTTGCGTAAGTCCTAGTTAAGTTAAATCAGTAGCACAATCTTACCTGCGATCGCCCCCGTTTCAATGAGAGAATGGGCTTTGGCCGCATCTTTTAAGGCAAATTGATGATTTACCTGGATTTTTAACTTGCCTTCATCCATCCACTTTCCACACTGGTCTAAAATTTCTGCGTGGTGCTGAAGACTATCAACCAATCCCAACAGCATTGGTGTCAGCATTAACTCCAAACCAATTCGCAGATTGCGATTTCTGGCAACTTTCCAAACAGTATTCGCATCAGGTTCCAGAATCGTCACAATATCGCCATACACCCGTACCGCCGGGAAGGTTTTCGTAAAAGTCTCACCGCCAACAGTATCAAAAGCCAAATCTACACCTTCGCCACTAGTCCAATCTAAAGCGGCTGGCACAAAGTCAGTTTGTTGATAAAAAATTGGGTAATCTGCACCAAGTTGTTTGACAAAATCGGCCTTTGCTTTGGTACTAATTGTAGTGGCGACAGTCGCACCCTTGAGTTTTGCCAATTGAATCGCCACATGACCCACACCACCCGCACCAGCATGAATCAAAACCCGTTCCCCTGGTTCTAATCTTCCCCGTTCGTATAAAGCTTCCCAAGCAGTAATCAAGACCAACGGTGCAGCAGCAGCTTCCGCAAAACTTACAGATGCTGGTTTAGCAGCAACAAATCGCTCATCCACAATTGTATATTCTGCGTAATTACCCTGGTGTCCGCCTAAGCCACCATAGCAAAAATATACCGCATCGCCTGGGCGAAACTTTTGGACACCAGCACCCACGGCTTCCACAACGCCTGCGCCGTCACATCCCAAAATCGCTGGCATCTGCTCTGGGTAGAAAGTGCCACGTTTGCGAAGTTTAGTATCAATTGGATTAATGCCAGCAGCCACCAAGCGGACTAAAAGTTGCGTATTGTCTAAAGGAACGCTGGGGGTTGGTACTTCCTGTAATTGCAGTACATCGGGACTACCTGCTGCTGTCATTAAAATGGCTTTCACGGCTTTTACCTCCTAGCTGAGATGCACATTCTTTTGCAACTTTACAGTATTAGGAGGACGCAGAAATATCTCTCAATGGGGGTGTAGCAACTTGATTTTATTCAGGTGAATACCGATTCATCCTCAGCCAATCTTGAGTTGAACCGACGTTGGGATTTTCACCAGGGTTATTTGTACCATAGATTTGTCCTTGACGATTGATCCAATAGTAGTTGTATTGGTTTGACAACTCGGCAATAGGATAACCTGAGCGCAGGGTTGAGAAACGATAAATTCGAGTTTCGCTAAAATCAGGATGTTTACTTATTTGCAGTTAATTTGTGGCTACTATAACTTGTCCGCGCTGTCAGCAAATCGTTGAAGCTCAAGCGATTACTTGTCCCCATTGTCGGTTAACTTTAAAAGCCTTTGGTCATCCTGGTATTCCATTATACCGGGCTATTGGGGATGAATATTTGTGCGATCGCTGCATTTATCATGCTGATGATACCTGTAACTTTCCTCAGCGTCCCTATGCGAAAGATTGCACTCTTTATCAAGATATTACAGAACAACAATTACAACAACAACAGCAACTTGATAACAGCAGTTTTAACGTTACTTTCAAAAATTGGCTCAAACGCAATCAAGGTTTGCTGTTGTTGTTAGGTTTAATATTGATTTGTTTAATCATCGCTTTGGCAACAACTTGATTATTCTGCCAAAGTTAAGTCAAACCAAAAAGTTGTACCAATGCCAACTTCACTCACTAAATGAACTTTAGTACCATGTCTTTCGATGATATTTCTGACAATCGATAAACCCAAACCTGTTCCTTCTAAAGTGTGAACGCGGTTTTCTACGCGGAAGAAGCGGTCAAAAATTGCCTGTTGGTCTTCTGAAGCAATACCAATCCCCGTATCAGCAACTTCTATCCGCACTTGGGGAGATTTGTGCTGAGAGTTTGATTTTGGGGTTAATTGATAGGCGCGGATGGCAACTTTGCCGCCAGCTTTGGTAAATTTCAGCGCATTTCCTACTAAATTGGCTAATACTTGCAGTAACAAATCATAGTTACTTTTAACTAGTGGTAAATTAGGGGCAACTTCTTGCAGAAGTTCTATACCTTTATCTTTGGCATTGAGTTGATAAGTTCGCAGTGTTTGTTCAATAGCTTGGGAAAGATCCACCGCATCAAAGTTATAACTACGACCAGATTCCAACTTAGATAAGTCTAAAACATCGTTAACTAAGCGAGTCAGGCGATCGGTTTCATGATTAACAGTTTTGAGAAAATCTTGTCGCTGGTCTAAACTTAAATCTTCGCCGTAGTCATGCAAAGTTTCAATAAAAGATTTGATATTAAATAATGGTGTTCGCAGTTCGTGAGAAACGTTGCTAATAAATTGGCTTTTAGCTTCGTTGAGTTCTACTTCCCTTGTAATATCTTGTACGGTGATAGCAATGCCTTTAATACTTTCACGCTGCAAGTTCAGTACTGTAGTCAATAAAATTCGCACAGTTCTTTTAGTTGGTTGATTTAAATGAATGCGGAACTCAGCACTTTCGCATTCACCTGTGGCCATTTCATACAAAGGCCGAGTAATTTCCATTTGTACTGCTGAAGGCAATTGATGTAAAACATTGCTACCTACTACATCATTGCCTTCCCAACCAAAAATTCTGCGGGCTGTAGGATTGACTAAAATTACCTGCATATTGTTATCAATCAACACTGCACCATCAGCAATTGTCGAAACCAAAGTTTCTAGTTTGGCTTTTTCTGCTGTTAATTCTTCAATATTTTGCTCTTCATAGCGTTCTAGACGCTCTGCCATATCATTAAAGCTGAGAATTAACTCTCCGAGTTCACCACCTAGGGGTAAGTCAATTCGCTGCTTAAAGTTCCCATAGGCGATTTGTTTCACCCCGACTAGCAATTCTTTAATTGGCTTGGTAATGGTTAAAGCGTTAATTACACCTGCCAAAATGACCATTACCCAAATTGTGATAAATACGGCAATCGTCACATCACGGGTGAAGTTGGTAGAAATGACCGCTGTCTGGTTGGGATTGATCCCAATTGCCAACACACCTAAGTATTTTTTATCTACTGTTAACGGCACAAACACATCGGTAACAGCACCGTCTGGGGTCATGTGTTGGCGTACCATCGGCTTATCATCTTCACCAGGATAATCTTCTGGTAGTTGTATTCGCCGTTCAATGGTCAATAAGGAGTTTTCTACTTCCGGTTCCCAAAACGGAATGCCAAAAAAGATTTTGCCGCTTTCGTCAGCATAAAGCATGTACCTCACACTAGAGGTACTGCTGTAGAACCTTTGGGAAAATTGGGCAACCGCAGTGAGATTGTTTTCTGCAACTAGGGGGGTCACGTTGGCAGCAAGCAATAGTCCCAAGTCCCGACCGAAGCGGGTGTCATTGAGACGTGCATCTTGCTGAATTGTGTTTACAGCCCAAAAGGTCAGACCACTCATCACCAAAGAAACCACCAACGTGGCAACAGCTAGAAGCTTAGTTTGGAGGGTGAAATCTGACCACCAGTTGGCGATCGCTTCTCGAATTGTCTTTAACAGAGCCAGCATTGTCAGTAAAGTTGTTAGTAGTTTTGGTTATCAACCCCAACAACTAAAAAATTAACAGTTAATTTGGTGAACATGGTAGAAAGAAGTCTGAAGTCTGAAGTCTGAAGTCTGAAGTCTGAAGTCTGAAGGTCGATTAGCAAAGCCATCACCGGAGGTTAACGCAGAATACAACTTCCTAATTCACACTTCACACTAGCCTGCGGCAAGCCACTGCGCGTCTACACACTTCATACTTCACACTTCACACTTCATACTTCATACTTCATACTTCATACTTCATACTTCATACTTCCTTCAGTACTCGATGACCAATGTCTTTCCTATAATATATTCCTTCAAACTGGATAGATTTCAGACCTGTGTAGGCTTGGGCGATCGCTTGGGAAAAATTCTCTCCAGTTCCAGTGACATTTAACACTCTTCCCCCATCGGTGACGATTTGCTGTTGTTCGTTCAACTTTGTCCCTGCATGGAAGACAGTAACTCCTGTGGCTTCGTTAATGCCAGTAATTACCTTGCCTTTTTCATAATCCCCAGGATAACCACCAGACGCTGCCACTACAGTAGCTGCTGCGCCACTGTGCCAGGCAATGGGGGGCATTTCTCCTAAACGTTGTTCTACACAAGCCAGGATTAATTCTTCTAAGGGTGTAGCTAACAAAGGCAAAATCACCTGGGTTTCGGGATCACCAAAACGACAGTTAAATTCCAACACCTTAAAGTTACCTTCGGGTGTAATCATTAATCCGGCGTAGAGTACACCACGGTAGTCGATGCCTTTAGATTTGAGGGTAGCGATCGCTTTTTCTAACACATCCGTTTGCACCCTTGCCATTAATTCTGGTGTGGCGATTGGTGCAGGCGCATAAGCCCCCATCCCCCCAGTATTTTCACCCGTATCACCTTCACCAACTCGTTTATGGTCTTGGGCAGGTAACAGAGGGCGAATTGTTAAGCCATCAGTCAAGGCTAAAACTGAAACTTCTTGTCCCTGCAAACACTCTTCAATAACGACAAACTCACCCGCACTGCCAAATTGCCCCTGAAAAATCGTCTCAATGGCGTTCTCTGCCTGTTCTACTGTCTCAGCCACCGTCACGCCCTTACCTGCTGCCAAGCCATCAGCTTTCACCACTATCGGCGCACCTTGGGCTTTTACATAAGATTTAGCAGCAGCAGCTTCCGTAAATACCGCAGCCTTAGCGGTAGGAATCCCCGCTTCCTGCATCAGAGCCTTTGCCCAAGCCTTACTCGCTTCAATTTGCGCTCCAGCCTTGCTAGGGCCAAAGACCATCAATCCCTTGGCTTGCAAGTAGTCTGTAATTCCCTTTGCTAAAGGCACTTCTGGCCCAACTACCACCAGATGAATGTCTTGTGCGATTGCGTATTGGCTGATACTTTCAAAATCATCTACGGCTAAAGACAAATTATGGCAACGTGCCATACTAGCTGTACCACCATTTCCTGGTACACACACAACTTCCTCTATTTGCTGAGATTGCAATAATTTCCAGGCTAAAGCGTGTTCACGCCCACCATTACCTACAACTAAAACTTTCACTGATTTCCTCTTGCGTCTTTGGCGACACGAGAATACCCTAGAGTGACTCGCGGATCAATTTTTCACTAATTCTGGCACTGATGCAAGCCCCTCATGTATCAATGACTCTTCAGATATCCATATTTGACGTATTAATAAATACTTTTAGGATTACCACTTTGATTTAATTTGTTTAACTACCGAATTAGTGCTGAGTTATCATTTAAAAAATCCTGAATTAAGATATTGCAATTAACTTGACCTAAGTAAATATCAATAAATTTACTTAAGTATTTTCTTAATATTTAAAGTAGGTAAGTATTTATAATTAATAATTAGATCAATCGACGTTTAATTGAAAAATAACTAGTAAATGATGACATTTAATCAATACAAGTATTAACCTGTGAATATTGCCAACAGGGAAATATAAATAAAACCAGGAAGATAAATCATATGTCTAAAATTATTGTTACGGGAGCAGCCGGATTTATTGGTTCTCACATTGCAGAAGTACTTTTACAGCAAGGAGAAGAAGTAATAGGTATTGATGAATTCAATGACTATTACGATCCGATGTTTAAACGTAAGAATGTTGCCCACTTACAGTGCTGGCCTGGTTTTACCTTAGTTGAAGGCGATATTCAGTTGTTAGATTGGCACAGATTACTGCAAAATGTCGATATTATTTACCACCAAGCTGCACAAGCAGGAGTAAGAGCTAGTTGGGGTCAAGGTTTCCGTGCTTATACTGAACGTAATATTAATGCTACACAAGTTTTGTTAGAAGCAGCTAAGGATGCGAAAAACCTCAAAAGATTAGTATATGCTTCAACGTCTAGCGTCTACGGTGATGCTGAAACTTTACCTACCCACGAGAGCATTATTCCTCAACCTGTATCGCCCTATGGTATTACTAAGCTAGCAGCAGAAAGGATGTGTAGCCTGTATTGTAAAAACTTTGGTGTACCAGTTGTCTCGTTACGCTATTTCACAGTTTATGGCCCAAGACAACGCCCAGATATGGCATTCCATAAATTCTACAAGACTATATTGCAAGATGAAGCAATTCCTATTTATGGTGATGGGCAACAAACACGAGACTTTACATTTGTTAGCGATGCTGTAGCAGCCAATTTAGCAGCCGCCACTGTACCAGAAGCAGTTGGCGAAATTTTTAATATTGGTGGTGGTAGTCGAGTAGTTTTAGCAGAAGTTTTAGATACAATGTCTGAAATTGTTGGCAAGCCTATCAAGAAAAACTACATCGAAAAAGCCATGGGAGATGCACGACATACTGCTGCAGATGTTACCAAGGCAAAACAAATTTTAGGCTATCAGCCTAAAGTATCGCTCAGGGAAGGTTTAGCCCAAGAATGGCAATGGGTTAAGGCGTTGTATTAAATTCAGTATCAGGATTATTTTGTGACGAATGAGTAAAACGGGGTGTAGGTTAGAGGTTGTTTTCCCACACCCCGTTTTGGTCAGTAGTTTATTTAACACCATCAATATCTGGCATTTCCGCTTCAAAGCTTTGAAAAGTCTGGCTTTGGCGTTTTCGGACAAGTCTATTTCCTTCTCCCCTGCACAAGAGCCTACGGTGTACACAGCAATTTTGGGTTGCCAGACTATTAGTTGAGCAAATTCACAATTAAGGATGGCGATCGCTTCAATATAGCAAAGGTGTCGTATCATAGCGATCGCTTCACTTCACACTAGTCAACTACAATATATATATGACTTTGTTACGAATTGTATAGTTAGGGCTTGGCTGTCATGGCTCCTGCCGTTTTAATTCAAAATCTACAAAAGCGCTACGGTACTGTTGAAGCTGTCAAAGATGTTTCTTTTGAAGTGGAACCAGGCGAAATTTTTGGTTTACTCGGCCCAAATGGTGCAGGTAAAACCACTACGCTGCGCGCTTTGTGTACTCTTACTACTCCAGATGCAGGCAAAATTGAAGTATCTGGCGTTTCTGTGTTAGATAACCCCAAAATAGCTAGGCAAAAACTCGGTTATGTAGCGCAGGAAGTCGCCATCGATAAAGTTTTGACAGGAAGAGAACTACTGCAATTGCAAGCCGCACTTTATCATCTCCCTGGCGCGGTAGCGAAACAGCGAATTGGGACAGTTTTAGATTTACTGAGTTTGCAAGAATACGCCGATAAAAAAACCGGAACTTATTCAGGTGGTTTACGCAAACGTCTCGACTTAGCTGCTGGACTACTTCATGCGCCAGATGTCTTAGTTTTAGATGAACCTACAGTTGGACTGGATATCGAAAGCCGCTTTGTTGTCTGGGAGTTTCTGCGGAAGTTGCGTGCATCAGGAACTACAGTATTAATTACCAGCCATTATTTAGAAGAGATTGACGCACTCGCCGATCAGGTCGCTATTATTGACCGTGGGATTGTCATTGCCACAGGTACACCCTCACAATTAAAAGATAGGGTAGGAGGCGATCGCATTACCTTACGCATTCGGGAATTTTCCCCCCTGGAAGAAGCCGAAAAAGCCAAAAACCTCTTACAAGCTTTACCTTTCGTCCAAGAAATCATCATCAACAACTCCCAAGGTAATTCCCTCAACTTGGTAGTTACCCCGCAAAATGATGCCTTAATTACCATTCAGCAAACGCTGAATCATGCGAGTCTACCAATATTCGGCATCGCCCAATCTCGCCCTAGCCTTGATGATGTGTACCTCGCCGCTACCGGACGCACATTAATGGATGCAGAACTAGCCGCAGTCGCTAGCCGCGATCCGAAAGCGGAAAAGAAGCAAAATATGAGATAGAAATGCTGAAGTGTGAAGTCTGAAAATAAAATTCACACTTCACACTTCACACTAGCCTGCGGCAAGCCGCTGCGCGTCTACACACTTCATACTTCACACTTCATACTTCATACTTTCTATGAGTGTAACTCCTAAATCTGATGTCAATTGGCAGCAACTAGCCTCACCTGCGGATGCTGCACCTAATTTTTTTGGTGAATTAGTCCAAGAGACGCTGGCTTTAACTCGTCGCTTGTTTATTCAACTTCAACGCCGTCCCTCTACTTTATTGGCGGGAATTGTTCAGCCTGTGATGTGGTTGGTGTTATTTGGCGCTTTATTTCAAAATGCACCGCAGGGTCTATTTGGTAGTACGACAAATTACGGACAATTTTTGGCTGCTGGCGTCATTGTTTTTACTGCCTTTGCTGGGGCGTTGAATGCTGGATTGCCTGTGATGTTTGACCGCGAATTTGGCTTTTTGAATCGTTTGTTAGTCGCTCCCCTCGCATCGCGGTTTTCCATTGTCTTTGCTTCCGCCATCTTTATTATTAGCCAAAGCTTGCTGCAAGCAGCCGTAATCGTCGGTGCAGCAGCCTTTTTAGGTGCAGGAATACCAGATGCCGCAGGCTTGAGTGCGATCGCTCTTATCGTCTTCCTCCTAGCTTTAGGTGTAACGGCAATTTCCCTTGGTTTAGCTTTTGCTTTACCTGGTCATATTGAATTGATTGCTGTAATATTCGTTACAAACCTGCCTTTATTATTTGCTAGCACTGCTTTAGCACCATTATCTTTCATGCCCAAGTGGTTACAAATTGTTGCCACTCTCAACCCTCTCAGCTATGCCATTGAACCCATTCGCTATCTTTATCTGCATCAAGAGTGGGGATTAAGTAGTGTTGTTATGCAAGCACCTTGGGGAAATATTACTTTTGGTGGAGCTTTGTTAATTTTGCTGGGCTTTGCTGTTGTGGCTTTATTCAGCATTCAACCCCAATTACGCAAAACTCTTGCTTAAGATAAAAGCAGGGTGACATTGGAGTGTATTACAGAAGAATCTCATGCAAAAATCATTTTTATCCCTAAAAAGTTTATGTGTGGCTACCTTGGCGGGCGTTGGCCTAGCCTCTTTGCTCACAGCACAACCAAGTTTCGCGCAACTCAATACATTTGATACCAATCCTGGCGATAATTCCCAAGATAATACCAATCCATTTGCAACCAATTCAGGTAACTTAAATCCTCTTGATTTGATTCATCGCGCTCAGTTTGGCAATCTTAATTGGGATGCACAACAAAAGGATGAAGAATTAAATTCAGCAGTAGCTGATTTAAACAAAAAGCGGGCAATTTTAAATCAACAACACAATCAGCCTGCAAGTATCATTCCTGGACAAGCTGTTCCTGGTTTACCAGTTATCACTTCTCCTAGCGTGGTTTATCCTGTGCAAATCGTTCCCGCACAAAAGTGAATCTCATTCAAAAACCTCACCCCATCTATAAATCCTTTACTGAAGCTAGATTTTGTAGTCAGTGAAAGGAAATAAAGACCAAAGGTGAGGTCTAACAATTTTAGATTTTGGATTTTGGCTTGAGTAATTAATTATCCCAATAGCCAATTCAGGGCGGAAACAAACCACGGGCGAGGAAATAACCTCGAATTTGGCAGGAAACCAATAATTGATTTCCCTAAACCTCACAAAAAATAACCGGTTTAACTATTGCCTGTTGCCCCAATCCTGTTCCCTTCAAAGCAATTACAGACCAAGCGCAGTTAAAACATCGCTAGCGTGGGTAGCTGTATTAACGCTGGCATCAACATGAACGATTTTGCCCTCAGGGTCAATCACATAGGTCACTCGTTTGGCATAACCACCACCATCAACGTCATAAGCTTTGATTAGCTCTTGTTTAGTATCCGCTAACAGAGGAAAGTTCAAATTGAATTTTTGAGTAAATGCTTGATGAGATACTTCATCATCAGCACTAACGCCCAAAACCACTACATCTTTGTTTTGATATTGCTCTTGAGCATCACGGAAGCTACACGCTTGTTTGGTGCAGCCTGGAGTGTCATCTTTGGGATAAAAATACAAAACAACTGTCTTACCAACAAAATCAGACAATGAGACAGTGTTACCATTAGTATCTTTGACGGTAAATGCAGGTGCATCCGTACCAACTGCTAGAGGCATAGTGAACCTTTCCTGTTTGGTGTTTGTTGATGACTTTGAAATTTTACAATAATTTACAATGATTAAATGAAATAGATGAAAAACAGCAGAGATATTTCAGCCTAGACAGCTACGCGGAAGTCAAAAGTCAAAAAGCTTATATCACAAGCTTTTCACTAACTTGAAATTGTATCTTTAATTTCCACCCCGTTGTACTAGTTAAGCAACAAGTATTAAAAAATACTTAAATTTTTCTAGATTAATCATTGTTCAAAGAAAAACATCAAAGTCAAATGGACACCTTCAATTCCCAACCCTCAAAGACCTTCACCTATACGCCTAGCAGCATAGCCAGAGCAGAACGATCGCTGTTTTGTTCACCCTTTAGGACTGGCTTATTTACAGCCATGCGTCAGCAAAGTATACCGTTAAATGCGATCGCCCTAGAAAATGGGGTCAAAAATGGCTACACAAAAAATTTTTTATCAGAACTAAGTTGTTATAACGCTTTGGACTGGTTAATCCAAGTTGGCGTACTGCGGCGAGAAGTAGATGGACAGGGAATTACAGACAGTTTTCGCCTCACGCCTTTAGGTCATCAACTTATAGAAAAATATCAAGGTAAAAATTGGCCGACCCCTTCATGGCGTGATTATTTTTACAATGCTGGCATTCGTTGGTTTCGATTGCCTTTTTAGAATTGGCGATCGCCAGTTAATATTTAGCTGATAAAAGGGAACAATATATTTACGGAAGCATCAAAGCCCACATAAATTCTTCATCAAAATCTGAAGAGTTTTGCGAGGTTTTGCAACCAGCTACCTAAGTACGGTCAAAAATTAACCAGGAGATAAAAGCAGATTCTAGCTTTGGCTTTCTTGGCTACCCATAGCAGTCGATGACAAAGACTAATTATCAAACATGGACACTGCGGCTTTAAAGCCTGTTCCCTGCTATGGCTTATACGTAAGTTAAGTAATTTTGACAGATCAAATGCTATGAATAGTAATATTTTTATTGCCTGCTGTCTGCCTCTTGCTATAACTGTTGATGAACAGATTATGTAAATAGCCTGTTTGTAATTAACTATTTCACCCTCTTATTTAAAAACGACATTAAGTATGAAAGCAATTATGGTAGTGGGGACAACATCCCACGCAGGGAAATCACTGTTAACTACGGCTATTTGCCGTTTATTGGCACGGCGTGGCTGGCGAGTGGCTCCCTTTAAAGGACAAAACATGGCTTTAAATGCTTATGTCACAGCCAATGGGGGCGAAATTGGTTATGCACAGGCGGTACAAGCTTGGGCTTCAGGGGTGGTTCCTTGGGTAGAGATGAATCCGATTTTACTCAAACCCCAAGGTGATATGACTTCTCAGGTCATTGTCAAAGGCAGACCCGTAGGTAAAGTTAAAGCCGCAGACTATTACGAACAATTTTTCGACCTTGGTTGGCGAGCCATAGAAGAATCTTTACAACATTTATCCACAGAATTTGACATTTTGGTTTGTGAAGGTGCAGGTAGTCCCGCAGAAATTAACTTAAAGCACCGTGATTTAACAAATATGCGGGTGGCAAAGTATTTAAATGCACCAACCATCTTGGTAGTGGATATCGACCGTGGCGGTGCTTTTGCCCATGTAGTCGGCACTTTAGAATTACTTGACCCCGATGAACGGGATTTGATTAAAGGAATTGTAATTAACAAATTCCGTGGGCAGCGATCGCTTTTAGATTCGGGCATACAATGGCTAGAAGAACGCACTAAAAAACCCGTAATTGGTGTATTACCTTATTTTCAAGAACTCTTTCCCGCCGAGGATTCTTTAGACTTACTAGAGCGCAAATCCCAAAAAAATCAAGCTGACCTGAATATAGTTGTCATCCGCTTACCTAGAATTGCTAATTTCACCGACTTTGACCCCTTAGAATCAGAACCATCCGTCTCCGTAAGGTATCTCAGTCCAAAACAAGATTTAGGACATCCAGATGCAGTCATTATCCCTGGGACAAAAACCACCATTGCCGACTTAATTCTCTTGCAGAAAAGTGGTATGGCAGAAGCAATCCAAAATTACGCCGCTTCTGGTGGTACAGTTTTAGGGATTTGCGGTGGCTACCAAATCTTAGGACAAATCATTGCTGACCCCGAAGGTATCGAAGGTCAAGCAGGTAGATTTCAAGGGTTGAATTTGTTACCCATCAGAACCGTCATTACCGGACAAAAAATTGCTCGTCAACGCCAAGTTAGCTCTAATTATCCCCAGATGGGCTTGCCAGTTACAGGTTTTGAAATTCATCAAGGGCGATCTCGCATCGAACAACCACCAGATAGTCAAGCGTATCAACCCCTATTTGATGATGTTAACCTAGGGTTGGTGGATAGCTGTCAATCAGTGTGGGGCACTTATCTGCACGGACTATTTGACAATGGCCCTTGGCGACGCGCTTGGTTAAATCGCTTGCGTCAACAGCGCGGTTTGAAATCCTTACCCACAGGTGTCGCCAACTACCGAGAACAGCGAGAACAAATCTTAGACTCGCTAGCTACAGAAGTAGAACGCCATTTAGACTTAACACCATTTTTGTCGTAGTTGTTAGCCAAAAATTTCATGAGTGTTAGCGTTCGATTTTTGCCCGATGATATTGTCATCAATGCCGAAGTGGGAGAAGCACTCTTAGATGTCGCAGAACGCGCGGGAGTGTTTATTCCCACTGGCTGTTTGATGGGTTCTTGTCACGCCTGTACTGTAGAACTTGAAGATGGCGATGTCATCCGTGCTTGTCTTTCGGCAGTACCGCCAACTGATGAGGAGTTGACAATACATTTATTTAGCGACCCAACTTGGTAGTTGGAATTTTTTCCAGATAAAGGTTTTCAAACCCATATTGCCGAAAATTAGACTTGTCCGAGAGAAGAGGTACTATCTTTGACTGCAACTTGGTATCAATACCAATACTTGGGATATGTTCTCTCGTGTGCCAAATTATTGAAGACCACAGCACAAAGTACCAAAATTATCGAACCTTCTAAGACAGGGGTTAAAAGAAATTGCCAAGATGCTTTGGTCATCATGACAACTAATGCAACTGCTCCGGAAGGAGGGTGTAAAGTTGCAGTAAGTTGCATCATCCCAATAGCAGTGGCTACAGCCATTCCCATTGCCCAAGGTTCTGAACCAAAAAGATGCAGAATAGTTAAGCTCACTAATGCTGCTACCAGATTACCACCAATTACATTTCGGGGTTGGGCTAAAGGACTCTCAGGTATACCAAAGATTAATACGCTAGTAGCACCAAAGGGAGCCATCAGCAAAGGAGAATTAGTTTTGACAGAAAGGTAAGCTGTTGCGGCTATTCCAATAAAACTACCGCACCAACTCCAAAAAATGTGTCTGTGGTGAGGTCTATCTAAACAAAATGAACGTTTAGTTCCACGTATTTTAAAGCAGTAGTTTTTCCATTTCTCCTGAACGTTTTGATGTTCAACCTCTCTAGATAGGTGGAATAAATTCGCCCTTTGGGTAAATAACCTTTCATAATTCTCCAAAGCTACTAAAACCAACAGTCCTCAACACAAAAATATTCAGTGCTTTTATTGCCTTAGCTAATCTTTTTAGGCAATTAGCCAAAAAAAATCCCTACATTCTGTCAACTGCAAGCAATTGGTATGTCAATGCTGATGCCAATGGAGCAGCAAATATAATTTCCAAAGTAGCGGCAACATTGCGGATTAACCTCAATGGAGTCAGTAGAGGCGCATTGACTACGCCATTACGAGTTCATTTGTGGACTCTTACGAATCCCCCGACTTTTTGTTTAAATGAGCGTTCGCGCAGCGTGTCGTTAGACAAGCGGAATTTAAACAGTCGGGGGAGTGTCAATTGGCTATTCAAATGCTACTCATAAAATAGTTGAAAACTAGTGTTGAAGGAATATCGTGAACTTTACGATTCAAAATGTCTTAATTGCCACCGATGATGCGTACTCCACGACAGATGTACAGGTTGTAGATGGTAAAATTGTGGCGATCGCACCTCATCTGGATGTTAGAGGAACAGCTGTTAATGGTGAACACAAGCTGTTACTTCCGGGTTTTATTAACGCCCACACCCATTCTTCCGAAAAGTGGCAACGGGGCATTATTCCGCCTTTACCTTTAGAATTATGGCTGGCGCATCTGTATGATTTTGCGCCTCTCGACACGGAAAAAGTCTATCTCAGCGCACTAGGTACGGCGGTAGAAACTTTACTTTCTGGGGGGACGAGTGTAGTAGATCATTTAGTACTAATCCCCGGTGAAGAGTTAGAAACAATTGCGGCGGCGGTTCGTGCTTACCGGGAGGTGGGGATTCGAGCTTTTATCGCCCCGTTAATTCAAGATGAATCTTTAACTGCGGGTATTCCTGCTGGGGAGAGTGAACGCAACCACGAACCGTATTTTCGCTCGACAGCTGAGACGCTGGCAATTATTGAGTCAGCAGTCAAACAATTTCATCGCCCAGATGAAGGGGTAAGTATTTTAGTTGCGCCTACGGGAATTCAGTTGTGTAGTGATGCGTTATTTACTGGTTGCATTGAGTTGAGCGATCGCTATAATTTATGTCGTCACTCGCATTTACTGGAAACCAAAGCCCAAGAAAAACTCGCTCAAGAAAAGTATGGTTGTAGTGCTGTTGAACATCTTAAACGACTTGGTTATTTAGGCGATCGCACTTCTCTGGCCCATTGTGTTTGGTTAAATGATGCTGATATCGCAATTTTGGCTGAAACGCGCTCTACTGTTGTGCATAATCCTTTGAGCAATTTGCGTTTAGGTAGCGGGATTGCACCAATTTTAAAATATCGTCAAGCTGGGGTTAATGTCACTTTTGGTTGTGATGGTGCTTCCAGTAATGATTCTCAAGATTTATTAGAAGCTATCAAAATTGGTTCTATTCTGCACAACACCACAGAACGAGATTATCAATATTGGATTACGCCCCGACAAGCTGTAGAAATGGCAGCATTAGGCGGTGCTAAAGGTTTAAATATGGCAGATAAAATTGGTTCGCTGACTGTCGGCAAACAAGCTGATTTAGTACTTTATGATTTGACCAGTTTATCGTTACTCCCGCGTACAGATCCTATCGGTTTGTTAGTTTTAGGAAGACCAACAAATGCTGTGCATAGTGTCTGGGTCAATGGCAAACAAATAGTAGCTGATGGTCAAGTTACAACTATTAATGTTGATGAATTACGACAAGAATTATTTCAGCGTAGTCAGTGGGATACTAAGCGCAAGTCACAAACTGTTGCAGAAATTGAGGCACATTATCGTCAGGTAATGGGTTTATAACGTCCAAAAAACACGGTGCTTTTTTCTCTGACCGTGTTTATCTTCTCTTAAATTAAATTTGTTGAATTATGAATCAAGACAATAGCCAAAATAAAATCGACCAAGCGTCATCCGAAACGAATACTAAAAGTTATAAAAATTGGTGGGTTGAAATTATTTCTGTATTAACAATTGGCTATCTCATATTTAGCTTAATTAGTCCAATGTTGCTCAAACAAGAACAACAACCAAGAAGGATAGAAGTTCCAGATATTATAATTATTGCCGTAGTTTTACTTTTTAACTCTAGCTTAATCAATAGATTAGAGGATTTTGGCATTTCTAAAGAAGGGGGAATTACAGCTAAATTTAGGGAACTTAAGCAAGAAGTTAATAAGCAGAAAAAAGAAATTGATGAATTGCAGGCACAACAGCTAGAACAACTAGAAAAACAACATAAAAATCTTGAAGAAATGCAAGCATTTATGTATAATTTCTTGCTAGGTGAAAAAGATTACGAGAAAATTGAGCAACTTCATCAGCATTGTGAAGCCAATAAAGATTATAACTTTTATGTTTCAGACAAAGTAGGTGATGAGTTAAGACGCTTACGGGATTTAAAATTAATTAATACAAATTTTGGTTATATCAGCGATATAGTTAAAGCCAGTAATAATGGTAAGCAACCAATCGATTTAACTAAATATCTGCATGTGACGGATTTGGGTAAAAAGTTCTTAATGACTCGCACCCAGTTAAATTCTAGTAACCAGCAAGAAAAAACTAATTTCCCCCCAATTTCCCAAGCTGAATAGATGGATAAACGGGTTTAAAACCCCTACCAAATTGAAAATTTGGTAGTTATCAATCAGTGGCAGGTGAGAATCCCTAGCTGATAGTCTCCTAACGTTTTGATTCTGACGGATGTATTCTTGTTCAAGTTTATGAAGCTCGTTGGCGGAATAAACCTGTCATCGTGACGCCAGTAATTAACAACCCAACTAATCCTAAACCATTTAAAATTGGATAAATTTTCTCTAAGTGAATGATTTCTAGGGTATGCAGTCCGAGTAAAAATTCACCTAGCTCATCTTGATGTAAGACTTCATGAGCTATGGTGTAACCCATACCAGTTAATACTGTCAGAAATAAGGGTAAACATAAAATAATTGCGATTTGGCGATGATATCGCCGAAACATTCGATTCATAAATAGTTTTTGGGCAAGGTAAACTTTAGGGTATCAGGTTTAGCACAATTTTTAATCAGAAGTTTTATTACATCTGCTGGATTTTTAGATTTTATTTATATTTTAGAGATAAAAATTTATAATTTTTGGTAAATTAGCGATCGCCATCTGCAATTACATTAATTAAGGATAAAAAACTCCAATTAGTTGCATTTTTATGTATGCTTTGTGACTAAGTAACTTAGTTGTCTATCTAAATCAGCCGACATGGAACGTGCTATTTCTGCTTTGGGGATTTTCGTTTTTTTAGGGATATCTTACGCTTTATCTTTTAACCGCCAAGCTGTGCGATGGCGAACAATTGCATGGGGTTTGGGATTAGAATTTATTTTCGCGCTGTTAATTTTGAAAACACCTTGGGGTTTAAATATTTTTAAATATTTAGGAGATATTGTTAGTAATTTTTTAGCTTTTTCGGATGTGGGTGCTAAATTTGTCTTTGGTGAAAATTTTAAAGAGCATTTATTCGCCTTTCAGGTCTTGCCCACAATTATCTTTTTTTCTGCCTTCATCAGTGTTTTGTACTACTACGGAATTCTGCAACGAATTGTTAATGTACTGGCCTGGGTGATGGTAAAGACAATGAAAACTTCTGGTGCTGAATCTTTATCTTGTGCAGGTAACATTTTTTTAGGGCCAACAGAAGCAGCATTGATGGTAAAACCTTATGTTGCCACTATGACGCAATCAGAACTTCATGCTGTGATGACAGGTGGTTTTGCTACTATTGCTGGGGGAGTTTTAGGTGCGTATCTTTCTTTTGGTATTCCTCCCGAACATCTGATTGCGGCCTTTTTTATGACTGCACCGACATCGTTAGTTGTCTCCAAATTAATGTATCCAGAAACAGAAGTTTCGCAAACCGTAGGTAAAGTCACTTTAGATGTAGAGACTAATTATGTTAATGCTATTGATGCTGCTACTACAGGCGCAATAGATGGTGTGAAATTAGCAGTGAATGTGGGGGTGATGATTATTGCTTTTTTAGGGTTACTAGCTGCGTTTAATGCCTTATTAGGATGGCTCGGTTCCCTAGTCAATTTGCCTCAATTATCATTACAATTTATCTTATCTTTGATTATGGCTCCTGTGGCCTGGTTAATGGGTGTACCTGGGAATGATTGCCGCCAAGTAGGAGCATTATTAGGGACAAAAACTATTTTAAATGAGTTTATTGCTTTTTTAGATTTAAAACAATTAATCGCTAGTGGAGCAATTTCGCAACGAGCCATAATTATCTCTACTTACGCATTATGTAACTTTGCAAATATTGGCTCTATTGGTATCACAATTGGTGGTATGACTGGTATGGCCCCCAACCGTCAGCATGATTTAGCGCGTTTTGGTGTTAGAACCATGATTGGGGGATTATTGGCAGGTTTTATCACCGCCTGTATTGCCGGAATGTTGGTTTGAAATCTGGACAATTAGGGAACTTAAAATATATGGCTTTTGTTAATTTAGAAATATTGTCAAACAGAATTTAACTTGTAAATCTGTGCGGGTTCTACTTGTATAGCAATTCCTAGTTCCGTGAGGTACAAAAATAATGTTTTTAACGCAGAGAGACGCGAAGTCAAACGCAAAGTAACGCAGAGTTTTGCTCAATTTGACTAGTAATGTATCAAGTCAATCAAAAGATTAGGAAATGCTATATATTTATCATCGCCTACGATTTATTTTTCCTTTTTTCAAAGTAGGCTAGTTTCCAGTTTTGTGGTTGTTTTAAATCATTTAAATGCCCTTGCATGATAATCCACAGGGCGATGCGTGTATTTAAATAGCCTCTAATTTTGGCATTGTTCGGTTGTCCATCTATTTGTGGCGTTACAGTTTTCAAAGAGCCACAGTAAGTTTGATTGCCTGGAAGCGTTAGTGTGAAAAAACCGTCATTTTGATAACCTTGGGGAATGAGGAATTTTCCATAGACATGATGTTGTCCTCGCCAAGGCTTGATGATGATTTTGACGGGATGGGCGTAGTATTTTGCGTGAGTTGAGTTAGCACTATATTGCCATTTATCGCAAGTTGTCACCGGAAATAATTCTGATAACAAAGAAAATCCCACTATACCCACCATTGTGAGATTAAATAGTAGGTAAACAATTTTATCTTTTCGCACGTATGAGATATTTAAACTACTATTGGCGGTTATATTTTAGCCGATTGACTAATAGAACGATCGCACATGACTCAGGCTCGCTAATTGCCGATTTTAAATAATTAGCGAAAAAATTGCCAAATATGAAAATTTATGCGCTAGTGCGGTAGCGATCGCTATCGTGTTGCTAGAATCCAGCCAAGAAACCTAGCGGCAATCAACAATGGTCTCTACTACTGCACGCTTTTCAGATATTCAAAACCATTGGGCGCGCCCATTTATTGAAGCTTTAGCAGGGCGGCGCATTTTAAATGGCTATCCTAACGGAACTTTTCGCCCAGATAATTCAGTGACGCGTGCTGAGTTTGCGGCGATTATTGCGGCGGTGTTTAATGTACCTGTGAAACGCCAATATACTGCTTTTGTGGATGTTACAGCTAGCAACTGGGCAGCAAACGCCATTCAAAAAGCTTATGAAACAGGGTTTTTAGCTGGCTATCCTGATAAATTTTTTCGCCCTAATAATCGCATTGCCAGGGGCGATGTTTTAGTTTCTCTGGTGAATGGTTTAGAGATTGCAGCTAAGATTCCGCCGGACTTACTCAATCAACTACCACAAATCTATCAAGATGCGGCTAATATTCCTAGTTATGCCGGAAATCAATTGGCGGTGGCGACTAGTGCAGGTTTAGTTGCTAACTTCCCCAACATCAAGTTACTTAATTACCCGACAGCCGCGACTCGCGCTGATGTGGCGGTGATAGTTTATCAAGCTTTGGTTTATTTGGGCAATGTTCCCAAAATTACTTCTGTTTATTTGGTAGTACCACCCACAACTGCACCGACACCGACACCCATACCAACGCCTACACCAATTCCCACACCCATACCGACACCCAGTACTCCACCCAATACAGTCCAAGTCAGTCATATAAGGGAGTTTCGCGGGGCTTGGGTAGCTTCGGTTTGGAATAGTGATTGGCCTTCTAAAGCTGGACTGGCAACTGCCCAACAAAAATCAGAATTTTTAGAAATTGTCAACCAGTTGCAAGCGTTGAATTTTAACGCCTTAATTTTACAGGTACGTCCAGAAGGGGATGCTTTGTATGCTTCGGAGTTAGAACCTTGGAGTGCTTGGATTACCGGAACTCAAGGTAAAGCCCCAGAACCATTTTATGATCCGTTGGAGTTTGCGATCGCTGAATGTCACAAACGTAATCTAGAAGTTCATGCTTGGTTTAACCCTTACCGCGCCAAAACTAGCATCAAAGGTTCAGCCAATGTTCGCCCTCACATCGCCGTCACTCATCCAGAGGTAGTTTACCAATGGGGCAATCAACTCTGGATGGATCCAGGTGCAAAAATTGTCCAAGATAGAGCTTATAATGTCATCCTCGATGTGGTGCGTCGCTATGACATAGATGGTATTCACTTAGATGATTATTTCTATCCCTATCCTATTCAAGGTCAAACTTTTCCCGATAACAAAACCTACGCAGCTTATAAAGCCAATGGTGGTCAACTAAGTTTAGATGATTGGCGGCGAGAAAATGTCAATCAAATGGTACTGCGCCTTTCGGAAGGTATCAAGGCCACCAAACCCTATGTCAATTTTGGTATTAGTCCTTTTGGTATTTATCGCCCTGGACAACCAACTGGAATTACAGGTTTAGATGCTTACAGCACACTGTATGCAGATTCTAAGAAATGGTTAGAACAAGGCTGGATTGATTATATCGCCCCGCAACTATATTGGCGGATTGACCAAACCAAACAAAGTTATCCGGTATTGCTGAAATGGTGGACAGAAGTTAATCCTAAGCAGCGACACATTTACGCCGGTAATAACATTGGACAGCTAGACGGTAAGGCCTGGAAAGACGATGAAATTGATAAGCAAGTGAAAATTTCTCGCAACCTTGCCAGCAGCTTATCATTGGGAAATATTTTCTTTAGTATGAGTGCTATCAATCAAAATCGCCAAGGTATTGCTGACCAGTTTAAAAATTCTCTTTATGTTAAACCTGCTTTAGTTCCTACTATGCCGTGGCGGAATACGACTCCCCCATCCCCACCAAAAGCCTTGCAATTTAAGGATGGGAAACTGAATTGGCAACTAGGAGATAGTCAACCTGTGCGTTCTTGGACACTTTATCGACAGACTGGCAACTCTTGGACACTCCAACGTATTTTATCTGCGGGTACTACTTTTGCAACTGTCCAACCAGGAACTTATGCGGTGTGTGCTGTTGATAAGTTTGCGAATGAGAGTTTAGGTGTGACTATTACAGTTAGTTGATCAAGGGTGTGGGGTGTAGGTTAGAGGTTGTTTTCCCACACCCCATACTTACAAGCCCCTGCTTGTAAGTATGGGGTTCCCTACACCCTTTTCATCCACCTTTTACCCTCAACCATTTCTGATTTAAATGATTTTTACCCCGAGAATTTTTAACATTCTCATATCGTTATCAATATTCAGTGCCGTCAACTCTTGCCCCAACAAATAAAATTTACCTTTAATAGTGACACAACTATCAACATTATTCATCATAATTGTTGCATCTCGTTGATTATTTACACCTTTAAGCAGGAAAATTCCCGCCAAATTAAAACTACCGGAAGTAGTTAGTATCTGACTATTAACGCTAGCAATCAAATTCACAAAAGTATAACCAAAAAACTTCAGATTTCCGGCAATACTAGCTGAGTTATTTAGTTTACCATTCGTACCTTTGCCTAAAGTAACTGTAGCACCATTAAAAGCTAAAATCCCAAAGTTTAAATTGCTATAAGCTTGAAAACCATTTGCGTTGAGGCGAATACCTAATGCCGAAAATTGTTTGCCAAGTATAATCATATCTCCCACTCCAAAAAGCTGTTTATTTGGAGCATCAAGTTGAAAATCTGGGACATTTAGATTGAGTAAACTGCCTAAATTAATAGCTGAATTTTTAATGGCAATATTTTGACTGTTAAATGATAAAGTCCCACAACCTAAAGATTGATTAAACGCAGTAATACTTGCTGTACCTGTAGCACTTTTGGCTGGCAAATCAACTATGAGGCTAGGAACATTCAAACTCAAGAACCCTAATAAATTTAGCTGTACATCTTTGAGGTTAACACTAGTTTTATTCACATCAAATGTAATTCCTGCCAGAGTATTACCCAAAACAGAAATTTTTCCGTAACCACTACCATTACCAGATTCTCTATCAAGATTTAGGGCATCAATATCAATGCTAACGATATTTGCTAAGTTGATGTCAAAGTTTTTAAATGTCGCACTACTAGATGTAATTTTAAATTCAACATTGGCAATTTCGTTATCAAAAATCTCTACATATCCATCACCTTGTAAATACTGCTCAGTTGGTGTTACTTTTAATACTAAATCTAAAGTTTCATCATCTGCACCTTTAATTTTGATAAAGCCTAAATCAATTTCGCTAACTTTTAATAAACCACTAATATTTTTAAAATCTTTATCGCTGTGCAGAATTAAAATTGCTGCATGTCCCCAAGCATTAACTTTACCATTAATTTCTAAGCCTTCTGTAATCTGTTGCCCGGCAATTGTTGTTGGGAAGGGAACATACTTAATTAAAGAATTCAGTTCACCATCATCATCGCCATCAAGTGGTTCAATAGATAAATTCATCAATTTATCTAAAAATCCTATGGCTTTATTAATTAAATCAATAGAATAACCGACTTGTTTGCTAATAAAAGCGGTAACTGGCCCGCGCCACAATTGGATTAAGTTGACTGCTTGGCGAGGATTTAAAATTAATGCTAGTTTTTGCGGATCATTGGTATCCATGAGGAATGCTACCTCAAGGTCAGTTTGTTGCCATTTCAAATCACCAATGAAGCCAAAATTATCAAAATAAGGAGGTAAATAAGTTCCGCCTCCTTGAAACCTAACATTGCGAAGTTCAGTTCCTACTAAACCGTAGGGATTACACCATGATTTTTCACTTTTTTGACTAAAAAATGCTGTTAAAGATTCGGGTTCGAGAGAGAGATTACCAGATAATAAAAGTGGCGGTTCATTTTTTTGGCTGGGATCATAGCCTTGCAAAATTAAATTGCCTGTTAACCCCAAGTTGGGTTTAAAGTTTGAGCCAATATTTAACCCAACAAGTAAATTATTAAAAGTAGCCTTAAATTGTTTTTGACAAAATAGCTGAATATCACCTGCAATATTACCTAATAAGTTCACTTGTCCTACAGGATTAAAGCTAATAATGGCTGTGCAGCTAGAAATACCTAAACTCTTATGAATAAAACCGCCCAAGCTTGGATGAAAATCATTAAATTTGATATCGCCAATAAAATTAAATCCTTTGTTTAGGTTAATACAACCTAACTTGGGATGGGTGAAAGAATATCCTCTGTCAGTTAAGATTAAATCTGGACTCTTTAATTTTAAATCGCTAATAACAGGTAGTGTATTTGTTAAGTTGCTAAAATTAAAGCCTTTGGGCAATTTATATTGTAATGTTGTTTGTTTCCCAAAAAATAGTTCGACTTTTTTTTGATTGAGCAAGCCGATAATACTGAGTTCAACTTCTTTTTTGTTTTTAATCAGTCGATATTTTGGGGATTTTATAGTAATTTCCCGACTGCCAAATATTTCAGTAATAATTCTCTCAATCAAAGCATTCATGTATGGAACTGTACTATGAATGCCAAAGGTTTTGTCTAAGTTCAAGAACAAATCTTGACCTAAATCTAAATAAATATCTGAATTGGATGGAACTAACTTTTTATCTTCTAATATTCCCAGTTTTGCTTGCAGATTGTCCGGCAATTTAATTACAGCGGCTTCCATGATATTAGACATAAGTAAATTCCCACTAAACAGCAGGCTCAATATTAGTGAAAAATCAAGATGGCTGAATATATATTCTTGGCTTGCTAGACCAAGAGTGCAGCAAAGAATAGTAAATAGTATGACAATAGGCAATTTTAGTCCTTTTGATTTTAACAGCTAAATCTCGTTTTAGGACTATGCTGATATTTATTAATAAATTTAAAAATTTGCTAACAATTTTGGCCAGATTATATAGCATTGTCCGCCAAAATCAGGCTATGCTTTTTTAATTGTGGACTGTGCCATCGGGCATAATTGCACCTTGTAAATCGGCATCAGTGAGAACAGCACCCGTGAGGTCAGCACTTTGCAAGTTAGCTTTTCGTAAAACAGTGCCACTAAGATTGGCATAACTCAAATCTGCATTTTTTAAACTAGCACCACTAAGGTCTGTTGCGAGATTTCCCCATTGAATTGTGCGACTGAGATTAGCTCGACACAATCTCGCATTATCTAAGTTTGCATGATGCATAGAAGCGGCTCTGAGGTCGGCGTAACTTAAATCTGCTCCAGTTAATTTTGCATATCCTAAGTCTGTGCGTTGGTTGGAACTAGGGCGCAAATCTGCTTGAAATAATAAGCAAAGAGATAAATCAGCATGATTCAAATTAGCTCCGCATAAGCTAGCTTTGATTAAGTTAGCTTCTTCTAATCGGGTTTGAACTAATTTTGCCCCGGTCAAGTCTGCTTCTCGCAGAATGGCTGCATACAAGTCTGCTTCACTCAAGTCTGTTCCCCAAAGGATGGCTTCGCTTAAATCGGCTTTTCTTAAACAGGTGCGGCTAAAGTTGCTTTTACCTAACCTTGTTTGGCGTAAGTCTGCATAGCTTAAATCTGCGCCTGTGAGGTTGGCGTTGGTAAATTCTGCTTCTAAGAGATTAATTCGTTGAAAGTTGCGCTTTCCGGCTGCGTAATGTTTGATAATTTCATCTATATTCATCATTTACTCAACTTTTAATTAAAAACTGAAGATAGCATCAATAATAATTAACTAAATTACAGCTAATTTACTCTGATGTTTTCTGGTTGTAAGTGTTTGTAATTACTTATCGGGTGAATTCTGCCATCAGTTCTGCGACAGAGATGATCTGCTCGGTTTTACCAATGTTTGTCCCCGAAAAAATTAAACCATTTTCGATATCTCCACGCGCGGCTTGAGAAAGTGCTTGCAATAAGCAATAAGTTTTTCCTTTGTCTCGACATAAGCATACTTCTAAACAATTAGCAATACAACGCCGCTCTAAGGTGGATGCGTTAGCTGTGACTTTTTCGGTAAATAAATTACTCAAAGCACGACTGGGTTTTCCGACGGGGCTGGGTACGGTGACAATATCTGTGATGTTGGCTTGGAGATGACGCACTTTATAACGGATATCAGCATCACATTCTTGGGTGGTAATGAAGCGAGTGCCAATCTGCACACCATTTGCGCCAATTTGCATCATCTTCTCTATATCGTGGCGATCGCAAATTCCTCCTGAGACTATCAAAGGTATCATCACACCGATATGCGTGGTTAAATATTCGCGTAGTTGCGAAATTACGGTTGCAACTGAAAATCCTGGCGTGTTTGCCTGTTCGCATTGGCTAAAATGACCGCCTATCATTTGGCAATTTTCGACAATCAAAGCATCAGGCAAGCGATGATATCGACTTTGCCAAGTTTGACAAAGATACTTTGCATCATCTACGTTGGCGACGGTGGGCATCAATGCCACATCTGGATAATCTGCAATGTAAGTAGGTAAGCTTAGGGGTAATCCGGCGGCGGTGATGATTAAATTTGCGCCTTCGGCGGCGGCGGTTTGCGCTAGTACAGAATAATCTTTGGTCGCAACTAAAATATTCACCCCAATGATCCCATCAGGACTGATGTAGCGGGCTTTGGCTAATTCATCTATTAAAGCGAGTTTATTGGCTGTAAAAAAGCTTTGACGTTTACGCCTGTCAAAATACGGAGAATCTAACCCTATCCCCAAAGTGGCAATTACTCCCACTCCCCCAGCATTGGCTACAGCCCCAGCTAGATTTGCTCCCGATACACGGACAGCCATTGCACCTTGCACAATGGGATAGCGCGCGATATGTTTGCCAATCCGTAAGGGATGGAGTGGAGAAGCGATCACAGAATTACTCATTCATTAACTAAATAGCTGTGGAGTAATTTTATCATCACTGTGTGACTTCTTAGATACAAGGGTTGAGGGTGTGGTACTAAGAAAAGCTGAAAGCTTGTGTAGGCACGGTGTAGGGGAAAATTAAGAAAACCAAATATCGAGTACAAACATAAATATTGTCCTTCTTCACTCACCCCACATCCAAAAGCTTTATAGGTAATGGATTTAGCGTTATCTTTAGTGCCATTCGGTTTAAGGGTGGGGGCAAGAGGCAAGAAGTTTTTAATACTACTTGACGAATTTATAACTAATTAGTTATAAAAAATAGCAGTCACTAAGCGAATCTATGCAAGCATGAAAAAATTCTTTGGTTTAAATCTATAAGATTTAAATACCTGTTTAAATCTAACAACGCCAGCTGGATTCGGGTGACGTATGCCTTAACCCTGTTATTTAGTTTGCACCCCCTGTTGGGGGTGTTTTTCAATGTTTATTTAAAAAATCGCTTTATTAGTGCGTAGAGATTTCAAACTTTCAGCCTGTTGTAAGATACGTTCACTGATGCGATCGCAGACTAACTCACAAAGCTCAAATATCATTGGGTCTGCAATCTCATAATAAGCACTAGTACCTTTAGGCTGACGCGTTAAAATTCCGGCTTGAGTTAATACTTTTAGATGTTTAGACAGATTTGCTTGACCTAAGCCAGTCGCCTCTGCAATTTCCATCACATTCATCGGCCCTAGCTTGAGACAAGTCACAATTTGTAAGCGACTTACTTCTGATAGCACCTTGAAATAGTCAGCAACAGCCGCAAGAATTGTGGGATCGGCGTTAGATGGCTTGATGTTTGGCATAGGAAAATTTAATCGCCAGCATTAACAATCGTTTTATAACTAATTGGTATTATAACTAAATGTCAATTAATTGTAAAAATATAATCGTAGTCGATTATACCTATAAAATGGTGATTTTGGATATCAAGTTTCAAAATATAGGGATAAGAAAGTTTTATAAATTCTGCCTTTAAATATCTTGATTATCCATTATTTAAGTTACTTTTTGAATGACAAATCCTTGATGTAGGAATCCTGTTTGATTTTTAAATCTAGTTTTGTGGGTAGGGAGTAGGGAATAGTTATTTTTACTTTATCAGAACTTACGCAAAATTAGGAAAAACGTAGACGCGCAAGCTGCTTCCCGCAAGGTACTGCAAAGGGCGCAAAGGAAAAGAAGTTATAAGAGTTTGAGAGAGTTTTTGCGTCAGTCCTATTTATTAATTAATTAAATGCAGATAACACAAAGAGGACAATTATAGAGATTAATTTTGTTTGAGATTTTAAATATTATTATTAAGCAACATATAGGTTAATAAAGTCAAAATTACATGAGTTAAATATCACTTTGAAATTAAAAATGAGGAATCTAAATGTGATAAGAGTACGTTAGTTTGAATCTTTAGAAAATATATGGGTCAAGGTAAACGAATTGGCATTCTGACTAGTGGAGGAGATTGCTCTGGTTTGAATGCAGTAATTAGGGCTGTGGTTCATTGTGCTTGTAGAAAAGGCTGGGAAGTCTTTGGAATTCGTCAAGCAACTCTGGGATTAATGGCGCGTCCACCGCAATGTACAAAACTCGAAATCGAGCAAGTTGATCCACTGTTAACTTCTGGTGGGACAATGTTAGGCACTACAAATAAGGGTGATCCTTTTGCTTTTCCGATGAGTGATGGGAGTGTGTGCGATCGCTCCCAAGAAATTATTGCCGGCTATCATCAACTAGGTTTAGATGCTTTGATTGGAATTGGTGGCGATGGGAGTTTAGCAATTTTGCGTCGCCTCGCCCAACAAGGGGGAATTAATTTAGTTGGTATTCCCAAAACAATTGATAATGATATTGGCATTACAGAACACGCAATTGGCTTTGATACAGCCGTAAATATTGCCACAGAAGCCCTCGATAGGTTGCATTTTACAGCTGCTTCTCATAGCCGGGTGATGATTTTAGAAGTGATGGGGCGTGATGCGGGACACATTGCGATCGCGGCGGGAATTGCTGGGGGCGCAGATGTAATTTTAATTCCGGAAATTCCCTACAATCTCGACCACATTTGCTACAAGATTAAACAACGCCAAGAAGAAGGGAAAAACTATTGTTTAATTATTGTTTCTGAGGCTGTTAAAACGCAAGATGGTGCGGCTATGACGATGACAAATCGTTTAGGGCAATCGCGCTATGGCGGTATCGGTGAATACTTAGCAGACCAAATTAGCGATCGCATTGGTGCAGAAACAAGAGTCACAGTCTTAGGTCATATTCAACGCGGTGGTACGGCTTCACCCCTAGATAGACTCGTAGCCTCAGCCTTTGGTGTAGCCGCCGTTAATTTAATTGCCGCAGGTAAATATGACTACATGGTGACATGGCAAAATCGCCAAGTTTTTGCCGTACCCATTGCCGAAGCGATCGCTCAATATCGCGCAGTTAACCCAGAAGATACTTTAGTGAAAACTGCTCGCGGCTTGGGTATTTATTTAGGGGAATAGGGAATCAAGAGTTACTAATTAATTGTCAATCCTATCAGCATCTTATTACTACACAAAAGTAGCACTATCACTCTATCTCTGCATCTTGATTCTCTAAGTTAACCTCAAAAGTCTTACCTTCAATCGTCACGCGATCGCCTTTGACTAATTTTCGTCCGCGGCGCGTTTCCACTAAATTATTTACTTGCACATCCCCGCCTTGAATCATCAGTTTGGCTTGTCCACCAGTTGGTGCTATACCCATTAACTTTAAAAACTGACCTAATTTAATCGTATTATCCCTGGGTTTCATAGCCAATAAAAGCACTGCTACTCAATTATAGGTTGAAGAAGTAGCGAGTATTGTGCTGGGAAAATTTTCTGCTGAGTGCTTATGTATGTCAAGAAGAGGGGTGTGGGGTGTAGGGGAATGACAAAGGTTTTAGGACTTGCCGTGACATGATTCAACACATCTGTGCAGAAAAATAAAACTCTTCCCCCCCGCCCCCTTATGGCCTTGATGATAAGTCTGGAACAGGACACGATATTCCTAACTCTGCCTAAGTTAAAGATAAAATTACATTCCGGATAGGAAGGGGATAAATGAGTTTATGTATAAAAAGAGAACTCTTAACTATTATGATTAACCATATTACAGCTTTAGAATCTTGTTGGTATAATTCTCCTCCTTGGGGCGAAGTTATGCCTGCATTAGCAGCGCAAATACAAGAAAAAGTCTTTTTAGCTAATTCTGATTTGTCCGGCTATTGCTACGGTGTGCATTGGGAAAATCAGGAATGGATTTATGCCATTGTTTGTCTTGGTGAAACACTTTACTTACCCCAGTCCGAATTCTATCCCACCAAAATATTTAATAATATTGTTGTTGCGCCTCCAGCTTTTGAATTAGGTGATGTAGTGGAGGTAGATTTTAGCGAACAGCCAATGCAGCGCATTATTCAAGGCATTTTTCACCTGAAAAACAGTTGGCTGTATGCTGTTGAATGGCACTCACCGATTTTAGAAGAAAAACCATCACAACAAAGTAGAATTATTTGGCTGGCTGATGTTGATTTAGTCAGAGCGATGAATGAAAAAGGAACTAGAAGCTAAGTTATCCCCATTTCTGCATGATTCCCCAGATTGAAACTATATTTTTACGTCAGATGGCCTCTGGCGATCGCCTATTTTTGCAAGTCTACAAATTTATTGGCGCAAATCCAGGTAAAAAGGTTTACATTCAATCTAATCTACACGGGGCAGAAATCGCTGGGAATGCTGTAATTCACCAACTAATTCAATTCTTATTGACTATAAATGATACAGATTTAGTTGGTGAAGTTTGGCTGGTTCCTGTCTGTAATCCGATGGGGACAAATGAACGCGCTCAACATTTTTCTCCTGGAAGACACTGTACTTACGAAGCAAAAGACTGGAACCGGATTTTTTGGGATTATGAGAAAGAAGCTGATGATTTAGTAGAATTTACTAAATCCCAACTTCATCTTCATCAAGAGGTCGTCCGACAAAATTATCTAACTATAATTAAAAATCAGTTTGCCAAAATTACAGAAAAAATTAATTCTCCTAGTAGTGTTCCTTATACGGAAAGGTTTCGCTATCAACTACAAAGTCTCAGTTTAGATGCGGATTATTTAATTGATTTGCATACCTCTACCAATCAAGGTTTAGATTATTTATATTATTTCCGCGATCGCCAAGATAGTGCATCTGAGTTTTTGCTTGATTATGCAATTTTATTAGATAAATATGATGGTGATGCTTTTGATGAAGCGTTTATCAAACCGTGGTTAGCATTAGAAGCGTGCTTTGAAAGTTTAGGTAGAAAAATTAGATTTGATGTGGAAGCTTGGACACTAGAATTAGGCACGGGAATGCAAATGAATCCCCATTCTGTTGCTCAAGGTGTTGCAGGTGTAAAAAACTATTTAGCTCATAAAGGTATATTAACAATTGCTAACTTTTCCCAGCACAATTCACCGAACCACATCAAGGCTTTTTTCACAAGTAGCAACAGAAAGAAATATTATGCGATCGCTGGCGGGATGATTCAAGCTAGAGTGGAATTAGGTACTATGGTGAAAGTGGGAGATAGGTTATATCAAATTCTCAGTTTTAACAAACAGAGCCAGTTACCAACGGTAATTGATGTCTATGCAGAACACAGTGGATTAATTTTTGATATTTCCACTAATCAGGCGGTAAATCAAGGCGAGTTTGTGCTAGGAATTATTTATTAAATGTTATTGACAGCTAGTTTATAGTTTTGTTTTTGAAGATTTCATCTTAAGATATTTAAAGCTAAATAATTTTAGTATTAGATTAAACTAAAACAATCAGAAACTATTTTGTTGTGTATCTAAACGCAAAACAAACTTATCCCATCTATAAAAATTGTGAAGTGGAGTAAAAAGTGACTAGTATTGATAATCACATCTCCTCTTTTTCATCAGAATTATTGATTCCTCAGGCTCCACCTGAGTACAAATCAGGGTTTATCGGCATTATTGGTCGCCCGAATGTCGGTAAATCTACTTTAATGAATCAATTAGTGGGACAAAAAATCGCTATCACATCGCCAGTAGCCCAAACTACACGCAATCGGTTGCGAGGAATTTTAACCACACCAGCAGCGCAGTTAATTTTCGTCGATACACCGGGAATTCATAAACCCCATCATCAATTGGGGGAAGTGTTAGTCCAAAATGCCAAAATTGCCATCGAGTCAGTAGATGTAGTACTATTTGTCGCAGATGCTACAGTAGCTTGTGGTGTTGGCGATCGCTACATTGCCGAATTACTAACGCGTAGTGATACACCAGTGATTTTAGGGTTGAATAAAACCGACCAGCAATCCCCAAATTCCCAGTCTATCGATGAAAGTTACCAACAACTAGCTGATGCAAATCACTGGCCGACAATTAAATTTTCGGCGAAGACGGGAGCAAAATTGCCAGAACTCCAACAATTACTAATTGAAAATTTAGAAACTGGGCCTTTATATTATCCGCCAGACTTAGTAACCGACCAGCCGGAACGGTTTATTATGGGCGAATTGATTCGGGAGCAAATTCTACTGTTAACTCGTGAAGAAGTGCCTCATTCAGTGGCGATCGCTATTGATAAAGTAGAAGAAACACCAGCTATTACCCGCGTTCTCGCCACTATCCACGTTGAGCGAGATTCCCAAAAAGGAATTTTAATCGGTAAGGGTGGTTCTATGCTGAAAAACATTGGGAGCGCCGCCCGCGAACAAATTCAAAAACTCATCTCTGGTAAAGTCTATCTAGAACTATTTGTCAGAGTTCAACCAAAATGGCGACAATCTCGCTTGAATTTGGCAGAGTTTGGCTATCGCGTGGAAGAGTAAAAGTAAACCTAACTACCTTGGTTAATGCTGTAATTCGTAATTAAGTCATTAATTACGAATTATTTTGATTATATGACTTACGCACAAGCTACGGAAAATCGTAGACGCGATAGCGGCTTGCCGCAGGCTACCACAGAGGCGCAGAGTTCACGGAGAAATGAGAGTTTGAGAGAAGTCCTAGATTATTTAAATTTCCCAATGGAGAGGCTAATTTGGCGTTGCATAAATGCGGGATGAATTGAGATGTTTAACAAAAATAAAATATTGATTCTTCGCGCCTTTGCGCCTTTGCGCGAAACAAAAAACATCCCACTAATCAGCAATGCCGCTAATTTCACACTTCATACTTCACACTTCATACTTCCAATGACCAACCCTAGCCCTTTTTTAAATCTCCCGACTGATACTGTCCCGTTGCGGGTGCTAATTGTTGAAGATGACCCAATGATGCAACTGGGACTAGAACAGTCTTTGATGGCTTATCCGCAGTTGGAGATTGTCGGACAGGCAGAAGATGGTTATTTAGGGGTACAGGCCGCCTTAAAATTAAAACCAGATTTGGTAGTAATGGATATTGGTTTACCCCGCTTGGATGGCATTGCGGCTACTCAGCAAATCAAAGCCGCTTTACCCGAAACTCATGTGGTGATGTTAACCTCCCACACTACGGAAACAGAGGTGATTGCGGCTTTATCTAGCGGTGCTGATGCTTATTGTATCAAAGGTGCGAGTGTCGAAAGATTATTAAAGGCGATCGCTGCGGCAGTTGATGGTGCAACTTATTTAGATCCGCAAATTGCTAGACGGGTAATAGATAATCTCAAACCTCCAGCAAATCAGGGAAACACCGCCAACCTTTCGGTGCGGGAATTGGAAGTTTTAAAGCTGATGGTGGAAGGTTTGAGTAACCCAGAAATTGCTGAAAGGTTGTATCTCAGTCCCAACACAGTTAAAACCCATGTGCGGGGAATTATGAACAAACTCGCAGTTGATGATCGGGTGCAAGCTGCTGTAGTAGCATTGCGATCGGGTTTGGTGTAGTAAAGTGTTGAGTAGGAACTTAGAAAGGTAGGTTGGGTGGAACGCAGTGAAACCCAACTTTCAGAATTTTGTTGGGTTACGCTCCTACAATTTTTTGCAACTGATAACTGATAACTGTTTACTGTTCACTGTTAAAAATTAAAAGTGGTACGAATTGCCCCGATAAAAATATCATCGTTATTAGAATTATTTTCTGGGTCAGTAACCAGAAAAAACCCTGGGGTGATGGCGATGTTATCGTTAACCAGGTAACGGTAAAAAACTTCGTAGTGCATAGAAATTGCATTATCTGAGACTGGTAATGCTGTACCGCTATTTAATTTGGGCGGTTGTCCAACCAACAAGCCAAATAAATCGCCTCTCCTACCAAAGGGATCGTACAATCCGAGAGAAACTGTATAGGTACTGCTGAGGGCGTAGGCATTGGAATTAATATAATCAGTGGAGACAAATCCTCCCCAAGCACCGAAAACTACTTGTTGGGTTAATTGCCATTTCAAACTCGCATTAACGGCTTGAATTTGTGCAGGTTGATTTAATGCGCCGGAGGTATCTGCATTCAAACTACCTGTGCCAGTATCGAGTTGACCGTTTTTAGAGTATGAGTTGATATAAGCCAAACCAGCTATGACAGAAGGTGTCGGTTTGTAGAGTAATTGCACTCCCAAAGCACTGTGGTCTGCACCGAATATACCTTGAGTGCTATCGTTACTATTTCGCGTCCCATAGGCGAACTGCAAGCGCAATTGGTCAGCAACCAACCAATCAAAACCTAAACCTGCATCTGTCGCGCCAATTTGAAATAGGGGAGTTGCACCCGCAAATAATGATAAGGCTCCTTGACCTGCATCTGCATAAGGTGAATTGGGACTAAGAACGCTGCTTAATCTAAAGCCTATGGGTTTGAAGGTAAACACAACGCGATCGCCTAATGCCAAAACCCGATAATCTATAGATGTGACTCTCACTTGACTATCATCATCTGATTGCCAAACTAATCTGGCCATGTTGGTATCAAACGCCCTAGCATTGGCAAAACTATCATTATCAGAGTTCCCCGTAACTAAGGCAACGCGAAAACGGTCTTTCCCAGTGAAGGAACCTGCTAGTTGTAATTGTGCCAAGTAAGTAAAAATGGTATTAGTTTCTCCACCGCCTGGGGGGCCGCCGCCAAAACCTGTAGCTAACCCAAAGATGGCTTGTCCGCCTAATTTCACTGTAGTGGAGAATTGTTGTGCTTCTATAGTTGCATTCCGCGCTTCTAGGGTGTCGATTCTATTTCTGAGTGTTGCTAGTTCGTCGGCAAATTCTTGTTGTAATTTCTGTAAGGTTTCTAAGTCAGCTTTTGTTACTTTATCTGCTGAACCACCAGCAATTAATTCGTTAATTCTATCTAAGGCAGCATTTAACCCAGCCGCAAATTCATAGCGCGTGATGGCACGGTTGCCTTTAAATGTAGCATCAGGATAACCAGCAATTACGCCATAACGCTCTACTAAAGATTGCAAAGCCACAAAAGCCCAGTCTGTTGGTTGGACATCAGATAATTGCGATACTGATGTCACGCGCTCCATATTACTTTCTTGAGATACTAAAAATTCTTCTGGTTCTGCTAGTGCGGGTGCAGTTAATAAGCATAATGCTGCCCCAGACAGAAGCAATACAGCTTTTTTATTGATCATTCCCACTCACACCTGATATTAAATAAAAAATTAGCTACGGAAACACGAACCTTAAAAATTTATTGCGAAATCCTTTACAAACTACTGAGGCCCAACATTAACGCTGTTATTGTTACCTCCAAAGCTGGAAGGTACTTGATTGGAGTTGTTATTACCGCCTGTAGTGGAGGGATTATTGGTATTACCGCCGTTATTGCTAGGCGGAGTTGTGGGTACAGTGGGATTTCCACGGTTATCCCTAATTACTGAAGCTGAGGGACGGGGATTTAAATCTCCTTCTGTACCATTGAGGGCATCACTTTGAAAGTTACGGGAAAAGCCTTGATATCGCTGGGCTTGATTGCGTAACGCTGCTAAAGTTTCTTTGCGTACAGATTGGAGTGTGGCTTGCACTGGCGTAGTTTCTTGGGCGATTAACTTTTCTTGCCCTGGCCCCAAACCAGAAGCTAAATTGATATTTTTATAAAATGTTTTCAGGTCAAATTCTCTGACATTACCCGCTACGCCATTAATCACGGCAACTGTTTGACCACCTTTGAGGGATACTGTTTTTGTGCCTTGTTGGTCAAAAATTTTAATGTCGCCATCGGTGAGTGCATAAACTTGGGTGGTGTTGCTGAGGCGATCGTGCGTTACCATAACTGCACTGGCAATTTGCGCTGGCGAGTATAAATCTGGTGTCGAGGTAGAACGCAACGCCATGATACTAATATTGCTTCCTGGGGTTTGTACTTCCGTCCCTACACTACCAGGCGGACTTAAAATCAAAGCTGTGCCATTGTCTAGCTTGAATATTGTTTCATTCAAAGCAATCAGATTCGGTAATTTGAAGCGACGTATCCCCGGTTCAAATCGGAAGATGCTTTTTTGGTCTACGCGAATCAGTGATTTATCGTTGAAGAATAATTGCGCTTGAGATTTATCGCCCGTTTTGACTGCATCTCGCGGAACTATGACATCTTTGGGCTTGGCGGGACGTTGCGGTTGATTATGTAATAACAGTTCAACCATTTTGATCAGTTTATAAATTTCGGCACGGGTCAAAATATCGCCTGACTCAGCCGATACTGGGGGTATGGCAGATAGGGTGAGTGCGCTGGCGATAATTAACGTGGTGATTGACCTCAACCGTTGGCGCAACATATTTTTCCTAGGGTAGCAATGTTAATACTGAAACACCTCGATTTTATAATACAAAGTTAATTGACATTATTTCGGAAAATTTTAGTTAGTCTTTGGCTTTGAAAACTGCTGGACTAATAACTGCACAGCCAAAGCGACTAAACCTAGGGCGACTATGCCAAATATGCCACTACCCAAGGCCACTATCCCCACAACTAAGGTGCGTACTGCTGAGGTAATTTTAATAACTAATTCGTTATTAGAATGGACGGGTTTGCTGGCAAAGCTAGTAGCGATCGCCATCATCAGCGAATATAGAGCATAAGCCAAGCTACTAGAAATGATTGCGCCTGTAATGCAGCGCAGTGGTGATGTTTGAACTTGGGTTGGGGTTTCTGGTGGTGTGCTGTTTTGGTCACTCATACAATTGGAACGTAAAAAAGTCCGAAAAAAATCTGAGACTATAATCAAAAGAAAATTTCTCTGTTGTCTCAGCTATGTCCACAATTCTATCTTGCTTAGATGTTACTCATATTCAGAGTGCTGAGATTTGTGAACTAACTCCCAAAGCAAGAAACCAGAGAGTTTATTTTTCTAATAGTGGCTTTGGTCATCCCCTAAAGTATACGGTTGGGATAATAAAGCTCATCATCATTCTTGCCTTACAGGAGCATTGAAAAACTTGGAAAACCGTAAAGAAAAAATCTTGGTAGTAGACGACGAAGCCAGCATTCGCCGCATTTTAGAGACTCGCCTGTCGATGATTGGTTACGATGTGGTGACAGCTGGCGATGGCGAAGAGGCCTTAGACGTGTTTCGCAAGTCTTCCCCAGACTTAATTGTTTTGGATGTGATGATGCCAAAGCTAGATGGTTATGGTGTGTGCCAAGAATTACGTAAAGAATCGGATGTGCCAATTATTATGCTAACTGCTTTGGCAGATGTGGCAGACCGGATTACTGGTTTGGAATTAGGTGCTGATGACTACATAGCTAAACCGTTTTCTCCGAAAGAGCTAGAGTCGAGAATTCGCTGTGTATTGCGACGGCGAGCCAGCAAAATTAGTACTGTTGGCGTTCCCAGTTCAGGAATTATGTATGTTGGTAATCTCAAAATTGATACAAATAAGCGACAAGTCTACAAAGGTGATGAACGAATTCGATTAACTGGTGTTGAGTATAGCTTGTTAGAGTTATTGGCCAGTCACTCAGGTAAGGCGTTTTCCCGTGGTGAGATTTTGCTAAAAGTCTGGGGTTATACTTCCGAACAACACGCCGATACTCGTGTTGTGGATGTACATATTTCCCGATTAAGGGGTAAGTTAGAAGATGACCCCAACAATCCCGAGTTAATTTTGACCTCTAGAGGCGCGGGTTATCTGTTTCAAAGGATTACTGACTCAGATCATTAACTATAAATTAACCTGCAGTAAAATTTCTCGGAAAGTTTTGACCGAAATTTGGCCAAACATTAGATAGACAAGCTCTGGGAAGAGAAGCTGATTTTTATCGCAATTAAATACTGCTATTGACTGCAAATAGACATGACTTGTTCAAATCTTTGACAAGTTTCTGTCACATTTAACTTTTAATTTAATAAAAGTTAGAACCCAGTTAGAAAAGCATACACAGTATTACCAAATCTCTAACTTTGGAGATATGGATATGATCCATTTTCTTCTCAATCCAGATGTCTGTGTCAAGGTTCAAAAATATGCAACATATCTCTAGTCGCTTGGTAGATGTCAGAGATAAAAATGAACCATTTTTATCTAATGCTGATTTGGTACGTACCTATCTCTATGAAATTGGGCGTATTCCTTTATTGAGTCATGAGCAGGAAATCAACTTTGGTAAGCAAGTTCAACGGATGATGATGTTGCTGGCTGCCAAAGAAGAATTAACGATTCAATTACAGCGTCAACCTACAAAATCAGAGTGGGGTGAATATGTCAATCTTTCTGAAGAATTACTTTTACAACAACTGCAACAGGGATATCAAGCCAAGCAAAAAATGATTAGAGCTAATCTCAGGCTTGTAGTATCGATTGCCAAGAAATATCAAAGGCGGAATTTAGATTTTCCTGATTTAATTCAAGAAGGAAGTTTGGGTTTAGAGCGAGGAGTGGAAAAATTCGATCCGGCTATGGGCTATAAGTTTTCAACTTATGCTTATTGGTGGATTCGTCAGGCCATCACCAGAGCGATCGCTGAAAAAGGACGCACTATCCGCTTACCTATTCATATTACCGAAAAGCTCAATAAAATCAAACGCACACAACGTGAATTAGCCCAAAAATTAGGTTCTACTCCTACTGCGAGTGATATTGCTAAAGAACTATGTTTAGAACCCAAACAAGTTCGGGATTATTTACTTTTAGCACGTCAGCCTGTGTCTTTAGAGTTACGAGTTGGCCCTGATAAAGATACAGAACTGTACGATATGTTAGAAGATAATAGCCCATCTCCAGAAGCCTATGCTGAACACAGTTTTTTGCAACAAAATATTCAAGAATTACTGTTAAAATTAACCCCGCAACAACGGGAAATATTAACTTTGCGGTTTGGTTTAGCCGATGGCAATGGAATGTCTTTGGCTGAAATTGGTCAACGAATGGCAATTAGCCGAGAAAGAGTAAGACAGTTAGAATTACAAGCTTTGATGGTTTTGCGACGACACAAAGATACAATTCGTAGTTATCTAGCCAGTTAATATAGCAATCTTAAATGAGTTGACATCATCAATAAAATGTAAGTATTCAGGAGTCAGAATGGGAGAAAATTTCATCACATTCTTCAGGGTAAAAATAGTCTAATTATCCTAAATTATTCTTAAATTCTGACTTCTGTGTGCTGAATTCTTACAATAAAATAGCATTGCCATATTAGTAACCCAATATAAAAGCATCAATAAGCTGGCAGAAATTTTTGATTTTTTTTATGCCAGCGAAGTTGGCTCATTGGCATAAAAGTTTCTTTAAAACCAAATAGCATTTATCTTGCCAGATAACACAATTTAGTTGTGTTATCATTCTCATTGAACCCATAAATAACAAATATTTGCGGCATTTTCATACCGATACAACGAGTCTAGAAACCTTTAGCATAATCTTGAATCAGTATGATAATCACTCATTCAGCCAAAATAGTTTCTCAAACTGCAACTATCAAATCTGTGTTTCTGCCCAAATTCGTTTATGACAACCCATACATAGCACAGTTAATCAACAGCTTAAAGTACGAAGGAATTGAATTAAATCTTCCTAGCGAATCTTCATCACAGAGCTTCTTTTTACCTATTTTATTTTCACCTAAAAAAGCAGATTTTGTCCATTTTCATTGGTTACATCCATTCTTTCAACATAAAAATCCATTGGTAAATACAGTCAAACTATTTCTAGTTGCCTTGCAGTTAATTATCCTCAAGTTGCTGAATATCAAAATTATTTGGACTGTACATAACCTCAAAAATCACGAAAATGTTAATTTGGTTTTTGAGCGAATCTGTAGCATTATCATGGCTAAATTATCTAATGCTATTATTACTCATTGCCAAATTGCCAAAACAGATGCCATTAAAGAGTTTCAAATACGCAATCAAGCGAAAGTATTTGTTGTTCCACATGGCAATTATATAGAATGTTACGAAAACAAAATTGATAAGTCATCAGCTAGAAAACGCTTGGGTTTAAAATCTTCTAGTTTTGTGTTTCTTTTTCTGGGTTCGATTCGCCTTTACAAAGGAGTATTTGAACTAATAGAGACATTCTCTCAATTACCAGGAGACAATATTGAATTAGTAATTGCTGGTAGAGTTCACGATGATAGTCTAGAAATGACAGAAATATTAAGACAGAAGATTGCTAATGATAGCAGAATCAAGTTCTTTCCAGGTTTTATTCCTAATGATGAGATTCAAGTTTATATGAATGCTTGTGATGTAGTTCTCTTTCCCTACCGAGATATTTTGACATCTGGTGCAGTGCTGTTGGCAATGTCTTTTGCTAAAGCTTGTATAGCACCGCGTAGAGGTTGTATTGGCGAAGTCCTAGCAGATAATGGGGCATTTTTATATCAAATAGATGATCAGCAGGGCTTACAAAAATCTATGGATTCTGCTTTAGAAAGGCAGGATGAGCTATTTTCTATGGGTCAGTATAACTTTCAGCTAGCTAAACAGTATAACTGGCAATATATTGCAGCTATGACTGCTGATGTATATGGTTATTGTCTGCGGCCTTCTCAATCATAAAATTGAATTGGGCCAGACTTTATCGGTTTTCTGGTCTGATTAAAATAGCTTTTGGTTGACTTGCATTAATTGACACTCTCACGCTACACCGCAAAGCAGTGTAGCGTGATATTCTTGCTTCTCAGGAATACGCTAAAAGCAGATTTGCCAGGAGATAGCTTTGTCAAAAATCAACTTTTTTAAACAACACCTTACAGTCATTGGAGTTACTCTGCTGGCAATGACCATCACAGCTTGCGATAACCGGGCTAAATCACAATTACCATCTGCCAATAGTCCAACGGTAGCCAATCTTTCAGATACGTCCAATCCAACTTCCCCACAAAATTCTGCGAGTTCCCAATCGCTGGAGCAACAAGCTGTCCAAGCTATTCATGATTATTACGATGCTATTGCCCGTCAAGACTATCAACAAGCGTACTTGGCTTGGGATGGAGATGGATTTGCCAGCAAGCAGTCGTTTGAGGAATTCAAGCAAGGTTTTGCTAACACTGTATCTATTAATGAGGAGGTTGGAAAACCAGGAAGACTAGAAGGGGCGGCTGGCTCGCTATATATTGAAATTCCAGTTACTATTACTTCTGTCACTACCAATGGGACTCCGCAACGATTTAATGGTAGTTATAAACTGCGACGAGTTAATGACGTTCCTGGCTCAACTCCAAAGCAACGTAGATGGCATATCTACTCAGCTAATATTTCACTTGAGCAGTAATTTTCCACTATTTCTATTAAATTTGCTAAGATTGGAGCTTAATTTTTGATTTTAACAGACAGAATACAGCAGTTTTAGATTAAGCCAAGTATTGTGGACAGTAACCCAATCCTTTGATCACATCTGTTCGGAAAACCTCAATATCATCGCACTTAGGAACCCCATGAGAAACTAGAGAAACGTGATACTGACGCATCACCTCAGTAATCGTTGCTCCTGACTCCAATTTCATCAGTACTGAATTTATTAACTTAGAGGGAGTGTAAACTACTCCTAGTTCATTGAAGACAGCTTGAATATTTTTTTCCTGTTGAGGCTCAATAGCGGATTTGATTTGGATGTTAACTATCCATCCATCTCTTTGATTAATAACTGTCACAATGCTAGAAGAAATATAAGAACAGTTGGCTAAATAATTAACTAGATACAGTGTTAGGCTAGCATTTTCTAAATGATAAAGATATTGCTTCTCTTGATTGACCGAGGTGCGAATAAAACCTAATATTGAAGTAAGTTTTGACGCTAAATTCTTATTGTTAGTCATAATTTTAACTGTTTTGTAAATTCTAATTTTTAATGAAAAGCGATTAATTCTTCTACCAATTTGAGATAGATAATATTATTTTATACAATGTCTTGACTTGAACTCAGGTTAAATCAAGATTTTTATCTTGTATATGTATCATAAAATTCTCAGATGGCATTTGCACGGTTGTTATCAGTTAAATGTTGATTTATTCATAAAAACTATTATCACAACAACTGAAATAAGATGCAGCTTACTTTTGATAGACTAATAGTCTGTGGCTTTAGGAGTAGGAATACTTCTATTTATTTAGACTCGCCTTAACCAAAGTAATGGTCATGACAAACTTTCTTACTAGTTGTATTCATATTTAACTAAAATTGTCAATGACTATGGAGTATATATTTTTATATTCAAGCAATTGGAATGTATAACACCGCGTTGAGGTTGTCAGAACAAATTCCTCCAAGCTTGCTCGCGTGCAGCAAGCTGCTTATGCGCTAATGGCCAAAGAGCAGAAACAGGTTTTTCATTTAACCATTAGACTTGTCCGGAATATTAACTTATGCAGTTGTTTTATCCTTTGATCAAAAATTGATACTGACAAGCGATCGCACTCTGCATGGAATTAAGTAAGTGTAGTAGGTAAATCCTGACTGAGATATTCTAAATCAATAGAGGTGCACAGGTGTAGGGGAGAAATGACAGTAACCTCTCCCTCGCTTCAATTTATGGATAAAAGCACAAACATATATTAATTTTTTTTAAATAGCGGTAATAATTGCCGAAAATCAGCTTGTTTTTCTTGAACAAGAATACATCCGCCTGAATCAATGAGTGGTGGGTCTTTTTACACCACTCATTGAAGACCAGCAAATCTATAGATTTGGTGGGGGATTTAAACCCATTTATTTATCCGTGACTTCGTACAGAATTCATGCACTCATTCTGGCGGTTTTTCAGCTTACTACCAGTCTTTTTTCTGACTCCGAACTTAGGTTAAGTAATGAAATTAAAGGAAAGAATTTATGGCTCTCATCGATGAGGTGAAAAAGGTTTGTTCGCGCCTAGCACCGTTTGGCTGGCGAGACTTACTACTCCAGCAAGGGCTAGATATTACAGCTGCAAATCTCCAACAGGAATTAACTAAAGAACTACCTGCTATCAATCGGCGAATAGTAGGGTTTGAAGACTTTGCCTTTGAAGGAAAACGAGCCATAGAAGCAGGAAATCCGTCTCGAAGTTTATTGTTTCATGCTTTGGCTTCACCCAATGTCGTGAGTGACAATCTCAGCGTCTATCCGACGTTAGCAGAACTGGAAATCATTGAAAATTATATTTATGGCGTGCAGCCTCCTTCTTTGCAGGATTTACAAGTTATAGCTCAAAGACAACCATTAGCCATCGCTGTGTTTGCTTTTGAGTATCGTCCGGCATCAGAAACTGTTCACCGCCAGTATGCTGATGTTTGTTTTTCGCGCACAGGTGTAGCAAGAGTGGGAACTGCTCCAGCCCTATATAATGAAAAATTACGGGGATTTTTGCCTGCTAGTGAAACAGACTCAAAAGAAACTTTTCGCGTCTTACCTGCACGCTATTGTGCCTATATTGCAGTTCAACGCAGTGGCAACCGAGATACTTTTGGCCCGTTGCGTTTTCAAGATGAAGATAATAATAGACTATTCTGGGTTCCCATTCATAAGCTATTCAACGGGCCAGAATGCATTCGTGGTTTTGACTTACAAGTGACTTTAAATGCTCATCATGTCAATCAAAAACTGCGACGGATTCATTTAGCATTGCAAAATACAGGATGGGATGAGCCAGACATTAGCCAGGCGCCATTTATCTTTACAGAAGGAATTGCTGAATTAACAACAGCATCTGACCTTGGTACAGGGCTTTTAGTTCCCGTTGTTCACCCAAATTTAATTGAAGCAGCTACTTATCAAGGAAAACTGCTGACCTTTAAAGTTCCACCAAATAGCCCGACTCTATCTTCTAGTCTGGCAATACCAGCTGATGAAACGACAGGAGCAAGACACGCTCCTGAATATGTTCATGTGCGCCATAAAATATTGCCCAATGGTCAACAAGAAAATCTCAACGACCAGAAAGATGTGGAAGCGGCTGTAAAAGCAGGTAATTACAATGCTCAACATTACCTTGACTTTACAGGTGATGGTTGGATTGAAGCAATATGTCCAGAATTGGCGGTGGCAATTCCTCGCAACATACCTGCCTATTCTTTAGTAACTGCCCCAGATTTTTTCCCTAGTTGCGACCAGCGAGAGCTATTAGAATGGACAGAGCAGTCAGTACCTAGCAGACTGAGACAAAATCTCTGGCGAATTCCCCCAGAAACTTTATCTGATACTCGCTTTGCTCCTAACCTGCAATTAGAAGGTGTTGATTTTCGACCAGAAGATAAAACTGTAACTGCAATTGTCTCGTTACCTCGCCAGGGTTCGGTGCGACAAATGCCGTTGAATACTTCTCCCACAATCCGACAAGGGTATCTCACAGATACGGCCGCGGGGGTGTTTGCTCCTGGTTGGGATGTGAGTTTTGATCGCACCAACGAAGTGGAACACTTAGCAAGCTACGGCTTAGGCAGTCCTTTTCCAGAGGACTCCAAACTTTGTGCTGCACTTAGCACATTTTGGCCCGCAGTCGCTCCTGATGCCGCTCGGACATTTCAGCCAAATCCTGCTTGGCCTACTGTTAGCCCGTTAACAGATTCAGAAATTGGTCAAGTTGGCAATTTACCGTGGGACGGAATCCCAGGCCCTCGACGCATCACCAAAGATGGCAAAGAGTTGATAGAGTATTCAGACTTTGCTCATGCAGATTACGTAGAAAGTTCTTTGCAGAAGAAATTTTCGCTCTCTTTAACGGCTAAGGTTGATGTGCGTGAATACGAAGCTAGAGTATTGGCGATGGCAAATGTTTATCAAGTTTTAAGAATCAGACCTGAAGCTAGGGGGCAATGGAGCATATTGTCGTTTCAACTAGTGCAACAGAACAATTCCGAATTACAACAGGCACAAACGCAAACACGCACTCTTCTTAGTGGAAATATTTATCGGTTTGAAATTTATCGTCATGGAAATTCATTTTTAGACCCAGCAGATTCTCGACAACGCTTGGTTGAAATTGAAGAAACCGTAACGCTGTTTGTTACAGCAGTCAATATTTTGTGGAAACGCGGTAATGGAAGTTGGTCTAGAAGACGTGTCTAATCCTGATGTACTTGTGGTTGGAGGTGGCCCGGCTGGTTGTGCTAGTGCGATTACCTGCGCCCAACTCGGATTAAAAGTTGTCCTGATTGAGTCTAGGCCATTTCCGCGTACACACCCTGGTGAAACATTACACCCTGGCGTAGAACCATTGCTGAAGCAGTTAGGAGTTCTTGAGCAAGTGTTAGAAGCTGGTTTTCTTCGTCACACTGGAAATTGGGTGCAGTGGTCAGGTGCGAGAGAGTTTGTTCGCTTTGGCGCGGATGATTCGGGAGTATGGCTAGGATTTCAAGCATGGAGAGCCGATTTTGATGCGATTTTGCTTCATCAAGCCAAGGCCATCGGTGTGAAAGTTCTACAACCTTGCTACGCTTCGCACTTACTGATGGATGGGTGCAGAGTAATTGGCGTTGAGACATCCCTGGGAACTTTTCGGGCAGCTAAAATCATTGATGCTGCGGGAAGTAATCATTGGCTTGCTCAAAAATTAGGGTTAGAAATCCGATATCATTCTCCGCGTCTGATTGCCTATTATGGTTATGTAGCAGGGGAATGTTCAGCCAGAGATATTGCTCCAGCGATTGTTGCTGATTCCTGCGGTTGGACGTGGACTGCAAAAGTGCGGCCACAACTTTATCAATGGACTCGTTTATCGTTGGGAAAACAGAAAATTCCCCAAGACTGGCTCCCCAATGAATTTGTGGGATTGAAAATTGCGCAAAAAATGCGGGCATCTGATGTCAGTTGGCGAATTGTTCGACAATCAGCTGGAAATGGTTACTTTATCGTTGGGGATGCCGCAATGACACTTGACCCGACATCAAGTCATGGTGTTCTCAAAGCAATTATGTCTGGGATTTGGGTTGGCCATTCCATAGCATCGGAATTTTTAGGTAATCTAACTGAGCGACAAGCTATTGAGCAGTACTGTTTGTGGATTCACAACTGGTTTCAACACGATGTCAAAAATCTCACTCAGCTTTATAGCCAGTCAGGTGTTCCGTTTGTCGATACTCTGCCACTTGAATCTTTATTCACATCTTGCACCTAGCGACTGAAGTCGCAGCTACACAGACAAAACCCGCCTGCGCGGGTTCCAAACCCATCATTTTAAGTTAGTCCGCCTACGCGGACTTTGTTTGTATAGCCACGAATTCCATTCGTTGGGGCTAGATGCAAGATATGTATTTAGGGAAAATATTTGTTTGATGCTTTAATTTGATTAAACAACTACAATCAAAAATTATGAACAATACATTAATTGATAAAACCTTCCGCGATAGCGACGGTAATGTTGTCATTGCTCAGATGCCCAACTTACCGCTAATTGTGTGGTTTGTCACAGGTATATTATCGTTAGTTTTTTCTACTGGGAAAATTAATATAGTGTTTGATACTCTGGCGACTGGCTCGTTGTTTACTTGGGCTTGGCTGGAATTGTTTGACGGTGTTAATTATTTTCGCAGAGCTATAGGCCTTGCGGCATTGATTGGTATTGTTGCATTTAAACTTCAGTCGTAATTTTGATTTAGGCTGAGTGAACAAGGCAAAAGTAAAAAGTTAAAAAGCAAAAGTCGCCAGCCCATTTATAGCGATTCCCAGTTAAGTGAGGTACAGGTAATATTTTGAAACGCAGAGGTACGCAGAGATTTGTACTTCAGCAGACTAGGAAACGCTATATTTATGGGGATTACTTTTGACTTTTTACTTTTTAAGATGCTATCTGAATGCCATGTGTAATGGTGCGAGTCACAAACAATTCTAAATCTTCGTCGGGAATTGTTTCTCTAATAAATTTTTTGACTGCTTGGGCTTGGGGTTCCGACTCGACAATTGCAAACACACTCGGCCCGGAACCAGACATCATGGTTCCGAGAACTCCTGGTTGAGTTGCAAACAATTCGCGCAGTTGCATGACTTGGGAATAAGCAGGTAAAACTACACGCTCTAAATCGTTGTGCAATTTTTGGGCAATTTCTGTTGCCTCTTTATGGACTATTGCTTGGACTATTTCACCTGAATGAACTGCGGCGGCGCGGGCGGCTAAATCTTCGGTGTCTTTGAGATAGGTGTGACCAAATTCTTGACGATAGGTTTTGTATGCCCAAGGGGTAGATACTTCTAGGCTCCGATATTTGGCCAATACTATATATATATGATCTAAACTCGGTAGTGGTGCGAGTTGTTCTCCTCTACCTGTAGCGATCGCTGTTCCACCTGCGACACAAAATGGTATATCTGAACCTAAAGTAGCACCCAACTCTTCAATTTCTGTTTGGGTCAGTCCCAAGTTCCACAATAAATCTATCCCTACCAAAACTGCTGCCGCATTTGTTGAACCTCCCGCTAACCCAGCCGCCACCGGAATATTTTTCTCTAATGTAATTTCCACTCCACCATGTTTCGCCGCAGCTTCGGGAAATTGTTTGGTCATTAATTCGGCGGCGCGATAGACGAGATTAGTTTTATCGGTGGGAACTTGGGGATGGTTACAGTGGACGCGAATAATTTGTTCACTGATGGCGCGGACAGAAATTTTGTCGGCGAGGTCGATGCTTTGCAATATCATGACTAACTCATGATAACCATCAGCGCGATCGCCGATGATTTCCAGATACAAATTAATTTTGGCAGGAGCGATGAGGGTGTAACTACGCATCTTGAGGGCTGAGTTCTGAGTTAAAAGTGCTGAGTAGGTTACTCAGGCTTACCCATTGCTGAGTGCTGATTTCTTCAGCTCTGGCTTGGGGATTTATTTCTAATTGTTCCAGTAATTGGGTCAGGCGATCGCGGTCAATTACAGATTGCAAGTTGTTCCGTAACATTTTGCGCTTTGACCCAAAACCTAACTTTACCAGATTCTCTAATCTGCGTGGGTCGTTGGCAAGAATTTCTAACTGACGTGGACGCAACCTGACAACAGCCGAGTCTACTTTTGGCGGTGGATAAAATGCACTTGCTGGAACTGTACAAATTAACTCACATTCTGCTAAATACTGCACCCTAACTGATAACGCGCCAAAGGTTTTTGAACCTGCTTTAGCATACAATCTTTCTGCTACTTCTTTTTGAATTAATAGCACGATGGAATCGAATGGTTTGGGGTTAGGATTGGCGATTGCTCCTAATAGTTTTTCGATGATTGGCCCGGTAATGTTGTAGGGGATATTCGCCACTACTTTATTCGCGTTTTGAAAGTTGGGAAACGCTGTTAAATTCGCGGCTAAATCTAACTCTAAAAAATCACCTTGTAATAATAAAAAATTTTCTTTACTTCCTAATTCTTTGACTAATAACTTACATAAATCCCTATCGATTTCGACTGCTAATAAAGACTGTACTAAAGGTAATAAACGCCGTGTCAAAATGCCTGTACCCGGCCCGATTTCCAGGATGCGGTCATTTGTACTACACTCTGCCGCCTGCACTATGGCGTTGAGAGCCTTGTCACTTTTGAGCCAATGTTGAGCAAAAACCTTGCGCGGTCGTACCATCTATTTCTCTTTTCCTATAATGTTTTGGGCGTTTAACCAAAAATCCATTTCTTACTTTTTGCTTACTTTTAATTAATAATTTTTGTAGCTATATTGCCTAATTTTGTGGACATATTAGTTTAAATGTGGTAATTAAAACAGGCGATCGCAACTTCAACTTACCCATTGCGATCGCCTATCATTATCTAACTGAGATTATCAGGGTCGATACCCAAAGCGCGTAATTGTTCGCGTAATCGAGCATTTTCTTGTTCAGCTATTTCCGCGCGTTGGCGTTCAACTTCCGCGCGTTGGCGTTCAACTTCCGCGCGTTGACGTTCAACTTCCGCGCGTTGGTGTTCAACTTCCGCACGCTCATCTCCCGTCAACAAAAAATTACCTTGTTCATCCCACCAGCGCAACCAAGGTAATTCTACATTTTGATAACGACCTTGCCAGATACCTAACTCCACACCCATAGGCGGAATTGCATAACGTCCTCTATCGTTAGGAAGCATTTTTTCATAATGATTGGCAACTAATTGATAGACTTCCACCGAGGCTTTTTTAACTTCATAAATACCATAATAAGGAGGACGGATAATATTTTCATAAATCCAAAATTTCCCTTTATAGGGAGTTTTATCTCGTTCCTCTGCTCCGGTTCCCGACACAAATTCTAAAACAATTAATGGCGCAATTAATTCTTGCCAAAACACATAAGAACGTCGAATTTCACCATTGAGAGTTGGGGGAACATTCGGAACATAAAACCAATCTGGTGCTTCTGCACCTTTTTCTGGTGGATCTGTTAACTGCCAGTAGATACCAGAATCTTGACCAATACAATAATATCCATCAGGATGAATTGCTTGTAACCGTGGCAGAATAGAATCAGTTAATAAAATACTTTGTGGATGTTCCTGGAAATTTTTCACAAAATTGCCATCAGAATCTGGTAGCTGAGTATGATCTGGTAGAGTCAGATTTTTGTTGGCGATGATCATAGTATTACCTCACCTTTCCTACTCCAACGCTAAATGTAGTTTAAGAGCAGCATCAACTAATTGCATTAACTCTTCATTTAAACTATTTACCACTTCTCCTATAATTCTTTGCTGAGAAATGGTGCGTATCTGTTGCGCCTGTATTTTAGAAGGTTTAGGTAAACCACTATCTTCTGGACTAAGTAAAACTTCAAACGGATAAACACGCTTAACATTCGATGTAATTGGTAGAATTGTCACCGTGTCAGCAGCATTATTATTTGCATTATTACTGACTATCAGCACCGGACGGCGTTTATCCATCTCTGAGCCTACAGTTGGACTGAGATTTGCATAATAAATATCACCACGCTTCATCTGCTAATCCATCCGCAATCGTAACATCCCAATCATGATCAACTTCAGTAGATGCGGCTCGATAAGCTGCTTCTAATTCCTGTTGTCGTAACAATTGCAGTGCCATTTCAATAACTTGAGAGCGAGATTTACAGCCTTTGGCTAGTTTATAACTTTCCACAAATCTTACCAGAGGAGCCGATAAGGAAATTGATAGTTTTTCAACTTGCATAGAGCATTACCTAAAAGTAGTAAAAAGTTTCTTACTTAATGGTAGTTTATCAAGTAGCATAGCTGTGTTCATCTTTTATATTTATTCTCTTGTGCGTGATACAAAATATTTATGCGAAAATGCTAAGTAAAAACTGAGTATAGTATGTCAGACATATCTACAGACAGCTTATGGATTGTTACCGACGACACACCGCAAATTTCGATTCCTGACGGGAGAAAAGGCGCAATAGGCAACACCCGCAGCAGCTGGGGAGAAGAAACCGAAAAAGCACCTACTAGCACTAAAGGCGATGCTGTGAAAGTTGATGCTCAAACATTAGAGCAGAACATGGCACATTTTCTGCAAGTGGTAGGACGCTTGTTTAGCCGTGCAGAACAGCAAGCAAATTCTAAAATGCAGCTAGAAGAAATTGAACTATCGGTAGAAATTAGCGGCGAAGGGGAAGTTAAGTTAATTGGTAGCGGTGTCAAAGCTAGTGGGAAAGGTGCGATAAAGCTGACATTTAAGCGACAAGAAGCAAAGTAGCCGTCATAAACTGCGTACACAACACAACTTTGACTCAGCACTCAGCACTTTCAATTCAGATGGCGAAAAATTGGGCGATCGCAGTTGGCATTAACCAGTATGATTATCTGCAACGGCTAAACTATGCCAAGCGGGATGCAGAATCAATCCAGCATTTTCTTTGCAACAAAGCGGGGTTTGAGAAGATATTTTTCTTCACCGATGACTCCCCTGATATTGGCGGTAAATCAACTCGTCCCACCCGTGCAAATTTGCGGCGCGTCTTTTTAGAGTTATTTAATCAACCCTTCATGGGTGCAGGTGATAACTTCTGGTTCTTTTTTAGTGGACATGGGATGCGCCATGCTGAACGCGATTATCTCATGCCCTTAGATGGGAACCCGGCAGATATTGAAGAAACAGCGATACCCATTAACTTTGTCACCGAACGGTTGCGGCGTTGTGGTGCTGATAATGTTGTGTTGATTTTAGATGCTTGTCGCAGTTTGGGAACTCGCGCGGGTGAAGGTATTGGGAGACAGACAGAAGAGGAAGCGCGACAAAAAGGCGTGATTAGTATATTTTCCTGTAGTCCCCAGGAATATTCTTATGAAATTGACGCATTACAGCAAGGTGCTTTTACTACAGCGTTATTAGAAGGGTTGGGTATTAAAGGACAATGCGCCACTGTTGAAAGGTTGAACCAATATCTTAATTTGCGTGTGCCGGAAATTGTACGTCAGCATAAAAATGCGCGGCAAACACCATATATTATTGCGGAACCTGTAAATAAATCGCACCTGATACTTGTACCACGATATGCAACCCTGGCGGATATTGCTACATTGAAAAATGACGCTTATCGCGCAAAAGATGAAGGAAATTTAGATTTAGCAGAACAATTATGGATACGGGTGTTAGCTGCGGCTTCTGGTACAGATATGGAAGCGGTGAGGGCGTTGCAAAGAATTGAACGGTTAAGAAACTCAACTCCTGATATACCTCAACAACCCCAGCAACCAATTTCACCTAAGTCAGCTACAAATACACCTGTAAACACACAGTCTTCAAAGTCAGCTTCATCACGAACTAATAATACTCCTCCAAATCCTAGACCTATCACACCAAAAAATCCTACACCTGTTGAAACTCCTTCACCGTCACCAGTAATTAACCTGTCGCGGCGACGAGTAATTCAAACAGTTGGGTTTGCGGGTGCTGGTTTAGGTTTAGCAATTATAGTACCGCGCCTTTGGCAATCTAATTCAGGAGAAAACCCTGTTATTCAACCTGCAACTTCACAAAAACTCAACTTACAAACCTTTCCATTTCAAACTGCGAAGGTAGATGAAAAAGGGAATGTTATCAGTCGCCCTGAACTGAAAGGAAAGCAGTTTGTAGAAGACTTGGGAAATGGTATCACGTTAGAAATGGTGCAGATACAAGGGGGAACCTTTATGATGGGTTCACCGGAAGGGGAGAAAGACCGAGGTTCAGATGAAAGTCCCCAGCATCAAGTAAAAGTTTCAGGTTTTTTCATGGGGAAATATGAAATTACTCAGGCGCAGTATCAAGCAATTATGGAGAAAAATCCTTCCAGTTTCAAAGGTGAGAAACGACCTGTAGAAAAGGTGAGTTGGGATGATGCGGTAGAGTTTTGTAAAAAACTCAGTCAAAAAACAGGACGCACATATCGGCTACCCAGTGAGGCGGAATGGGAATATGCTTGTCGTGCGGGAACAACTACGCCGTTTTATTTTGGGGAAACCATCACCCCAGAATTAGTTAACTACAATGGTAACTATCCCTACGGTGCTGCACCCAAAGGTGAATATCGTCAGCAAACAACAGATGTAGATAAATTTCCGCCAAATGCTTTCGGTTTGTGTGATATGTGTGGTAATATATGGGAATGGTGTCAAGATGTATATAACGATAGTTACCAAGGCGCGCCGAGAGATGGGAGTGCGTGGTTAACTGGTAAAGATAATAACATAAGGATGCTGCGTGGCGGTTCGTGGTTCAGAAGTGCTAGGTTCTGTCGGTCTGCCTACCGTTACAACTTCGCGCGCGAGGATCGTAACCTCGATGCGGGTTTTCGTGTGGTTGCGGGGGCGTAAATCAGTTATCAGTGAACAGTTATCAGTTATCAATGAAAACTACGAATTATCAGTGAACAGTTATCACAGAAGATTAATAACTACGAATAAACTCAGAGGCTGTAATACTGATTTATTCATAAACTGATAACTGTCTACTGTTAACTGTTAACTGACATGAACAGCTTGGTATATGAAAAAGCATATAAGTTTGCTATCCGAATAGTTAAGGCACACAAATATCTTACTCAAGACAAAAAAGAATTTATTTTATCGAAGCAACTAATCAGAAGTGGTACATCAATAGGTGCTAACATTGCTGAAGCCAATGGAGGAATTTCAGCAGCAGATTTTTCTGCCAAAATATCCATTGCATATAAAGAATGTCTGGAAACTAAATATTGGCTTTCTCTCTTGAAAGACACAGAATATATAGAAGAAAAAGCATTTAAAAGTATTTACACAGACGCAGACGAAATAGGAAAAATGCTATTTTCAATCCTCAAAAAAACAAGAATTAACAGTAATCAGTGAACAGTGAACAGTGAACAGTTACAGCATTTTTCAGTTTAGTGCAGTACATCTTTCAAAGGGGAGAGAGACTAGGGGCTAGGGACTAGAGACTAGAAAATGTACCTCATCCATATCAAAAATGCTGTATCAATAAAAAACTGATAACTGATAACTGATAACTGGTAACTGGTAACTGATAACTGACACCTGATAACTGTCAAAAAACTCCATATCCTGTATATTCTCGCATTTGGGGAGCTTGAAATCCTAAAACAATATCATCTTTAGGAACCCCTCGCTCGACAAGTTCTTGAGCCACTCTCATTTCCGTCATATTCTGCTCAATTGAAATTTTTCCCTGCTTAATATCTAAATGTAAAACACAGCCATAAACTCGCCGATGACCATCCCAACCCACATTCATAACCATATAATGGTCTTGTTTTGTATCAAAAACTGTGTAACAATCAATCTGACCATTTGCTATTGGGATAGCAGCATAAACTGTCAGCAATGACTGAATGATATTGCGATAAGACTCTAGGGTATCCATTGTAAAATCACCTCTTGAATCGGGTCATAAATAATTTGTTTAATCTGATATCTCTCTACAGATAGTTGGGCAAATTCCCGCTTGAAAAAAGCTTCATAAACACCTACAGGTATTGCCAAATAAAGAATTCGAGTTGGGTCACTGATTTCTAAAGCAAGTCGATAATTCAAAAACTGCCCTAACGCAGCATGGTAATCTGTGAGTGGTGAATCACTCAAAAATGTTTTAATTTCAACTGCAATTTTTTCTTTACCTCGCTCTGCTGCTAATAGTTGTTCAGCACCTAAATCTATTTCAAATTTAGTTCCGCCAACTTCCAGTCGCAGAGGATCATCGGTTATTTTCCACTGCTCCTTTTCTAAAGCAATTCTAACCACAGCATGAAATTTATCTTTAGCTGCCATAGTTGACTTTTTCTGATTTACTTCATATTTTAATGCGTAGGTAAGGTAATCAATCAATTCCCAAAGCCGCTTTCGCATCCTTCAGCGTAACCATCAGTGTCATTGGTGCAACAGGCGACGCAATAAAACCACATCTCTCATAAAATTGCTTTGCTTCCTCAGAAATCGCATGAACTAAAATAGCCCTAATTCCTGCAATATCCGCAGCTTGTAATGTGCGAAGTACTGCATCTCGCACCAAAGCGCGACCAATTCCTTTTCCTTGCCAGTTCAAATCTACAGCAAGTCTTCCTATAACCATGACAGGAATTGACTCTGGCATATTACGTCTGATTCTCCCTGGTGCGGTGGTGTTCAATACACTACCGTTAGCAAGACAATAATAAGCAATAACTGTTTGCTCAACTGTGACAACATAAGTTCGAGACGCACCACTATCTTCGTTTTTTAACGCCCGTTTCTGCAACCATTCATCTAATTCCGCATTACCTGAATTAAAATCTGCAAACTGATGCTCCCCTTTAATGGGTTGAGGTGGTTGTAATATTTGATTCACTTAATCCCAAAGTGCTTTTTCACTCAGCAATTGACGCAGATTTTCATTGGCTGATGGTGGTGCATCAAGAATTGCCATAAACTCTTGGAATTTCTCATCATCTAACATAAAGAGTCTACGGTCTAGTAAAACTGCTTGGGCTTCTCGACAAGCACTTTCTAACATAAAATCTGAGCGATTTTTACCTAGTGCTTGGGCGGCTAAATCAATCAAATCTCGTTGCGCTTGATGTGCGCGGATGTTGATGGTTATATTACGGTTTTGATTTTCCATAATATACAATATATAATTTTGTATATACAATGTCAACACAAAGCAACAGTGCGATTAGCCTCAAAAACCAGAGCGATCGCAGCAAATAATCAAGAGATAATCACAATAATCTATAAAAATTGTCCATCATCAATGTACCATTAACACCACTAGTACAAGTCGGCGTAAATAAACAAACCATAAAAAATTGCTAAAAGGCTTGTGGTATCGCTATTCTTTCTTTTTACTTTTGCCTTGTTGTACTAACAGCAACTACCCAACCCCAAGCCTTATTGCAACAAGTGGTAGAACGAGTCAATCAACTTCAACCAAGACAAAAGCCAGAAATCTCCGCCTATACCCAAATCTTTGCAGGGTTAAAATACAAAAAAGACTTGATTCGACAATTGTTTCGGGAGGATATGATGCGCGAGTCAGTGATTTATCAAGAAATTCTCGCTGAAGGAGAACAGCGCGGACGGCTACAAGGAGAAAGATTACTCATTTTCCGTCTACTTAATCGTCGTGTGGGACAATTACCCTTAGCATTGATTGGTCGAATCGAAACTCTTTCTTTAGAAGAATTAGAAAATCTGGCAGAAGCCTTGTTAGATTTTCAGGGAATTGCAGATTTAGAAAATTGGTTTAATGCATTGCAATAGTAAAGACGTTGCAATGCAACGTCTCTACTAGGTTATTAAATCAAAATTTGCCGAATTAAAATACTCATCACCTCATCTGCGTTACCAGTGGGTAGCAGAGGACTCCAATCTCCCACACTGGCGTAGCCAATCATCTGCAAATGGTGAATTGTACTGGTAACGGCTTGAGAAGAACCCATCAGGATATGCTTTATCGGTTCTCTGTTGGGATTGCGGGTGGGTGTATCTAACTTTGATAATTGTGCCATCATTATATTTATACTCCGATACTGGGGTTTAGATAAAGGCGATCGCCCTCCGGCCAAAGATGCGTGCGGTCGCCTTTATCATGTCTTTATATTAAAGTATAATTTTATACCTGTCAACTATAAATAAAAAAATTATTGTTAATAATTCCCTGGTTTTAACGAGGAATTGATAAGTGCGATCGCCATCATAATTGTTCTTTTATCCAAGCACGAAAAGCTTTCATTGTTGCATTTCTGCCTTCAGTTTTACTCCGTTGTAAATATTCAGGAATCAGTTGTGCGATCGGTAAATTAGGAAAAGTCAGACTGTTATTAGTTGTGACATATTTACCATCAATTAAGACATTAATTTCTAATTTATTGCCTCTCCATCGCCATAATTCTCTTACTCCTAACACTTCATAATTATTAAACCGAGTCCGTGATGTAATATCAATTTCAATAGCTAAATCTGGGGGCGGATCAATTGTTAAATCAATTCTGTCCTTACCTCTAACAGCTGCTTCATTTTGGATGTAGAAGCAATCATCAGGTTCTACCCCAGCATCCATTTTTTCTTCGTCAAAAGTTGTAGAACCCAAACTCCAAAATTCAATGTCGAGTTCTTCTAGGAGAATTTCTACTAAATTACCGATAATTTTCTTGCCTACTTCATGTTCTGGTAATGGAGCCATGATTTCCAACACCCCTTGACTGTAAGATATGCGCGAACTGCGATTTTCGCCTAATTCTGTCAAAATATGTTTATAAGTTGACCAAGATATATTTTTAATTAGCAACTGATGACCAGCAGGTACAATTAGTTGGTTGAGTTCCAGTAACATCACTTTCCTCGCTTTTTCCAGTTAACCTAACCAGTACTAACTCCAGCATATAGCAATGACAGCTATTACATTCAACCTCAACGCAATTATTAAACTTACTGATGAACAGTTCTATCAACTGTGTCGAGAACACCCTGAGTGCCAGAAAAAATACGTCCTTATACAAATTCCCTAATTTTAATTATGGGGATTTCCCTGTTGCCTGTTGTCCGTTCCCTGTTCCCTTGTAAGACTTTCAGATTGGGTAATAGGAATTTCAATCACAAACTCTGCACCTTCTCCAGGTTCAGAATTGCACCATAACTTCCCACCATGCCTATCAACTACAATTTGATAGCTGATTGATAACCCTAAACCAGTACCTTTACCCACATCTTTAGTTGTAAAGAAAGGGTCAAATAATTTAGAACGCAGATGTTGGGGAATCCCCATCCCATTATCTTTAATTTTGATAGCAACCCTATTACTATGAATAACTTCGGTATGGATAGCAATTTGTCCTTTTTCGCCTAGAAAAGTCTCATCTAAAACATCAATGGCATTAATCAAAATATTCATAAACACCTGATTTAATTGCCCAGGATAACACTCAACCAAAGGTAATTTGCCATATTCTTTAACTACGACAATTTCAGGATGATCCGGCTTAGATTTCAGGCGATTTTGCAAAATCATTAAAGTACTATCAATACCTTCGTGAATATCGACTTGTTTAAATTCAGCTTCATCCAAACGTGAGAAGTTGCGCAAAGATAAAACAATTTCTCGGATACGTTGTGTACCCAACCGCATAGATTGTAGCAGCTTCACAAAATCTTCCTTGAGAAAGTCAAGGTCAATAGCTGCAATTTCAGCTTGAATTTCTTCAGGTGGATAAGGAAAATGCTGCTGATAAAGTTCTATTAGTCGTAATAAATCTTGGGCATACTCGCTAGCGGGAATAACATTACCATGAATGAAGTTGACTGGATTGTTAATTTCATGAGCTACACCTGCAACCATATTACCCAATGAAGACATTTTCTCACTGTGGATAAGTTGAGATTGAGTACGTTGCAGTTCTAATAAAGTGTTTTCTAAATTTTTGGCTTGTTGTTGTAATTGAATAACGGCTTTTTTGCTTTCAGTCACATCAGTTAATACGCCTAAAACTTGCTTAACTTTGCCATCAGCATTGCGAGTAAATGGAGTTTCTCTTGTACATAGCCAAGCCAATTCACCATTCTGTTTTCTTACCCGATATTCAATCTCAAAAATATCTCCATCATTTGCTGTAACTATTCGTTGATGATTTTGGATAACTACCCCTATGTCATCAGGATAAACAATATTAGCAATTAGGTTATCTCCCATTTGCTGCATATCTTCAACAGAGTAACCAAGCACAGTCGTAATTTCTTTATTGGCATAGACATTGCATCGTTCTTCTAAATCGAAAATGTAGAGGACATTAGGAGAAGAATCTGTAATCCGTTGAATAAAATGTTGGCTGGCTTGCAATTCGGCTTCGGCCTTTTTGCGGGCTGTAATGTTCAAAGTTGAACCTACAAGACGATAAATTCTACCTGCATCATTTGTTAAAGAATTAAGAGTAGTTAACCACCAAGTTTCTTCACCATGAAAAGTTAAACATTCTTCATAACTAATACTAGTACCAGCTTCTACACAACTTTGATATCTTTGAGTAAGAACTGCACCTTCAGCCACACCAAACAATTGTTCAGGAGTTTTGCCGAGCATTATTGCATGACTCATACCTACGGTTTTTTCTGCTGCTGAGTTGCAGCCAGCAAACCGAAATTCACCGTTGTCTAAAACATCGACGACAAAGATAAAGTGTGGGAAGCCATCATAAATAGTGCGTAAAAATTGTTCTTGTGCTTGTAGTTGAGCTTCTGCTTGTTTGCGATCGCGGATATCCCGTGTAATAGTTGATAAATATAAAGGTTCACCAGTCTCCGGGTCTTTCATCAAAAAAAGATTATAATCAACAGGGATAATTTCTTTGGTTTGAGAGTGTAGGAAACGATATTCACCTTGCCAAACACCATCTCGCATCACCGTTGGAATAATCTGCTGATAGACATATTCTTTATCTTCTGGGGCAAAGCAGGTATCAATAGTAAAATCTTCACTAAATCCTTGACTGGCTAACCCCAGCAGCTTGCGTCCAGCTTCATTTAAAAATATAGGTTTACCGCTTATATCTGCACAGCCAATAAAATCACTACTATTTTCAATTAAAGAAACAAACAGCTGGCGTTCTTTCTCAGCTTGCTTACGTTCTGTAATGTCGGCGACAGTAATCACTAGTTGAGCAATTTGCGCGTCACTATCAAAAAGTGGTGTAACATTGGACAACCAGCACATTTCTTGTTCATTGACTACAAAAGATTCTTCAAAAAATATCGTCTTGCGAGCTTGGACACATTCTCTGTAGTATTGACGATAATGCTCTGCTATCTTCGTACTTAACCCTTCTGCCATTGTTTGCCCTACCAAAGATTCCAACTGTAGGAAGCCAAAGTTAAGAATGGCAGGATTAAATTTAACGTAGCGAAACTCTGCACCGTTGTCTAAAACATCTAAAACGTAGATACCATAATCTACGCCTTCCCAAATGCTTTGTAAAAACTGGGCTTGCTCTTTGAATTGTTGTTGGGTTTGTTGCTGTTCAGTAATATCAACCAAGTAACCATACCAAATAATCGCTCCATCTACTTGCAATTCTGGGCGAGATGAACCGCGAACCCATTTCTGTTCACCAGAAAGATGTCCCACCCGCCATTTATGGTCGAATTTTTGTAGAGTTTCGGCAGAACGCATAATTACCGCTTGCAACTCAGGAAGATCATCAGGGTGGACATTAGCAAATCCTACCACCGCATCTTCTTGAACTTTTTCTGGTTCTAACCCTAAAACTTCACGACATCCCGAAGACACAAAAGGAAAAGACATATTACCATCAGTATCCAGGCGAAATTCATATAACATCCCTGGGATACTATCAGCTAGCTTTTGGAATCTAGCTTCGCTTTGGCGTAAAGCGGCGGTACGTTCTTCTACTTTTGCTTCTAACTCTTCATTGAGTTGTTGCAGAGCCGCTTCAGCTTGTTTGCGTTCTGTAATATCTAAAACTACACCACAGAAAATTATTTTTCCCTGTTCATTGCGTGTCGGTGTTGAGTCTCCTTGCCACCAGCGAATTTCCCCATTAGGTTTAATTAAACGTCCCTCGTAATGCCAAGGTATAAAATTTGCTACAGCTTCATGACTAGAAGCAACATAACTGGCAAAATCCTCTGGATGTATACAGGCCAAAAATGTATTTATATCTACCGTCATTTCGGCTGCTGTAATACCGGCAATTTGCCAAATATAATCACTGACATAATCTACCTGCCAAGTGCCATTGTGGTGGGTCAACTGAAAAATTGCCCCCAGTAGATTATCTGCAATATTTTTTAAACTAAATAGCTCGGTTTGCTGATATTCAAAAACTGTCTGACGCAACGCTCTGAGTTCTTGTTGCAGGGAGTCATAAGTATTTCTTTCAATAGTAATCAGATTACCGACCATAGTTTTGTTGCTTGCCTATTTGGGAACGGAAGTGAACTAACTTCTATATTTCCCAATTTCAGCTAAACAGCAACAATCTTGATTCTTCTCGGAAATTTATTGATTGAGCAACTCACCTAATTGATGTTTAATCAACAAACCTTTAAGCGTAGCATTTTCCGCTTTCAACGCTGTATTTTCTGCTTCTAATTCTTTAATTCTCTCCTGCAAAGCCTCCTTAGTAGTACCTTGTCGATGAATCACAACTTCTTGATAAATCGCTAAATTCGCATCCTCATTCATCCATCTTTGATAAGTTTTAGTATGCTCCTGGACTGTATGTCCCATATAGTCTGCCATCGTTTTTATTGGAACTCTTAAACGATGACCACGCAGTGCATAGGCATGGCGCAAATCATAAGGCTTAAAACCTACACCAGCATTTCTAAATTTAGTTTGGAGTTTGGCGGTTTTATTATTCAGAGTTCCGGCGTTACAAGGTAATTTTACCTGTTTCAAATCAAATAATTCTATCCAATGAGGATGTATTGGAGGAATCCCACAACTACGTTCACCTGTTTTTGTGCCTGCCGTCAAGATAGGATTTAATTTCACTAAATGAAAAGTATTTTCTGGGTTGAGAAAAGCTTCTAAATCAACAGCAAATAATTCATGGGGTCTTAAGCCATAAGTCGCTAACATCCCGTATGCCCACTGCCATTGCTCTGGTTCTGTCAAATTTTCCCTACTAGCATATACCGATAATGGACTACCAATTTTCCTAAAACCTTGAATAATTTCTTCATCCGTCGGCACTTTGCGAATTGTTGGGTTGGGTTTAGGAGTAGCATAACTATAAATCGTTTGAAAATTTTTCACTCCACAAAACTCACAAAACTTTTTCAACTGCCACACCAAAAAAAATCTCGCAGATGTATTCGGTTTAGTTTTATCTAATGCCGCTTCTAAAGCTTGGGCAGACAAAGGTAAATCTTGCGGCAATTTTTTGAGATGCCGTAAATAGTGAGTTTCCCAAGTACGAATTCCTTGCCTGTTTTTTTGGTGCGTTTTCCAAAATTGTTGCTCGTATGCTTGAATTAATTCACTAATCAGCTTAGGCGATATTTCTGTATCTATTGGGGCGAATTTTTGAGCTTGCTTACCTAATAATTCAGGAGTCCATTGAAATTGCTTTGTAATTAACAATAAATCTAATTCTCTGGCTTTTAAAACTGCCATTTTGATACCAGTATCATTAGCAGTGAAACCACAAGAAATCGTATATTGTTTATTGGGGCTTCCTTGTTTGCCCACATCACCAGGACGACAAGGAAATGTGCCTTGTAAACCGATACTTTGATGACTCGTTAATTTCAGTTTAACTTTAACCTTTTCTAAAGTTAAGGCAGAATTAGTTTGTTGAATGACATATTTAATTCGGAGATATTCGCGCTCAATCTTGGCAAATTCATCTGCGGCAGGTTGTTTAGCTTTCCACTGCTTCCATTTAGATGGTTCCCATTGGTCAATTTTTATACCATCCCATTCAGCTTTACGCGGGTCGTAGCTGCTGCTTTCATGATGGGGCATGGGTTATATTCCTTTTTTGGGACTAGTCTTAGTTTTGAAGATATAACATCTTATTTGATTTATAAACTATTGTTAGAGGCAGAAGCATAAAAAAGATTTTGGTTCCCTTTCACCCAGTCTCTACAGACAAACTTTGTGCGTAAGTTCTCATGGTGTAAAATTCCGAAAATTGTACGGAATTGTGACCAGCAACACTGAAGTTGATAGATAAAGTATGGCAGTACGAATATGAGCAAAAAATATTTATTACCATTGATGATAGTAGCGATCGCTGCTACTCTAGGCAGTTGTAGTTCTAATCCTACCCCCACATCTAGCACCACTGACAGCCCAAACCCGGCAAATACCCAATCTTCCATCGCCCCAATTCAAAGCCCCAGTATGGCTCAACTCAGAGCCAAATCCCCAAACGTAGAACCAGCAGAAACAACCACACCTCCAGCCGTTTCTCAAACCACCAAGCCGAAGATTGAGCCATTAGATACAAACACATCCACAGGAAGTGACAAAACCGCAACTGCACCAAAAACAGTCAACGTCACATTATTTACTAGCGATACTCAGTGTCAAGAACTAATTCCACAAAAAGTTGCAGTCCCAGCAGAAGAACCTGTAACTAGTGCAGTTGGTAAAATCATCGATGAAAGAGACACCGCCGACTTTAGTTTGTCTGGTTATCGTGTGAAAGTCCAAAATGGTGTGGCGACAGTTGATTTGCGCCTTTCACCTGAGTCCAAACGCCAATTAGCTTCTCTTTCCAGTTGTGAACAGTTTGCTTTATTTGGTAGTCTCCGCAAAACTTTAACTAGTAATCCTCAATGGAAGATTAAAGAAGTGCGGTTCACTGAAAAAGGTGAAGAAATTGTGTTGTAGTTTTGATGAATAGTGCGATCGCATTACTTGTATTCTGGAATTAAAATTAGTTTTGCCAGGTTAATATGCGATCGCGTACTGAGAAAATGCTAGCTTGGCTAAAATGAGGCTAGATAAAACTCTGAGTTAACCGCTAAAAACTATGAACATCCAACTCCAAGCAGAGTATGAGCAATTTATCCAAACCCGAATTGCTACAGGTAGATATGAAAACGCTGAAGATGTGATTGTTAAAGCATTGAAACTACTGGAAGAATGGGAAAATGGTTATCAGGAATGGGAAGAAGAAACTCAGCAAAAACTAGCTGCTGGACTTGCTTCTATCGAACATGGAGATGTATTAGATAGTCAAGTGGTAATGGCCCGACTAGAGGAGAAATTACGCATAGCCCGTGAGACTCAAGGATGATGCAATACTTTATTGCCAAGGAAGCAAGCCAAGATTTAGAGGAAATTTTGGATTATTTTCTAGCTCGCAATGTCAACGCTGGCGAAAGATTTATTCGAGAATTTAATCGAAAATGCCAAAATGTAGTTCAATTCCCCAATATCGGGCGAAGTTACGCCAAATTTGACCCAAGGCTGAGAGGGATACCTCTGGATGGTTACATTATTTTTTGGCATTGCTGATTAGTGGGATGTTTTTTGTTTCGCGCAAAGGCGCAAAGGCGCGAAGAATCAATATTTTATTTTTGTTAAACATCTCAATTCATCCCGCATTTATGCAACGCCTATTTTTTATCAAGTTTTTGAAGATAGCGTGGTGATTGTACGAGTAGTTAGTGGTTATCGGGATTTAGAATCTATATTTGCAGACATGGACGATAAAAGTAATTAGTCATACAACAGAAATGTAGGTTGGGTGGAGGCGCACAAGGATATTGACAGCTATACAGTGCGATCGCATCACTTGTATTCTGGAATTAAAATTAGTTTTGCCGGGTTAATTATGTTTTACAATTCAGGCGATCGCACATTCTAAACCAATACGCCTGAGAATTTGCCAGATAGTATACAATTCCCCAGCAGATGTAAACAAAGCAAACACCCGCGATAAATCGTAGTGCGGCGTACCTGCTTCTTGCTTGACTTTGATAAATAAAACATCATCCCCATTAGTCACCATACCAAACACAGGTCGCTCAGGGTGAGGATTAGCCATTAAATAAGCGAGCGCTTGCGGTAGAGCCGACCAAACCGAAACAGTGGTTTTTTGAGACTCTACCACCATCACCCACAACTGATTTTGTAATACCAAAACATCAATCCTTCCACGCAGCACTTCTTCCCCATCATCCAGAACTAACTCTACAGATGATTCCGTCTTAATCTTAAAAGGAGGGTCATAAAATCCCGACAGTGCCAGCAACGGGGATACTACTAACAACATCACTGTCCCCTCTAACAAATCACCTTCACTACGGTGATAAAGATATCTGCGTCGCAATACATCTAAAGCAGCCTTTTCTGCTTCAGAAATTGGGGGTAATTCACTCTTCCACTCTGGAAGAAATTCTTCTCTTTCAATACGAACTAAACCAAAGCGGGTTTCTGCTTCTCTTAAGTTGGTAATCGCTTCTGTGATTGCTGATACTTGTGTCATCCTTGCTTTACCAAAGTAATTTAGCTGAAAAGCGATCGCACTTCCTACGATAGTAGTTTTTAGGATAGGCAGCCATTACTAATTTAACAAAGCAAAACCTAACATCGATTGTGAATTCAAGTTGATTCATATCTTGCACCGGGCGACTGAAGTCGCGGCTACACAGGCAAAACCCGCCTGCGCGGGTTTCAAACCCTAGACTTTTCGTCAGTCCGCGTAGGCGGACGCACGTTTGTATAGCCGCGAATTCCATTCGCTAGGGCTAGGTGCAAGATGTGTGTTGAGATATTACAGATATTACTCAATAATTTCATCATATTGATTGGTATCTTCTTCTGGTAATTCTTCTATCTCTTCCAACACCTCCGCCAAAGTTTTTTTATCTAGCCATTTATGGCGTTCTTTGGTATAGTCTCCTTTGCCAGGCTTGAAATATTGAATAAATCGAATAGTATCAGCAACTCCTAAAGAATTAATTAAGGCATCGTAGCCTTGTTTGATAATTTCATATTGAGTTTTCATCATTGCTTTCCTCGGTTTGTATTACTTCAGCCAGCCATTGAACGGGATTACTAATCAAAACATTAATTAATTGAGAGTTTTTTCGAGCTTTTTTGAAGAGTCTGTCATCTGTTGTAAGAAATACTGGAATCGGACAACTGTTCGACTTTGCAGCCTACCAAGCTATCCGACACGGTTTGATATTCGGAGATTGTCATCAACCTCACTGGATTAAGCCTGGACTCTTATTTGGTACTCCCGATAAATTCCCATTTACCAGTTCTGACACAAAAGAGTACTGCCCCGCACAACCACAACCCGAAAACCCACGTTGTTATTCGAGTTTGATAACGCAAGATATCTAACTTACTATTCAAAGATTCTAAATAAATTAACTTCTGTTTAGCGTAGCGTGCTACGATTAAAACATCTAGTAAGTTGTATAGTTCTGTAATAATCCGATTACCCAACAATAATTTATGATCTCTGGGAATGCGGTTTAAAATTGGCACATACCACTTGATTAAATCGTATGTTTTCTGTATTATAGGTAAATCACTCATCAAGATACAAAAAAGCTAAAAAATTTTATCGCGCTTCGCGCGGGAAGGGTAAAGAAAAAAGTGCAGAGTGCTAAAGGGTAAGAGGATAAAGTGCTAAGAAGCCCTGCCCCGCACAACCACAACCCGAAAACCCACGAAGTTAAGCCCGCTGTCACGCCCAACCCTGTAGCGAGACGCCGAACGGCAAAACCTAGGAATGAAGTACCACGAACCACCGCGCAGCAGACGACTTTGATTATCATTCTCACTGAGCCACGCACTTCCATCAGTGGGCGCATTATTATAGTTTTCGTGCCACTCATCCTGACACCATTCCCATACATTACCACACATATCAAATAAACCAAAGGGGTTTGCCGAAAATTTCCCTACATCGGTTGTTTGCCCTCGATATTCACCTTTGGGAGCAGAACCATAGGTAGAATTTCCGTTATAATTCGCCAACTCAGTCGTAATCGTTTCACCAAAATAAAACGGCGTAGTTGTTCCTGCGCGACAAGCATATTCCCATTCCGCCTCACTGGGTAGCCTGTAGGTTTTTCCAGCCTTTTTCGACAGTCGAGCGCAAAACTAAACCGCATCATCCCAAGAAACTTGTTCTACAGGGCGGTTATCGCCTTTAAATTTAGATGGATTGGGATTTAAATCAATATTTACCTTATCAAACCCAGCAACGGCTTTCCATTGCCTTTGGGTGACGGGAAATTTACCCATGAAAAAGGATTGAACAGTAACATTATGCTGCGGACTTTCCGAGTTATGTCGTCTCTCCTCACTCTCTGGCGAACCCATGAGGAATGTACCGCCAGGAATTGATACCATCTCCAGCACTACACCATTACCCAAGTCGTCTGCAAAAAACTCGGACTGTCCGCGACGGCGGTTGATTTCACAACTTTTACCCATCCCTAAAAACCCCGATTTTACACCAGTGATGGTAGCTGTTTCAAATTCAAAAGTCCGAGTTTGAATCCCTGGAGATGGCTTTGTATTTCGTTGTTCTTGTCGTAACCTTTCAACTTCCCGTCTTCTTTGTTCTTCCTGACGTAACCGTTCAGCTTCCTGTCTTTGATATTCAGCTATTTGTTGTTCTTGAAGTATCCTTTCCGCTTCTTCCTGTTGTCGCTGATATTCAGCTTCTTTGGGAGCTAAAACACGTTGTTTAATTGCTTTTATATCTTCGTCCCTGAGTCCTAAATATTGCTGATATTCGTGTAAATCCTGTTGAATCACCTCATTAAACGGATATTGTTCTTCATTAACTGCACGAATCAAAGCTTGTTCATAACGATCGCGTTTACGTTCGTATTCTCTATAAGGTTGCAATACTTCTTCTATAATTGCCTTAGAGGATGTTTGGAAAGTATTAAACGAATCAATTAAGCCAGTCTTCTCAGCATTAACCGAATCATTGCAACTTGCACAAATGTTTCATGGGTCTGCGGTAAAATCTC
>NZ_JACJRU010000003.1 GCF_014697425.1 Nostoc sp. FACHB-110
TCCTGAGCCTATTTTATTAAATCAGATTTTTGCCAAGCTTACTTCTTTGGGACGTATTCATGCCGTTTCTACAGGCTTTAAAGCCTCGTAAATTGGCAACGGTATTGTTAACAAAAATAAAATATTGATTCTTCGCGCCTTTGCGCGGCAGTCGCTTCAAGTCGGCAGAGCCGCCCAACGCGCTGCCTTGCCTTTGCGCGAAACAAAAAACATCCCACTAATCAGCAATGCCAAAAGACGTTGCAGTGCAACGTCTAATTATTTTGCAAATTACATATTTGATACAGTGCTAAAAATGTGCATTCCCAAACTAGGCGCGGTTGAGCATACACTAACAGAGATTTACGAGCTTGTTCTAGCTGATGAATAATTCCGGGTTGATGCCATTGTTGCCAATAAGAATGTTGTAAATAATCAACTAACCACAGTTGAGCTTCTGTATCTAATTCTTTGTCAATTTTTTTACCTAACTCTAAAGCATGGCGATAGGATTTAGGTGCTGTAGTTAAGGCGGGAAGTAACTCAGGGGAGATGGTTTGCAATTGTTCATAGCAGGCGATCGCATTTCCGGGACTACCTGCTGCTATGTTTACAATTGTCGGTTGCTGCAAAATTTCTAGATGGCCTGTGTGTGTCAATACTTGAGTTAAAGCGGCTGTGTCTAAGCGATAAAAAGGAATGCGTTGACAGCGCGACACCAAAGTTGGCAATACAGACTCAGGCGAAGGCGCAATTAAAATTAACGTTGCTTGTCCTGGTTCTTCTAAAGTTTTTAATAAGGCATTGGCGGCTGGTTCTGCCATTGTTTGCGCTTCTTCTAGCACTACTACATTTTTTGGTGCTTCTAAAGGTGGGCGGCTGAGAAATTCTGTAATTTCCCGAATTTGTTCTAAACGAATTAAAGGCGGTGCTTTGCGCTTGAGTTTTTTTTCGGCGGCTTCTGCGGCTGTGTATCTTTGCCCTTGATATTGATAAGTTGGCTGTACCCACAACAAATCAGGGTGGTTCCCTTGGCGTAACCGCCTCTGCACAGATGCAGCTAAACGCGTTTCTACATAATTACAAAAGAAAAATTCTGCAAAACATCGTGCTGCTAAACTGCGCCCTACCCCATCTGGCCCCACAAACAAATAGGCAGGGGCAACTCGATTTTGCCTAACAGCCTGAGTCAGCAATTCTATGGCTTGCTGTTGTCCAACAAGTTGGGAAAACGAATTAGTCATGAGGGAGTCGGGAGTAGGGTTAGGGGAAGAGGTAAAAATTATTTACTCTTCTCTCTTCCCTCTATTTTTAATTACTCTGTTGCCTGTTGCCCCAACCCTGTTCCCTATGAAGCATGAAAAGGACAACCCGTTGCCAATTTACCTAAAAACGCACTTTGATCGAAAAAATGCTCTAATGACACAATTTTTAAATCATCAGTCACACGCGCAATACTTATACCTGTGATTTCTACCCTTTCACCTGTAGGTGCGTGTTCTTTGTATGGGCCGCTAAAAGTTCCCCAATGCCGCCACTTAAATGTAACATTTGGTGGCCCTGCTAAAACTTCAATTAGTTCCCATAAAAAGCCATCAGGGAATGCTTTGTGAAAGATTTGTGCTGATGTTTCAAAGTCTTCTTCCGAAGCTTTATATTTATCTGAGTCACCCAAAAATAAGTTATAAGTTCCTGCGTCTACAACTTCCTCCGCTGTATAAGCAGGGCCGCCGTTGGTAATCATGCGGAATTTATCAGTAACAATCGATATCCACTGCTGAGGATTGCTTTTATAAGATGCTTCCATTTCAAAGGTTCTGACTAAATTCTGCACGATCGCTTCTAAAGAACCTTCTAGATGATTATATTGGCTTTCGCGCCGCAGATTGTGGTTTGTCCGTGAATAATCAGGCGGCTCTTGATATCGCCACTCAACATTGTTACCACCTTCAGCAATTACAATATCTCTATCTTGTATCCAAAGTGGTTGATGTGTAGATGCTTCACTCATAAAACACAGCAGATAAGTTGTTATTTGCATAAAGCACAAATAACACTACCATTTTTTTCATAGTTTTTTACATAAAAATCTTTAACTTAAATAATATGGTTTTGCTATTTGGTCAAAGATATAACTGCTTAAACCCATAAACCCTTATACCTCGTCTTGTGAGCCTAAATCTTGGAAATGTAGACGCAAAGATTTTTGAATGAAATGATGCACAGTCTCTTTACTCAAGCTACCATCTATTCGCACAATACGAGATGGGTTAGCGGCTGCTAAGTCTGCATAGCCACGGCTGACGCGGTGATGAAAGGCTATGGTTTCCTGTTCGATGCGGTCTAGGCTGTCAACGCTGCCGCGTTTGCGCTGTAGTCCTATCTCAACATCGACATCTAGCCAAATAGTCAGGTCACTGGTTAAGCCACCTGTGGCAATGTGGTTAAGTTGGTCAATTAAACTCATACTTAAACCCCGACCGTAACCTTGATAAGCAACGGTAGAATCAGTGTAGCGATCGCAAAGTATATATTTTCCTGCTGCTAAATTGGGCTGAAGTTCTTGGGCTACGTGTTGGGCGCGGTCAGCAGCATACAATAATAATTCTGTCACTTCGGCAACTGGTTTATCTGCTGATTTTTCTAGCAACAAACGCCGCAATTCTGTACCTAATATTGTTCCACCTGGTTCACGCGTGACAACCACCGCCAAGCCTAAACTTTGCAGCCATTCACAACAAAGCTGTATTTGAGTAGTTTTGCCGCAACCTTCTACTCCTTCAAAGACAATTAGTTTGCCACTCATGAGTTTAATTCTTTTAAATATGTATTTTTGTTGACGTTTTATCACATTACCAGCTAACAATCACTATTAAAAAACGTCTTGATGTAGCACAAGCATCAATAATTTACAGTATTTCTATAAATAGGTTGTTAACTAACTGAATCATCTAATTTTATAGGTGAATATGTATTACCAATTTCCATCCTAATTAAGTAGTTTCACCGTTGCAATTGTCTTGACTGTCAAAATAGTATTTACCACAATTGTTTTTTATAGTTGAATTATTGTGAAGTCAATCCTCCAAAGTTACTTAGAACAAGAAATCTGGCTATTGATACGAGATAAGTGGTATTTTGCAACAATTATCAAAATTAGTGACGATTTGTTATGGTTTAAACACAGAACTCATAATAAAGATACTGAGGAAGATACTTTGTGGGAAATGATTGTCAAAATCAATGAAATCATTGCTGTTGATAAAGTTATTTCTGTGATGAGTAGAAAGCCAGATGTATTTATGTCACGGCTGTTAGAAACTAATAGGACTACAGATAACCATCAGGCAGAACATGAAAGTTAAAGGTTAATAGCAGTATATTAAGATGATGGGTAGAGCGATCGCTTTACTCATCTTGTCCAAAAGTTACACAAGGACTGTCAATTTCTACGCTTGGTTGAAAAGAACTACAAAAAGTAACAGTAGCACAATTAACTTCCCATTCATCAGGATGAATACATTCGCTTTTGTCTGCTACAGCTACATGAAACGCACAGTCATAACAAAGTGATGATGGCGAATTTTTTTGTGTTAAGTTAGGCTGTGTTTCGCGGGCATTTAAATTACTTCTTAACTCTTCAAGAGCCTGAAAAATAGAATTGAGTTCAGGCGTATTAAATGTCTGACTAGAAAATTGGAAAAACTCTTCAAGGTTAGCTAGTCCTTGGTGTTCATATACACTAGCTTGCAAAACCATTTTTAATTGATCTAGTTGTCGGACAAATTGAGATTCCGGTGATTTACCTTGCTCATACTCTTCCCATAAATTAATCCAGTGGGAGCCATTAGGTAGTTTATTGAGTATTTGCATAACAGCATCTTTTTCTAATTGATATTTTTGTTGCTTTTCTACTCTATCGCTAGGAGTAATATCACCAGCATAAACTTCTCCTAAGTCATGAATTAAAGCCATCTGAATCCTTACAACCATTCTTTAATAATCGGAAACCAGGTTTTCTTAAACGTTTTTTGAGCAAGACAAAACCTTTAGCCTCTTGTGATCGCAACACTACCCGAACAATCCAACGGCAAAAGTTCATCACCCACTGCATCAAAGGTTCTCCATCAAAACCAACTAACTGGCTGACCATTGCTGCACTTTTAACACTTTGACTGCCAGCAAGAGGAAAAGGGGCAGGGGGCAGAGGGGAGAACGCCATACATAAATGTAGGGGCTTGAAATCAGGATGCAGTATTTCTTGACGGCAGTCGTCTCAAGTCGGGAAACCCGCCCACGACACTGCCTCCACTACGTGTCTCGAAATACATATTTTTTCTTTTTTCCTAAATAAATTTAGTTGCTCTGTTCCCTTTTGGCAGGGGAATTTACTCATCTTTCCCCCTGCTCCCCTGCCTCTTCTGGTCAATTATGGCCTCGGATGCGTATACTGAGAGAGCTTTTTTACAAAATTACCGACTTTTCAAACAACCTCTTAGGCATGATAGAGAATTCAAATTAATGGTTTTGAATACCTCTGCACCTAAACCCTTGATTTTTTGGTGTAAGTCTTAACAGAGCATTGTATGTCTGTTGTTTTTCCGGCAATTTGTAGCAAGAAGCTGAGTGTAATTAAATTTTTCCAATAAACACTCGTTCAGCAGGGCCAGTCATATAAATGCGCTGGTCTATTTCTGACCATTCAATTTCTAATGGCCCTCCAGGTAATTCGATAGTTGCAGCGCGATCGCATCTGTTTGTTAAGACACCCGCTACCAAAGAAGCACACGCACCTGTACCGCAGGCTAATGTGATACCTGCTCCTCGTTCCCATACCCGCATTTTTAAGTAATCACGGCTAACGACTTGAATAAATTCGGTGTTTGTCCGTTGTGGGAAAACTGGGTGATGCTCAAACTTCGGGCCAATAGTTTCTAAAGGAATAGCTGCTACATCTTCTACAAAAGTGACGCAATGAGGATTACCCATACTGACACAGGTAACTTCCCAAGTTTGTCCAGCTACTTCTAGGGGTTGATTAACTACTTTGGCATCACCTGTTCCCAGAGTAGTGGGGATTTCGCCAGCTAGGAGTCGCGGTACACCCATATCCACTCGCACTTGACCGTCGGGCGTGAGTTGGGGTGTAATCGTCCCAGCTAAGGTATGAATGCGATATTTGTCTTGAGTGCGGGATGCGCCTTCTAAATCGGCCAGGAATGCAGCTAAACAGCGAATACCGTTACCACACATTTCTGGTTCTGAACCATCAGAATTAAAAATCCGCATAGTGTAATCATTACCATTTTTTCCGGGTAAAGCAAAAATTACACCATCTGCACCAATGCCAAAGTGGCGATCGCATAATTCGACGGCTTGCGCTGGAGTGAGAATCGGCGAAGCGCTGGCGCGATTGTCAACAAGAATAAAATCATTTCCTAGACCGTGATACTTAGTAAATTCGATTGCCATTTTGCCAATGATGAATTATCAATGATTAGGAAAGTATGAAGTAGAAAGTGTGAAGTATAAAGTATGAAGTATGAAATTTTTTCCTACTGCTTCATATATACATTTTTTAGCTTTGATCCTTCATAGATTCCAACCTTATTATTTAAACAATTTTTGATTGTGCATACATCATCACCTAAAATGGCGACAACTCAATTTGATACGTCACTGCCTAGCATTCGGCAGCTGCAAAACCTGGTTAAACAAGCAGCAGTGGTAGAGTTCAAGTTGGTGACAGGCGACTTGCTAAGAGGGAAAATTTTATGGCAAGATCCTAGCTACGTGAGTATTGCCGATGAAAACAGCCAGCAAACGACTATTTCTAAGCACGCGATCGCCTATTTCCAGCCAAAAGGTTAATTAGATGACTGATGACCTAAAATTGCTGGTGGCGGCTGGGTGTATGGGTGCAAGAGATTATAGTTTTGCTCACTTACACCCATACACCCTTGGAGGTAAGTAGTACTTAAATTTTAAGGTGAAAGTTCTTTGAGAGTTTGTGACTCCTCAAGTTTCACTTTCGGGATAGATAAAGGTACTTTGCTAGCTGCAATAAATAATGGTTGTATTTGATTCAGGCTGGGTAAGTTGCCACATAATAATACTTGATCCCCAACCTGTAAATCGGTATTGCCATCGGGATGACGGATAAATTTACCATCGCGGCGGATTGCTTGTACCTCTATGCCAAAATTCTGTTGCATATCTAAGGCTGTGAGGGTTTTGCCTAAAATATCAGAATCAGCATTGACTACAGTCCACTGACAAGCACTATTTTCTCCGGGAACGGCTATTTTACCCTCAGCGAATTCTTCTAAGGCGGCGAGTTCCTCTGTTGCACCCACAACTAATAAGCGATCGCCTGCTTCTAATCGAGTTTGGTTATTGGGATAATCAATTTCATTACCATTGGCGCGGCGAATTGCCATCAAACTTACCCCTGTTAAGTAGCGCATTTCTGCTTCTTCTAAACTCATACCTATTAAAGGCGAAGTAGAAGGTAGGGGATACCAGCGACGATTTAAATCGCGGGTAGCTTGGTATAAATCGCGGGAAACTTCGGAAGCGGAACGTTCTGGCCGTAAGTCTAGGTAATGATCGTTGCGAATTTGCTGCATTTCTCGCTGGACGACAAATGGCGAAAAACCTAAGTCATTTAACAGATAGGTTGCCATTTCTAAACTGGCTTCAAATTCTGGTTGGACTACTTCTCTAGCTCCTAATTGATAAAGCAATTCAATATTTTTGTCTTGAGTAGCGCGGACAACCAAATTTAATTCTGGACATAACTCTAAGGCGCGTTTGAGACTCAGACGGGTACTCATAGGGTCAGGAAGTGCGATCGCCATTCCTTTAGCGTGGTTTACACCAGCAGTTTCTAGTACGTGGAAACTCACGCAATTACCGTAAACATAAGGCACTTCCGCTTCACGTAATTGCTGGATACGACTTTCGGATTGGTCAATCACTACTACAGGTAAGTTATGCTGCTGCAATAATTTCACCAAATTTTTACCGACTCTGCCGTAACCACAGACAACTATATGGTCTTTTAAAGGCAAATCCTCTGAGAAATCTCGTGCTTCACCTTCCCCAGCTAAATAAGGTTTGAGCCAAGGCATAGATTCGGCAAAGTTAAATAAAAACGGTAGTAGCCGCAAAACAAATGGTGTGAGTATGAGGGTGACTGCGGTAGTTCCCAAAATTAATAAGTATATGCGTCGGGAAACTAATCCCAGTGCTTGCCCTTCACTAGCTAGTACAAAGGAAAATTCCCCAATTTGAGCGAGTCCCAACCCAGCAATTAAAGCTGTTTTCAACGGATAGCGGAAAAACTTAACTAAAGGGGTAATAATCAAAAACTTACCCACAAATACCAGTGCTACTAACCCTAAAATTAATTCCAGATTGTTCCATAAAAATACTGGGTCAATCAGCATTCCAATAGCAGCAAAGAATAAACTGGCAAAAATATCTCGGAGTGGCTCGACATAAGTTAAAGTTTGGTCAGAATACTCCACCTCCGATATCATCAAGCCTGCGACAAACGCTCCCATCTCAATGGACAGGCCTAAATATTCTGTGAGTAAGGCAATACCCAAACATAGAGCAACTACACCCAGTAAAAATAATTCTCGGCTTTCCGTGCGGGCTAGCATTCGCAGTAATGGCGGTATTAACCAAATACCTGCTACTACTGCCCCGGCGGCAAATAAACCAATCCGCACTAAAGCCGTTAACACTGCCATACCAATAACTTCACCTGGTTCATGCAGCGCAGGTAAGACGGCAAGCATCAGTCCTAAAGCTAAGTCTTGTACTACCAAAATCCCCAGCATTACCTGTCCGTGGGGCGTTTCGGTTTCGTTGCGCTCCATCAAACATTTCAAGACTACGGCGGTGGAAGATAAGGAAAGAATTGATCCCAAGAAAACACCTTTAGCTGGTAAGCTGCCCCAAGCACCTGTTACCCCACACACCACTACAGTAATTAGGATTGTTAAGGCAATTTGTAGCCCGCCGCCACCAAGCGCGATCGCTTTGACTTTTTTCAGTTCTGCAAAGGAAAATTCTACACCCAAGGCAAATAATAAGAAAGCCACGCCAAACTGAGCCAAGGTTTCTACTTGAACTACCTCTTTAATTAGCCCCAGCCCTGCTGGCCCTACAACCATCCCACCAATGAGATACCCTAACAGCACAGGTTGGCGTAAAAAGGATGCCAACAGTCCGCCACAGGCTGCAACTGCCAACACTGATACTAAATCAACAATTAACCTAAAATCTTCCTGCACAATTTTTAAAAAGAACTATTAAGACCTGTTAACTTCACTCTAATAATTTAGGCTTGACTTGGCAATCAAGTAAATCACACTTCTTAGTCATTAGCTTTGGTCAACAGCCTGGAAAAGTTCACGAAAAAGTCCTTAGGTTCTCATTCTCGTTACTGTGCTCATAATTCCATCTCAACTGCTCTTTGATGAGAGTCCCCCTGATAAAGGGGGAACAACAAGTGCTTTAAATTAAAACCATTGAGTTTTAAGACAACTCCAACGCATAGCTTTATTTCTTCCAGAGATTGTTTTAATCTATCTGGAAGTAAGCTTTTAATGCTGTGTTGACTATTTCAGTCATTGATTTACCTTCACTGGTAGCAGTTTCCTTGAGTTTGGTGTAAACCTCGTCATAAAGGCTAATGCGAGGACGGGATCTGCTAGGTGCGGCTTTTTTCTTGGTGGCTACTGTTTTGGGTGTAATTGCTTCTGTTGTGACTGCGACAGTTTCCGGTTGATATTGGGCGGCAAATTCACGTATAGCATCAAAGCCAACGCGATCGCAAAAATCGCCAAAGCTTTCTTCACCTTGCCGTGATTTTTTAAAGTAAACAAAAATCGGCTCTAAAAAGCTTTCTAGATCATTGTGGTGCAACTTCTCGACAATTGGTTGCGCTAACCTTGTTTGATGTGGTGAACCACCTAACCAAACTTGATAAGATTCTGGCGCACTACCAACAAAAGCCAATTCTGCCATATAGGGACGAGCGCAACCGTTGGGACAGCCTGTCATTCTGATGACAAAATGCTCATCCTGTAAACCAACTTTATCTAATAGCACCCGCACTCGTTCTAAAATTCCTGGTATTGCCCGTTCTGATTCGGTGATAGCCAAGCCGCAGGTAGGCAATGCTGGACAAGCCATTGCGTAACGAAATAGCGGTTCGATTTTCCCAGGGTCTGTGACTACGCCGCAACGGTCAAGAATTTCTTGAATGGCTGGTTGATTCTCTGGGGCGATGTCGCAGAAAATCAGGTTTTGATGGGGTGTCAGGCGGATGGGTAGGTTAAATTTCTCCACAATTTCCCGCAAAGCGGTTTTGAGTTGCCAGGAACCTTCATCTTTTACCCGACCATTATCGATGGAGATACCTAAAAATAACTTGCCATCGCCTTGTTCTTGCCAGCCGAGGAAGTCTTCATATTTAAATTCTGGCAGTGGCTTGAAGGGGGTGACTGGTTTACCAAAATATTCCTCAACTTTGGCGCGGAATTTATCTACACCCCAATCATTAAGTAAGTATTTTAACCGAGCGTGACGGCGGTCAGTGCGATCGCCATAATCTCTTTGAGTCGCCACAATGGCTTTAACTATGTCGTAAACATCTGCCTTGTCTACATAGCAAATGGGGTCTGCTAATCTGGCAAAGGTTTCTTCTTTATTGTGGGTTCTGCCTAAACCACCACCTGCAAAGACATTAAAACCTTCTAATTCCCCTTGCGGATTGGTTATTACTACCAAAGTCAAATCTTGGGAATACAAATCAATCGAATTATCCCCTGGTACTGTCACGCAAGCTTTGAATTTGCGTGGCATATAGTAAGTACCATACAGTGGTTCTTCACTGTCATGAATCACTGTGCCGTTACCGTTACTTTGACGTGCGGCTTTTACTTGTGGGTCTTCTTCTGCGCTGATGGCTTTTTCACCATCTAGCCAAATTTCGTAATAAGCACCAGTTTGGGGAGAGAGTAAATCAGCGATATTTTGGGCATATTCCCAAGCATACCCATACTCAGGACGATTTTTGAAGGGAACTGGAGGGGCCATAACATTGCGGTTGATGTCGCCGCAAGCACCCAAAGTAGAACCCAGATTTTTAATAATAGTGGCAATGGCAGCTTTGAGATTTTTCTTTAAAATCCCATGCAATTGAAAGCCTTGACGGGTAGTCGCGCGTAATGTGCTGTTCCCATATTCATCAGCCAACTTATCCAAAGCCAGATACAGTTCTGGCGGCACAAACCCACCCGGATTTTTTGTCCGCAGCATGAATTGGTAATCTTTCTCCTGCCCCTTAACACGATTGTCTCGGTTATCCTGCTGGTAGGAGCCATGAAACTTGAGAATTTGAACCGCATCTTCACTAAAGTGAGTAGTATCCTCAAGGATCTGCGTTGCTACAGGTTCACGCAAAAAATTACTATTTTCTTTGATGCCTTCTACTTTTGAGGGCTTACGACTGGCAAGTGGAGGAGGAGCAGATTTAACCATTAGAGTTGTATAGTATTGTCAATAAAGCAGCTATCAGAGCCAAGCTATAAATTTTGCGGCTGAGTGTTTCCCAGTAATTCGGTCGGAAATATGATGAATACGACAATTTTAACACGCCAAAAAGCCGGCTTTGTCAGTGGTGTCACACTTAACAAGACCAGCATATATAAGTAGGCGATGTAAATCAACTCAAACTTGGTAGTTTTTTGTTGACTTTTGACCGGGAAATACTAGATTTCATCATTAGTGAAAGCAAAGCCAGAGACTAATACCAATTCACTTTCAGTTTGATACAAATGGGTCGCAGGGGGGCAGGGAGCAGGAGGTAGGGAGAAAGATGGATTTGTATCAGGATTTTCGTGAAATGGGATAAAAGCTAAAAACTCTTAATTTTACCCATCACTTGCCAGTTAGCAGGCAGAAGAAAAACTGTTTTTTGGCTAATTTTAAGAGTAATCTTGTTTAAGTTCCTAAAATTCTCTTGATGGTCGCAAATTACTAATAACTAACGACGCTTATTTAAACCGATAGCCAATACCACCATTGATAGTAACAGCAGAAGCGGGGCTATTTTGATAAGCTCTAAGTCCTACCTTGGCATTGGTATAAAGTAGAAAGTTATTAGCAACTTCTGACTCTACACCAGCACCAACTACGACAGAATCTCTATTTCCTAAGGGACTAGGCGCGCCATCTTTTTCGACAAAAGAATAACCACCAGTCACAAAAGCGTTAGTTTTGTTAGCAATTGGGACATCTACAGAAACTTCGGGAATAATACTCGTCGTATTCTTATTCCAGAGAACGTTACCGCGTGCCGAAAAAGGAGTACTGCCTAATTTGACACGGCTTGTAATATTCCCACCAAAGTTTGCCGCATCATTATTCAGTCCACCATTAGTAACATTGGCGGCAACACCAGCACCAATATAACTAGCATCAGTACCTTTTTTTTGTTCTGCAGCAGCTTGGCCTGCATTGAGAAATAGAGGAACAATGGCTAAAGATGACAATGCAGAGATTGTCATAAAAGACCGCAATAAACCTTTCATAATTTGGTGAAAATTTTGTAATTTTTGCTGTTATATACCAGGTCGAAAGTTGTGTAAAAAGGTTCCTTTTAATTTGGGCGAGCTATAAAATTTTTGAAGCGTTTGTAGCAGCAAGTTGAATAGTGGAGTTGATATAATTATTAGCTTGCATAACTAAAATTATCTCAAGATTTGCTGGTCTTGTTGTTTACCAGCCAAATAAGTATGCGCTTAGAAAAGTGGCACATAATCACCTCAAAAGTAATTTTATCCACTCCATAAAATGCTTAATTAACTTTGATGATGATCAGGTTTACTAGAATTTACACCAATGGCTGTAGCAGCAATAGCAATAAGCTATAGCAGAAATATATAAAGTTAATTTATCAGATTTCAATTTTCACAACTTATTCGGATTGAGTGTTAATTTTCGGCAATTTTCGTGGAGATGGAAGAATGCTAACCGCTACACAAACATTGTCTGGGTTGATGGGTTTATGTGTCGGTGATGCGTTGGGTGTGCCTGTGGAGTTTACCAGCCGGGCTGAAAGAACAAAATCCCCAGTCACGAAGATGCTAGGTTACGGCACATGGCATCAACCGCCAGGAACTTGGTCAGATGACAGTTCGTTGACGTTTTGCTTGGCAGAGAGCCTTTGTCGAGAATATTCTATAGATGCTATAGCTTTGTGTTTTTGGCGTTGGTATAAGCAAGCCTACTGGACTCCAAGAGGGGAAATATTTGGCATTGGTCAAAGTACCCATGCAGCTATTATGCGTATTAATCAAGGAGTTCCGCCTTTAGAAGCTGGGGGAACTAGTGAAATGAGTAATGGTAATGGTTCGTTGATGCGAATTTTGCCGATGGCTTATTGCCACAAAACTTTAGATTTCCCAGAGTTAATTTCGCGGGTGCATCAAGTGTCTTGTATTACTCATGCTCATTTGCGATCGCAAATTGCCTGCGGCATTTATACTAGTATCGCTATTGAACTACTACAAGGCTCAGACCTGCTAACAGCTTATTTACAAGGCTTAGAAAAAATCCAAACAATCTATTCTGATGCAGAATTTGCAAGCGAAATGCTGCATTTTGCTAGGGTATTGGGTGGTGACATTGCCAGCTTCCCAATTGAAGAGATGAAATCTGGCGGCTATGTCATTGACACTCTAGAAGCATCATTATGGTGTTTATTAAATAGCTCATCCTATGCAGAAGCAGTGTTAAAGGCTGTCAACTTAGGCGAACACACAGGCACAACTGCGGCTGTCACAGGCGGTTTAGCCGGAATTTACTACGGTATTGAAGGTATTCCCCAACAGTGGGTTAACTCCATTGCCCGTAAACAGGACATCATCAATTTAGCAAGGCGTTTTGCTATGGCTGTTTATACTCATAATTAGGGAACAGGGCTGGGGAAAAAGTTTCTACACCCTATTCCCCTAACCCTACTCCCACTTTCTTAGACTGTAGACAAAGAATAAACCTGACCATCAATTAACAGTCTGGTGATACCTTTAGCTTGGAGATGAGTCCGAGCCTTTTGTAGCATTCTACTATCTGGAACTTTAATCACGCGATCGCGCTTGGTGGAAAAGCGTTTCGCCACCCTATGGTTATCAAATATCGGCAGCGTTCTTTGCTGGGTTTCAATGGTAGGAATTTGCCCTAAATCACCAAAATCCTTGAGGGGTCTGGTAATTAGCTCTGCGGAACGGTCAATAACTAAATAACAAGTTCTCGGCAAATTAGCTGCCGACAATGGTAAAACTTGTACTGGTGCTTCGCCTAACCTACGTCTTGTAACTAATGGTCTTGGCTCTTCAAAGTAATCGTCATCTTCCTCATAATCTTCATCATCTAAATCATCATCTAGATCGTCATCTAGATCATCTAAATCTTCAGACTCGTCCAATATTTCTTCACCCAGCATTTCTGCATAGACAGCCACTTTGGGTTGGTCGTCGTCCAAGATGGGGCTGGAAATGATGGGAATTTCTGGCGGCTCTTCTTTGAGAGTCTCCGACTTTTTGATGATTTTTGGCTTTGGTTTTTCTACCTCTGCTGAGGAACGCCGCCTGACGCGTCTAATAGCTGATGATTCTTCTGTATCATCTTGTGGTTCTGCGTCTGGTTCTGGCTCTAATACTGGTTCTTGTGACCTAAGTTTGGGCAATTCTATAGGTTTGCTTTCACTCTTAGGAGGTTCTACTTCTGGTTCTTTATGAACCAACAAAGGTAATTGTTCGTAGTTGACCTGCGCTCTCCCTTCAGGAGTCCGAGCCGCCCGTTTCAAAGAAACCAGGTATTCATACTCATCTTCCGGCAAGGTACTTTTGAGCAGACGACTAATTGTCGAGTTGCTCACGTCATAACGCTCTGCTAAAGTCGAGGTTGTTTCAGCAGTTTCTCGATATAACTTAAGAATTTCTTGTTTGTCTGATTCTGTTAGTTTTCTCACGGTAGATACCAAATCTAAGCTCGTTTACGTCCACGCTCCCGCCGAGTCCGACTTAAAGAAGCGTCATGTTCTAGAACAGCGCCCATACCAAATAGCACTCCACTAAATACCCAAAACACTTCTAAGATGTCTCCACTTTGATAGTTAGGCCCTTGAGCGAATTTAAACCACATATCTGCAATGTAGAGCGAAAAGGCGGCCGCTGCAATCATTCTCCAAGATTGAGCTACTCGTCCACCCCAAAAAGCTAACAGTAATGTAGTAGCAATAATCAACAACACTACATCGCTAACTACATAAAACCAGTTTAATATGGCTGCTAGAGTTTCTGTTGGTGTGGTTTGCTGCATAGAAATCCACCATGCTACTAAACTACCAAACACTCCTATTGCTCCTACAATCAGCCATTGCCATTTTTCTAAATTAATCCGTCTCGAAGCCACAGCTAAAATCATGCCTACGCCAAGGGAAATATAAGTCAATACAAAAAATACATCGCCAATTGATACATCGGGTTCTTCTTTTAAAACAATTTCTGTATAGCCAAAAAATATCCCTCCTAGGAAATAAGAAAGCATACCTATGGCAATTGCCAACCAAACAGTGCGGCTACTAACGATTTGGGGGCTACGCCAATTCCTTAAGCATAAAATACCAGCACCCAAGTAAGCTAAGGCTTCAAAAATATTTGTGCCAATTACATACCATTCGGCACGACTTTCTACGCCGTTGGCTCCTGGAATTTTAGCACTAAATAGCAAAAAATATAATAGTGCAGCCACACCCCAGCCAATTCCGGCCAAAATAATGTTGCGGTTGCTAAAAAGAGTTTTAGAATTCAGAAGGTTTTTGTGTAAGCTACTCATAAAAACTGACTTATGTATATGCACGCTGGAAGTCTGAAGTTGGAAGTATGAAGTCTAAAGGATGGAGTAAGAATTTATTGGTATATAACTTGCTCGTCAGTGGTGCAAAAAAACCGTAATTTTTTGAATAATTGATGAGCAACTGAGTATGTCTAACCTTTGATAAATAAGGGTTTTCCTACTTCATACTCCATACTTCATACTTACTTGAGCTATTGCCAAAGTTTACTCAGTGATGATTGATTGAGCCAAGCCATAAATAGCGATCGCTCGCCTTCTGCCATATCCTGTAATCTATCCGCTACTTTGTTGGCAAAGTTGGCATTACCAAAATAGGTTTTCCCTAGCTTGTGTAGTTCTTGCAAGAAAATAATCACATGATTTTCTTGCCACTCTGGAAGTTTAGTTCCTTCTAGGGGATCTATTGTCACTAAGTGTTTAACTGATTCGGGGGAAGATGTTTCGGGAAGTTTCTGCTGCCGCAAAACTTCGCCAATATCTTTTTCAAATAATGTTAATTGTCGAGCGCCTAAAAACTCTTCAATATCCATGTGAACAGCTTGGAGTAACAAAATACTGGCGAGGATGAGTATGCCTGTTTTGCCATGACCACCAGTATCACTATCTAACTGTTCTAGTCGGACTTTACCCCAAACACTAAAACGGTCTGGTTCTTCTAAGAGGACGCAAGCTTTACCGCGATTATCGGTTAAATCTCTCCACAAGGTTCGCGCTTCTTCTTCTTGATTGGCTTTGAATACGCTAATCAAGCGGAAGGTTTGCCCCTGATAATGGAGGATCGGCACCTGCTGATCCCTTTTTGGGTGCTGAATGGTTGATATTTCAACATCCTGCCGTTTGAGAATAAACATGGCACGCTCAAATAACTCCTCACAGGGCCTTTGTGGATATGCGATCTATAATCTGATTTGGTTACATCGCCAAGGGTGCGATTACTTAGCGTGTCATTGGGGTGAACTAAAGCGATCGCTCTTTAGCCACCTTAGTGTAAATTATTCCCAAAGGATTTACAGCAACACGCAAATAACGTCTCCTTGACCACACAATATAGCTAATCAATAGCCTTTGTGCTGCATTAGTTAGCTAAGATTGATGGCGAATTTCCGATTTGAGATTTTTTTGGTTTCTCTTGTGTCCATAGTGGACGAAACAAACCGTCCATTTTCCATTGAAAACTCTGGCCCCCCTAACCTTTGATAGTGGGGTCAATCCAAAATCGAAAATCCAACATGACTGGACTAACTTGCGACTAGCATCTTAGCCTTAGCAATAGCAAATCTGCAATTTTTTGATTGCTTCTTAGTTCAAAAAACGATATAATTTTTTAGATGACTCTAAATTAGAGCCATAATATTATAATGGGCGCGTAGCTCAGTGGATAGAGCAATTGCCTTCTAAGCAATCGGCCGCAGGTTCGAGTCCTGCCGCGCTCGTTTTTTTTAATAGAAGTTAGCATTTTTACTCAGCACTTAGCACTTTGTTATTCAGGAATGATGGGACTTGAAGGGCTAAGGGGGGTTGTAAACACATAATAAATTACCCCAGATCCCAAAATCATGATTGCTAGACTAAAAAGTATTACCCAACGGTCTGTAGGTTCGTAGGTGTCATCTTCAATATCACGACGTACGGAAAAATAATGTGCTGTTGATAACCACACTGTTACTAAACCAACCAAAGAAAAGACTAACCCCAATTTCCAGCCATTACCAGGACTAGGTGAGAGGGGAATTTGAAATATCCGCAGACGCACGATGACAACTCCAAAACCTAAAAGTGCGATCGCAGTTCGCATCCAAGCCAAGTAGGTGCGCTCATTAGCTAGGTGATCTCTAATTCGTGATGGATTCAGCCGTCCTGGCTTTTTAGTTTCTTTCTGTTCTTCGGTTAGTTTAGATTCTAATTGCATCAATAACACCCTTAAACCCAAGGAGATTTGTCTCCAAAAAATGCGGAAGTAATAGCCAAATTCTTTCGCAAAAATTTGTAGTTTGTGCGATAATCGCACTTTTAAAAAGTATTTAAGTTGCTTAGACATTTTGATTAAAACTTATTTTAATGTACGCATCTTGATAGCACAAGTATGACTAGCACAATCATGAAAAAATCACTCGTGTTAGGTAGTTTTGCTTTACTTTATAAGACTTTGGCTATAGTCTATTTAGATGAAAAACAGTTGAACCTCATACTTTTTAAGTAGCCCCATAAACTATGGGTGTATTTATTTTTTAAATAAGTATGCGCCCATTTAAAATTAGCCAATATGTGTAAATTAAAACTCAACAATCAAAGATTCATTCCTCAGCCTTCGTAACACAAAATATGCCTCATCCTGGTTCAAGATGATGATTACCTGATGATTGATTCAGGTAGCAATTAACTGTTCAAACTCTCAAATCCCATTTGGATTTAGCTATGTTTCCCAATGCCAAAGGCTTGTTTTATACTGTACGTAACTGAATTAATAAAAGCAAATATTTTTATTTGTCAAAATGATAAATAAAAATGATTAAATTTTGACATTAGGTTTTTCAGGGATAAGCAAATGGCAGGGATGACGCTAGAGCAACTCAGGATTTTTCTCGCTGTAGCAGAACACCTACACTTTACTCGCGCAGCAGAAGAGCTATATATTACTCAACCAGCAGTCAGTGCCGCAATTCAGAATTTAGAGCAAGAATACGGAGTTAAACTTTTTCATCGTATCGGTCGTCACATTGAAATGGCCGAAGCTGGTAAATTACTGCAAGTAGAAGCACAAAAAATTCTTGATCAAGTGAAGTTAACCGAACGAGGTTTGCGGGAATTAAACAATTTGCAACGAGGAGAATTGAAATTAGGGTCGAGTTTGACTATTGGTAATTACTGGCTACCTAGTAAGATTAGTGAATTTAAAAGTCGATATCCCAATATTTCCGTTGACTGTAGTTTGGCAAATGCAGAAACAATTTGCGAAGGAACGGCGATGGGACAATTTGACATCGGTTTAGTAGAAGGTGATGTCAAGCCTGCCTTACAGAATACTTTAGAACTAGAAATTGTGGGGAGCGATCGCTTGCAAATTGTCGTGGGGAAAACTCACCCTTGGTTTGAACATCCAGAAATTGCGATCGCCGAAATTCCCCAAACCCCTTGGGTAATGAGAGAATCAGGTTCAGGAACCCAGCAACGATTTGAACAAGCCTTACAAAATTGGGGGATTAATCTCAGCGACTTGAATGTAATTTTAGTCTTCAATAGTGGCGAAATGGCCAAAGCTGCCGTTGAAAGTGGTGTCGGCGCAACTGGTATCTCAGAATTGATGGTCAAAAAAGAAATTCAGTTAGGTAGTTTGCGCGCTATTCGCGTGATTGAACATCGAGAATTTGCTAGTAAAAATTTAGAAATAGTTCGACCATTTTTTAAACTCAAGCATCGCCAAAGATTTCAAACTGCTTTGTCTAAAGAATTTGAAAAAATGTTACTTCCTTTATGTACACCAGTAAACTTTGAATAAAAATTTCTCACTTCAATACTGCAACAGCAATATGTGAAACTTTGGTAACTTTAGTAACTTTAGTTATCGTTTTTTTTATTACCAGGACTTACGCACAGCCTACGGAAAATCGAACCACAGAGACGCAGAGTTCACGGAGAAATAAGAGTTTGAGAGTTTTTTTGCGTAAGTCCTAATTACTTTATTTTTCTCAAAATATTTTAAAATACCTGAGTTTAACAGTATCATCATCATTTAGGCAATAACTGACAAGACAGTTAAAGAACTCATCTGTATCCGAATTTTTATCATTGACCTTTTGGTAGATTGGTCATGATCTCTAAAAACAGTATATTTGGACGAGTTAATCTCAACTTTGCCATTACTCCTCACTCTAAATCAGGAAATCGCATCTCAACAGAGTCAAACTTAATGAAGTTTTTATTGATGTTGTTTTTAGATGAGTTGTAAGCTATGACATCCCCTGAACCTCAAACTGATTTTGTCAATGAAATTTCGCAAACTGCTGACGAATCACCGCCACAAAAGCGGCGATGGGTAAGATTATTGTTAGCTTTAATACTAATATTTGGAGGTAGCACTGCCATAATTTGGCGTTTGCTAAGTCCTACACATCAAGCCCAATCAATTAGTTCTCAACCACCAGGAACCAGAGTCAAAATTGCGCCAGTTCAAATAGGCACAGTTGAAGACAGTACAGACTTTATTGCTAGTTTAGAGTCTCGCCGTTCGATTAATCTTCAGCCGACAATTCCAGGGCAAGTCACTCAGATATTTGTCAAGCCAGGAGACACAGTTGCTACAGGTACACCTATTATTCAAATAGACCCAAGAGTGCAACAAACTTCTTTGCTGGGCAGTAACGCGGCGGCACAAATGATTGCCGTACAGTTAGACAATGCCCGGACTACACTACAGGCTTTAGAAACAGAACGGTTATCTAACATTAATGAGCTACAGCTAAATCAGCAAGAATATGAAAAATATGCCAATTTAGCAGACCAAGGGGCTGTATCTCGCCAGACGAAAGATTTATACGCTAGTAAGCTGTCTACGGCTAGGGCTAATCTAGTGACGATTAATTCGAGAATTGCGGCGCAAAGAGCTAGTATCATCCAAGCTGAAAGAACTTTATCACAAGCTGATGCTGTGGCGCGACAACCACAAGCTCAACAGTCTTACAAAATTGCTACTCCCTTGGCTGGCACAGTGGGTAATATTCCTGTCAAAGTTGGCGATTTTGTGAATATTTCCTCACCATTAGTTACCATCTCGCAAAATAAACCTTTAGAAGTCAATGTCTCTGTACCTCTAGAACGGGTGGCACTATTACGCAAAGGAATGCCTGTAGAACTGATGAATGCTCAAGGGCAATTATTAGGTACAAGCAGAGTATTTTTCATTGCAGAAAATCCCAATGTTGACAGGCGATCGCTTTTAATTAAAGCATTGTTTAATAACTCTCAAGGACTGCTGAGAACTGATCAATTAGTTAGGGCGAGAGTAATTTGGAATCAGCGCGCAGGAGTTTTAATTCCGACTACAGCAGTGGCGCGCATCGCTGGTGACACTTTTGTGTACGTCGCGGCAAAACAAACAACACCCCAAGGCAGAGCGCAATTAATCGCTCAACAAAGAAGAGTGCGAGTAGGCGAAATTAAACGTAACAATTATCAAGTTCTCGAAGGTTTGCAGCCAAAAGATGAAATAGTCGTTTCGGGACTGCTGAATCTCAAAGATGGTGTGCCGATTGTACCTGATTCTTTGTAATCAGTAAATTTAACCTGAGTGCAGTAAGCTCACAGCAAATCATCACTTATCAAACAGGATAGCTATATGGCAGCTTTAACAGGGAAAGTTGCAATTGTCACGGGTGCATCACGCGGAATTGGTAGAGCGATCGCTTTAACATTAGCTAGTAAGGGTGCATCTGTCGTTGTTAACTATGCGGGAAATGCGACTAAAGCCCAAGAAGTCGTTGCGGAAATAGAAAATCTGGGAGTCCAAGCGATTTCTCTTCAAGCCGATGTGAGTAATATCAGCGATATTCAACATCTTTTTCAAAAAACCATTGCTCATTTTGGCAAAGTCGATATTCTAGTCAATAATGCAGGCACAATAGTTTACAAACCAATTACAGAAATTACCGAAGCAGATTTTGACAAAATCTTTGCTGTGAATGTCAAAGGCACTTATTTCGCCTGTCAGCAAGCCGCACAACACCTAGCAACAGGTGGCAGAATTATTAACTTTTCCTCTTCAACCACAGCAATGATGTTGCCCACCTATAGTGCTTATGCTGCCACAAAAGGCGCGGTGGAACAGCTAACACGCGTATTAGCTAAAGAATTAGGTAATAAAGAAATCACCGTCAACGCTATTTCTCCCGGGCCGACAGACACAGAACTATTCCGCGAAGGCAAAAGCCAAGAACAAATCAATCGTTTAGCCCAAATGTCAGCCTTTAACAAACTAGGTGATGTGCAAGACATTGCCGATGTCGTGGCTTTTCTTGCTAGTGACGAAGCCCGTTGGATAACTGGGCAGAACATTCGCGTTAATGGCGGGGCTGCTTAAGGTTGGTTTGGATAAGAAGATTCTTCGTGAGGGCTAGTGGGGGAGCAGGAAAGCAGGGGAGCAGAGGAGAAATTAGCATTCCGAGTTTTGAACTTGAAACTTCCGGTTTTTTACTCCAAACGTCAGCCTTTGAACTCGACAGTTCAAGCTTTTTACTCCAAACGTCAGCCTTTGAACTCGACAGTTCATGCTTTTTACTCCAAACGTCAGCCTTTGAACTCGACAGTTCATGCTTTTTGCTCCAAACGTCAGCCTTTGAACTCGACAGTTCATGCTTTTTGCTCCAAGCGTCAGCCTTTGAACTCGACAGTTCATGCTTTTTGCTCAAAGTTCCGAGTTCAAAGAGGAGATATTCGATTCTTGTGCTTGATTTGTTGTTTTAGAGCATTCAAAGCAGACTTTCAAACTATGTTGATACCTGAAACTACTCAAAGTGCTTAGTTTATAATCAACACTCAACACTCAATACTCAGCACTCAGCACTTTCACTACAGAAGCAATGAACTCTCAGCACAATCTATTTACACCTGTTCAACTTGGCCCATTAACTCTTTCTAACCGCATCGTCATGGCTCCCATGACTCGATTACGGGCAATTGATAATATCCCTAACGCTCTCATGGCAACGTACTACGCCCAACGCGCAAGTGCAGGGTTAATTGTCACAGAATGTACAGCAGTTTCACCATTGAGTTTAGGATATATCAACTGTCCAGGGATTTACAGAACTGAACAAATAGAGGGATGGCGGTTAATTACTGATGCGGTGCATGAACAAGGGGGACGTATCTTTCTCCAACTATGGCATTCTGGCAGAATTGCACACCCGTTTTTGCTCGGTGGGGAATTGCCTGTGGCTCCGAGTGCGATCGCGGGTGTTGGTTCGCTGCACACTCCCAATGGTAAAGTTTCTTTAGAAGTTCCCCGTGCTTTAGAAACCCCAGAAATTGCTGGCATTGTCGAGCAATTTGGCCAAGGAGCCGAAAATGCCTTAGCTGCTGGATTTGATGGCGTAGAACTTCATGGTGCGTTTGGCTATTTAATCGACCAATTCTTGCAAGATGGTTCAAATCAACGCACTGATGAATATGGCGGTTCCAGTGAAAATCGCAGTCGATTTGTTTTAGAAGTAGTAGAAGCAGTTACTAATGTCTGGGGTGGAAACCGTGTAGGTATTAAGCTTTCACCCAGTAACACTTTTTATGGAATGTCTGATACAAATCCTCCAGCAACATTTGGTTATGTCATTAATGCCCTAAATCGCTTTGATTTAGCTTATCTACATTTAATGGAACCTAACGAAATTGATTTAGCCAACCGAGAAGTGATGCATCCTTTAACGCCTTACTACCGACAAATCTACAAAGGTACATTAATTACTAATGGTGGCTATAATCGCCAAACAGCAGATGCTATTCTCTCAGAGAATCATGCCGATTTAGTATCTTTTGGTAAATTATTTCTGGCTAACCCTGACTTACCGAAACGTTTGCAATTGAATGCACAGTTAAATACGCCAGACCAAACAACCTTTTACTCTTCTGATGCTGTTGGCTACACAGATTATCCTTTTTTAGAGCTGCAAGTTAGTTAAGTATTCTGAATTTGGACTCCTGTTTTATAATTTTCCTGTAATAACGGATAAATCAGGTAAAGAAATATGGGCAGAAAATTAGATAAAACGTTTTCTGATAGACAAAATTAGCTCATTTATCTGATTTAGCGTCTATTTTATTACTAGTAAATCTCAGTTAGCTAGCATTCTCCAACTATGGATTTATCAAACATTACTACTCTCAAAAATTTAGAAGCAGCTTTCGGTGGCGAGTCAATGGCTAACCGCAAGTATTTATTTTTCGCTAAGGTTGCTAGTAAATTGGGATTTTCTGATTTAGCAAAACTTTTCCGCGAAACCGCAGAACAAGAAACAGAACACGCGTTTGCTCATTTTGAGTTACTGCATCCAGAACTAGTAGTCAAAGATGCGGCCGCTTTAACTGAAGAACAAAAGCGAGCAATTGTCTCTCGTTGCTTATCTTTGGCAATTGAAGGTGAGACTTACGAATATACTACAATGTATCCTGAATTTGCTCAGGCAGCACAAAGCGATAGGGATAACCCCGCCGCCGCCGAATTTCTCAAGCAAGCCCAAGAATCAGGCGAACACGCAAATACATTTCGAGAAGCAGCCCACCGTTTTGGGTTACTCAAATTTATCGAAAATTACCACGCCGATCGCTACACTGAAGCTTTAGAAGTATTAAACGGTGGGCAAGCCACTACCAGAGTCCAAAGTGAAGATCCCCAAACTCGCAAATGGATTTGTCGTCAATGCAGTATGATTTACGATCCTGTTGTGGGTGATCCCGAATCTGGCATTGCTCCCGGTACAGCCTTTGAAGATATCCCTGATGATTGGCAATGTCCAATTTGCGGTGCTACCAAAAAGACTTTTAAACCTCTAGAAGAGAAAGTTACCGCTTAGGTTAATAAAACGAATTAATTTAACAGTCGGTTTGATTGAATCAAACACAATAGATAAACACAGAAAATATCACTGTGTTTATCTATTTGTTTTATGTGCTTTTCTCAAAACCCAATTTTGCAAAATTTTTTATTTACTCTAGTTTGTAAACTTTGTTTTCCTAATTCAACAATCACCTTAAAATTTGGGTGTTATATAAACAAAGTTTTTCGTAAATCACAAATTAGAGTAATTTGGTTAATTAAAGAATGCAGTATAAATACTTAGCAAATTAAATTTGCTTTCTTTAAACTTGCTAGGACATCATTTTTCGATTAACTCTGTATAAGTGTAGTCTTCTGTATGATTACACCCTTCTGCCATTGAGCGATCCCTAAAAGTTCGGCAACACAGTTGCTCATCTTCTATGGTTATTTTTTGATTTATGTCTGTAGGCCGATGCGTATTTTCTTCTATTACTTTGATTGGGTTGCTAAATACTTCGTGAGTATTTGTATATTTTCCTAATTCAAACCGAAATTTATTAAATTGCTCATCTTCAGGTGCGACCAAAATATTCATTGGTTGATTACCTCTTTATCTCTGATTGAATTTTACTGTGTTTTGTTATTAATAACCTTTTTACTAACTAAAACAGCAAGACAAAATACAAATATTAAGATATCTATCCCTGCCTGTTGAATACAGGAGTAGAATGGTATCCGTATTTTTGCTGTACTCAGCTAATCGTTAATTCATATTTACAGGTGAAATTGTGAAAATCCGCCTAAATCAATTGATACGAAACAGCACCCATCCTAAAATTATGGGGCGGGAGTTTTACAGCCCAAGTGACATAGATGAATGCTGTCGATTTTTTCAACCGGGGTTTCAACAAAAATTTACAAGGAGATGATCGAGGAGCGATCGCCGATTATACGGAGGCAATCAAGTTAAATCCTAACTTTGCTGAAGCTTACTATAACCGGGGAAATATACTGTATAGTTCGTTTCTCGACTATTACGGAGCCATTGCCGATTTCGATCAGGCAATTAAAATTAATCCAAATTTTGCTGAAGCTTACCATAACCGAGGCAATAGTCGTTATTCTCTAGCCGACTATGAAGATGCGATCGCAGATTACGAGTTAGCTTTGTCCATCAATCCTAACTTAGCAGAATCGCACCACGGCAGGGGAAATGTTTACTGTGCATTGGGCGATTACGACCGAGCGATCGCAGATTATCACCAAGCAATTGAAATTAATCCTGAGTTAGTGACACATATAGATTTTGATATCGCCAGGGCGTTTCATGCTCGTGGAATCACCAGAAGCGATAATAACGATTATCAAGGAGCTTTAGCCGATTTTCAGCAAGCATTACAGTGGTATCCCCAGTATGCTGCTGTTTATAGCAGTCGAGGCAATATCTTCCATATGTTAGAAGAATATCAGCAAGCGATCGCCGATCACGAAAAGGCATTACAACTAGATCCTAATTTAGTCGAAGCTTACCATTACCGAGGCAATACTCGTTATGCTTTAAAAGACTATCAAGGTGCAATTGCTGATTACAATCAAGCATTACAAATTAATCCACATTTTGCCCCAGCATACTACAATCGCGGGTTAGTCTATTCGTGCCTCAAAAATTATCCCGCAGCGATGATGGACTTGAACCAAGCTATCTATTTAAATCCCGAAGATGTTCAAGCATACTACGAACGGGGTTTGGTGCGGGCAACCTTGGGCGACTATCAAGGTGCGATCGCCGATTATGAACAAGCTTTAGCCAAAAATCCCACTCTTGCTTTAGTTTATGGTTTTCTCGCTTCGGCTCGTTGTCAACTAGGCGACTATCAAGGCGCGTTAGCAGATAGCGATCGCGTTTTGAAAATTCATCCTGACTTTGCTGAAGGATACTGCGATAGAGCTACGGCTCGTCGTTGTTTGGGAGATTATCAAGGCGCAATTCTCGACTACAATCGTGCATTGCAACTAAACCCCAATTTAGCCACAGCATATTATGGTCGAGGGTTAGCCCGCGAAGCTCTACAAGATTATTTAGCCGCCGTCGAAGAATATACCCAAGCCATTAAACTTGCGCCTGATTTGTCCCAAGCTTACTGCAATCGGGGAAATTGCCTACGCTTTTTGAGAGCCGAGCAAAGAGCTATGGCAGATTACAATCAAGCATTAAAAATTAACCCCAAATTAGTTGAGGCTTATTACAATCGGGGTTCTCTGCACTATGCTTGGCAAGATTATCAAGGTGCGATCGCTGACTATACGCAAGCATTACAAATTAATCCTAAATCTGCGGCCTTTTATAGCGATCGAGCCAGTGCTTATTACGCTCTCAAACAATATCAAAAAGCCATCGAAGATTACACCCAAGCCATTACCCTCGATCCGAGTTTTGCAGAAGACTGGTATCATCGGGGTCGTAGCCGCTTTTTAGTAGGAGACTTGCAAGGAGCCTTAACCGACTTACACCAAGCCTTGCAGCGTCATCCCCATTGGGCTTCGGCTTATATGTTACGCGCTGATATTTACCGTCAACTACAAGATTATCAAGGTGCGATCGCTGATTTTCAACAATCTGCCAATATCTATTATCAAGAAGGAAATATCGAATACTACCAACAAATGCTAGCAGCGATCGCCCAGCTTCAGCATTAATCAGCAAAGTAGAAAATTATCTGTTCCCTACCCTAAGCCAAGAAATTTTTCATATCATGTGCGGCTAATCAGTGGTGATTCGATAAATTTGTGCAGAAACGACAACACCTCTCCCCTGCCCCCTTACACCCCTGCGGTCTTGATGATAAGTCTTTAACCGGACACGATATCAGAGGTTGTTTTAAAAGTCTAATTTATTACTTGTCTTGGCGATTAGAAATCGCGCGCCATTTGCTTCAAGTCGGGGAACCCGCCCAACGCAATGGCTTGGCTACACAGACAAAACCCACCTGCGTGGGTTCAAAACTATTGATTTTTCATTAGTCCGCGCAGGTGGTCACTGAGCTTGTCGAAGTGCGGACTTTGTTTGTATAGTAGCGAATTATATTCGCCCAATACTTTTAAAACATCCTCTCAGCCAACCCATGTAAAAACTGCATTAAATTAATATAAAAATTACAAATTAATCAACCAATACATATAAACAAACTGCCATCATGTATTGGTTGATAGTGTTGTTGTTTTTTTTGGGAAAGGCGGAGAGCCGATATTATTGAAGCATCCGCCATTTATTCAGATCAATCTTGATGGCGACAAACCTCAGCGTGACATTCTCCGCACCACTTCACTATAAACATTGCTTACTGCGGCTTGAGCGCATCATTTAACTGAGTACCAGTGTAATTAGGAACCCAACCCTCCGCAGAAGTGAAATAACGCACAGCTTTAAAACTTAATGATGCTGTTAGACTAGACCAATGCTCAACTTCTGCGGGGATATAAATATAGTCTTGAGGCTGAACTAAAAGCTGTATTTGGCTACCATCAGGTCTAACAAATCCAAAAATCATTTCGCCTGCCAATACATAAAGCGGTTCAGCCGAAGTATGAGTATGATAATGGCTGTAAGCATTGAGCAGCATCTGAAGATTCGGCACGCCTGGATGTACATTCAGCAAATCACACCAAAGAGAGCCATTTTCGTGTCGGAGAAATTCAAAGACGCTGTTATGCAAATCAACAATGTAGTGTTTCTCGGAATTATTTAAAACGTCCTGTTCTAGTAAGCTGGGGAAAAGCAACGATGTCCCTGGGTCATAGTGCTTCAGATGAACACCAATAGGAGCAAGTTCGCTAACTATCTCACTTAAGTCGCTCTCGACTGAACCATCTTCTAGTAATAGGATCGCCATGACAGAAATTTAATAATTTACTATTAAGAAAAGTATACTCAAATTTAGTTTAATAATCCACTATATCCGATAGGTATACTGGAGTTTATTTTTTTGCTATGCAGTAGCACAGGATAGGCAACTGGAAGTTAAGCAGCCAAATCTGTTTTATATCAGTCAGGTTATCTAAGAATTGCCAAATCTTAGATTGTTGATCAACCTACAACCTATTATCTCTGATTTTTGAGCATTAATACTTGCAAAATTTTTATAGCATTCTCATACTGAATGCCTAAAGCATGGGATAAATCGTTTAAGAAATTTTTTTCTTCCTCTGTCACCACCGCTTCAGCTAGCACAAAATCAGCCGCGACAGCGAAAGCGACTTCTCGTAATTCGGGAGATAAGGATTCTTTCGCCGCATTAAATAAGGCATTAAAACCATCGTGTTTGAGAATACCTAAGATTTTCTCTAAAAGCTGATTAATAGCATCTTCAGAATAAGTGTTAAACAGCTTAATCCGCGATAGCACAGAAGATATATTCAGAACTTGCTGTTCTGACAACAGACCGTCTGGAGTAACGGCGACTACTGCAATAGCCGCAAAAGCTTCTGCCGATGTCAACACTTCTGGGCTTTGATTGTCCATGCCCAAGACTGTGTTTAATAAATTCATAATCGATGCTCCTGGATGTTTGTCTCATTAGCGTACAGTTACCTGTGTGTTCCCTAACAGCAGGTAAACCTGCAACGCTTTGAGACTTTCAATGTTTAGTGTTCCCAGGATTTATTTTCGGTGAACACCTACGCGTCAGGGTTATGACAAGGAGTACACCGTCAATTTTTCAAATTAACGTTCTCCTGTTTTTTCAATTGTTTCAATCACCGCTAACCCGATACCTGAAGCAGCTATTAGCAGTATAGCTGATATCAAATAGGCATTAGTAAGCATCCGCAAGGCATCATCAAAAAAAATGTAGGTGGTCATTGCATCACCTTTGAACTTTATGGGGCTAGTACGACTATGTTTTCAACTTTCTGACTAAGGATTCCCGTTGAAAATTTGCTAGCAATTGCATCTTAACAAAACTTTAGCTCTGAAATAAGAGTTTTCTAACTTTTTCTTTCTGAAGTTTCTATGAAATTGCGCAATTTTTAGTTGCAAACAATACAGAATCTTTTTGATGTAGAAATTTATGCGTCCCTACTTACCGGAAAATTGCCTGTCAATTTAGTAAATCAATTAACTTATATTAGTTAAAACTATTTAACTCCTCAACTGGTCAAGAGCCACAAAAACCTTGTTTTTTAGCTAATTCAGCCTTAAACAGCCAAGTTTACGGCTAATATGTACTGAAAAAAAATAGTGATAAATTTATATTTTACTTTCCGCAGTTTTTTTCAACAAAATTTTTGATTAATTTATCTCTAGTAAAGATAGAAAATTATAGTTAACTCGATAGCAATGATTGTTAGTTTAAATGTAAACAATTGTAAAGATAATCAATAAACGAACTGATCAACTTTCTCAATTCATTTCAGTAAAACCACTATATATAGATGATTTTGTAGTAATAAATAATCTTTTGAGAATGTATTAAATTTAGCTGCTTTTTTTGGGTGGACTTGACTCAGACCACCCTGGGATAAAGAATAAGTTTCAATTAGACTAAACAGCGTTCAATGGTGGCAACGACGGACTGAGAAAGAGTCGAAAAATCATAACCGCCTTCTAACCCAAAAAGAATTTTCCGATTTATACCTAAACAGTAATCAGTAAATAAACCATAATCTTTTGGTTGTAAATTAATACTTGCTAAAGGATCGGCAGCATTGGCATCATAACCTGCACTGACAATTAATAAATCTGCTTGAAAGTCTTCTAAGAATGGGACTATTTTTCTTTCTAAAAGTGGCTGATATACGCTGATATCGCTATTAGGGGGGATAGGAATATTTAAAACATTATGATGAAAACCGTGTTCGGAGGCTCTACCAGTGCCAGGGTAACAAGGATACTGATGTAGAGAACAGTAGGCGATTTGGGGATTAGTTTCGACGATCGCCTGCGTACCGTTACCATGATGCACATCCCAATCTAAAATAGCGACACGGTTAACTTCAGGATGTTCTAAAGCATAAAACGCCGCGATGGCTGCATTAGAAAATAAACAAAACCCCATTCCCGCATCACTTTCAGCATGATGACCCGGTGGACGCGCTAGCACAAACGCTGGGTTTTCTGTAGATAAAACTATATCAATGCCATCTAACCAAGCACTTACCGCCAACAACGCCACATCATAACTTTTGGGAGAAACTGGCGTATCACCATCTAAATAACCACCACCACTAGCAGCAATTTCCCAAACTTTTTTCACGTAGGCTGGGCTATGTGCTTGTAATAACAAAGACATCAATGATGGCTTGTCGGCGACGGGAGTAGGCGAAAGCCAAGTGATTTTTTCTGCAAACGCAGTTTCTGTCAAAGCTTTGACAATCGCCGTCAGACGTTCTGGTGCTTCTGGATGATAGTTTCCCGTCTTGTGATTTAAAAACTCATCAGAATAAATGACCGATAGCATAAGGAGCAATAAGCAAGATGATTGAAGCTATTGTATCCCCAGCCGTCTCTCTACTCTTTGGTAAACCCAATCATTTCATCAGTCGGTTCATCCAGCATTTCTGGTACTAAAGCCGGGTTACTTCTGCGTTCCTCGGCTGATTGTTCCCGAATTACATCATCCATTTTCGCTGGATGTTTGATTTTATCTAGTGTTTCTGGGCTTAATTGCGATGCGTCACCTTCGGGATTCATTTTTTCGGCTTGGCTAGGAACTGTTTCTTTATTCATTAGTTTTATCTCCCATTTCTAGACCAAGCTTAGGTAATAGAGTTGCCCAGCACACACTATCTTGGGGCTTAAATTTTTATGTACGAAGTGTGAGAGAATTCCAACATGATTACGCTACTTTTAACGGTTTTTCGGGTAAAGCTATAGCTTCAGGTAAAGGCTTTCCCTGCTCTTGATACCATTCAATGAGTGATTCCAGTACTTCCTGTCCGTGTTTCGCGGCTTCTTCATAGGTTGTGCCGTGAGTCTGGTATTGTTGCCAAGGAAATTCTGGTAAGTGGACTAAATAGCATTTATCTTCATCTGACCATTGAATAATCATGCTATAGCGATAATTCATTCTTCCTCCGCATTAATCTCTAAGAACTTTAATCTTATGTAGGAGATTTTTACCATTGGTAGAGTTTATCGGTTGCAACAGTAAAGTTGATGGCTGTCCTTCGGTTTGTAGAGGCAGATAGCATATACCATAAAGTACAGAAATATTCAGTATTTTAAGTTTCACTCTTTTTAAATAGGAACTTAGTAGTGCTACCAAATCAGCCCCCCACAGATAATCAAACTCAACGTTGGAAATTCGCGCAGATGTTTGGCTTGGCCAGGCGAAATCCCTTGATGATTTCCCGATGGGTGCTAAGTTGGGCTATGGTGGGAACTGCTTGTGGTCTGTTTGCTGGTTTGTACTGGAATATTTTAGAACTTTTAACTCACCAGTTACATCAATTCCAAGGTGTTAGCCTGCTAATTGTGATGCCACTAGCTGGTTTAATTGTGGGGCTAGTGATTCATTTTTTGGGTAATCCAGGTGAAATTGCCGTGATTGTCGATAATATTCACTTTCGCGGGGGACGCTTAGATGCGCGTAAAAATCCATCGATGATTTTGGCTTCGTTAGTTAGTATTGCGGCTGGTGGAAGTGCTGGCCCAGAAGCCCCATTAGTACAAGTTACAGGTTCTTTTGGGACTTGGGTAGGCGATCGCCTCCAACTTGAAGGTGAAGATTTGCGATCGATTAGTTTGGCGGCGATGGCGGCTGGTTTTACGGCTTTATTTGGCGCGCCTTTGGGTGGGGCGATTTTTGCTTTAGAAATCTTGCATCATCAGCATATTGTGGAGTATTACGAAGCTTTAATGCCTGCAATTGTGTCTAGTTGTGCAAGTTATTTGGTATTTGCGGCGATTACGCGTTTGGGAATTGCACCAACTTGGCATTTTCCCCAATATCGCTTAGAAAATATCGATGATTTTGCCTTAGCTATCTTGTTTGGGATCATTGGGGCGATCTGCGGATGGATTTTCATGGGGATTTTTCGCAGTTGCGACAGACTTTTTGCCTATATTTCCGTCCCCATCTATGTACGCACCACACTAGCCGGACTGGGACTTGCTATATTAGCAGTTTTTTTGCCCCTCACCCGTTATTTTGGTCATGAAGAATTAGAAACAGTCCTGAACACAAACTTTTCTGTTGTTTTTTTGTTAACTTTAGCTTTGGGTAAAATAGCTACCATCAGTTTGACAGTAACAGGTGGGTGGCGCGGTGGATTTATTATTCCCTTATTTTTTACTGGTGCTTGCATTGGCAAAGCAATTGTCACTTTAATTCCGGGGATCAATCCTGCTTTGGCGATGATTTGTACAATGGCGGCGATTAATGCAGCCGTGACACGCACACCTATAAGTACAACTTTGCTGTTATCAAAACTAACTGGTTTTAGTCCTTTTACACCAATTTTATTTGCTAGCTTGATGGGATTTTTTCTTGCCCCTAAAGTTCCTTTAATTGCTGCCCAACTTAAATCTCAAAAAGAAGCTCTTCACTAATTAATAATTTTGGGTAAATGTTTCCAAGTTAGCCTCAATGAAACTTAGTACATAGCCAAAAACGAAATTCAGCTAGTTTTTCCTTAGCAATTTCAATTTAGCAGATGGAGTTTAACTAGTGTATTGAGCTTTTATTTGAACTTATTACTGAAAAAAATGTCAATCAATTTTACTATCGGCAGTTATTAAGAAATTCTTTTTTATCTGCAAAATACTTGGCAATTTCTTGAGCATTTAGGGGAATCACTTTGGTTGTTGGACGGATTGGTTGTAATAAGGCATTAAGACTGCAACAAGAATAGCTAGCCTTGCGGTAAACATAACCATAACTGACCCCAGGAATGCGAAAATAACTACCTATTGCTAATTGTTGAAATGTCATTAGAGCCTCGCAAATATTGATTTAACTGTGAATAGGAAAAGTAAAACTTGCTAAATAACAGCAGTACAATCATCGGGATAAACTAATCACAAAAGTAATAATGTAATTTGATTGACATTATTGCTTTTACTGCTGGTCGTTTCTATTGTATTCATCTATTAAAAGTAATTCCCTCCCTCTACCTGAAGGTAGGTGTTGTTATTGCTTGAATTTGGGTAAATTCAGTTTTATTCGGCGTAAACTAAGTAAATTATTTTATTTAACTAAATATTTCTGAGTCAATTCTTATTTATCATGCCCAAACCCATGATTTAACGAGATATTTTAGGTTAGCTTTGCGGGCGAAAAAAAACAATACGTGCTAGAATTGTATCAAAATATGTCAATTATTCAAGAGTAATTTGGAATAATTTTACGCTTCGCCAATTGTAAAGGCTAAATTCTACGATTTTTGGAGTTTTTTAGGTTATGACAACCTCACAGGAGAGGATTATCCCAACGGATCTGCGGAACGAAATGTCCCGGTCTTATCTGGAATACGCCATGAGTGTGATAGTAGGTCGGGCGCTACCAGATGCCAGGGATGGTCTGAAACCTGTGCATCGCCGTATTCTTTACGCTATGCACGAGTTAGGTTTAACGCACGATCGCCCGTTTAGAAAGTGCGCCCGTGTGGTTGGGGAAGTGTTGGGTAAATATCACCCCCACGGCGACACAGCAGTATATGATGCCTTGGTGCGGATGGCGCAGGATTTTTCCATGCGATCGCCCTTAATCAACGGACATGGTAACTTTGGTTCGGTAGATAACGATCCCCCAGCCGCAATGCGATACACAGAATGTCGCTTGCAAGCTTTAACCAGCGCCGCCCTACTCCAAGACATTGAATCGGAAACCGTAGACTTTGCGGATAACTTCGACGGTTCCCAACAAGAACCAACAGTTTTACCATCCCGCATTCCCCAACTGCTACTCAATGGTTCATCGGGAATTGCTGTGGGGATGGCGACAAATATTCCACCCCACAACTTAGGCGAACTGATTGACGGGGTAGTCGCGTTGATTCATAACCCCGAAATCACCGACCTCCAGTTGATGCAGTATATCCCTGGGCCAGACTTTCCGACTGGGGCGCACATTCTCGGCACATCAGCAATTAAAGAAGCTTATACAACTGGGCGCGGTTCGATTACCATGCGCGGTGTTGCCAATATCGAAACCATCGAACAGCGTGGTCGTCCCGAACGGGAAGCAATTATCGTCACCGAACTGCCTTATCAAACCAATAAAGCGGCATTAATTGAGAAAATCGCCGAATTGGTGAATGATAAGCGCATCGAAGGCATTGCAGATATCCGTGACGAAAGCGATCGCGACGGGATGCGGATTGTCATCGAACTCAAGCGCGATGCTTATCCCCGCGTCGTCCTGAACAACCTTTACAAACAAACCCCACTACAAGCCAACTTTGGGGCAAATATGCTGGCGTTGGTGAACGGGGAACCGCAAATTCTCACCCTCAAGCAGTTTTTAGAAGTCTTCCTGGATTTCCGCATCGAAGCCATCACCAGACGCACCCAATACGAACTGCGAAAAGCTGAAGAACGCGACCATATTTTGCAAGGGTTATTGATTGCCTTATCTCATTTAGATGCAATTATTAACTTAATTCGTCATGCGCCGGATGCACCGACAGCCAAAGGGGAATTAATTACAACCTACGGACTTTCAGAAGTTCAAGCCGACGCAATTTTACAAATGCAGTTACGGCGATTAACAGCCCTAGAAGCCGATAAAATTCGCCTAGAACACGAAGATTTACAAAAACAAATCGCTAATTTACAAGATATTTTGGCGCGGCGGGAAAGAATCTTAGAAATTATTGAAACCGAAATTTCCCAAATTAAAACCAACTTCGCCACACCCCGACGCACAATTATTACCCACGCTGAAGGCGAAATTGATGAACGTGACTTAATTGCTAACGAAAAGGCAATTATTCTGTTAACAGAACAAGGTTATATCAAACGGATGCCGGTGAATACCTTTGAAGCGCAAAGCCGCGCCACCAGAGGAAAAGCCGCCGCCAAAGTCAAAGATGATGATACAGTAGAGCATTTCTTAACTTGCTGCGACCACGATAGTGTTTTATTCTTTAGCGATCGCGGTGTAGTTTACTGTCTCAAAGCTTATCAAATTCCTGTGGGTTCTCGTACCAGTCGCGGTACACCCATCGTCCAGATGTTACCCATTCCCAAAGAAGAGAAAATCACCTCCATTGTCCCCGTTGACGAATTCAGCGACGACGAATATTTAGTCATGCTAACCAAAGGTGGCAACATCAAGAAAACCGCATTAGCCGCCTTTAGTAATATTCGCGCCAATGGTTTAATTGCTATTTCCTTAGAAGAAGGAGATCAACTGCGCTGGGTACGTCGCGCCAGAGTTGAAGATAGCATCATCATTGGTTCGCGTTTGGGAATGGCCATTCACTTTAGATGTACCCACGAACAACTGCGTCCTCTTGGTAGGGCGACACGCGGGGTAAAATCGATGAAACTCAAAACCGGCGATGAACTTGTGGGGATGGATATTATTCCCGCCGCTATTTTAGACACACTCGACACGGGAACAGAAGAGTCAGACATCGAAGAAATCGAAACCGAAGAAGTCGAAATTATCGAAGAAACCGCAGAAGTAGCAGCTAACGGTAGTGTCGGCCCTTGGGTACTAGTTATTACAATGGGCGGCTATGGGAAACGTGTTCCCGTCGGACAATTCCGCTTGCAAAACCGCGCAGGTCAAGGTTTAATGGCGACTAAATTCAAAAACCGTAAAACCAAAGACAAATTAGCCACCTTGCAAATCGTCAACAACGACGACGAAATCATGATGGTCACAAATCGCGGTATTATTATCCGGCAGGCTACCAATGCGATTTCCATACAATCGCGATCGGCAACAGGTGTGAGAGTTCAACGCTTGGATGAAGACGATGCCATTACCGGAGTTGCGATCGTACCGCCTGATACGGGTGATACAGAAGAAGCGGAATGAAGTATGAAGTATGAAGTGTGAAGTATGAAATATCAGATAAAAAAGCTGTTTTCAGATTTTCGACTTTACACTTTATCCTTACTCTGTGGCGTTTTGATGGGGCTAACCGTTGCGCCTGTGGGTGCGTGGTTTTTGGCTTGGATAGCCTTAGCCCCACTTTGGGTAATAGTTGTTCAAAAAAGTAAACATCATTTAGAAGGTAAACAGCAAAAATCCTTTTTTTTACCTTTGACTTTTTACCTTTTACCTTTACTCTGGGGTGTCGGTTATCACAGCGTCGCCCTCTTTTGGATTACCGGGATACACCCGATGGATTGGTTGGGTGTACCTTGGTGGCCGAGTTTAGCTATCACCGTGTTTTGCTGGGGATTTATTAGCCTGTGGGGCGGGTTATTCGTTACTATTTGGGGTGCGGTGATGGCACGCCTGAATCAGTCAAAACCTTGGTTACGGGTGTTGATTGGTACAGCCTTATGGTGCGGCTTAGAAAGTTTATGGAGTTCTGGTTCCCTGTGGTGGAGTTCTCTAGCTTACACTCAATCACCGCATAACTTAGTAATTTTACACCTCGGTCAACTCTCTGGCCCTAATACTGTAACAGCTGCGATCGCCTCAATCAACGGCCTCATCGCCGAAGCCTACCTATCCTCTGCGAACTCTGCGCCTCGGCGGTTCGTAAATAAATATTTAACCTCAGCCACAGCATTATTCATCACCCTACACCTAATAGGCTTTTACCTATACAGTCAACCCATAGCACAACCACCAGAAGCCGCCTTAAAAATTGGCATCATTCAAGGTAACATCCCCAACAAAATCAAAGTCAAACCTGAAGGTTATCGCCGCGCCATTACAGGCTACACCAACGGCTATGTAACTCTCGCCGCACAAGGTGTTAATGCAGTCCTGACACCCGAAGGTGCATTACCTATCTTTGAACGCAACTTTAAAGATACACCCTTAATTTCCGCAGTCCAAAAAAAAGGCGTAGTAATTTGGGTTGGTGCATTTGGGGAAAAAGGACGCAGTTATACAAATAGTTTATTTACAGTTAATAGTCAGGGTGAAGTTACCAGCCGCTACGATAAATCTAAACTAGTACCCTTGGGCGAATTTATACCCTTTGAAGAAATTTTGGGGAAATTAATTAGTCGCTTGTCACCGTTGAATGAACACCAAGTTCATGGTGCAGCCAATCAGATATTTGATACACCGTTTGGTAGGGCAATTGTAGGTATTTGTTACGAATCTGCATTTCCTGAAATATTTCGCCGTCAAGCTGCGGCGGGTGGGCAATTTATCCTCAGTTCTTCTAACGATGCCCATTACAGTGCAGCTATGCCATTCCAGCATCATGCTCAGGATATCATGCGGGCAATTGAAACTGATAGATGGTCAGCAAGGGCAACAAATACAGGCTATTCTGCCTTTGTCAATCCCCACGGTAGAACTTTGTGGATATCTGGCTATAACACCTATGAAACTCACGCAGAGACTATATATCGCCGCCAAACGCAGACTTTATACGTGCGTTGGGGTGATTGGTTAACACCCTTGTTGTTGGGTTTGGGTGTTGTGGGTTGGTTTGTGGGGAAAAAATTTTAAACGCAGAGGAACGCAAAGGAAGAGGAGTGTAGTTGAAGGAAATAGGAGGAAATGGAACCAACAGTACAACAATTACGGAGTTTATACCGTGTAACAGTAAGTGCTAGTAACCTGCTTCAAGCAATCAACGTAGTCAGGATGGACGAAAGGACAAAGCGAATATACGTTTTAGTTGGTGACACAATACAAATAGAAATCTACCCAAACGGGGAGGTTCATCATCCATGAGCAATCAAAATTATCAAGCAATGTCAGATGAGCAGTTAAGGGATTATGTTCGATATCATCCGCAAGATATTGAAGCATTTCACGCCTTAATGGATAGATTAGCTCAACGTCCAGGAGTGCTTTGTACTACAGATGAAGAGATAGAAGCAGAGTTACGCAGACGAATACAGGCAAAGCAGGATTAAATAAACATTGAATTGAGAAAAAGCGTTGTGTTTGCAGCATAACGCTGTTTAATTTAATAACATCATCAAAGGCGATGTCTGACGACAAGAAACAGAGCTTCTTTCTACGCACTTTTAAAATTCTGCAAACTCCAACCTAATTTAATTAGACTAAAACTAGGTGATAAGCGGCTATTCAATTATGCTACAGTACGATCCGTTGGATTGCTTACCCTCGGCTGAGGATTTGCCCGACTCAGACGATACCCCTGTGGATAACGAATTACAAGATTTAATTCCCGGATTACTCAAAGCTATTTTAGCTATGGCTTGGCCAGAGCGTATGGACTGGTTTTTTGGCGTTGATATGGGGATTTATTACGATCCTGATGAACCAGCCATTGTTCCAGACGGGTTTTTAAGCCTGGGAGTAGAACGAATATTAGATGAAAACTTGCGTCTTAGCTATGTGCTTTGGGAAGAACGGCGCGTACCAATCATGGTATTAGAAATAGTTTCGCACAAACGTCGGGGAGAATATTCTAGTAAAAGAGAATTTTATGCCCAGTTGGGAATTTTGTATTATGTGATTTACAATCCTCTGCGGCGACAAAAAGCGCGTTTGGAAGTCTATTATTTAGCAGATGGTAAATATAAATTACTTCCAGGAAATCCCGTTTGGCTACCAGAAATAGGTTTAAAAATAGGTTACGAACGAGGAACTTATTTAGGAATTACGCGAGAGTGGCTTTACTGGTATGACGAATCAGGAAGGCGTTTGTTAGCACCAGAAGAACGGGTACAACAAGCGGAAGAACGGGTGCAACAAGTAGAACAACGCGCCCAAATATTAGCAGAACGATTAAGAAACCTGGGTATAGACCCAGATTCTTTGATTTAAACAGGTTTATCTGTTAACTCTGGTTGGGATTTATTCGCTTGCAATTGTACCCAAGCAAAGAAGGGAATTGCGAGTAGTTGAGTTGCAGTTGAAAAGATGACTAATAAGGTGATGGAGCGATCGTACAAAACACCCATTAAAGTGCTGCCTAAAAACCAAGCAAAACCATAGCCTGTACTGAAGATACCATAAGCTGTGGCGCGTTTGTGTTTGGGGACGAGTCCTGCGATCGCAGCTTTTAAAATCGACTCTTGCGCCCCCATCCCAATACCCCAAAATGCTATGCCTAACAACGCCATCTGGGTATTGCCTAAAAATACCAACGGCGCAAACAACGATGAAACAAAAGCCGCAACCATCAAAATCGAAATACCTGCGCGGTCAAATAAATAGCCAAATATCAGTGCAGCTACGGCATCAACTCCCATTGCCAAGGCATAAAATAACGGGATTGTTTGCCCAGAAGCAATATCTCCTTTTTGGAAATGAAAAGCAATTAACGGAAAATCTGCATAACCAGCCGCAATAATCGCCACCGCACCCAGATAAATCCAAAAAGCTCGCGGGATGCCGTCTTCTTGACTCGTTTCATCTTCGACTTCCAAGTCGCTGGGGTTGGGATACAAAAATTGCAAAACCAATAACACAATCAATCCCAACACCGCAGGTACAATCAAAATTGTGAAGCCGTTGCGATACTCTCCTTGGAAATATACCATTGCTGCTACTGCTAAAGGCCCCATCACAGCCCCGGTTTGATCCATTGCTTCATGCAAACCAAAGCCAAAACCTCTGCCAATTTGACTCACACCATGAGATAGGAGTGCATCTCGCGGGGGAGTCCGCACGGCTTTACCTGTGCGTTCTGCCATCATCAAACCTGCGGCTACTTCCCATCTGCCAGCAAAAGCTAGTAATGGAACAACAGCAGTATTCAAAATAAATCCTAAAGTTGTAATACCCCAATACTTGCGTGTCTGGTCACTGAGATAACCAATGGCTAGGCGCAAACCATATCCAATGAGTTCACCAAAACCCGCTACTAAGCCTACCACAGTGCCGCTTGCACCTAATACTTGCAAATAAGCCCCCGTAATGCTGCGTGCGCCTTCATAAGTAGCATCAGCACAAAGGCTAACAAAACCTAGTAAAATCACAAACTTCAAAGCGGCTGATTTCTGCGGCATATTCTTGTATCAATAAAATTGCTTCTTCATAGAATTCTGTCTGCACTCTGGGTTAGAAACCGGAAAAAAACCACCCTTTTCCTCACAAATAACTTTTTGTAGCAGTGAGAAAGACAGAAATTCGGTTATATCATAAAGTTCTTCAATTCTCGGTAAAGTCCGCGCTAAACATTGGAATTTAGCCTCATAGTACAAAAATTACTGAACTATGATTTACGCACAAAGATTGTCTGTTAAGAATGGGTTAGGAATTACGCATCAAAACGAAAAATCAAGGGTATGGAGGTTCAGTGGTGTACTTATTCAAAATCCTTACACACCAAACCCTTACACCCAATTTTTCTGTTCCCTTCAACATAGATAAATTCCTGAACAGGGTGATTTTGTCATTGATTGTGTAGTATTTTTGGTGCTAGTCTGTCTTAGGATCAATCCAATGAAACAGTTCCTCAGAACAGTATTTGGCATTAAAACATACATCATTTGGCTGCTAACACCAATACTGGCAATTATTCTTGGTGCATCACTTTTGGCTACCCCGGCGTTAGCCACTGGTGTGTATCAAATTCCGAATTTAACCCCCGGTGGTGACTGGGTTGTAGATCAAGGTGAAGTGATAAGTCGCATCAACGAAGGTAAAATTAGTGGAGCCTTTGAAGATTTAGCCAAGAAAACTGGCAATGAAGTGCGATTTGTCACTATTCGCCGTTTAGATTATGGTGAAACCTCAGAAAGCTTTACTAAAGGGCTGTTTGAAAAATGGTTTCCCACCAAAGAGGCGCAAGCAAACCAAACTTTGTTAGTGCTGGATACTGTTACTAACAACACTGCGGTTATTACCGGGGATAAAGTCAAGTCTTTGCTGACGGATGCTATTGCTGAAAGTGTCGCTACAGAAACCCTAGCTGCACCATTACGCAACGGTGATAAATATAATCAGGCATTTTTGGATGCAAGCGATCGCTTAGTTAAAGTTCTCTCTGGTGAACCCGATCCCGGCCCACCACAAATTGCTGATAACGTACAGGTAGAAGGCACTTTCACAAAAGCAGAAGATACCGACCAAGGTAACGCAACTGCTTGGGTAGTAGGATTGCTAATTGCTGCAACCATTATCCCGATGGCGACTTACTACATCTATCTAGTCTATCAACCACCATCAAACGGTTAATTTTGAAGTCTAAAGTATGAAGTATGAAGTCTGAAATTTCATACTTTATACTTTCCTTATCCCCAACTCTGGTCAAGTAAATTAACCACCAGCAAACTGATAATTGTGAAGTCTAAAGTCTGAAGGCTGAAATTTTTTACTTCACACTTCATACTTCACACTTCATACTTTTCTCAGTCTTGAACATACTCGTGCCCTGTCACCAAAGCTACTTCAGCCCGGACAAATTCTCGCCCTAAATAGGCTGCATGGTCTAACTGAGTAACTGGACAGGGTTGAGTTTGTTCAAAAATTTTCACGCTAAGTTCTTTGGCTGTTCTGCCATTAAAAACTGTGGTATTGGTTCTTTCTACTTTACCTTTGGCAGGAATGACTTTACCTGTTTCGGGATCTACCGCTAAACCACGTTCATCAATAATATTGGTGAAGTGCTTGGCATAAATTAGTCCCTCACCTCTATCTAAATAGATGATGAAATAGCCTGCCGGGTCAAGGTCAATATGACGCTGAGAAAGTTTATCATCAATTGCCGCTAAATCTTTAACTATTAAATTCATAACCACTAAACAAAACAAAATTCTTGCTTCAGGTTTTACACCATATACTTAAGTGTAATTCCTATGTTCCTCAGTCAGCGCATTAAATCGGTAAGCGATTAATATCTTTATTACAGCCAATTACCACCATTGCTGAACCGCGTTCGAGTCGCTTGTGAGGGTCGGGATTAATTGCAAATTTGCCATCTTGACTGACAGCCAGCAAATTTAAACCATAACGATTCCGTAGTTGAATTTCGGTAATGGTTTTGCCATGAAATTCATCGGGAACAATCATCTCAACAATACTATGGTCTGGGTCGAGGTCAAATCTATCTAATATTGAAGGTTTAGTCAGAGTACGCGCTAAAGCACAGCCCGCTTCGTATTCTGGAAACACAACATGGTCTGCACCAACTCTTTTTAATAACTTGCGGTGAACTTCACTAGATGCTTTGGCGACAACATGAGGTACACCACCCTCTTTGACATTGAGAGTAGTAATAATACTTTCTTGAACGTAGTTACCAATGGCTACAATGACAGTATCAAATTCAAAAATCCCTGCTTCTTTGAGGGCGGCTGGTTCTGTTGAATCTAGTTGCAAAGCATGACTTACTATTTCTTCTGTCAAAGCTTCAGAAACTCTTTTTTCATCAACATCTGTTGCTAGCACTTGATAACCAAATTTATGCAGTGTTGAACAAACAGACCGTCCAAAGCGACCTAACCCAATTACGGCAAATTGCTGATTATCTTTACGTAAACTGCGAAAAAAACCTAGTGATGCAAGATTCACAGTTGCTATCCTTAATTAACGCTCCCTGTATTTAGGACAAAAAAATACTCAATCTAACTTGACGTAACAATTTTTATTTTTTGCCTAGTGACTTATATCTTACCAGTTTCAGTTAATGGAATTAGTAATTGGTACGGTTATCCTACTAGTAAGTTTTCTTCAGGATAATGGATTCTACTAGGACGAGGGTCGCCTAAAATAGCTGACATTAAGAGTAGAACTCCTACTCTACCGATATACATAGTAATTATTATTATTAGTTTAGCTGCTGTAGAAATTGTACTAGTGATTCCTGTAGAAAGCCCAACTGTAGCAAAAGCCGATACTACTTCAAAGAGAATTTGAATAAAGTCTAATTCTGGATCTGTGAGAGAGATCATCACAGTTGATAAAATTACCGTGGCTACAGAAGCAACTAACACACCCACAGCTTTTAATATTAACGAGATTGCTATGCTCCGGTCATACAATAAAACTTCTTCTTTGCCTTGAAGAATTGCTTTAGTGCAGCTAGTAAGCACTCGCAAAGTTGTGGTTTTAATGCCGCCGCCTGTACCACCAGGGCTAGCACCAATGAACATTAAAGCTATCGTAATAAATAAACCCGCAGTGGTCATTTTGCCAATATCAATAGTATTAAACCCGGCAGTTCTAGGAGTTACAGATTGGAACCAAGCTACTAATAATTGACCACCTAAACCTAACTGACCAAAGGTTTCAGGATTTCTAAACTCTATGCAGAAAAAAGCAACTGTGCCGATAAATAAAAGAATTAAAGTTGTACTAGTAGCAACTTTAAAATCTAAAGAAAGTACCAAGTTTGTCTTTTGTTTGAGGATGCGATCGCGTACCCAAAGATACATTTCTAAAATGACTTGATAACCAATACCCCCAAAAATAATTAATCCGGTCACTGTGAAGACAACTAACACAGATGTTTGATAACCAATCAAGTTATCTTTAAATAGGCTAAATCCGGCATTATTCCATGAATTAACACTATGAAAAATTGCCAACCATAGCCCTTGTGACCAACCATATTGCGGCACAAAAGCAGGCAGTAATAAAAATATGCCTGTGATTTCAAAAATTAAAGTTGTGGCAATAATTGAGCGAATAACTTGGGCACTACCATGCATCCCTGGTCTGTCTAAGGCTTGTTGAATCGCCATTTTTTGTCTAAGGTCAAATCTGCGCCCAATTAGCAAAATCAAAAAGGTTGTAGTTGTCATATAACCCAACCCACCAATTTGCACTAGTAAGGCAATAAACAGTTGTCCCCAAAAAGAAAAATAAGTCCCAGGGTCAACTACTGATAAACCCGTCACACATACGGCAGATGTTGAAGTAAATAATGCCACGACTATGTTATTCCAACTGCCATCACTAGTGGAAATAGGCAGCATCAACAAAATAGTTCCTAAAGTGATGACAGCCAGAAAGCCCAAGCAAATTGTCCGCGAAACAGTCATATTCAGGTAGAGCCTCTAAATGCTTCCAGGTTGGGTTTATTCAATCCTCCTAGAAAGAACAACAACTTTATTTAATTAAAAACACACATGGTAGCCTACCAGTATGTTTATTTAAACATCTGCTTTGTCTTAGCATTATTTGTTTTATGAGTACAACACTATATCAGCAAATTCAGCAGTTTTACGATGCTTCTTCTGGTTTGTGGGAAGAAATTTGGGGCGAACATATGCACCACGGCTACTACGGTGCAGATGGAACGCTAAAAAAAGACCGTCGTCAAGCGCAAATCGATTTAATTGCAGAAATTCTGAATTGGGCTGGTGTAGAATCTGCAACTAATATTTTGGATGTCGGTTGCGGTATTGGCGGCAGTTCTTTATATTTAGCCCAAAAGTTTCATGCTACGACTACAGGTATTACTTTAAGCCCTGTGCAAGCGGCGAGAGCCACAGAACGCGCCCAAGAAATGATGTTAAATCTCAGAAGTAAGTTTTTAGTGGCTAATGCTCAAGCCATGCCCTTTGCAGATAATACCTTTGATTTGGTGTGGTCGCTAGAAAGTGGCGAACATATGCCCGATAAAACCAAGTTTATGCAGGAGTGTTATCGGGTATTAAAGCCGGGCGGAACTTTAATTATGGTGACATGGTGTCATCGACCAACTGATACAGCACCATTAACCGCAGATGAACAAAAGCATTTACAAGATATCTACCGAGTGTATTGTTTGCCTTATGTAATTTCGTTGCCAGAGTATGAAGCAATTGCCCATCAACTACCATTAAATAATATCCGCACGGCTGACTGGTCAACTGCTGTCGCTCCCTTTTGGGATGTGGTAATTGATTCGGCGTTAACACCGGGTGCAATTTTTGGCTTGTTGCGTTCTGGCTGGAATACCATTCAAGGGGCGTTATCGCTGGGCTTAATGAGTCGCGGTTATCAGCGCGGGTTGGTTCGGTTTGGCTTAGTGTGCGGCAATAAATAATCTCAAGACACTTGCATACAACTGTTGTAAGGGTAGATGTCAAAACCCTTACACCCCTACACCCCTATTCAAAAAATACCCCAGTCGGCGATCGCTACTCACCTTAGTCGGCGTTCTCTGCCCCAGTTGAAGCCAAAATGATACTATTAATAGAGTTTCGATAATCAACCTAAAATAAAAGCAATCTTTTAGTAGACTTAGTTGATCTAGGTTATTTCATTGTTTTGGGCAAATTCTCATTTCCTACTCATCCTCTGCTAAAAAGGCTGGGTTAGGTTAAATTCTTATAATCAATACCAAAGCTTTAATTCCCATCCCCCTTGATTTAGTTCCATAACCGCCATGTTAAAACTCTTGTTGGGCGATCCCAACGCTCGGAAGCTAAAAAAATATCAACCTTACGTCACGGAAATTAACCTCTTAGAGGAAGAAATTAAAGCTCTTTCTGATGAGGATTTAAAAGGTAAAACCGGAGAATTCAAACAGCGTCTTGCTAAAGGCGAAAGCCTAGACGACATTCTCCCAGAAGCCTTTGCCGTGGTTAGAGAAGCAGGAAGACGAGTCTTAGGGTTGCGGCACTTTGATGTCCAGCTGTTAGGCGGTGTCATCCTGCATACTGGACAAATCGCAGAAATGAAAACTGGGGAAGGTAAAACCCTAGTAGCAACTTTGCCAAGTTATTTAAATGCTTTGACTGGTAAGGGTGTACACGTAGTTACTGTTAACGATTACCTAGCTCGCCGGGACGCGGAGTGGATGGGACAGGTGCATCGCTTCCTAGGCTTGAGTGTGGGACTAATTCAGGCGAGCATGACCCCCAGCGAGCGCCAGAAAAACTACGAATGTGATATTACTTACGTTACAAATAGTGAAGTCGGCTTTGACTACCTACGCGACAACATGGCCACTTCAATGGCTGATGTGGTACAGCGCCCCTTTAACTATTGCGTTATCGACGAAGTAGACTCGATTTTAATTGATGAAGCACGGACACCACTGATTATTTCTGGTCAGGTAGAAAGACCGACAGAAAAATATCTGCAAGCTGCCGAAATCGCCCTGACTCTGAAAAAAGATGAACATTACGAAGTTGATGAAAAAGCTCGTAACGTTTTGTTGACAGATGAAGGTTTTGCCCAAGCAGAAGAGCTTTTAGGGGTGACAGATTTATTCGACCCTGAAGATCCTTGGGCGCACTTTGTCTTTAATGCAATTAAAGCTAAAGAACTGTTTTTGAAAGACGTTAACTACATCGTCCGCAACGGTGAAGTGGTAATTGTTGATGAATTCACCGGACGGGTGCTACCGGGAAGACGCTGGAGTGATGGTCTTCACCAAGCCATTGAAGCTAAAGAACACGTAGAAATTCAGCCAGAAACCCAAACTCTCGCCACCATTACTTACCAAAACTTGTTCTTGCTGTATCCCAAGTTAGGCGGGATGACAGGGACAGCGAAGACCGAAGAAGCTGAGTTTGAAAAAATTTACAAACTAGAAGTCAGTATCATTCCCACCAACAGAACCAGAAGACGACAAGATTTGTCGGATATGGTGTTCAAAACAGAAGCAGGGAAATGGCAAGCGATCGCTAGAGAATGTGCCGAAATGCACCAACTCGGTCGCCCTGTCCTCGTAGGAACCACGAGTGTCGAAAAATCAGAATACCTCAGCCAACTGCTAAAACAAGCGGGAATTCCTCACGAATTGCTAAACGCTCGCCCCGAAAACGTGGAACGGGAAGCGGAAATTGTCGCGCAAGCAGGACGCAGAGGTGCTGTAACTATTGCGACCAACATGGCGGGTCGAGGTACAGACATCATCCTCGGTGGTAACTCCGAATATATGGCGCGTCTGAAGTTGCGCGAATACTTTATGCCCCGCATCGTCAAACCAGAAGACGAAGATGTGTTTGGCGTGCAAAGGGCTAGCGGTAGTATGCCAAGTGGACATGGTGCTGGTCAAGGCTTTGCACCAGGGAAAAAGGTGAAAACTTGGAGAGCTTCGCCAGAAATCTTCCCCACCCAACTATCTAAAGAAACTGAACAACAGCTAAAAGAAGCGGTAGATTTTGCTGTGCGGGAATATGGCGATCGCTCTTTACCAGAACTAGAAGCCGAAGATAAAGTGGCAGTAGCGGCGGAAAAAGCCCCCACCACAGACGCAGTGATTCAGAAATTGCGGGATGCGTATAATCGTGTCAAGCACGAATATGAAGAATTCACCAGCAGCGAACATAATAACGTTGTCGAAATTGGTGGTCTGCACGTAATTGGTACAGAACGTCACGAATCACGGCGGATTGATAACCAGTTGCGGGGACGCGCCGGACGACAAGGCGACCCTGGTTCCACCAGATTCTTCCTCAGTTTAGAGGATAACTTACTGCGGATTTTTGGAGGCGATCGCGTCGCTGGCTTAATGAACGCCTTCCAAGTCGAAGAAGATATGCCCATCGAGTCAGGAATGCTTACCCGCAGCTTAGAAGGCGCACAGAAAAAAGTCGAAACCTACTACTACGACATCCGTAAACAAGTATTTGAATACGACGAGGTAATGAACAACCAACGTCGCGCCATCTACGCCGAACGTCGTCGGGTTTTAGAAGGACAAGACTTAAAAGAACAAGTCATCAAATACGCCGAAAAAACGATGGACGACATCGTTGACTATTACATCAACCCAGATTTGCCCTCAGAAGAATGGGATTTAGAAAAGCTGGTTGATAAAGTCAAAGAATTCGTCTATTTGCTAGCAGATATGCAGGCAAGTCAGTTAGAAGATATGTCTGTGACTGAGATTAAAGCATTCCTCCATGAACAGGTGCGAATTGCTTACGACATGAAAGAAGCGCAAATTGACCAAGTTCAACCAGGACTGATGCGCCAAGCCGAACGCTTCTTCATCTTGCAGCGCATTGACACCCTATGGCGGGAACACCTGCAACAGATGGATGCTTTGCGTGAGTCTGTCGGCTTGCGTGGTTACGGTCAAAAAGACCCATTAATTGAATATAAGAGCGAGGGTTATGAGCTATTCCTCGATATGATGGTCAACATCCGCCGAGATGTAGTTTACTCCTTGTTCATGTTCCAGCCGCAGCCGCAGCCAGTAGTGCAAACTTCATCTGAGATGGTGTAGCAGATAAGTAATTATTTCGCGCAAAGGCGCAAAGGCGCAGAGAATTTTATCTGTGCCTTTGTGCCTTTCTTGATTAATGGTTTTTTCCTTACACCCTACACCCGCGCCCCAAAGGGGCTTCGGTCATTAAAATGTGAATGTAGTGCGGAGTACGCCAACGGTTGTTGTATCGTTATTGCTGTTACCCTCTGGGTTAAATAAAACAAACGCACCAGGAGTAATGCTAATGTTATCGCTCACTTTCAGGCGATAATAAGCTTCTAAATGATAAGGAGTAGCGCGATTATCACCTGCTGGTGTCAGTACTGCACTGCCACTCGCATCACTACGATAAAGCGGTTGACCAAAAATAATCCCCGCCGCATTTCCAGTCTTGAATAAATCATTAAAGTGAAGTCCTACCATCCAACTAGTAAAGGTAGTAGACGCATCGATACTATTAGATGAAGCATCAACAAAGATCGCTGCTCCGTAGCCAGATAAAGCTATCTTGGGAGAAAAACGCCATGTTACTGTACCCCCCACAGAATTGAGTGTGACAGGTGTACCCACCGAAACGCCAGCTAAAGCACCGATGTCACTGCTAATTAATCCTGTACCTAAAATATTGATTTCGTGATAACTGTGAGCGTAGTTTAAGCCAACATCTAAATCACGAAATGGTTTGAAGGTTAACTGTGCAGCTATAACACTACTACCGCTAAACACACCAGCACCCAAAGGTGTAGTAGAAACGCCTGAACCTGGTATTGCTTCATCAGGTGATTTTTGGGGCAAGTTGGCATTAACACTGCCGTATAAAGCGCGAAAATCTAAATTTGGGGAAATATTAAAAATAAATCCGGCTGCTGATGCTAGACCAGTACCCGAAGTTCCGCCAGAGACACGTAACACCGGATTTAAATTCGCAAACCGAGAAATTGATTCCTGTCCTTCACCATAAAAAGGTGTAATGGCAGGAAAAGCATCAGATGTTTCCGCCGCAGTTCCCGCAAAGACAGTAAATTTGTTACTAATAGGCGTAATGTACAGTAATTTATAAAGCTGGACACTGTTTGCCCCAACGCTCGATAAATTACTCACATTCAAACCAGGAAACTGAGGTTCAAAACTTGTACGCGCGCTACTTGCACTCAGTACAGGTGAAGCTAATCCCAAACTCCTTTGCAAGCTACCCTCGCCAGTAGTACCACCCAAAAAATTATAAGCTTGCAAGCCAGTAATTAATAAGTCTTTACCTGTAAAGCTGGTTGTGAGATTTAACCGCACTCTGTTGACAAGGATGATGTTAGAATCACTACCACCAGGTGCGCCGCCAGTAGCACCAACACCAGCAATAATCGCTTCACCGTTGAGTTTAGTCGTAGTAGAAAACTGATTAGCTTCTAGTTCTGAGGTGCGCGCTTCTAAAGCATCTACTCGACCTCGTAATGTCGCTAATTCTGCGGCAAATTGTTCTTGCAGTTTTTGTAAGGTTGCTAAATCTTCTTTTTTAACTAAATCAGTAGTTGCAGTGGCAATTAGTTCATTGATGCGTTCTAAACAAGCGTTTAAGCCAGCAGCAAATTCATAGCGAGTCATCGCCCGATTGCCGCGATAGGTACTATTAGGATAACCAGCAATACAACCATAGCGCTCGACCAAAGATTGTAATGCTTGAAATGCCCAATCATTCGGTTGCACATCAGATAATTGAGATACAGATGTGACTTGTGCAAGTTCCTTTGATGGTTGGGAAGAATTAGCATCAGAATCTGTTGCTAAAACCGCATTTTGCTCTGGTTGAGCGACAGATGATAAATCAGGAGTATTGGCATTGTCACTAATGAGCAATTCACTTTGTTGATGATTGCTACTAGTTTGATTAATTTCTGAATTTTTATCTGCTAAATCTGCATTTGTTAATGCTTGTACAGGTAATAAACCACTAATAAGGCACACTAAAGCTATCCCACTAGGAAAAGCTAGCAGATATTTTGCCATAATCACTCCCTATGCTATGTGAAATATTCAAAACTTGAGGGCAATGTTTTAACGCTATTGAACAATTAATTTAAAGCAGTTTTAGCAAGCTAATCTTACTAACTTTAAATTTCAAATTAAATAATTAGTTTTGCTTATTTAGCTAATCAAAACATAAGTTTTTATCATTTTTGCCGCATCAAATTATAGTAAATACTATTTTTGGAGATAATTAACAATCAAATCTATTGATAATTTCTATGGTTATCATAGTAAAATATTTATAATAACAGAGTAGTTTTATGTTGTGTGAGTGGTCTTGAAGCGCAAATTACCACTGTTGTAGGTATAGCAAAGTGCTGAGTACTGAGATAGCATCCAATCTGTGTTGTATGCGGGATGATTTCACGTAGAGGAGAATACTGGCGTGGGCGATTTTTCCACGCCAGTTGCCACAACGGGGAGACAACTGCGTGGTGATACCATTTCACGAAAATCCTGAATATAGATCCAGTAAGGATTCAGCACCCAGAAGTCAGAAGTCAGAATTTAAGAGTAATTTAAAATGATTGGTCTATTGTTACCCTGAAAAAAGAGATTAAGTCTTCTATAGCGTTTCCTAGTCTGCTGAAGTACAAATCTCTGCGTACCTCTGCGCTTAACTCTGCGACCCTCTGCGTTTCAAAATATTACCTGTACCTCACTTAACTGGGAATCGCTATAACATTTTTGTTACTGGATTTTGACGGATGTATACTTACTAAACCCATTGGTTTTTAATCCTTTCTTCCTGTCCCCCGGCGACAGACTTCTGAGGTCTTATTTATTCTTTTTGGCAATTGACATAAAAATCTGGCGTTGCTGATTAATGGGATGATTTTTATCTCACGCAGAGGCAAGGTAGCGCGTTGGGCGGCTCTGCCGACTTGTTCGCTGAAAGCGTTCCCGCAGGGTAGCGACTGCCGCGCAAAGACTCAAAGAGCAAGAGTTTTAAAAGTAGAATTTTATGATTTCATACCGCATTTAGGCAACGCCAAAAATCTTTATTTACCAGAGCAATAACCATTAATTTCGGAGACTATTGCACTTTCGTCACTGCTACTTTTGCTGAGAGTTGCTAAAGAAGCATTGGCAGCTTTGAGATTTTTTTTATCAATAGCTGCTGCGGTATCTCTTAAACCTTTGCTAGTATCTTGATAAAGTTTGAGAAAGCGTCCTTGAAAGCCTTGTAATTTTTCATCTTTAATTACTAATGCTTTCATTTCATTAGTAATTGTGTCTATTTTACTAGCCACTTCTGTCAAGGCTTTAGAGCCTTTTTCCCGTTGGGGGTTTTTACTAAATTCTTGACTTAGACTCACTGCTTGATTAGCAACTTTAATAATTTTGTTGCATTGGGCAACTTTACTTTCTCCACAACCTGTAAACAAAAATGCGATCATTGCAGTCATTGAAAGCATAGCAGTTTGTTTAAAAAGACCTTGCATTTTTAAGATATCTCCTTACTATATTGAAGGGAAAAGAAAGATTAAGTCAGAAATAGCAAGAATATTAATGATAATTAGGATTTTCAGGAATGATTTAATTTTTGCTTCTAACTTGCTTTCAGTCCTGATAAGTTATACTGCAAGATTCTTTTTATGCGTCTTAAATACTATTAATTTAATAAAAATTTATATTTATTGAAAAAATAAAACTCCAGCTACTTGAGGCAAATTTAGCAGAGAAATCGAAACAAAAGTTAACAAATTAATCTAACAGGCGATCGCATCAGATACTTATAAAGTACTATGTTTGCTGCGATCAACAGTAATTGCAGCAAACATTTGTGCCGATAGTTGCGTTGACATATCTCTAAATTTTTAATCCTTCCAGACCTCAACTTTTCGGAGGTTGGTGTCATCATGTAAAGTTAAGACCTCTCACTATTCTCTGCCAAAAAATAGCGAGAGACAAACCAACTTACATAACCAATTCCAACTAGTTCAAAAAATGTAGCGACTACAGGTAGTTGGTTCACTGTATTTATGACTGCTACCACAAATCTCAGCCCGACTAACATTACTACTAGTACAGCAAAGCTCATGACTTGCAGCTGATATTCCCGACAAAATTCCACTATCCTTTTTGGTAATTGCTGCCAAAAATCAGAAATCTTGCTGCCATTATTTGATGCTTGGGGATGTGCAGCATTAGCCTTGGATATTTTCGCTAGACTACCTGGCTCTGAACTTTGAACTGTCATTATGTTATCGGCAGTATGAGGATTACTATATTCTTGTTGTTGAATCTGGGTTTCCATAATTATGTATAAAAATATTGTCTAGTTGATGTGTTAATACTATTTGGGCATTTTTTGATTTATTCATCATCAGCCAATTGATATAAAGTCAAGCGAAAATTAAAAATTTGAACATTGCCATCTTAATCATATATCACTTACTTGTACTACTCTCTCCCAGGCAAATAGTACAATAACCGAGATTTTATTTGCTTAGATAACAGTAAGTGCCTTAGGTCTTGCTATCTACGCTTTATTTTATCTCAACTGATGTGTTAATTAAAATTTGACCAAATAAAAAACCTCGGTGAAACAAACCGAGGTAGAAACGAAAGAGAAGGTCGAACAACATGGAAAAAATAGATGAAAATTATAAGAGGCAATTTATATTTGCAAAAAACAAATACCGAATTTAATTTATCTGCGACTAAATAAAAATTTTAGTCAACTGATAAATTCATATCCTAGACTATTCGATTTTAGCGATAAAAAGTGTAGAGATTAAAGCATAACTCGCAAACAGCATCAACATTGGCAACATATCAAACTCCTTGTGCCATCACGTAGCACTTAAAATTGTTATGCTTTTAATTTATCAATCATTTGAATTTTATACCTCTGCTGAAAAGGCTATTTTAGGCAATGTCTAAAGATTGATTAGAACTTAAAAAATTAAGCTTTATCAGCAAGTTGAGCTATATCTCTAGAATTATTTACCTGTATGTTATTTGAGCAATGCTTAATGATTATTGCTTGTGTCTTGATTCCATAAATGGTTGAAAAAGATAACCGCTACCTCTAGCTGTCAAAAGCAGTTTGGGGTTGTTTGGGTCGTCTTCTAATTTGGCGCGTAAGCGATAGATATGCACATCTACTACTCTTGTATCTACACGATCTTCTGAAGTGTAGCCCCACACCTGCTGCAAAATCTCACTCCGAGAAAAAACTTCTCCAGAATGGCTAACTAGCCATTCTAATAAGCTAAATTCTACACCCGTCAACCGAAGGCGCTCGTTATCTTTGTAGACTTGTCGCTTGTTCGTATCAATGATGATTTTGCCCAGATGTATTATTCCTGGACTAGAAGCGTTACTGGCTCTAGTTTTCTTGAGTCGTTTTAATACTCTGGCTATGCGTGATTCTAACTCTTTAGGTGAAAATGGTTTAACTACATAGTCATCAGCACCAATTTCTAAGCCAGTAATGCGATCGCATATATCTCCCAAGGCTGTTAGCATAATAATTGGGACATCAGACTCTTTACGTAACTCTTGACATACTTCATAGCCATCTAGCCTTGGTAGCATGACATCCAAAACTATTAAATCAGGATCGTAAGCTCGAAAAGCTTCTAAAGCTTCTTCTCCATTACTAGCTGAAATTACGTCATAGCCAATCATAGATAGGCGCGTTTTTAATATCTGACGAATGCTGGGTTCGTCGTCTACCACTAATATTTTTTCTTTATTAGTTGCCAACTTTGTCAACATTCCTTTATTACGAAAAATTTTGACTTTTAATATCCTTATCTAATTAGAGAAAACCCACATTTTTATCCTAACTTTGAAGGTTTAATTACTAGGATAACTGTTTATCTGCTAACTTTTACGGATTTTGGTTTAGCATAGATAGCCTACTATCTTTCTATATTATATAGCAGTCTAGGCAAGAGTTACATTCAAATCTCTTGCTTATCATCCCTGAATATTTTCTATATTTCAGTAGTTAATAATATTAAAATCCTGTTATAATAGATAATTAGCTCATTTTTTATTTATTACTTAAAAAATAGTTGTATTAAACCAAGTAATTCTATCAAAATTTATAAATAAAGTTTATTTTGGCTAAATTCACGTTTGAATAGTTATTAATTACTTTATTTTTAGGGATTTCAAAAGTTTACTTCTTGTATCTAGCCGTACTAAATAAAAAGTTAACAAATTTACTACCTACCTTCTTACTCTTTGAGTAATTTATAAATCAAATAATATTGATATATCTATTTACTATTATATAAAAATAGGGAAAGTATTAACTTTCCCTAGAGTCATCTTTTCTACTAAACTCCCACATTTAGTAGCAATAGCTCTTATAGCCCATTTAGTTGCTTACATTATTATTAAAGCTCATATTTTAAAAAAAATATCTGGCTAAAGTCACTAATCTAAACATGACTTTAGTCATAACTCTAAACATACACATAACATAAATTTATTGCTAAATTAGTTCTTATCTCTAATCTAGTAAAGAAATATAATTTTGTTACTAAATCTGATTTTTTAGATAGATAAGAGAAAAAAATATGGTTGGCACCGTATTGATTTGTTAAACTCAATATTAATAGCGACTGAGAAAATCAGTTTTGCTACTGCGGAACTTTATCCAATTCAAAATCAGTAAAAAGACACAAATAAACTTAATTAGACAATTTTTGGACAAAATAGCTAAAAAACTCTTATTTGATGACTTTTTTCTCCTGCCTTGTCTTATAGACAATTATTTATGTCCCTTTACTGAGAATGCTTTTTTTGAGTAAAACATTTTTATTATTTCAACCCAGTCATTCGTTTCAGCTATTAGCTGCTTGGACAATTATGCTGATACAAGCATAGCTTTGATTTGCAATTGTTGTAATACATAATTTTCTCTTAAGAGATATACATTTATGTTTGTATCCGCTTAAATACTCAAACATAATTTCTCCGTGTTTTGTTAATAGCTGTTCATTAGCATACAAATATTTTGCTAATTATATTTTTGATTAAAAATATCTAGCAAAAAAACAAATATTCTATCTATAGAATGAGGAATTTACTATGTTGTATACAACTATAGACAGATGAACAAATATTAAACTTTCAGGAAAAATTAGTACCTAAGTTGTAGTAATACTTATCCAATAAAAAATAGAAATTTTTAAGGAGAATAATATCTATGAAGTTGAAAACCGTATGTTTAAGCATAGCGGTAGCTACATCTATGGCTACAAGTATTATATTTGTTCCTCAAGATTATGCACAGGCTCAAAATACCCCAAATCAATCTACACAAGCAAATTCCAGGACATCTAGAAATTTGGAAGTTAAATGGTTTTTAGGATTTCTACCCTGGTTCACATGGAATAATAATCCTAATAATTCTGGTCGCTATAATTCTGAGAATTACTCAAATAATCCTCCAGTCATCAATACTGCTAATCGCAACAGAACGAAGGACGGAAATCATAGGGATGTGCCTGTACCTATTTTAATTCCAGGGTTAGCTGCTTTAGGTTTAAGCTTAATACGCAAAAATCGCCAAGAACAAAAGCAGATGGAGCTAGAATAAATTATTTGTTGACTTCTAAAATAACAACAGTGAGAACAATCATAATTGTCTCACTGACATCTAGCTTTACTTTTAAGTAAATTTTATTTAGCTAATTTTAGGTAATTATAAAGTAGATTGATTAGTTTTTTTACTTAATTTATAGCTAATAAACACAGAAATATGATTTATTGGAATTTTTACAAAAGATATATTTTGATTATCAAAAAAATATTAATTTTATTTTATAAAAGCCTGCACAATCGGATTGTTTTTTGTGGTCTAATTGTAGGTTTATACTATTATTTATTTTCTTGGTTAAAGACACTGATACTGTTCTCAATAAGTGGGATGACGTTCCCTTTGTTGACTGCTACTGCGGCTTACCTGGCACTACAGGAGCTATGGCAAAAGAAAAATAAACTTACTCATTTCAATCCAGGAACTATGCAACGACGGCTAGGGCATAGTTTAATTTTATTTGGAGTTGGTCTTTTTCCTCTTAGTCTTCACAAAGGGTGGTCTCAGGCATTAGTTTGGTTGGTAATTTTAGTAGGTATTATTCTTAGTACTTGGGGAATAACATTTTTTAAATACTATAAACGAACAATTGTTTTGATACTTTTAAGTATCTATCCTGGGATATATCTTTTACCCACATATTTATGGCGAGCCTTAACTCCTGAAAGAACAATGGATTACATCCAAGCTTGGAGTGCAAATTTAACACTTCAGATGATAGGGTATCCGAGCAATTTAGATGGAACATTGGTGAAATTGCCTACAGGTAGTATAGAAGTTGGATGGGGCTGTAATGGATTTGATTTGATAGTATTAATGTTGATGACTAGTCTGTTAATAGGTATTGCTTACAGACTTAAGAGTTTACATATCATCAAAATATGCTTTTTAGGATGCGTTTTAGCTTTCACTTTCAACACGGCTCGGATTGCATTACTGGCAATTGCTGTTGCGTATTGGGATGGAAGCTCATTTGATTTTTGGCATAATGGCTGGGGTGGACAAATTTTTTCAGCAGCTATGTTTACTGCTTACTATTACCTGCTTATGCACATGCGTCTACTAAATTTTCCGCACACATCTAAGTTGCCATAAGCAGGGAGCTTATGAAGAGGGAGAGAAAGAGTTTTGTCTTTCTCTTTCCAGAATCCAAAATCTCAAGCTGCTTTAAGAATCACCGGAGGGTGAAGCTGCATGAATTAAGTCTGGCTTTCCTTGATTGTCAGGACGTTTGATAGTTTGTGCTGAGGTAGGATGTTGAGAACGTTCGAGGGTTTCTACTTTTACAGGTTGACCTGTTTCAATGGATTTGTAGAGTGCTTGAATAATCCGAACATCGTTTAATCCTTCTGTTCCAGATGGCTCTGGGTCTTGATTTTGGAGAATACAATCTGAGAAATAGGTGAATTCAGCTGCTAGCTGATCGTGTTTTTCAAAGTTACGCTCTTGGGTTTCTCCATTAATAGTTAAGTAGTGTTTGATTTCTCCATGCCATGTATAGGCAGATTCTAATCGCAAGTCGCCTTTAGTTCCTACAACTTGATAAGTAGAAACTTTTGCGGCTCCAAAGCTACAGGTAAATGTTGCTAGTTTTTCGTTGGGAAAGAGCATAATCACGCTGCTCATTTCTTCGACTTCGCTGAAGCGTTGTTCTCCTTTATTGGCCGCGACAGCAAACACTTCAGTTGGTTCATCTTGAAATAGATAGCGTACAGCATTAATGCAATAAATACCGATATCGTAGATTGTGCCGCCACCAGTGACATCTCGCAAACGAATATTGCCTTCGTCTACTACTTGTTGCGAGAACACAGAGTTAAAAATCCGTGGTTCACCAATTTGCTGCGATCGCACAATTTCTACAGCTTGCAAGTTAGCTGGTTCTAGATGCAATCGATAAGCAATCATCAGTTTGACATCGTTATCTTTTGCCGCCTTCATCATTTCCTCGCACTCTTGCTCGGTTACAGCCATTGGCTTTTCACACAGCACATGAATAGCCTGATTTGCCGCTCTGACAGTGTATTCACAATGTAAGTGATTGGGTAATGCAATATATACTGCATCAATTTCTCCACTTGTCAAACAATCTTCATATTCCTCATAAGAATACTTATGTTGAATTTTGTACTTTTTGCTCAGTTCTTCCAGTTTTTTTGGGTCATCAGAAACCAAAGCAACTAATTCAGAATTTTCGGTATTAGCAAATGCAGGTAAGGCGGCTTCTTGAGCAAACCACCCTAAACCAACAACTGCGTAACGAATTTTATTTTTCTGTGTCATGGTTAGACCTCTTGATGAAGAACTTTCTAGAAAAAATCACTCTTTTAAAGTGATTAACTTTCTGAAGTCTTTCATCATGCTGATGAGGGAGAGGCTAATCATACTTAGGAAATAGAGCAAATACGGGTAGTGAGAGAAAAGCAATCTCTTGTTTGAATAGTGTTGGCTAAGAATGCGATCGCACTTTTCACCAGCACTATTCAAGTTCAAGGTTGATTAACTCCTCGTTTTTAAGCTATCTAACGACACTGACGATATTTGACGTGATACACCAACCCGCGATGAGCTAGGTCAAAAGAATCAACCGTTGCCATACCTCCTCCATTAGCAGTCATAGCTGCATTCACACGCATATTTACACTGTCGCCACAGCGTGACCAAACATCAGCAACAGTCACTAGTTGATCTCGAACGTTGTAGTCAGTTTCGCCACGAAATGTCCGAGAAAAAACTGGGCCACGTTGACCTGCAAAAAAGTATTCTGCTCTTAGTCTGCCAGTAGTACTAGGAGCAACATAGCCACGGTAATCAGCATCGTAGAGAGAAATTTGGAATCCTTGAGGCACTTTAATAGGAATGCTCAAGTTACAACTTTTACGCCTTTCTGATGATTTATTTCCTACAGCAATAAACTGATCAAAGAGAATACTTAATTCTTGACCATCAGGACTCACGCTCACACTAGCAGAGCCATCAGGGCAACCGTTCCCACCATATTCTGCACCCATAATTTCAACTTTGTCACTAGCAAAAGCAGGGCCAACAGAAGCTGTCATTAATACTGCACCTGCTAAAAAAGATTTCACAAAGTTGATAGATGTTTTCCTGATATTTTGACTATTCATAACTCACCTAAATTGAGTAAAGAAACATTGTTTAGAGCAAATTTTCCATTGCAGATTTCGGACAATATTTCGCACTTTTCAGCTTAATTTTGCGAAATATTGCCAGACAAAATCTATGGCTAATTTTCAAAAAATTGCCACAAAGTATTTGTCAAAATGCTTTTACGAGCAGTAACAAATAGCGGTTTATTACCACGACAAATCTCTGTATTGCTTTACCAGCAATACTTATAAGACATCATCTTGAAGGCTAATAGCAGTAATTAAAGACTAGGAATTTTACTTCTAGCCTCATATCTACTTCCTCCGCAGATAATGAGCAATTTAATTTTCGAGTTCCATTGATATGTGCTAATACCAAATCTAATATTTCTGAGTTGGTATCATGTTTGGCGTGTGTGCCTTGACTGCAAGTGATTATTGTTTGTTCCCAAAAATTCTCATAGTAATATCACAATTTTTATTACTGAATTATTTAGGATACATACTACTTATAATAATGTGTAATTTAGTTTACTTGCCGCACACTGTTCGTTGTATAATTTACTTAATAAAATAAAATTTTTGGGAATAATTACTGATATTAATGTAGTAATAAAAACTGCAATTTAGATTATCTGATTGGTCTTTGTTACCTATAAAATATAATTAGTGCCAGCCAAGCAAACTGATACATAGTCATTAAAAAATTAGAACTATATAAAAATTTTTACGATTTGAAGACTTTACATAAACCCTATTCCGTAGGCGTTAGAGCATCATCCTAAACAAAGCAATATTCAATTATTTTTGGCATCTGACATTTTTATATCAGTATCCCTAAAACACACAGAAAATATATTTTTTATGCAATCTGATTTTCCACTGGCTGGCTTAAGCATTCTCGTAGTTGAGGATGATGATGATAGCCGCTTTTACATTGCTACTGTATTAGAAGCAGATGGAGCTACGGTTGTAGCCGTTGCATCAGCCCTAGAAGCGTTGAAAGTGTTACCTGAATTGCAACCTGATGTCTTAATTAGTGATATTAGTATGCCTGGGGAAGATGGCTACAGCTTGATTCGCAAAATCCGCGCACTCAAACCAGATTTTGGTGGACGAGTGTTAGCTATTGCTTTAACAGCGTATGGCGATCGCGAAAGTTGTGTTTATGCCTTAGAATGTGGTTTTCAGACTCATGTTTCTAAACCAGTTGACCCAGAGGAATTAGTTGAAATTGTCGCTAATTTGGTCGCCTCTTGTAATTGGTAAGTATGTAATACGCTCCGGCTCAGAAATTGACTGGTGAACAAGCGCGGAACACTTCAAAAAACAAAAGGAATGTAAAGAAAATATCCAAGACTCTCTTACACATTCCTGAGGTTATTTCTGAAAAGAATATAGCTAATAACAGCCTAATTAATTTTGGTCTAAACGCAGGACTGCCATAAATGCTTCTTGGGGTACATCGACTGTACCTACAGCCTTCATCCGTTTTTTACCTTTGGCTTGCTTCTGCAATAGTTTCTTCTTCCGGCTGATGTCACCACCGTAACACTTGGCGAGTACGTCTTTGCGTAAGGCGGGGATGTGTTCGCTGGCGATGACTTTGCTACCAATGGCGGCTTGAATTGGCACTTTAAATTGATGGCGGGGAATCAATTCTTTGAGTTTTTCAGCCATTGACCGCCCGACATTATAAGCTTTGTCACGGTGGACAATCATCGCTAAGGAATCAACGGGGTCGCCGTTAATCATGATATCCAACTTCACTAGCGGATTTTCGCGGTAGCCGATGAGATGATATTCCATACTGGCATAACCGCGCGATCGCGATTTCATCTGGTCAAAAAAGTCGGTGACAACTTCTGCTAAAGGTATCTCATAGGTCAAGGTGGTGCGCCCTTGGGTGAGATATTTCATATCTTTGAAGACACCGCGCCGATTTTGTGACAACTCCATCAGCGTACCGACGTAGCCCTCTGGCGTAATCATTTCTACTTGGACGTAGGGTTCTTCGATTTTCTCTCGATCGTTGGGTGCAGGTAAATGGCTAGGATTATCAATATATAACTCTTCGCCTTTCACAGTAGTTACACGGTAAACAACTGAAGGCGCAGTAATAATTAAATCCAAGTCATACTCGCGTTCTAAGCGTTCCTGCACGATTTCCATGTGCAGCAAGCCCAAGAACCCACAACGGAAGCCAAAACCCATCGCGCTCGAAGTTTCTGGTTCGTAGTGCAGTGCGGCATCATTCAGTCTGAGCTTTTCTAAGGCTTCGCGCAAGTCTTCAAATTGGTCAGCATCAATGGGGAACATCCCGCAAAAAACCATCGGGTTAGCTTCGGTGTAACCAGGTAAAGGTTCTTCTGCTTTAGCATTAGATAAAGTAATGGTATCACCCACCCGTGCATCAGCTACGGCCTTGATAGCTGCTGCCAAATAACCTACTTCCCCGGCGTGCAGTTCATCAACTTGCTTTTGCGTGGGAGAAAGGACACCCAACTCGTCGATTTCGTACTCTTTGCCAGAAGCCATGAGATAAACGCGATCGCCTTTTTTCACGCGCCCATCCATCACCCGGAAGTAGACAATTACACCTCGGTAGGAGTCGTAATAGCTATCAAAAATCAACGCCCTTAAGCGTTCATTTACTGTGTCGGGTGCGGGCGGAATCCGTTCAACGATCGCCTCTAAAATCTCATCAATCCCAATCCCTTCTTTTGCCGATGCTAAAATTGCCCCACTGCAATCTAGACCGATAATTTCTTCAATTTCACCAATTACCCGGTCTGGTTCTGCACCAGGCAGGTCAATTTTATTCAAAACTGGAATAATTTCCAAATTATGCTCTAATGCCAAGTAGACATTCGCCAAAGTTTGTGCTTCTACACCTTGTGACGCGTCTACAACCAACAATGCCCCTTCACAAGCCGCTAAACTACGCGACACCTCATAAGAAAAGTCTACGTGTCCGGGAGTATCGATTAAATTTAATACATACTGCTGACCATCTTTAGCAGTGTAATTCATCCGGGCAGCTTGCAGCTTAATTGTAATGCCGCGCTCCCGTTCTAAATCCATATTGTCGAGAAACTGCTCCTTCATCTGCCGTTCATCAACAGTGCCGGTAGCTTGCAACAGGCGATCGGCTAGGGTTGATTTCCCGTGATCAATGTGAGCAATAATACAAAAATTGCGAATGCGAACTGCGGGAACGTCAGTCATATACTATCTTTGCTGAAGCAGCAACCAAGGTTATAAAGAGCGATTTACTTAATGTATTTTAATGCTTTCTTAGCCAAGACGCTGCTATGAAGTGTGAAGTGTGAAGTATGAAGTGTGAAGTAGGGTATAGAAGTACAGGGAAGGGACAATGACAAATGGCCAATGACTATTGACTAATAATTAAGTCTATTTTTCCTTACAAGTATTGATCAATCAGCAGCTTACAATGAATATATAAGTACATAGTGTAGATGTCGTGGGCAGTTACACTCTGTAAATGCTCAAATCTACTGATTTACTGACAAAATTTCTAAAGCGTTGTCTAGCCATTTCTATGAATGTTGCCACTTAAAACATTATGTTGTTACTTTTGGTAAGATTTCGGGGAACTATGTAAGCATACCTTGAAGATTTGTCAGTAAACGAACCCGAAAGTGAGTAGAAATACTTTACAAAGCTTTAGACAAAACAATCTCAGAGTATAAAACCTATGAATATGAAAGAGAAAGCTACCGACGCGGAACAAAGACAAACCGATAAGGTAGAAATCGCTGTCCGGCTAGATTCCGAGTTACTAGAGCAAATTCAACATCTCACCAATGACCCCAGCAAAGTCATTGAGGTAGCAATTCGTCAATGGTTGCGGGGCGAATTTTCTCGAGATGATGAATTAACTCGGACTCCTTATCGTACACCTGTGCCGCCGAGGGGTGAATGGAATGATTAACATCCACAAAACAGCTTCTCTTAGAGAAAAAAACAAATTTCTAGTTTGTCAATCCGCCTTTTCAGAACAGCTAAAACACCCAATGTAAGTATGCAGAAGCTCTTAGCAGCTTGAGCAAAACTTTATTGAGTTGCCATTTGTCTACCCAACTCGATTAAATGACTATTACTGCCAACTCCCAATTGCCAAACTTATTTTCTCAAAATCAGGAAAACACAGCTAATCAGGCTAATGGCTCGTTACCAACTCTCAGTTCAGAGTTGGTATACACGCAAGATGGGACAGGACGCTACCTGACATTTTATTGGCAGCATAGCGAACTCCTAGGCTTAAACCCTGAGCAAGTAGTCAATGGCGACCATGAGGAAGAAACTTTTGCTCCCGTAGATAAGGTAGCCTATTTAGAAAAGGTACACCGAATTTTAGAAAGTTTGGTTCCAGAAAAGTTTCCATGTTGGTTTCGCTGCCACCAAGAGTTGTGTGAGTTGGAATTAGTAATTACGCCAATGATGCCGTCATTGGGAAATACTGCTAACACAGTTTTAGTTATGGGACGGTTATTGCAAGCAACAGTCCAAAAAGGAGCAGCAAGTACGGCATCAACAGTACCAAAACCAATCGAGTTGGCTTTGCGATCGCAACAACATCAAAAATTGGTAAATAAAATTACCAGGAACATTCGGCGAACCTTAGATTTAGACGTAATTTGGCAACAAACAGTAGATAGTTTGGGAAAAGCCCTAGGGCTAGAACGCTGTATTATTTGTCCTTATCAGCCCTTTAGCTCAAAAGTCCGGGTAATAGCAGAGTATCATCAGCCAGATCGCTCTTCGATGCTGGGCTTAGAAATAGATGTAACTTCTGAGCCTGCTTTTGCTCAAGCTTTAGCAACCCTTGAGCCGGTGGTGATGGAAGTACCGGGATATGCGCTATGTCCCCAGCAAAAAGTTTTGATAGTCGCCACCTGTTATCAAGACCAAGCAAATGGCTTAATAGCAGTAAGTCTGCGAGATGAATGTTACCCGTTAACAAATGCAGAGCTAGAATTAGCAGCAGAAGTAGCAGATCAATTAGGAACGGCGATCGCTCATGCTACCCTCTATAAAGAATTAGAAGCAGCGCGTCAAAAAGCCGAAGAAGCCTCCCGCCTCAAAAGCGAATTTTTGGCTAACGTTTCCCACGAAATTCGCACCCCCCTCAACGGCATGATAGGCTTTTTGAAGCTGATTCTAGAAGGGATGGCAGATGATCCGGAAGAACAACATCAGTTTCTTTTAGAAGCGCATCAATCATCCATCCACCTGCTCAACATCATCAATGATATTTTGGACATTGCCAAAATCGAAGCAGGCAAAATGGAACTAGATTGCGTTCCCGTCAATTTAGACGAGCTATTTTGTGGTGTAGAAAGTTTTATGCGTCCCCAAGCAGAAATGAAAAACCTCAGCTTCCGGATGCAAAGACCTTCAACAAGTGATGAAATTATCGTTCAAGGCAATTATCAACGGCTACTCCAAGTGATGCTCAACTTGGTCAACAATGCCATCAAGTTTACTCATGAAGGCGGCATCACCATCACCGCCGATATAGTCCAGAAAAAAATCAAATTCCAAGAACAACAACTCCCAGGGATGGTTAGAGTTAGAGTCGCTGACACCGGGATTGGTGTTTCGCTAGACAAACAAGACAAACTCTTTCAACTATTCTCTCAAGTTGATGGTTCCCGCACTCGTCAATACGGTGGTACTGGCTTGGGGTTAGCAATATCTCAAAAACTCATTGAAGCTATGGGTGGTGAAGTACATTTTTACAGCTTGGGTGAAGGACTTGGCTCTACCGTCACCTTCACAGTACCTTTATATCAACAACCTGTAATTGTATCGTCGGCTGACACCAACTTAGATTGTGCTTGCTAATTAGTAGAGAGTAGAGAATAGGGAGTAGGGGGTAGGTTGATGAACTTAAGAAAAAGAGTTGGAAAAAATTAAGAGTTTAGATACAAGGTTTTGAGCAAAACCCATTCACTCCACACCCTTATACCCAATCTCTACAACTAAGCTTTGTGCATAAGTTATAGCAAAGAAACAAAGACAACAGACAATCTAGGGGCAATTGGATCTAGGATTGATTTAACAAAGCTAAAAAACGAAATTCAAGGTATTGAGTTGGTAATAATTAAAGCTATACGCAACTCATACTCATTTATCGTCACTACTTCACAGGTCTAAAACAATGGAATTGACAATTGACAACGTAGAAACCGTTTTAGATGAAATGCGCCCTTATTTGATGTCTGATGGCGGTAATGTGGAACTTGTAGAACTTGATGGCCCTGTAGTCAGATTGCGGTTACAAGGTGCTTGTGGTTCTTGCCCAAGTTCCACAATGACCCTGAGAATGGGTCTGGAACGTCGCCTTAAGGAAATGATTCCCGAAATTGCTGAAGTCGAGCAAGTTATTTAGGGAGTAGTAAAAAAAGGTTGAAGGATGAAGTCTCAAGTATGAAATTTCATACTACCCTTTGGGAAGCCACCTCAAGGGTATCTATATACTTCATCCTTCATACTTCATACTTCATACTTTCCTCTTCCCCAATCACTGCTTATGTCCCATCCGCTTTACGTTGCTTTTATTTGGCATCAACATCAGCCGCTGTACAAATCTCCTGGCAGCGGCGTTTCAGTTTCATCAAGTCAGCAGTACCGCTTACCTTGGGTGCGTTTGCATGGTACGAAGGATTATTTAGATTTAATATTAATGCTGGAACGGTATCCAAAATTACACCAAACGGTGAATTTAGTACCATCTTTGATATTACAACTGGAAGATTACATTGCTGGTACTGCTTTTGACCCTTATTTAACAGCTAGTTTGACTCCGGTTGAGCAGTTAACACAGCAACAGAGAGAATTTATTGTTCAACACTTTTTTGATGCTAATCACCATACCTTAATTGATCCACATCCTCGGTATGGTCAGTTATATCAGCAACGTCAAGAGAAAGGGCAAGCTTGGTGTTTAGCAAATTGGGATTTGCAAGATTATAGTGATTTGCTGGCTTGGCATAACTTAGCTTGGATTGACCCTTTGTTTTGGGATGACCCAGAAATTGCCGCTTGGTTAAAACAAGGGCGGAATTTTACTTTAAGCGATCGCCAACGAATTTACTCAAAACAGCGAGAAATATTAAGCCGCATCATTCCCCAACACCGAAAAATGCAGCAAACAGGGCAGTTAGAAGTTACCACAACGCCCTACACTCACCCGATTATGCCTTTGCTAGCTGATACCAACTCCGGTCGGGTAGCTGTGCCAAATATGACATTACCCAAACGTCGGTTTCAGTGGGCAGAAGACATCCCGCGTCACTTACAAAAAGCTTGGGATTTATATAAAGACCGCTTCGGGCAAGACCCGCGTGGTTTATGGCCTTCTGAACAATCCGTCAGCCCGGCAACACTGCCCTACATTGTGAAACAAGGCTTTAAGTGGATTTGCTCAGATGAAGCTGTTTTAGGGTGGACATTAAAACACTTCTTCCACCGAGATGGGGCAGGAAACGTCCAGCAGCCAGAACTGCTGTATCGACCTTATCGCTTGACAACCCCAGCAGGTGATTTGTCTATTGTCTTCCGCGACCACCGTTTATCTGATTTAATAGGTTTTACTTATGGGTCAATGCCAGCTAAACAAGCTGCTGCTGATTTAGTGGGACACCTGCAAGCGATCGCTAAAAAACAAAGAGAAAACCCCAGCGAACAACCGTGGCTAGTCACCATCGCTTTGGACGGCGAAAATTGCTGGGAATTTTACCCCCAAGACGGTAAACTCTTGCTAGAAGCTTTATATCAAAGCTTGAGTAATGACCCGCAACTCAAACTCGTCACCGTCTCCGAATTCCTCGAGCAATTCCCCGCCACAGCCACAATTCCTGGAGAACAACTGCACAGTGGTTCTTGGGTAGATGGCAGCTTTACCACATGGATAGGCGACCCCGCCAAAAACCGCGCCTGGGACTACCTCACCGAAGCTAGAGAAATGCTCGCTAGTCATCCTGAAGCCACAGAAGAAAATAACCCCGAAGCTTGGGAAGCATTGTATGCTGCAGAAGGTTCCGACTGGTTTTGGTGGTTTGGTGAAGGACATTCTTCCAATCAAGATGCCATCTTCGACCAATTATTTCGAGAACACTTGTACGGCATTTATAAAGCCTTAAATGAACCCATACCTGCTTATCTCAGACAACCAGTAGAAGTGCATGAAGCTCGGGCAAATTATGTTCCACAAAGCTTTATTCACCCAATTATTGATGGCAGAGGCGACGAGCAAGACTGGGACAAAGCCGGACGTATAGAAATTGGTGGTGCAAGAGGCACAATGCACAACAGCAGCATTGTGCAAAGACTTTGGTACGGTGTAGATCACCTAAATTTTTATTTACGGATTGACTTTAAAAGTGGTGCTGTGCCAGGGCAGGATTTACCACCAGAATTAAATTTGCTGTGGTTTTATCCTGACAAGACAATGCACAACAGCCCAATTCCCTTAGCTGATGTACCAGATCAAGCCCCAACTAATTATTTGTACCACCACCAATTAGAAATTAACTTACTGACACAATCGGTACAATTCCGCGAAGCCGCAGAACACTATCAATGGCATCCCCGATTTAGCCGGGCCAAAGTAGCTTTCGACACTTGTTTAGAGTTAGCCGTGCCTTGGGCAGACTTGCAAGTGCCGCCAGATTACCCCTTGCGTTTGGTTTTGGTGCTAGCCGATGATGGACGTTTCTCTAATTATTTACCAGAAAATGCCCTCATTCCGATTGAAGTACCGTAGGGAAGTATGAAGTGTGAAGTCTGAAGTCTGAAACTGTCTATATCTTGTTTCAGCCTTCATTCTTTTTTGCCAGAAATCTAAGTAATCCAGATAAAGTGCTGTGAAAACTATAAATTTTTGATTGGAATTTCCCGAGGATATTTTGCGCCAGGTGAGAATTTTGCAAAGTTCCAGTAATGCTACTGGCAAAAAAATGTTTTTGTAGTTACATTGAAGACAACACGAAGTAACTGTCTTTGAGCCATGAATCGCTTTTCTGAAAAAATTACCAATTTTCAAGATGAGTACAGTTTACAAAAAAATCAACTGGCTCAGTTGTGTGGCTCAAAACAGTTATTCCGCGATCGCTATGCGATATTAAGAGTTTTAGGTAGAGGTGGTTTTGGGATTACGTTTTTAGCCAGAAACGCCCTATTACCCGGATATCCTTTATGTGTTATTAAACAACTGTGTCCGAAAACCACTAGTAGTAAAAGTTGGGAAAAAGCTTGTCAGCGTTTTGAACAAGAAGCGAAAACTTTGGCTCAACTAGGTAGCCATTCCCAAATTCCCATGCTTTTAGACTACTTTGAAAACAATGGTGAGTTTTACTTAGTGCAAGAATTTGTACGGGGCTATACTTTAGCACGGGATTTACAACGCAATGGCCCCAAAACAGAAGCAAAAGTAAAACAGTTTCTCCGAGAAATTTTACCAATCTTACAATACATACATCAAAATCGCGTGATTCATCGGGATATTAAACCGCAGAATTTGTTGCGTTGTGAAGATGATGGACGTTTAGTCATGATCGATTTTGGTGCAGTTAAAGAGAAATTGGTTGATAATGCGGACAGCTCTAACCATAAAACTGCATCTACTAATTTTGTCGGGACAATGGGGTTTGCACCTCCAGAACAATTCGCGCTACGTCCAGTTTTTGCTAGTGATATTTATGCGGTGGGAATGACTTGTCTATATTTGTTGACAGGTAAAGGGCCTTTAGATTTTGATCAAGATATCACAGGTGAAATTTGTTGGCAAAAAGAAGTCAATATTAGTGATAGCTTTGCCCAAGTTTTAGGAAAAATGGTGAAGTTTTCGTTAAGCGATCGCTTCAAAACAGTTGATGATGTAGTTAAGGCTTTAAATCAGGAAAATAACTTACAGAATCTAACTAACTGTTTAACTACTAAACCCCTCAGTAATACCCAGTATTTACCAAAAGAGCCAACTCCACAATACCTCTCACCTACAGCCAGAACTGCGATCGCAATTCGGGAATGGAAAGCTAAACTCAACAATAAACAATCAAATCGCCAGTTAAATTGTTACCTATCTTCTGTATCAAATTAAGATTTTGATCAGGGAAAAAGTACTGATAGCTAATATCAATTCCAGCAACTTCAAGTATTAATTTTGACGATGTATAAGTTAATCTATTTTGCTGGAACATATCAGAAATTCTACTAAAATCTGACGGTTTAAAATATTTTTACTGAGATTCATATATAATCGAGAAAATTAAAATAAGGACTCTCGTAGTTTTTCGATATTGAGGAAAACTCATTAGCATTTACCAAAATTAACTATAAAAGTAATTCCCCAGTCCCCAACACCAGCGTTATCTACCATATCTCCACGAGGGTCAATTTTATTAAGGGAAATTTCGGGGTTCGCTTCATATAAATATTTACGCAGTCGCGCCTGTCAGATCATGATCTGCTGCTTAAATCCCGATTGCCCAAATCCCTTAAATCCCAAAGGAAAGAAGTCTTGCCAAACTTGTGGAACTACCTTAGTCCCACTGTTAAGAAATCGCTTCCGGGTGATTCGGGTGCTTTCCGATGAGGGGGGATTTGGCAGAACCTATTTATCAGAAGATACAGATAAACTCAATGAACTTTGTGTAATCAAGCAATTAGCACCAAAATTTCAAGGAACTTGGTCGCAAAAAAAGGCAATGGAATTATTTGCTGAAGAAGCCAAGCGATTACAAGAACTAGGTGAACATCCACAAATTCCCACACTAATTGCTTATTTTGAACAAGATAATTGTTTATATTTGGTGCAACAGTTTATTAATGGACAAAATTTATTAAAGGAGTTACAGCAACGTAAAGCTTATAAACCTAACGAGATTCAAGCAATCTTACTAGATTTATTACCTGTTCTCAAATTTATACACGATCGCGGTGTCATTCACAGAGATATTAAACCAGAAAACTTGATTCGCTGTCGTTATGATGGCAGATTAAGCTTGATTGATTTTGGTTCTTCTAAACAATTAACTGAAAAAGTTAAAAATAAGAGTGGCACATCTATCGGTTCGCATGGTTATTCCCCACTAGAACAAATTAGAGATGGTAAAGCTTTCCCATCTAGCGATTTGTTTAGTTTGGGTGCTACCTGTTTTCATCTTTTAACAGGCGTTTCTCCCTTTCAATTGTGGATGGAACATGGCTATGGCTGGGTGAATAACTGGCGACAATATTTACGTAGTCCATTAACGCCAGAATTTGATGGCGTGATGAATAAACTATTACAAAAAGACTTAAATCAACGCTATCAAGCGGCAGATGAAGTTATTAAAGACTTACTGCCGAAACAGCCACTTGCCTTACCACCTGCGGGACAATCATCAGGAAAATTATCATCTGTACCGCAAACAAAAGCTTTGCCGTTTAGATATGTTTTATTGAAAGGTTTAGTCTTGACCTGTGCTTTGATTTTATTATTTGGATTTAGCGATTCTTGGTATCAACAATATCATCGAATTCAAACTAGTTTATTATCGAGGTTAAAGCAGACAAAACATAGTTCTGATACAGGCGAAGCAGTTTTTATTCAACCACCTAATCATCCGATAGAAAGCATTTCGTTAGCAAATAACTTTAAAGCCCATAGCAAATATGTAGTATCTGTTGTTGTCAGCCCAGATGGTCAAACGATTGCCAGTAGTGGCGAAAGTGAATCCAATATTAAAGTTTGGAATTTAAATACTGCCCAAGAATTATTTACCCTCAATGGCCATACTCAAAAAGTGAATGCGATCGCAATTCATCCCAATGGCAAAATTTTAGTTAGTGGTAGTGATGACAAAACTATCAAAATTTGGAATTTAACCACAGGTGAAATTATTCGCACCTTAGAAGGACATAGCGATTCTGTTCAAGCATTAGCTATTAGTCCCAATGGCAAAATTTTAGTCAGTGGTAGCGATGACAACACGATTAAAATCTGGAATTTAACCACAGGAAAATTAATTAGAACATTAATTGGACATAAATTTTGGGTGCGATCGCTTGCTATCAGTTCTGATGGCATTCACTTAGCTAGTGGCAGTTTTGATAAGACTATCAAATTGTGGAAACTCTATCAAAACGAGCCAGCACGTACCCTCATAGGAAATACAAATACAGTTACATCTGTTACTTTTAGTCCAGATAATACAACCTTGGCTAGCACCAGCCGCGATCGCACTATAAAACTTTGGGATGTCGCCTCAGGAGAAGTCATCCGCACTTTCAATGGTCATACCAACACCGTTACTTGTGTAGCTTTTAGCCCAGATGGTACAACTCTAGCTAGTGCCAGCCGCGATCGTACCATCAAAATCTGGGACTTAACTACTGGTGCAGTCATCCACACATTAGAGGGACATGAAAATACAGTGACCTCTGTCGCCTTCACTCCTGACGGTCAAACTATTGTCAGTGGTGGTGAAGACAATACTATTAAGATTTGGCGAGTTTCGACAAAGAATTAGGGTTTAGGGGTGTAAGTGTTGAAAAAACTTACAAATCCTACCCTGATGTTACAAATTCATTTGTTTTTCATTCTTCCCCCTGCTCCCTGCCCCCTGCTCCCCTGCGGTCTCCAGGCATCAACTTGAAAGGGAAACAGCATTAGCAGGTGGCAAGTTCACATCCTTGGCTAAACCCAGTATTTTCAACAATTGAATCGCCCACCAAGTAACATCAATTTCCCACCAACGCCAGCCACACTTGGCGACATGAGGGTAAGCGTGATGATTGTTGTGCCAGCCTTCGCCATAAGTTAGAATTGCCGCCCACCAAAGATTACGGGAATTATCATTGCTTTCAAAGCTGCGATATCCCCACATATGAGTTACTGAGTTAATAAACCACGTTGTATGCCAGAGAATCACACATCTGACAAATACGCCATAGATAATAAATGACCAACCGCCTAGGGCATAAAGCAATAATGCAACGGGAATTTGTAATAACCAAAAGTAGCGATTTAGCCAATGGTAAAAGGGATCTCGCGCTAAGTCAGGCGCAAATCGTTGGTAACATTCAAAATTAAAAAACTCTTGACGAGGATAAAAAATCCAGAGGATATGACTCCACCAAAAACCTTTACTGGCAGAGTAAGGATCTTTGTATTCGTCTTCGGTATAAGCATGGTGCAAACGATGTCCAGCAACCCAAAAAATAGGCCCTCCTTGGAGAGATAATGCACCTAAAAAGGCGATCGCATATTCTAACCAGCGAGGTACTTTAAAGCTGCGATGGCTTAGTAGCCGATGATATCCTAAACAAACTCCAATGCTGCCAAATAACCAGTGCAGCAATAAAGTTACTCCTAATGCAGACCAAGAAAAAAACCAAGGTGCTAGTAATGCCAGTGCATGAATTCCCGCAAAAAAAGCCACAGTTGGCCAATTTATCCGCAAAGGCTGTGGATTTTCTGGCAGAGTTTGAAATGAATGAAATGTCACTAAATACTTCCTCAAGAACCACTAATTTATAAGATAAGAAATTGGAATCTCTTTAATCCCAATTTCTTTTACAATTTCAAATAGCTTTAGAAAAGCCAGTAAAATTACGCTCTTCAAGATAGTTATCAAATACAGCAGCAATATTGCGAATGAGTAATCTTCCCACAGGTGTCACCTCAATGCGATCGCTGCTTTAAAGTCTATCTCTGCAAAATCTTCTTTTAACTCTGTAGCAGGGGGATAGCTAGTGTAACGAGGTAAAGGGCGATCGTATTTTGTTAGTAAATCGGCATCGAATTTAACGGTTTGTGGCAAAACCTTCATATTAGAGGTTACAGGTTAGAGGTTACAGGTATTCGCCCAATCTTGAGGTTGAAGAAAGACTTCGGTTAGCTGGGCTTCGGGTGAACCTGGTTCTGGCTCATAGCAGTATTCCCAGCGTGCTAGAGGTGGTAAGGACATCAAAATCGATTCTGTGCGGCCGTTGGTTTGCAGACCAAACACTGTGCCTCGGTCATAAACTAGGTTAAATTCGACGTAACGACCCCGGCGATAAAGTTGAAATTGACGCTGGCGATCGCTATACTCTGTTTCTTGTCGCCGTTCTACAATCGGTAAATAAGCAGGTAAAAAAGCTTTGCCGCAAGACTGGACAAACGCAAAGATATCTTCCCAACTCCGAGAAACAGTTCCTACTTGCTGACTGTAAACTGCTGCATCACTCTCAGTTTGCGAACCCACGTAAAGACTACCGTTAGCATCTTGATAGTCGAAGAAAATACCACCAATACCTCTTTGTTCTTGGCGATGGCGCAAATAAAAGTATTCATCACACCAGCGTTTGAAGGTTGGATAATACTCTGGATGATGGGCATCACAAGCATTTTTAAATGTCTTGTGGAAGTGTATCGCATCCTCAGTAAAAGCATAGTAAGGCGTTAAATCAGCCCCGCCACCAAACCACCAAATCGGGCCTGCTTCAAAATAGCGGTAGTTGAGGTGTACTGTTGGCACGTATGGGTTGCGAGGATGCAGAACCATTGAGGTTCCCGTCGCAAAAAATTCATGTCCAGCCGCTTCTGGACGTTGCGCCAAAATCGCCGCCGGGAGACTCTTTCCCCAAACTGCGGAAAAATTGACACCACCCTGTTCAAAAACTCGTCCTTCTCGAATGACGCGGGTACGTCCTTCACCGCCTTCTGCGCGCTCCCAGTAATCTTGGTGAAATCGTGCTTTACCGTCAAGTTGTTCTAATCCTGTGCAGATTTCATCCTGTATGTTCTGCATGAATTGTTGCACTCGCACCCGTGAATCTTTGGGTATGGTGTTGTTAGGTGATGAGAGCAATGCTGTGTGATTTGCAGATTCTTGCAGAGAATTATCCCAATGACGACTCATGTCAAAACCTCTAAATCTTTGAGTAGGGGTGATTACCACTGATTAATAACTTTATAGTTATTGAGCGATTTTAAAACACAGAAGTTTCAAAACTTAATAAACTATCTCAACCCAAGTCCTCAAAGCCTTTCCCAGATTACCTAAATATGGAGTATCACAAAATTTGCTGAAGGAATGTAAAGAGGTCTAGCTAAAGAACTCCAAGTATTATAACTTAATAGCTATGCAATTATTTAACTGATTACCGCACTAACAATGGTTACTGCCCTACCTAAACCAAGCACTAAAACTCCCAGCCAAGAGACTCTACTCACTCCCCGTTTTTATACTACGAATTTTGAAAAAACCGCTAACTTAGATTTATCTGCCCAAGACTCCCAATTACAGGCGATGTTAGAAGAGATGCGGGCAGATTACAACCGCCACCATTTTGTCCGGGATGAAGCGTTTGAAAAGTCTTGGGAACACATTGACGGTGAAGCCAGACAATCGTTTATGGATTATTTGGAACGCTCTTGTATTTCTGAGTTTTCCGGCTTCTTACTGTTCAAAGAATTATCCCGCAAGTTGAAAAATCGCAGTCCATTACTCGCGGAGATGTTTCAACTAATGGCGCGGGATGAAGCTCGCCACGCCGGATTTCTCAACAAAGCAATGGGCGATTTTAAACTCTCCTTAGATTTAGCCAAGGTGACGAAAACCCGCACCTATACCTTTTTCCCGATAGAGTGGGTACTTTACACCGTTTATCTATCAGAAAAAATCGGCTATTGGCGTTACATCATTATCTTCAGACATTTAGAAAAGCACCCGGAAAACCAGTTTTACCCAATCTTCCGTTACTTTGAGAGTTGGTGTCAGGACGAAAACCGCCACGGGGATATATTTAAAGCTCTTTTACGTTCTCAACCACAATTGTGGAAGACTTGGAAAGCTAGGTTGTGGAGTCGCTTTTTCTTACTGTCGGTATTTGCTACCCACACGATGACAGTGCATGAACGGACTGGTTTTTACAAGTCTTTAGGATTAAATGCGACAGAATTTGACCGCCAAGTTGTTTACCACACCAATGAAACGGCGGGACGGGCTTTTCCTGTGATGTTGAATACTGAACATCCGCAGTTTTTCCCTCGCCTGCAACGCTGTGCGGGTTACAACTTAAAAATTGTAGAGATTGAGCGTAGTTCTAGTGCAAAATTTGTGAAGCTGATTCGCAAACTACCTTTGATTGCAGCCATTGTTGGGAATTTGCTGTTACTTTACCTAATCAAACCTATTGATACTGAAGCTTTGCGAGGAAACGTACTTTAGGGCCTAATAGTAAAAAGAAAAACGGCTGTGTGGATTTTTTCTTTTTACTCAGGACTTACGCAAAAATTCTCAAAAAGCTTAATTTATCGAACCGCCAAGTCGCCTTCGCGCAGCGTCTCGTAGAGAAGAACGCCAAGAAATCGTAGAGTCTGCGTAAGTCCTATTACTATTTACTGCCCTAATTCTTTGAGATTATTCATGACTTGTTGATACAGTTCATTATTATTCTGGCTTTGAAATATAGCTGCGGCTTGTTCTAAATCATTAATTGCGCCTTGTTTGTCTCCTAGAGCCGCACGGGCGTTACCTCGGTTATTGTAAGCTGGGGCAAAACGCGGGTTGAGGCGTATGGCTTCATTGTAATCAGTTATGGCTCCTTGTTTATCTCCCTGGGCGGAACGGGCGTTACCGCGATTATTATAGGCGATCGCATATTTAGGATTTAATTGTATTGCTTGATCGTAATCATCCAAGGAACCATCTTTTTCACCTAGAGCAGCCCGGGCATTAGCGCGGTTATTATAAGCTTCAGCGTAGTTGGGTGAAAGCTTAATTGCTTGATTATAGTCCGCGATCGCACCTCGATTATCTCCTAGTGAGGCACGGGCATTTCCCCGACTGTTATAGGCTTCGGCATCGTTGGGAGAAAAGCGCAAGGCTTCGTTGTAATCGGAAATCGCTTTTTGCTTGTCTCCTAAGTCAAAGTAGACGAGTCCCCGCCCTTTGTAGGCTGCACCATATTCAGGATTTAGGTTGAGTGCTTTAGTGTAAGATGCGATCGCAGCTTGGGAATCACCTTTAAGGTGCTGATTCTGCCCTTGAAGATACAGTGCGCCAGCTTGAGAAGTTTTAATTGTGCGGCGGGCGGGCGGGGTGAACCCGATTTCTGTCACCAAAACATTCTTGTCTCTATTACAAGAAACAAGCGTTGCACTTAATGTTGCCAGCACAACTACAATCAATGTTTTTAACTTCACCCGTTTTTGCTCCAATAACAGCAGCTTCATAAGTTGCTCTCAACCATCACCCACCTGGATTAAATTAGCACCCAATGTAGTTAATTGTTTAAATAGGAAGAGATTCTAAATTTTTGCAGATGTGCAAATGTGATTAGATTGCACAGCGTAGAGATTCCCTAGGTTTAATAACGAATATCTGCCGCCTCAACCGGGAACTTTATCAACTTTATATCTGTTATTGAACAATTTAGAAGTTACTTTTTATGCTATTGGTTATATCTTGAGTTGTAACTTCTGATACTCTAAATTTAATTGAAAATTACTATAACTTGATAAATAGCTATTAAAATTCTGCTTGATTTTCTTCCTGAGATTTAGAAGTCAGCCGCCAAGCTGTATTTGTATCTATTTCTACAGAAAGTTCTTCGAGATTTGCCCCTAAATCTTTTTGTAATTTTTGAGTTAATGTCACGGGGAAATCTAAATTTATGCCTTTAGTCTGTACTAGCCTAGCTAATTCTGCAAATTGGGTTTTAACAGTTTTGCGTTCATAACCACTCAGCTGACAAAAGGATGTTTCTGATACATTTTGCGTTTGCATAGCTTTTTTAATTCGCTCTTGCAAATGCTCATATTCAGAATTTAATAGCTTCCATTGCTCCTCTAGTTGTGTGTATTTGCGGCCGAGAGCTATTAAATTTTCTGTTTCTGGATCAGGATTACTTTCTGTTTCTAATTCTAACAAACGGCTATGCACTTGAGCAAGATAAATGCAATCAAGGTAAGCATAATCTATTTGGTCTTCACTTAAAGGGCGTTGTCCCCAATCGCTATTTTGTTCGGCTTTTTCAATGTGATGGAAGTTACATAAAACGCTGGCTAGAGTTTTGAGTTGATAGTTAGAAACTGGCAAGAGATAGTAAGGAATTTTCTTGGCCATTTCTAAAGTACAAGTAATATTTTTGGCTTTTTTATTACCTAAAAACTTTAAATCATAGCTAGCATTATGAAATACTTTTTTGATAGCGGGATTGAGCATAATTAGCTCAATGAAATCAGCTACGACATCAGTTTGATTTAATACATCCAAAATAAAGACGCGATCGCCACTCATATCATCGGGATCATCTAATATTTGAATCAGAGATAATCGGGGATGGCGACTATTAAATTCAGCTACTTCTGTATCTATCCACAAAGCTGTAGCTTGGGTATATTTAGCAACGATATCGTAAATTTCACTCTTCTCAGTCAAGTAGGGCATAGAAGATTCATCTCAGCAATTTATCTGTTTTTTCTTTTTACTTTTACCTTTTTACTTTTGACTTATAACACTTTGACATTCTGCAACAGAGGCGCGTTGTTGCATAGCTTGAACTAAGGCTTGGTAACTTTCCCAATTTTCTTGTAACAAATTTTTGGCTTGTAAGATGTGAAACCGTTGTTTTTGCTGAAAGGCTGACTCGGAAAAACCGATAATTTTTAATACTTCTGCTAGTTTAGTTTTATCATCACCGCCACCTTCGGCACGCTCATATACCAAAGCTTCCGCCGCAATACCAGCCATCCACATTGTGCAGTAACGGTCTAGCATTTGCGCGCTGATTGTACCTTTTTCTAATTGGGCGGCTAACTCAGCATCATTAAAAGTTACGCCGCCTTGTCCGGCTTGTCCTTGCTTCCACGCTTCCCACGCGCTGAGGGTGTAACCAGTGACAGGAATGCCCAGTAAGTCAGCGACTAAAAAATGTCCGGCTTCATGATGGATAATGCGATCGCGGTGTTCCTGAGAAAATCCCGCAATCAAATCTAAAAAAATCGTTCCGCCTTTACCTTGAAAACTAAAACTATCTAAAGTGGCGATTCCCAAGATGGCGAAGGTGACGAGGGCGGGTACTGTGGGCGATAAGTTAATTAACGGCCCCAACAGTACCGAAAAAGTCATGAGAAAGATGGAGATAGCTACTAAATTCAGGGCTGTCTGGCTCATTTTGAGTTTTTAACTATAACTTAATCTTTCTTAATTATGTAGCGATCGCTGACACCTTATACAATTTTGGATTTAATTGCCTGCTGACAATACACATAAAGTAATAAGCTGTAGCAATCCGTGTAGGAAATGCAAACAAATCTGTTTCCCATGTCCTGTTCCCTATTACTCAAATACGACAGTGCGATTACCATAAACTAAGACGCGATTTTGCAAGTGTAATCTCACGGCTCTAGCTAAAACAACTCGCTCTAAATCCTTACCTTTTCTCATTAAATCTTCAACTTCATCGCGGTGGCTGACGCGCACAACATCTTGCTCAATAATTGGCCCTGCATCTAAATCAGATGTAACATAATGTGAAGTTGCACCAATAATTTTTACGCCTCTTTCAAAAGCGCGATGATAGGGATTAGCACCAACAAAAGCTGGTAAAAATGAGTGATGAATATTAATAATTTGGGGAAATTTAGCAATAAAATCTGCGCTGACAATTTGCATATATTTAGCCAACACAACTAAGTCTATTTTGTATTGTTGGAGTATTTCTAGTTGTTTAGCTTCTTGTTCTAGTTTGTTTTCTTTAGTAATAGGGATGTGATGAAAATCAATACCAAATTGGTCAGCAACTACTTTTAAATGAGGATGGTTGCTAATAATTAAAGGTATTTCCGCCGCGAATTCTTTGGCACGATATCGCCAAATCAAATCATAAAGACAATGGTCTTGACGGCTGACCCAAATAGCTATACGGGGTACAGCATCAGAAAAATGTAATTCCCATTTTGCACCTAAAGGTTGGGCTATCGCATTAAAAGCTGGTGCAATTAAATCTTTCGGTAAATTAAAGCCTTCCAACTGCCATTCAAGCCGGGTGAGAAATAACCCAGCCGAAAAATCGGTGTGCTGATCTGCATGAATAATATTGCCACCATTGGCATAGATAAAGTTAGCAATTTTGGCGACTAATCCTCTTTGGTCAGGGCAAGAAATCAGCAAGGTTGCAGTTGAGTTGGACATAAAAGGCAGATGACAGGGTGAAAGATAGTAAATCAAACTTAAATTCGGATCTAAAAACCCGCGCAAGCGGGTTTAGTTTGTATAGCAGCGATTTCTAATCGCTGGTTGCTTTTTTGTGGTTATTTAGTATTAGTTGGCGTTGGTAGAGTCAGGCTAGGTAATGGTGTTGATTGACTATTATTAGGCGTTTGTTGCCACTCTGATAGCTCCCTATTTACGGCATTTTGAAAATCTGTAGATACCAATAATACATTGATATTGCCATTTGGTTGCGTAGCTGAGTCAGCTTGAGCATACACAAAACGGTTATTAAAATCAGATTTCCCCAAAACTAATTGATGAGTTTTCTGATTTTTTAGGTTAATTTTAATAGTTGCTTGCGGTTGGTCTAAACCAAATTCTCCCAGTTGGTTAGCGGGGGTAGATAAAATGCGATCGCTTTTACCTTTAACCAACAAATCCATTAAATAATAAACAATAGCATCATTTGCAGGTTGTGATACTGGCGATTTTAACAACCACTTAGGATTGCTAGATTGATTGTTGCGTTCTAAAACCAAAGTGTTATTTTTAGTCTGCACAGTTAAAGACTGCACATCCGCTTCTGTAAACGCAAAGATTTGCTGCTGTTTATCTTTAGCTTCTTCTGGCTGGGTTGCGCCTTTAATTTCATGGAAATATACAAAACCACCCAAACCCAGCGCCAACAATACCAAAATTAAAGTCGTGCGTGGCAATTTCATCTGAAGTATGAAGTATGAAGTGTGAAGTATGAAGTATGAAGTATGAAGTATGAAGTCTGAAGTCTGAAGTATGAAGTGTGAAGTCTGAAGTATGAAGTGTGAAGTCTGAAGTCTGAAGTATCAATTTTTAATTCATCTCTAGGCTTTGTCTTTCCTCAACGTCGTCGCCACCAGATCAAGCCAGCAGCTAATAAACCAATGGCAGGTAACAATAACAAGGATGTTACGGCTAAGAAATTAGCTTCGATACCTGATAAATTGAGTCGGCGGTTTTTCACTTCTTTCGGACGAATGGAAAGAGGTTGCTGATCCTGTTGACTCAGCCATGTAACAGAATTGAGAAACACATCGCCATTAAGTTGTTGTTCAAATAGTCCATTGCTGGCGAAGTCAGAGTTTCCGAATACTACTAATCTTGATTCTTTGAATTTTGGTGCAGATTTCTCTGTGGTTGTGGGAGTAGGTGTTGGGGTTGTCGGTTCTGGTGAGGGAGTTGTGGTGGTTGTCGGTGTTGGTGTTGGGGTTGTCGGTGCTGGTGAGGGAGTTGTGGTGGTTGTTGCTGCTGTGGGTGAAGGTGAAGGTGTAGGTGTAGGTGTAGGTGTAGCTGTTGGGGTTGTTGCTGATAATGGTTTCGTCAATGCCGCACCTAAAGTCAGTGGCCCTTTGAGGTCTTTATCAGCATTAAACTCTAACTTTTCGCTTTGCAAATCGCTTTCCGCCCAACTACTAGGGTAAGGTTTGGTACGTAATAGGGGTGTAGACTGGACACCAGCTACAGGCGTAATTTCTATTGGTCTAGCCAAGCGATAAAAAGAAACACCGTTACCGAAATCTTTAGTAATTGGGTGTTGTCCGTAGTCATTGATGATGGGTACAGCTGGGCCTAGTCCTACACCTGCACCGGAGACATCAACGGCTAAACGATTATCTAGACGTACACCCCATTCTTGTAACAAACTGCCCAGTTTAGGGTCTGTGGATGGGTCAATCATCATCAGCAGATTACCACCACGATTAAGATAATCACGCAAGGCTGTCACCTCAGCGTCAAACAGTCCGCGTTTGGGGCCGGCGATGATGACCACAGCAGCATCATCAGGAACTTTGGTACTTTCTACTAAATTTAATGGTTCTGTATTAAAGTTTCTGTCACCTAAGGCTTTGACAGCTTGTGCAATACCACCTTCATTATTATCTAGTGGGCGCTCGCCGTGACCTTGCAGTAAGTAAACTTTAGCTGTAGTTAAACTAGTAATTTGTTGTAAGCGATTAGTTAATTTAACTTCTGAAAGTCTTTCGTTTTCATTGACAGTTTGGACTAATTGGCGTTTATCCCCAGATTCGAGATAAACTTCGCCAAAATTTTTTACACCAAATTTTTCTGCTACTCCTGGTCTAGCTTGAGGGTCAATATATTCAAAATTAAAGTTGCGGTTTTGCCGACGATAAATTTCTAATAATTCTCTGTCGCGGTTGTTAGGATTTGGACTAAATATCCATACTTTGACAGGCTGTTGTAAGTTACTAACTAGGGCTTGTGATTGGGGTGCAAGGGTAAATAATTTAGTTTCTGTTAAGTCGGCACGCACATGATAGCGACTACCTAAAAAATTAATTAATCCTAATATGAAGATGACAGATAAAGTGGCAATGATGGCATTAGTTCCAGCTTGAGTAGAACGGCGACCAAACCAATTATGACGCTGGATTTGCCATGCTAGCCATAGAACAATAATCAAAAGTCCTAAACTGATGATTGCGAGGGGGATTGTTCCCCAATTTCCAGCTACAATCCCAGATGTAACACCAGCAATTAAAAAAAATGGGCCTAGCCAAAATAAATATTGCCAAAGTGATTTTTTTGTAATTTTTTTCATCTTTTTCGTCATTTTTTCTTTACCTTGACTCGAAATTTTAGTTTTTAGATTTGTAATTAAACAATTCAAAATTACCGCAGCTAAAATCTAAAATCCGAAATTATTACTGTCTTTGGAAGCGTAAGGCATCAATTGATTGAGCCGTGAGAAAAATTCCCAAAAAGATGTAACTGGCAAATAAAATTAAACTGCTGGTATCAAAAATACCTTGAACCAGAGTATTGTAATGTTTAACGAGTGATAAATTCCCCAAAAATTCGCCGAAAACACCGCCAATTCTTTGCGAAATCAAGTCGGGAATTAATAATAGTAAAAAGCCTGCGGCGAAGGTAAAGACAGCCGCCCAAATAGTGCTGTCTGTTAAGGAAGAAATAAACATCCCTAAAGACAAGATTGATGCTGCTAACAAAATTAATCCTAAATGTGCTAACAAAGGCATTGTCGGCGGGATAGGAGGGTTAGCACGACTCAAAGCGATCGCCTCTAACAATACCATCGGCAAAAACATTGTAGTAAAAAATGTTACTACTCCTAATAATTTCCCAACAGCGATCGCCCAATTAGTCACAGGAGATGTCGCTAATAGTTCTAATGTGCCACGTTTGCGTTCTTCGGCGTAAAGTCCCATTGACAGCATCGGTAGCACAAACAATAATATCCACGCTAACCCATTTAAAAAATCTTGCACTAATCTCGCACCAACATCTAAGGAGATGGGTACGCCAAATTGCTGACCTTGTAAATCTGCATAAGCAGCTTCCGCCATTAAGCCTGTCGGCCCCAGCAAAATCAAGAAAAATAATATTCCGGCGATGAACCAAAATACACAAGCGATCGCATAAGCTAAAGGCGAGCCAAAATAACTCTGCAACTCTCGGCGATAAATAGCAATAATATTTGCCAGCACGATACCCATTTATGCTGCTTCTCCTTCGTTGGCTGTTGATTCTTCCTCGGTGACAAAATTCTTTTCTTCGGTGGTCAATTGCAAAAACACATCTTCTAAAGTCGCGCTCACTCGGCGCATTTCTTGTAAGCCAAACCCTGCACGAATTAAGATGGCGGCGATATCCTTTCCTGGTTCAGTTCCAGGATGAGATATGACTCGCAAATAACTGCGTCCGTCTCTCGCCTCATTCAGGTGATGACCAGGAATTGATTCTACCAAACTCACGCCGGCTACGTTTTGCAATACTTGTTTGGCCAGGTTGACTTCTCCTTCAATTTCTATTTCATAGCCGGAACCACCTGTCAACTGGGTCATCAGAGTTTCTGGTGTATTTGTGGCTACAACTTTACCGCGATTGATAATTGCCACACGGCTACAGGTCATACTCACTTCAGGCAGAATGTGGGTAGAGAGAATAATTGTGTGTGTCCCCGCTAGACTTTTAATTAAATTCCGCACTTCAATGATTTGGCGGGGGTCAAGTCCGACTGTGGGTTCATCGAGAATAATCGCTGGCGGGTCGTGAACAATCGCCTGAGCAATGCCGACTCTTTGGCGATATCCTTTAGAAAGTTTGCGAATAATTACCCGTCGCTTTTCTTGTAAGTTGCACTTTTCAATCGCTGTTTTGACTTTCGCAACGCGATCTCCTGCGGGTACTCCTTTAATTTGGGCGACAAAGTTTAGAAATCCCTCTACCGTCATTTCTGGATATAACGGCGGTGTCTCTGGTAAATAGCCAATTCGCTGACGCACCGCCAAAGAATTTTCATGGACATCAAACCCAGCAATTTTCGCTGTGCCACTACTTGCAGGTAAATAACCTGCTAAAATTCTCATGGTTGTGGTTTTACCCGCGCCATTTGGGCCTAAAAAGCCTAAAATTTCACCTTGCTCAACTCTAAAGCTCACATCAGTAATTGCTGGGGTAGAACCGTATGTTTTACTGAGATGTTCGACTTCAATCATAGGTAAGGGTGGCGATCGCAAACTAGAGAATACCCAACAATCTTAGATCATCATGGAATGGCAATGAGAGTTAAAGCTACATAAGTAACTGTTATGGAAAAGAGTCTAAATCCTATTAAGTAAAATTTGTTACTTCTCCCTCAGCAGTTAATAAAAATGTTAATTGCTCAACTAAAATTATTAAAAATCAGTAGTTTTTGTAGCGAAAATTGTGGCATTTTGGCAGTTTTTTAAAATTTCCCGTTGCTAAATTAATAAACACTCCAAGTGAGGACTGAATAAAAAACTTAAATACCGTAATAAATTGCTGTATTTATGTATATAAAATCAGTCTTCCTGAAGGACTATAAAATTTAAATTTCATTATTTCCAGAGTCCAAGGTGTATTGCCCCTTTCAAGCTATTGCGACGGGATAAAACCCGTCTTTTCTCCTTACTAATTTTTGATTTATTTACTACTAACCATTGACAGAAATAGTCAGTAGATATTTATGTAATTTTTTTAAAGGCTTCCAGAAATTAAATTATTCAACCAACAAGTGCCAAAATTCTCATCAAGAATCTTTTTCTCTCGGTGTAATACCATTTCACGAAAAATCTGATACAAATATAAATCCTGAAACTCTTGCTAATCCTCTCTTTTTAATTGAGAATTGCGCATTGCGAATTGCAAATTGGTATAACCTCTGCACCCTTGCTATCCTTGATGATTGGATATTTAGTTAAAAGGATATTATGTCTGCAATATCAGCAGTTTTAAGTTTTACAATATTTACTATATAGCGATTCCCAGTTAAGTGAGGTACAGGTAATATTTTGAAACGCAGAGGGTCGCAGAGTTAAGCGCAGAGGTACGCAGAAATTTGTACTTCAGCAGACTAGGAAACGCTATAAATGATTTTTATTTTAGATGTATTTAATAATACCAATACTATCTATATATCAGTTTTTACAAGTTTTGGATACATCCCTGAGGAAGATGCTTTAGAGTGAAAAACATGAGTAAATAGGTGCGGGATGTTGTTATGCACTGGATTTATATTCAGGTTTGGTGGTGAGCCAAACCTTTTTTCTTTATAACTAGGTAAAATTAGATAAACATTAAATTATACTGAATCTACTCACATTAATACAAGCTACATATTTGCAGAAAATTTAGGCGATCGCTACCCTAATTACTGGCCTCAAAATCAATTTGTTTTGAATTAAATCAGCTAAAAAAAGCATAAAAAAGCTGAAACGCTAATAAAAGCGAAAATCAGTAAGACACTTAGCATCAGTGTAGATTAAATAACAATCAAAAATCGCCAATTGTTGATTAATTTAGAGTCTTTAAGAGCGATTACTATCTTGAAGCTAGGAGAGACGTGGATATTAATTCAATTTACCTTTCTTCATATAGTTTGTTTTTCCACCGACTTAATTAGTCAAAGATAAATTGATAGTTATAATCCAAGCATTACAGTACACAATTACTTAGTGTGCTTTCAGCAAAAGAGCATGACAAGAGCAAAGGAAACCAAATCTACCTCACAAATAGAAATTGGTTCACGTCAATTAAGTATAAAATCTAACTTAAATACTTTCAGCAGGCGTACACTGGCTTTGAAGTGGCACTTGGTGTTGCTGGTTGCAGGTACTTTACTGCCTGTTGTCCTTTTTGCTGTTGCAGTTGTACATCAACTCTCGCTGAACGAGCGTGGAGAATCAGAACGTCGCTTGGCTCTAGCCGCCCGCAATCTCACGCAAGAAGTAGAGCGCGAAGTAGCCATTACAACCAGAACATTACAAGCACTGGCGGCATCTAACAAAATCGACCAAAATGACTTACAAGGCTTTTATCACGAAGCTAAGCGTACGGTGCAGACGCAGCCAACTTGGTTGAGTGCGATTCTCTTAACTCCAGACGAACAACAAGTCTTGAATACTAGTCGTCCCTTCGGTACTGCCTTACCCTCAGCAAATGAGCCAGAAAGTGTGCGGCTTGTAGTGCAAACACACCAACCGACAGTGGGGTATCTCGCATTATCGCGTCTCAAGCACCAATGGGCGTTCCCGGTGCGCGTACCAGTCATGCGTAATGGCAAGTTGCGGTACGTGCTTACGGCTATTATCACCTCAGACGCGATCGCATCTATTGAACGTAACGCCAAAGCCCAGTCACAATTGGTAAATGACCTCTTGGATACATCGCGGATTATAGTGGGCAAACTGCGCCTCGAAGCAAAACCACTAAATTTAGCCACTGTGATTATGAGTGCGATCGATGCCATCCGTCACGCAGCTGAAGCGAAAAATATTGATTTACAGCTACAACTAGCTAACGTTGAACCTGTGTTAGGAGACCAAAATCGGCTTCAGCAAGTAGTGTGGAATCTTCTGTCGAATGCGGTGAAATTTACCCCTGAGGGTGGAAGGATTGCTGTAGAACTTCAGCAAACTAATTCAATGGCTGAGATTATTGTCAGCGACACTGGTATAGGTATCAAACCAGAATTCTTACCATATGTCTTCGATCGCTTCCGCCAAGCAGACGGCTCAACTACCAGAGAATTTGGCGGTTTAGGACTGGGTTTGGCAATTGTCCGTCACTTAGTCGAATTGCATGGTGGCACAGTGCAAGCTGATAGCAAAGGTATCGCTCAAGGGTCAACTTTCACAATTAAACTTCCCCTCATCACTCGCCAACAAAGCAGTGATTCATTCTTACAATCTGTGGATGGTCAGCTTTCACTAGGCAAAAGCCTTGACAAACTCCAAGATATGCGGGTGTTAGTAGTAGATGACGAACCAGACGCGCGCGACCTCCTCTCAGCCGTACTCATCCAACAAGGGGCCGAAGTGCGTACCTGTGCTTCAGCTGCCGAAGCAATTCAAGCAGTCTTCACCTGGAAACCCACTGCTATTCTCTGCGATATCGGGATGCCCCAGGAAGACGGCTACGATTTTATCCGCAAAGTCAGAGAACAGGAAATGGAAATAGGTAGTCATATTCCGGCTGTTGCAGTTACAGCCTTTGCCAGGGAAGAAGACAAAATCAAAGCGATCGCTTGTGGCTACGAAATGCACATTCCCAAACCCCTAGAACCCACACAATTAGTTGCTGTAGTCGCCAGCCTGGCCCATCTTTCACCCTAAAAGGCAAAAGTACTGCGAAGAATACCAATAGTAATCGGGTCGCTGTCTGGTGTATGTCCTGGTTCGATGATATGAATGATCCCAGGAGTGATACTAATGTTGTCTGTTACCCGAAAACGATAAAAAGCTTCGATTTGCGTAGTTGTGCCTGGTTGTCCGCCAGAACGTCCTAAACCTGTATTGATAAAGTCGGGAACATTATTCCCCACAGGTAAACTGCTACTAGTGATTTTTGGAGGTTGCCCAACATAAATCCCGCCCAAATTTCCCTTAGCAAACAAATCAGGAAAATTGAGAAATACCATGTAATTCGTCGTTTCCACATGGCCCGATTGCCCGGGAATATTTGATTTAGTGTAGCCACCCCACGCACCTAAAGTTACACGGGGCGAAATTTGCCAATTGACAGTAGCTCCATAAGCGTTGGTTTGTAAGGGGGCTGACTTACCAATACTTGGATTATTTGCTGTCAAACACTCATCACCCACAAAAGTTAGCAAACAACCATCAGAAGCATAATTATTGACATAATACAAACTCAAATCCACCGTATCAATCGGTGTTAATAGCAACTGCACGGCTGTTGTGGTATTGCCATCAAATAAACCATTGCGTTGAGTTGGATTTCCGGGAGTGTAACTAGTATACAAAGCTTGCAAGCTGGCACGTTTGGCAAATTGCCAATCTAAAGCAATGCCACCATGACCAAAACCTGTATTTAAAATCGGGTTTCTTTGGGCAAACAATGATAACGGGCCTGTGGCGGCACTTTCCACTCTGTTAGGGCCACGGAAAGCATTACTCATGTTTACGCCTTCTGTTCCCACCATTAAGGCTAATTTGTCAGTAATTAACCAGCGATAATTCAGGTCGGTGATGGTTAATTTATTATTTGTAGGATATTCGTAGCTTAGTCCCACATCATTGCTTAATCTAGGCTTACTGCTACCATCCGCAGCCAACAATCCTGTAAATAAGAAACTTCTCGGAGTCAATTGGCTAGTTAAACCCAGATAGGAAAAAGTGACAATATTTGTGTTAATACCAGGATCATCTGTATCTTTGATGCCATCTCTTGGCTTAACATCAGCACGGTTAGAAGTCCGCCCTTGAATCCCGACAATTAACAGCCCATTCAGTTTGGTTGTCGGCGAAAATTGGTTAGCTTGGAGTTCAGCGTTGCGGGCTTCTAAATTATCGACTCGCCCCCGCAAAGTTGCTAACTCGCTGCCATATTCGGTTTGCAAACGTTGAATAGTGGCTAAATCTTCCCGGGTGACTAATTCTGCGGTTGAAGATGCAATGATTTCGTTGATTCTGTCTAAGCAGGCATTCATCCCTGCGGCAAATTCATATCTGCTAACAGCGCGATCGCCACGAAATTGATTATTCGGATAACCAGCAATGCAGTTATAGCGTTCTACTAGAGATTGTAATGCCGCAAACGCCCAATCTGTCGGTTGCACATCGTTGAGTTGTGAAACCGATGTGACTTGAGCCATCGGTTCAGTATTTTCTTGTACAGAATTCTCTGCTAATGATGTAACAGATTTATCTTGATAATTTGTAATTAAATTTTTACTTTCTGCGGCTTCGTTACTAGTGTAATCTTGAGCCAGAGCTTTTTCTGATACACTATTGAATCCGGCAACCAAGAAAGATATCAACAGCCAGAATCTAAAATTATTATGAATAAATATAGCTTTCAAGGTATTATGCTCTCTACACCACACTGAAGCTTGAGTGTAAGCAAAATTATCAATTTTGACATGAGAATTTTTACCGACTTTGTACTAGATGAGACAAAATCAAGCCTAGTCATTCCGGGAAAGCGCGAGTATAAAAGAAAAAATAATCCCGAATTTAGTAAATTAATTCAGAAGCAATATGGCACATCGCTCGCGCAAGCTATCGCCAAAATTCTTTAGACGTACTCAAGCTTCCCCAGAAGTCGAAGCTAACCCATCAGAGGCACAAAAGGGAGCTTTGCTATCATCAACAGTAGCGATCGCTGTATTAACTACCAGTGCTGGGTTAATTTTGGTTTTTACTTGGATTAGTACCTTATTTATCTTTAATCCAGAAAAAATTAGCTGGATGAACAGGTTTTTACCAGAATGGGCGCAAATACCTTTTGGTTATAGTGAACATCCCCACACCTTGGCAGAAATCGAAACTAGCTTACAGCAACAACAACAAACATCCGGGACGAATTTACCTTTAAATCAGGGCGAAAACTCATTTTTATTACCGATTTTTCAGCAACGGGCTAATTGTCAGTCAGACTGTCAAGAACTAGTTGCACTCCGGGTGTATCAATTAGCAACAGACACAGAGTTTCAATCAAAATCAGAAAAATACTATCGTTTGGCTACGCAACTATCCATCGCTGGGATCGAAAAATCGTTGATTGATAAAACTGCAGAAAACGACGAAACCACGACTTTTTTGCCTCTTACCCAAGTGCAACGCTTTGAAGGTGAGACACCAGCCAAGGGTGCTTGGTTTAATTTGCGGGGTCAATATAAACTGGGCAAAACTACAATTTCCTACGGTCAAATTTTCTACTACAATCCAGATCGCAGTAACCTCCAACAACTCTTAACTTGGAAGACTGCAAACGCTCAATTGCCTAAATGGCAAGAAGTTACAGGTGGTAGTGGTCAGGAATTAGTCATTAACCAAACAGTGGGTTTAGAACCGCAGTTACAAATTTACCAAGTCAAACCTACAAATTTATATCTCAACCCAATTCAGTTAGAAAAAATTAGTCTCAAAACACCAGCCATTCAAGATAAGACGTACCAAAATGCGTTAAAAGTTGCCCGTAGTGGTTTATGGACAACAGCTTTAGAATCTTTACAATCAATCCAAAAACAACGCAAAGTCGCTTTCCCACCCACAGCCCAAGCTCAACTCGATTTGATTGGTTTATACTCTCAAATCACCAAAGCACAAGCCGATAAAACTTGGGCGAGTCCCAGCGAACAAGTTATGGCAGACTTGATTGATGGTCGTTGGAGCAAGGCTTTAAAAGTATTTAAAGCATCATCGCAAAATATCCAAGAAATTTCTACTCTACTAAAAGCCGATAAAGGCAAGCTGTGGAATCGTACAGTCGCCACATTACAAGTTAACCCCGAACAACCAGAGGTGCTAGCCTGGGGGGCATTGATATTAGCTGTACAACAGGGAGAAGACAGTGCGAACGCTTGGCTGAAAAAACAACCAAAAATGACAGAAGAAACTCTGGATGAGATTCAAAGTTTAATCAAACGGCTGAATGCTGAGATTGCAAAATCTTACATCCCAGCTAATCATCCCAGCAAAATTGTAGGTGTAGCACAAGTCATCTCTCAAGTTAAACCCCAGCAATGGCTATTGGCAGATGCGTCATCTGACCTGAAACTCACGGAAAATCAAGTTTGGTATCGCATCACAGTCAGGGCATTTCAAGATGGTAAACGTTGGTTGAATTATCCGTTTGAGGATGTACACTCACAAAAAAAAGACCCAAGCAAATTTTTGTGGGCTAGTTTGGGGATTAATGTTGACTCTACTATTGGAATAATTGCCCGCCTACCCAACGGAGAACAAAAAAGAACGACTGCGACTATCAAAGGTGTACAGTTTCAAAATGGTGATTTGCAGTTGTTGGCAGCTGGTGAAGCAATACCAGAAAGTCAAAATAATAATTCTGGCTCACGCCCATTAGCTTTAACCAAGGAAGCTTTAGAATGGGTGGAACCTTCCCCGATTACTGTAGCAGAACTGGCGCGGCACAATCCTCAAGGCGTGAAGACTTTGTTACCAATTCTCTGGCGTTATTTGCAACAGTCGGGAGATGTCACACCAGATGAAGTACCTGATTTTTCTCAATTACAAGAAAAGTTAGCTGACTGGCCTGTGCAAACCATCGACTTAACCAACAACAACAAGCCTGAGACTGTATTAACTATCTCAGCTGAAGCGATCGCTACCCTAAAAGATACCCTATCTGACAAGTCACAGAATCAACAACAGCAGCGCCCCCGGACGTTAATTGTGTCTGATAGCGGTAAAGTTATTTATACAGATTTTCAAAATAATAGCCCACATGCATTAGTGGCGATCGCTAAATTAGCCCATGAAAAATCTTTGACTTTGCTCGTAGAAAGTGAGCAAAGTTACAATCTCCAGCGTTGGTCAGATAAAAATCAACGCTTTGAGTAAGTTGCCTAAAATCAGAGGCTCTATAGCAATCCTTGTGGGAGTTCTGGGTGCTGCTTTGATTGGCAGTTTAGCTAGTTAAATGGGATTGCTATAAATTCTGGCGCTCGCCTCAATCAGATTAAATTTCTGCTTCTGATTCAGGTTCAGCTAGTTTTTGCTCTTTTAAATTTTGTAATTGCTCTAACAGAGAGTCAATCTCTGCTTGGAGATTTTTAAACTTTGCTTGCTGATCTGCTTGATAAAAAGATTTATTTAAGTCACTAACCAAGGTAGCTTGGGATTTTCTTTCGGAAACTGTAGATAAAGTAGACATCGCTTATTAAATAGATACACAACTCAACTCACACCAATATTAAATATTATAGTAATGTTGGTTTAAGGATTGTTAAATGATTGTATAGTTTTCATCAAATCCTCTAATACTTTTCTGGTTTTGTGATAAGTGACAACAATCAACCTAGTTTTGTTCCCTACTCAAAGTGCTGCGTGCTGAGTATGGTAAACTAACATTCTGCATAAATATACAATCATCAATAAAACACTTAGACTAAAAGAGGTTATTTTCTTTTAGTATCCAAAATCTACAATATGGCAGCAGAGGGCAAAAATTTGCTTTCTGAAGCTTCCGAATTTGCAAATCTTTAGCGAAAACCTGTTAAATCCTGTGACTGTGAGCTTGTCTGTTGCTAAATCTGATCGCCAATCTTGGCCCGGACTGATAGAAGCCTATCGTGAGTACTTACCTGTCAGCGAAAAAACGCCCGTTGTGACTCTCTTAGAGGGTAATACACCCTTGATTCCGGCGCCTGCGATCGCCCAGCGCATTGGCAGACAAGTAAGCGTGTTTGTCAAATATGACGGTCTTAACCCCACCGGTAGCTTCAAAGACCGGGGAATGACTATGGCGATTTCCAAAGCCAAGGAAGCTGGGGCAAAGGCAGTAATTTGTGCTAGTACAGGAAACACCTCAGCGGCCGCTGCCGCTTACGCGCGACGCGGCGGGATGAAGGCTTTTGTATTGATTCCTGATGGTTATGTCGCTCTTGGTAAATTAGCCCAAGCTTTGGTGTATGGGGCGGAAGTGCTAGCCATTAAAGGGAATTTCGACCAAGCCCTAGAAATTGTGCGCGAGATGGCAGAAAGCTATCCGGTAACTTTGGTGAACTCGGTCAATCCCTACCGCTTAGAAGGGCAAAAAACAGGAGCTTTTGAGGTAGTTGATGCCTTAGGTAATGCCCCAGATTGGCTATGTATCCCTGTAGGAAATGCAGGCAATATCTCAGCATATTGGATGGGATTTTGTCAATATCATCAAGCCGGAAAATGCGATCGCCTACCGCAAATGATGGGATTTCAAGCCGCAGGGGCAGCACCTTTAGTTCACGGTCAACCAGTAGCCCATCCTGATACTATCGCCACAGCGATTCGCATCGGCAACCCAGCAAGTTGGGACAAAGCGATCGCCGCTCAATCTGCCAGCCAAGGCAGTTTCCATGCTGTCACCGATGAAGAAATTTTAGAGGCTTATCGGCTGTTGGCATCCTCAGAAGGAGTTTTCTGTGAACCAGCCAGTGCGGCTTCTGTAGCAGGCTTGTTAAAAGTCAAAGACCAAGTACCAACAGGCGCAACAGTGGTTTGTGTCCTGACAGGTAATGGACTCAAAGACCCAGACACAGCAATTAAGCACAATCACAGCCAATTTAAACAAGGCATTCCCGCAGACCTAAAAGCCGTAGCTGAGGCGATGGGATTTTAAGAAGTGTGAAGTGTGAAGTATGAAGTATGAAATGTGCTGATTCATGGGATGAATTTTGTGGCACGTAAAGAATCAAATTTTGAAGCGACAGGTTTTAACTTTCAGACTTCAGACTTCATAATTCAGACTTTTTTCAGACTTCAGACTTCTCCGCCCTTTCCCGTGCCAAGCTGTCGATCGCATCGCCTAAAGCAGTGGTTAGGCTTTTACGCGTTTGGGCGTGATTTTCTTGTTCAGTTTTAAAAGCTTGCAAGAGGCGATCGCGTTCTTTGGTAACAGTAATGAGTTTCGCCTGCAATTCCTCCACAGCTTGAATTTGTTTAACTTCTGCTTGAATCGCAGCTGTAGCTTTACCATCAGCAAGTATTGATGTATCGATACCTTGCAGTTTGTGAATTTCTGTTTTCAGAGATGCGATCGTCTGTTGGAAAAGATGTGCGTCTGTGCGGCGTTGTTCGGCTTCTGTATTGTAAAGTTTGCGCCATTTTTCCGCACTTTCCCACGCAGAATTTAGGTCAAGCTGCTTTTGTGCCAATTGTCGTTTAAGTGCTTGAATTTCTTCTAACCACTGTTGTGTCAAATCTTGAGCCATAGATGCTTACCTGTTTTATTGATGAAGACTTGGTAGATGAAATTATAGACAAGGGATAGGCATAAGATACCCATCCCATAGAACTATTAACAGAGTTACTCAAGATTTATCTGCTCTAGAGTCAGAAATTTAACCTCCTGCCTTCTTTAAGCTTGCACTACAAAACTTGATGCAGTCAGAGTAGGAGAACCAGTAAGTTCTGCAAATAGACCGCCATCACCAAATCCCGGCAAAATGCCATTAGCGTTGTAGAATAACCGACCGTTAATAGAATCGTAAATAATTGCGGCTTGGCTAGTTCCTTGAAGTAACGGTTGTTGATTAGTACCGCGACCAATACTAACAAAATCAATAGCATTAAGCTGATTACCAGGTGCAGTTGTGAGAGCAGTAAAGGTAGTTTTGTCTAGCACAATTTTGTCGCCTTGATGACGACGAAAATCAACGATAGTATCTACACCCAAGTCGGCACGGTTAAAAGGTTTATCGCTGTTAAATACAAAGCGATCGCTACCACTACCGCCAATCAAGCTGTCATATCCAGCACCACCGTTGAGAGTATCATTACCAGCACCACCAACGAGAACGTCATTGCCACCCTCGCCGTTAAGAGTATCGTTTCCACCTCTGCCAAACAGGATATTTCGACTAGCGTTACCAGTCAAAATATCATCTTTAGAAGTGCCTGTGTATACATACTTATGAACAAAACTCACAGTAGTAATAGCAACTTGACTAGTATTGGTATGGGCTTGTCCGTCATCGACAACAAACTCAATATTCCGGCTGCTTAGGTTAGGAGAAGCCGCACTATTGTTATAAGTAATTGTCTTTAAAACTTGCTGGTAATTTGCTACTGTATCTTGACCGCTTAAAGTTAAAATACCTTTGCTAGCATCGTAGCTAGCAGTAATTCCTGTACCAGTTGTGTTAGCAGTCAGGCTTTCGGCTAGACCATCGTAGAGATTGGTAATTTTAATAGTGGCTTGCTGGAGAGTGGCAGTATTTTTATCACTCAGACTCAGTTTGGCAGTATCGACAACTTTTATCGCTGAACTATTAAAAGTAGCGGTGTGATTAATTCCGGCATTAGTACCATTGAGGTCAAGAATAGGAGCAACATTTCCGTAAATAACGTAGCTTTGTCCAGCATTAGTAATACCATTGGGAGAAGCTAAATAAGCCCCAATAATTACGTCATCAATTCCATCGTGGTTGATGTCTCCAGCTTTGCTAACAGAAACACCAGAAAAATCACCCGCAGCAATGCCATTGATGGCGAAACCATTACTACCATTCAATTCTGAGAGGTTTAGATAACCTTTACTCGCTACATTTGTGCCACCAAAGACCACATAGCTTTGCCCAGCATACGATTTGCCACCAGGAGAAGCTCTAAGCGCGCCGATAACCAAGTCCTGATAGCCATCACCGTTAATATCTCCAGCACTGGTAACTGATAAACCTGAACCATCATCAGCAGCAACACCGTTGATGACAAAGCCATTAGTCCCATTGAGTTCAGAAAGGTTGAGGCGACCGCCAGCCCCTACGTTTGTGCCGCCAAACACTACATAACTTTGCCCAGCCGCAGAATTTCCATCAGGATCAGCTCCATCTGCGCCAATAATCAGGTCGTCATAACCATCACCGTTAAAGTCTCCTGCACTACTAACTGATCTACCAGAGAAGTCACCTGTAGCAATGCCATTGATCACAAAGCCGTTGCTACCATTGAGGGTGGAAAGAGCAACACTACCGCTACTACCTATATTGGCATTGCCAAATACTACATAGCTTTGCCCCGCACTAGAGTTGCCATTGGGATCAGCCAGGAATGCTGACACAATTAAGTCATCTATCCCATCACCGTTGATGTCGCCTGCATGACTAGCAGAAACACCTAAAAAATCAGCAGCATTCAATCCGTTGATGGTAAAGCCATTCTTACCATTCAATTGAGCCAAGTTAATTGTGCCACTACTACCTACATTTTTGCCGCCAAATACCACATAGCTTTGTCCCGCAAATTGTCTACCATTAGCAGTGGCATAATCAGCACCAATAACTAGGTCATTATAGCCATCGTTATTGATATCTCCCGCATCTCTCACAGAAATACCTGAATCATCACCTTGATTGATGCCATTAATGACAAAACCATTAGTGCCGTTTAGGTTAGCGAGGTTAAAAGTACCATTACTCCCTACATTTGTGCCACCAAAAACTACATAGCTTTGCCCCGCACGTTTTTTACCGCCAGGACTAGCATAGTTAGCCCCAATAATTAGGTCAGCAATACCATCGCCGTTGATATCTCTCGCCTTGCTGACTGCATTACCTGAGTAGTCAAACGGAGATTTGCCATTAATAACGAAACCATTAGTACCGTTGAGGCTAGCGAGGTTAAAAGTGCCGTTAACACCGATATTCTTGCTACCAAATATTACATAACTCTGTCCGGCATCAGTTGTGCCATCAGTACCATCAGCAAAATTAGCTCCGATAATTAGATCATCAATGCCATCGTTATTAATATCTCCAGCATTACTAACAGAAACACCCGTGTAACCAATCGTTTGCGTACCGTTGATAGTAAAGCCGTTAGTACCGTTTAAATCAAAGAGATTAAATGTTGAATTAGGCATAATTTAGGTTTTTGTTTAACAAAAATAAAAACAATGTGACCGCGATCACTTAATAGTAATAACCGAGATCACTTCACACTAATAAATGACTTATCAGGTAAAACAACAGTTAATAACCATATATAAATCACTACTTTATGAATAACAAAAATCATGGTTATTCATAAGTAGTAATTGTCTGCAGATTTAAAAAATTTAAATATTGCAAAATAAATTTAAAGCTGTAAACAGCAGCATGGATAAGATTTAGAGCTAAATGAAAGAAGAGAAATTTTTAATTTTATTTATGAAGAATAGAACAAGATTTTGTGAACTTACTTAATTAATAAAAATATGAAATTATCTAAATCTTTTAATTATTGTGACAATATTTCTGTATTTCTGGTGAATGCTGCCATTAAAAAACTAAAAAGATAGATGCGATCGCTGTGTATATCTGGCAGATTATGGGATGATACTCAGTAGAAATCACGAGAAATCATGGTTCAGCCTCGTTTTGTCCGCTTCTTTCGTCATCTCAATTGGCGCACACTCAAAAAAACTTTAGCGCGGACAATTGAACGCCGACTTTTGGGACTGGCTGCTGAGATTGCCTTTAATGCAATGTTGTCTTTATTTCCGGCAATTCTGGCGGTATTAACAGCTATTGGCTTATTGGCAGAGTCTTTACAAGATACGTTTAGACAGCTAGCAGCGTTATTAAGCCAAGTTATACCAGATGAAGCGATGATTTTGATTCGAGATTTTACTACCAGAGAAATTGCCCATTCTAAAAACAGTAGTTTGTTTTCTGTGAGTTTTGCGATCGCTATTTGGACTGCTTCTGGTGCAGTCAGTACAGCCATGACTGCTTTCGATCAAATTCATAAAATTCCGCCAGAGAAAATACGCCCTTTTTGGAAAGCCAGACTGATATCTTTAGGCTTAACAATCGGCACGATTTTACTTTTAATGTTGGCTTCTTTTTTTGTTTTTGTCAGCGATTTAGTATTACGAATAGTTGTATACCAACACAATTCTTTAATTTTTTTATTACATCTTTGGTTATTGTTACGCTGGCCTGTAACTTTAGGTATTGTTGCTGCTACTTTTAGTTTTATTTATCGCTACGGCCCTAGTGTATGGAATTCAGGCACACCAATTATGCCAGGGGCAATTTTAGCGGCTATTTTCTGGGCAATACTTTCGGCGCTGTTTCGGCTGTATGTCGCCAACTTTGGTAATTACAATAAAGTTTATGGTACTGTCGGGACTTTTATAGTTTTAATGCTGTGGCTATGGATGAGTGCTGCGGTTTTACTTATCGGCGACCAGATGAACGTGATTGTTGGTGAAGATATGCGCAATTCTCAGATAAAAGCTCCCCAGCCGGAAACAGAACGAAATTTTGATTAAACTAAATATTAAGACAAACTCTTGTCAAATTGCTCCACAGCAGTAAAATATTGAACGGTTCAACCAAAAAGAAGCGATCGCTTTCATGCCTGATTCTTACCCACAGTTTTCTCATATTGAGCCTGATGCTAAAGCACTGACCTTAAGGCGACTGCGCCAACTGAGTAGAGTGCTGGACAAAGCCATCACTATTCCTGGTACAGAATTTAGTGTGGGTTTAGATCCCATCATAGGGCTTTTACCTGTTGGTGGTGATGTTTTAGGATTAATATTTTCCGCCTATATTATTTTAGAAGCTGCAAGATTAAACACCCCTAAAGCTACTTTAGGCAGAATGATTTTAAATATAATTATTGATAGCTTAGTTGGGAGTTTACCTGTAGCTGGAGACTTGTTTGATTTTGCGTGGAAAGCTAATGAATATAACATTAAGCTGTTAGAAGAACACTTAAAAAGCCCCCGCAGTACTCAAAAAGCAGATACGTGGTTTGTCGTATTCGTTTTATTTAGTCTATTATTAATAGGCATAGTTTTAATTACAATACCAGTAATATTAATTAGCGCATTGTGGCGAATATTGACTGGGGCTTAGAGATTGAAATATTAAAAGCATGAAAGATTGGTGGCAAGCGACTTTTCCTCAAGGGCGGCAAAGTTTAATTATTACTGATGCTCAAGGATATCCTGTACAAATTGCTTATGGAGAAAAAGGTACAGGTAAGCCTTTAATTTTGTTACACGGGATGGGTAGTTGGAGCTATAACTGGCGTTATAGTGTTGACCCTCTATCTAAATATTTTCGGGTTATTTGTTTTGATGCTAAAGGGTTTGGCTTTTCTGAAAAACCCTGTTATCGACGGGAACATGATGGTCATCAAGTAATAGAATTAGAACGGATTATTCAAGAATTATGTGATGAACCTGCTGTCGTTGTCGCCGAGTCTTTAGGGGGATTAGTTGCCTTAGCTTTGGCAGAAGAAAGGCCAGATTTAATTGCGCGATTAATAGTAGTTAATGTACCTATTTTTGCGGAACGTCTGCCCCATTGGGCTATGTCAGTATTGGCGCATACACCAATAGAGTTATTACAAGCAATAGACTCTTTACGATTGCCATATTTAGTTGCACCCATAGTTAGAGAAATTATGGCAATTGAAAGACGCAGAGTCTTGTTTGACCCATCAATTTTATCGTCAGAAGATGTTTATTGGATAACTTATCCTTTTGTAGAAATGCCGGGAACTTTAGTAAAAGTTGCTGAAGATTTACAACTAGCGGCCAAGGAAATTGAAAATCTACAAGCAAATCAACCAAATATGCTGAGTAGGATTCAAAGCAAGCTAACTGATATTGAATGTCCCACATTAATTTTATGGGGCGATAAAGATAGTTGGTTCCCTGCTAGTCATGGAGAAAAACTGCATCAATGTATTGCTCATTCTAAGTTTCAAATTTTGTCTGACTGTTATCATGATGCTTCTACTGGTTCGGCGCAAGTCATCAATGCGGCTATTGTAGAGTTTTTGCAGGAAACAAATTTTTAGGTAGGGAAGAGTAAATCAGAAAATGATGAACTTTTATCTATCACCTGTTATATATCGTCTGCTAGCTTCGATAAGCTCATCCATTTAGGAAAAGCAAGAATTAAATCTTGATGGACAATCTTCGGAACAATTATCTGCAATGATGACTCAAAACTTGGGTTGTCAGCATTTAAAGTGTATTAATCCCTATTAAAATCGTGATTTTTTTATCAGTTAGGGATCTAGGCATTTCAAAAATAAAAAGAGAGTGGGAGTAGGCATACCAAACGCCTAATTCTCCCACTCAACATTCGCTGCTGTAGCGTACAGGAATATGTACAGACACTACCCTTTATTTAGGGGGGCTAAGTGTAAGAAAACGGTAACGTCTATACAATTTACATTTTCCTATTGCAGCAAATGTCAAGCCTGATAAATTAATAAATCTGTCTCAGATGATGACTCTGAAATTTTATCCTTAATGTATATATTCAATAGTTGAAAATACATTTTAGGTAGTTAACAAGGTAATGTAGCTGCTTGGTAGACCCTGATAACAAAACCCTTGAAGTCGTTTATCTTTGATAAATTTAGCTTGGTTTCTCTAAGCTATGTTGCCATTTTGGCAGGTTTTCTAGGAGGTATAAATATTGTAATAACTTGGCTAATACAGCTATGTGTGATTACAAATTAATCAGGGTACAGAATCCTGTACCCTGAGAGTTAATGGTTATGATGTGATAATTACATTAGTATTTTTGTAAAAGTGTTGATAAAGAATGTTCTTTGCGAATATCCATTAACTCTGCTAGCGATTCTTTTCCTTTATCTAAACGATATTGTTGTGCTGGTGGCAAAACCGCCACGAGAGATTTAGTTTTAGTTTGGTTGAGTGGTTGTAGTGATGCCATCGCTGGCAAAGGCTTAGATGTTTGTACCTCCCATCTTGGTTGAGAGATGGGTTTTAAAGATTGTTGAGTGACGCGTTTGAGAACTTTGTAACGCTGTTGAGGACGGTTAAACAGCCGAAATATTACATAACAGCCACTACCACAACTGAGTGCGATCGCCATCACCATCCAGAACGGTGTAGGATTGCTACGTTCAGTTATTACTGGTTCTTCTACTATCACAGGCAGTGGTTCTGATTGTGCCTGTTCTACGCCACCAACATGACTAAGGCTGTAATATGCCACAGTCGCTGTACCAAGCATTGCAGTAAATAATCCCACTAACAACAGCCAAGGTTGCTGTGTTAGTAGATAAATCACAATATTTGAGCGACCTTTGGAACCCAATTGACTTTTCGTCGGTTCTGGTTTGGGTTCTATCAGTTGGGTTGGCTCATGGTTTACACTTTGACTTTTTTCCACGATCGCTTTCCAGTTAGTACCCTTCTCGTCCCATGATTGTACTTGAGGAGTTACTTATCCAGTATCCGTAGCCAGATTTTGGTATAAAGTAGCTTTTTTGTAAACCTGAAGCGATAAAATTCTCACTTTTTCGCTCAAATCAGTACTTTTAGCCAATTTGTGAGTCAGGCAGATAAAGAATTCATGATCCAAAATCACTATAGTTATTTCTGCCTAGGGACACAGTTAGAGGTTAGGGGTTAGAGGCTAGAGACTGGGTATTTAGCCGATGTCATAGGTAAGTGTTATATTTCTTGCTTTTGCCCAACCGGAGAATGTCTTTCTAAAGCTAGTTGTATCAATCTATCGACTAATTTTGTAAAGGGTACGCCGCTATCAGCCCAAAGTTGGGGATACATACTCGTAGCTGTAAAACCGGGTAATGTATTAATTTCATTAATTAATATTTCGCCTGTGGCTTCCACGTAGAAAAAATCAACTCTAGCTAATCCGGCTGCATCCACTGCCGCAAAAGCTTGTAAAGCCATATCTTGAATTTGACGGCTGATATTCTCGGGAAGCGGTGCAGGAATTAATAAATCGGCTCGACCTTCGGTATATTTAGTTTCGTAATCATAAAAATCGCTGTCAAAGGTAATTTCACCGACAACAGAAGCTTGTGGTTGGTCGTTACCTAATACGGCACATTCTACTTCTCTGGCGACAACTCCCGCCTCAACAATAATTCTGCGATCGTAACTGGCGGCTTGGTCAAGGGCAGTTTCTAATTCAGAACGCGATCGCACTTTAGCAATACCTACTGATGAACCTAAGTTAGCAGGTTTGACAAAACAGGGATAGCCCAATGTCGCTTCTATTTCATCGCACAGCTTGGGAAATACACAAGGATTTGACCAAACTTGCGCTCTGGTTAACGCCTTATATTTAACTTGAGGTAATCCAGCTTGGTCAAATGCCATTTTCATAGCGATTTTGTCCATCCCTAACGCTGAACCTAACACCCCAGAACCCACAAAAGGAACTTGCATTAACGTCAATAACCCTTGAATTGTGCCGTCTTCTCCGTTGGGGCCGTGGAGAATGGGAAACCAAACATCCACTTCTGCAACTTGGGAAGGAGATTGCCAACGGCCGAGGGTTTGGCTTTGGGCGTTTGTTAGTTGATTATGTTCGGGGCTTGCCGAGTCTGGCGATTCTAGTAAGGGTTGACCGGAAACTAGCACTTTTTGTGGTGCTTCTCCTGCTAACCAGCGACCATCTTTTTGAATATAAAAAGGCAAAATTTCGTACTTACTAGCATTTTGGTCTGCACTTAACGCTTTTGCGATCGCCCTTGCCGAACTAATCGAGACTTCATGTTCTCCAGAACGTCCGCCAAACAGCAATCCCACCCTGAGCTTAGTCATTTTCAGTACCTTTATACTCTCATCGCAGATAGCGTATCACAACCTGCTGAATATGAAGAGTGCTGAATTGAAAGTGCTGGGTGCTGAGTTAAAAGACCGCCCAGGGGCGGAGTATTTACCATAGTGCTGAATATAAATTTCCCCGCTACACCAAACCAGCATGGAAAATTTGGGTTGGGGTAAGATTCAAGTCAGGAAAAGTTTGGGAGATAATGGAATCGCTATCTCGAAACTTGTTGATTTGATATTCTCCATCCACTAAATTACAGACACAGATTGTTGGTTGTTTGGGATTACCGATAAAATTGCGTCCGCCCAACGCTGCATAGTCTATAATCCAGTATTCGGGAATACCCATCTCTTCGTAATCAGCATATTTTAAGTGGTAATCATCCCGCCAGTTAGTTGAGACAACTTCAATAATTAATGGTATTGATGCGCCTAAACTGACAATAGATTCTTTTTTCCATAATTTTTCATTTGCCAGATTGGCACGATTTAGCACCAACACATCGGGAAAATAACCAGAATCTTTCTCCAGAGGTCTAACTATAGCTTGATTAGGGACAATGTAGGGGAAGTTTAATCGGTCAATTGCAGCACTCAGCTTGATTGTCAAAAAACCTTTAACTTCCTCATGGTCTCCTACTGGTTGCGCCATTTCAATAATATTTCCATTATGTAGTTCGTAGCGTACCCCAGGATTTTCGGGCAGCCAATCAACGAATTCCTCAAAGTTTACTAGCTTGGGTACGGCTTGAGTCATAGATGATAGAAATTACTGCTTTGGAGATATTATCTCTAATCTAGAAGCTGCGGAAAGCGTTTCCAGCAGTATGTAGCAACATCTGAATCATTCATAATTGAATGATGATCTGCGTAAAACTGACCTTACTGGTTCTGCCACATCAAAAAGCCCTAGTCAGACTTTTATAAATACTGTTAATATTTTTTCATGTTACAAAAGCAACATACATTGGACAAAAAACTCGGTTGGTCTTTAGATGAGCGAGACCCAAACTTTATCAAATCTATAATGCCCCTATTGGGCTTTTTCTATCATTATTATTTTCGGGTGCAAACTAGTGGTTGGCATCACATCCAACCTGATCAAAAAGTCCTGTTTGTTGGTTCTCATAATGGTGGACTGTCTGCGCCTGATATGTTGATGATGATGTACGACTGGTTTCAACGCTTCGGTGTGGAACAACCTGTTTATGGTTTGATGCATCCTAGAGTATGGGAAGTTGTTCCGCCACTGGCTCAACTAGTTGCCAAGACGGGTGCAATCATGGCTCATCCTAAGATGGCTTACACTGCGTTACGTTCTGGGGCAAGTGTTTTGGTATACCCAGGCGGAGCCGAAGATGTATTTCGACCCCATTCTTTAAGAAATAAAATTTATTTTGCCGGGCGGCAAGGTTTTATCAAGTTGGCACTGCGAGAAAATGTGCCGATTGTGCCTGTAATTTCCACAGGGGCGCATGATACATTAATTGTTTTGGCAGATATTTACAAAAATGTGCATCGACTCCATGAGTTAGGAATGCCTTGGTTGTTGAATATCGATCCGGTAGTATTTCCAATTTATTTAGGTTGGCCTTGGGGATTAGCGATTGGCCCGTTGCCTAATATTCCCTTCCCGGTAACTATTCACACACAAGTTTGCCCACCAATTGTTTTTGAACGTTACGGTAGAGAAGCCGCAAGCGATCGCGCTTATGTTGATCAATGCTACAACATAGTTGTGAGTAAGATGCAGTTTGAGTTAGACCAATTAGTCGAAAAAAGCCAAAGTGAAGAGTAAAAAATACTACTTAATTTTTCCTCTCAAATCCCCAATTAACTTACATTGCCTCACGCGATTTTCTTCTCTCTGCGCCCTCTGCGTCTCTGCGGTTCGCTGCCAACCACTGTGAAATTTCCGGAGTTAATTCTTGCTTAATTCTACTTTTCACATCAATACAAACATGGCGAGTAATTGCCTTAGCAACTAGTACATCAGCAATCAAAATTTCATAAGCAATCTCAAACTTATCAACCCCTAATTTTTGAGGAATTAAATTAATACTTAATTCATCTCCACAAAACATAGGACGAAAAAAATCAACATTAGCGTGAACAATAGGAAAAGCCACTAAAGGATGAGTGAAAAAATCCTTAAGATCAATTCCTGAAACTGCAATAGACGCTTCATAAGCTTCATGACAAATACTCAAAACTTTAGCAAAAAAAACTACACCTGCCGCATCAGTGTCAGCAAAGTGAACGGTACGGTTATAGGTAAAAGGCATATTTTTTAAATGAAAAATTAAAAAACAAAATAGCAGGCTTATAGCCTGCCATCCAAAATCATATTACTGTAAATATAAAAGTTACAGAAGTTACATAAATTAATCAAAAATTAACCACTCCAGACGCAAAGAACACAGAGTAATCAAAGTTGAAGAAAGTTTTTACGTAATTCCTACTTAATTTAAGGGGTAGTAAATATCGTCAGAACTAGGATTTAAATAAGGACGTTGCAAGTCAACTGAGTTCATTTCAAAGTGTTTTTCAATAGATTTCATCCGCTCCTCAATTGCATCCTTACCTTTTTGCCAAACTTCTAACAAAGCATGAGCAACAATTTGACAACGGTTCATCCCGAAACTTTCTTGTGCAGCAAATTTTTGGATGGGTTCTTCAGCTAAACTCAAACCTGGAGCTAAAAACTTGGTGAATAAGGGAATTTCTGGCTGAAAATCAGCTTGAAATTCTGCATATACAGCCTGAAGAATTTGATGAATTGCTGGGTAATCTTCCCGCTCAAAATAAAGTATTCCTGAGTCGTAACGTCCGTAAGCACAAGGATTATATAGCACTTGAAAAGTAAACGGCAGAGTGGCTTTGTTGAGTTGCTGCGTGAGGGTATCCATAAGTGCGATCGCCCCTGTTGCCGTAATATTAAAATAAATCCGCCCTATCCCCAAATCTGTATCTAGGGTTTGTTGTTCTTGTCCCACATCACTCACCGCCACATAACAACCATTTTGCAGATGATTTTTTGGCATCCAAATTGCAACGGAATCACCAGGTTTAGCAGATTTACTATTAGGTTTAAGATGGCAATCTGGCTCAACATATAATGTTAAACCACCTTTAGTTACAGCCATACTCCCATCAGGTTCTTGACGTAAAACTTGCCAACTAGAGTCAAAATATCCTTTACCGTGGTTGTGAGTGTGTAGCTGTTCGTAAAATTCCCAATCAATTCCTAAATTTTGATTTCCTAAGCCATGAGATGTTTCTGTATTGACAGCTAAAGTGCTTTGTAAAGACCCATTGTAATAAATACCATAAAGGAAATTACGCAGTAACAAAGTAAGATATTTCTGTTTTAAAACAGGAGAATTCTGCTGAAATCTGTCTGCTACATTGGCAGGTAGAGCAAACGGTTGGTAATGAGGATGGTGAATTGAAAAGTTAGATTCAATCTGGATATTACTAGCAATATCAACGAGAGAATTTAACAGTTGGTTGGTAGAGTTTGGCATGAAACAAGTATGAAGTATGAAGTATGAAGTATGAAATTTTATACTTTAGGCTACTGCATTTTTACTAAGTAAAATGACAAATGAGTAAGTTTTAGCATCCACGGAGACGAGTCTTTGTGTAGTATAAAGGAATTAATTTTTGCTCTTTTTGGGGTTGATAAATTTGATGCGGTTCTGCCATAGTTACCACAATAGCTGATTCAGAAACGCCAAAAATAGTGGCTACAGATTTATCAGGGGTAGTGAGTAAGTCTTGTGCGACTTGTAGCGCGTACATATCAGCATTATCAAATTGCTGTTGAAATTGAATTTTCGCTTGTAATTGATGAATTAATCCTAGTCCAGCAAACTGAATGACTCGTGCTATAAAATCTTGCCGATGTTCTAATATTGCCGGAAATTCCTGAAAATATGCTTGGATTAAAGCTAGCAATGAAGGTTGAATAATTTCTAGGGGTGTGATTGCTAACTGTAAGGATTCTTCTAAATCTAAGATAGGATCTACTACCAAGCTAGACAGCCAAATATTGAGGTAACTAGCGATTAAAGTTCCTAAATCAAATGCGGGATCTCCCCACGCGCAAGCTTCCCAATCGATTAATTTTACTAGACAATTATCTAATTTATCCCAGCGAGAATGTAACAAAATATTGTTTAATTGCAAATCATTGTGAGTTAAACAACATGGTTGCCATTCATAAGCTAAATCTGCGATCGCAGATTCTAAACTCTCATATCTTTGATAGAAAGTATAAAATTGTAATGCTTCTTCAGGAACTGCACCAAAAATCTCGGGAGTAAGTGATTCTATACCCTGTGCGGGGTTGTAAAAATGATAGCGAAACATTCCTTCAGGTGCAGTTAACATAAAATCCCGATATTCTCGGCGTTGAAAAGTCGCGCGATGTAAACTTGCTATTGTTGTACCGATAGCTGTGGCAATTTCTACTGGGTAAAGATGATGATTTTGATAAAAATCTTGGAGTGCGAGATAGTCACTTAAATAATTGCGGACAAGTATATAATTTTCTGCATCATAATGTACTACTAATGATGCGATCGCTTCAATATTACCTAACACAGGAAACTTGCTCAGTAGTTGCTGAAATAGCCACTCATTAAAAAATTCGTGGGGATGATTCTCATTAGCTAAACGATTTTCTTGCTTAATGAGTAGTTTGTGATTATCTGCCAAAGTCACTCTTAAATTGAAATTCTTTTTGCTACTTCCTGGCAACTCAGACTTATCTGTTATGCCATCTTCTAAGCTACACAGTCCTGCTGCTTGCAAATACTGAATAACATTTTGAGAAGATAGTGATAATAACATATATTATTTCCTACTCGTAAAACTGCTGAGAAAATCAATTAATTACTGTCAGAATATTTTTTACTTTGCGAGTTTAAGTAGAGTGCTGTAAGTGCCTGGATATAAGTAATTTTGTGCATAAATTACTAATACATTATTTATGAAATCTAAAACTGCCATAATGGCAAAAAACATATTTATGTTTTCTTGAAAAAATACTAGTTTTAAATGCAAATATTTGATTGTTTGATTTATTCACCAAGATTAAGTATTAGTGTTGTAATAGTTACTTTTTTTCAAATCAATTTTAATTTGATAAATTAAATACAAATGCTATAGCAAAATATGAGTATTCATTACTCAGTCAACATTTAAAATCACTCTAAAAAAATCTTTGTAGAAATTAATTGCATTCGCAGCCGAGTCCAAGCAGAAAATCCCTGGCTATTCAAAAGCTAAACTCGCGGTTCTACCCAAAACTGCAATCATTAAGATGCAATATTATTTTTATTTATCATTAGTTAATTAACAAAACCGGATGGTTTAGAAGAAGATAATGAATTTTCTATCATCAAATATTATTATTTGATGACATTTACGCGATCGCAAAAATTTAATCTAAGCTTTTGTTTACTAGTACAGGTTGGCGGAAATAAACAGACCACACTTCGACAAAGCTCAGTGACCATCTGAAGTTGCTAAAAGGTTTGTGGTCTTACTATTTTCACATCTTGCACCTAGCCCCAGCGAATAGAATTCGCGGCTATACAAACGAAGTCCGCCTATGCGGACTAACTCAATATCAAGGGTTTGGAACCCGCGCAGGCGGGTTTTGTCTGTGTAGCCGCGACTTCAGTCGCAGGCGTGCAAGATATGTGTATTGTTTCTTTTTACTTTTGCCTTGTTGTACTAGCGATCGCCACAGATGTAAAATAATATAAATGTACTATCAAAGATTACAGTACCAAAAGCTGATGCACCATTACAACCAGTGCCAAAACACCTAAACCAGTCATCAACCCGGCTGGCATTAATTTACGTGTCTTCGCTAACCTTCCAGCAAACACAACTACCAAAACACCAGTTACCACAGCAGCCAAAATCAACCCCCAGCTTTGCCCTTGGAGTTGAAAGTAAGCAGCTAAAATCAATAACAAACCGCTAACAATACCACTAATTAGAGAAACCTGACTACGAGCCTGAACATAACCAATGATGCCACCAACAATTGCTAAGATGCCGTAGGCAAGAGCAGCAATTATACCTAAATTCATTGTTAAGCCCTATGTAGATTTTGACTTTCCTGCCAAGGTCGGCAGACAATTTACCATAGCTATTGAGCTACATCACCTTGTTGATTGATGGATATTTCAGCGATGCCAACGGCAAGTCCTTCATCCTATACCCAGGTTCAATTCCTCCAGCGTCAAGCAGCATCTCTTTTACTCTACCAATCTGTTCTCCAGAGCGAAGCCGGGATCGCTTTTTTAGAACTGTTGCAAGCAATACGTTACACTGATGCCGATGCTAGAGGCTGTCTTCAAGCCTATGGGAATTACTTTCACGCCTTGGCAGCGCGAAATCAAAACTGGGAAGACTATTTAATTTCGCAAATACTGTTTTGTGAAAATCCTTTTAGCCAACAAGCGCAACAAAAAGACTTTCAGGAGTTACCGCCAGCTTTAGTAGCCGCAGCCCAGAATGATTTACATATATTACAAAGCTTGTATGAATGCAGCAGTGCTTGTTTAAGCCAGTGGGTGCAAGCTGTAGCACATTTACCTGTATCCCCTGTTGTCTGGTATCAAGAACACAATGAGGAGGATGTCAACACTCAACAAACCTTTTATTTACAACATTGGGAAAACTGGGCTGATGCAGTACCAGAGTTAGCCACTTATTACCGCAAATTTGGTGCAGGGATATTTGCCGAATATCGCGCCTTGCGTTGGCACAGTGGACAGTTTATCGGCATACCTCACCCTGACCCCATTAAGCTGGGTACATTGGTAGGTTATGAATGGCAGCGTGATGCTTTATTGAAAAATACCGAGTTTTTATTAGCTGGTGAAACTGCACTGCACGTATTACTTTATGGTAGTCGCGGTTCCGGCAAATCTTCCTTAGTCAAAGCCTTATTGAACGAGTACGGAGAACGCAACCTCCGCTTATTAGAAGTCACAAAATCTGACTTACAAGACTTACCCAAAATTGTAGAACAGTTACGCGGTTTACCACAAAAATTCATCATCTTTGTAGATGATTTATCCTTTGAAGAAGATGATGATGCCTTTAAAGCCTTGAAAGTAGTTTTAGAAGGTAACTTAACCGCCAGACCACAAAACGTAGTTGTCTATGCTACTTCTAACCGTCGCCATTTAATTAGGGAGTATTTTGCTGATAGACCCGCACCCAAAGACCACGAAGAAGTCCATGCTTGGGATACCATGCAAGAGAAATTATCGTTTAGCGATCGCTTTGGTTTAACCCTAACCTTTGAGCCAGCAAATCAACAGACATATTTAACAATTATTCGTCATTTAGCAGCACAAGCTAAAATCAATATCAGCCCAGAAGATTTAGAATATCAAGCATTACAGTGGGCAACTCGTCATAATGGTCGTTCTGGACGTACCGCTAGGCAATTTATTGATTTTTTAAAAGCAGATATGTCCCTCTTGAATCCAACTAACAATCAATCTGATTAATGATGAATTCCGCATGAGATTTACTTTGCTAAAAACCAGCAATATGCAAGCAGTAATACTAAGTAATAGATTTCTCTTGGGCATAGTTGCCTTTAGTGTCAGTTTTGGTCTCAGCCTCGTTCCCAACTGGGATTTTGGTAGAGCCTTTCTCACAGCTATAATTAGTGTACTAGCTACTTATGCCGCGGCGTTATTTGTCGATAAACGGCGGAGAAACCATGAAATGCTAGTACTATTAACACTGCGTAAACGTATCAAAGAGCAAGAAGCATTAAAAAATCGCATTTATCGAGAAATTAAACAAATCGAAGAGCATCGTAGTTTAATTTATGCCGAGTCGCAGCAATTACAAAATCAAATTAATGAATCTCGTAACCAACGAGACAGCCTGCATCGAGAGTTAGGTAATTGCGCTAGCCAAAAAAAACAATTAGAAACCGAAGCTAACAACCTTAAAAATACCATTCAAACACTAGAAAAAACTCACACCGACCTCAGTAATAGTTGTGCTAATCTGACAGCAGAAAAACGCCGATTAGAACTAAATAGTAATGTTCTCCGGGCAGAAATGGCCCAGTTACAAACACAAATTGAGACACTGCGACAAGACAAAGCAGAAATTGATAACAGCTTAACTTTGCTTGGACGGCTAAAACCTCAACTCGAAGAAAAAATGTATGAATTGAGAATTGAAATTCAAGAACTAGAAATTCTAATTAGCCAACAAAATCAAATATTAACCAATACCAATACAGAAAAAAATATTATTGTCAATAATATTACAGAATTAAATCACCAAATCGCCGCCAAACAATCAGAATTACAACAATTAACCGGACAGATTTCAGTTCTCCACAGCGAACGCGATTTATTGCAAAATCAAGTTTGGGAACTCTTACAACAAACAGAAACTTTTAATTTAGAAAATATCGCTGACAATATTGCAACGGAAGATGAAATTGAATTATTTCCCTTTGCTGACTTAATTGCACCTTCAGAAGAAATCAATGAAAATTTACCAGAAGAATGGACTAATTTGTTAGAAAAATTACCAGGTCACGAAATCGAAGTTCTCCGAGCGATTATTCAAGAAGATAATCCCAAAGCTATAATTAAACAGATTGCCGAAGCCAATATTACAATGCCCAATCTCTTAATCGACTCTATTAATGAACGTGCTAATGATGCACTTGGGGAATTAATCATTGAGCCAGGTGAAGACACACCCGAAATTTATCAAGAACATCAAGCCAACGTCAGAAAAATGCTTGCTATGTATCAAGACCTCATGGGTAGACCTGCCTCATCAAATTAAAGTCTGCTATCGTAAAATGGTGAGTAACTGGGCATATACATAGCTATAACTCTATATGCCTCTGCATTCAACCTCCGGTAAAGTGAAATACATGGCAAAGCTCAAAATCTCGAAGAAAATTTCCACTGCTTTAATTAATTCCCTCGGTGCGGGAGTAGTACCAAGATTAGGAGTTGAACATATAGCAGTCGGTCGAGAAAATGAACTTAAAAGCCTGATACAAAACCTCGATGACATTGCAGAAGGTGTAGCAGCATTTCGCTTTATTATTGGTAACTATGGTTCAGGTAAAAGCTTTATTCTACAAATGATTCGCAACCGTGCAATGGAGCAAGGTTTTGTAGTAGCTGATGCTGATTTATCCTATGAACGCCGCCTCGCAGGTAGTAACAATGAAGGTCTAGCAACCTATAGAGAATTAATGAGTCATCTTTCCACCAAAACTCGTCCTGATGGTGGTGCAATAGTCTCAATTTTAGAAGGTTGGATTAATAAAATTCAGCAAGAAGTTGCTAAAGAAACAAATTTACGCCCTACTGATGAGGGGTTTGATGACCAAGTTGAAGCCAAAATTAGAGAAGTAGTTCACTATATTGAAGACTTAGTTCACGGGTTTGATTTTGGTAACGTCATTATTGCTTATTGGCGTGGTTATCGGTTAGATGACGATAATTTAAAAAATGCAGCATTGCGTTGGTTACGTGGAGAATTTAACACCAAAACAGAAGCCAAAGCAGCTTTGGGTGTACGTGTAATTATTGATGATGAAAGTTGGTACGATTACATTAAATTATTAGGCAAATTTGTGGCAGAAATAGGTTACAAAGGTCTTTTAGTTTTATTGGATGAAGCAGTAAATTTATATCAAATCTCTACTACAGTTACCAGAGAAAAGAATTACAATAGACTGCTAGCAATGTTTAACGATACGATGCAATGCAAAGCCGAGCACTTAGGTATTTTTATAGGTGGGACAACTAAGTTTTTAGAAGACCAAAATAGAGGTTTATTTGCCGATCAAGCATGGCGTAGACGCACAAAAGAAAGCCGCTTTGCCACCCAAGCTAATGTTCAAGAGTTTTTAGGGCCTGTAATTCGATTAAACCCGTTGAGTCAAGTAGAAATTTCGACACTTTTACAACGTCTCACAGAAATTCATACAACTCACTACGGTACAGAAAAGCCGTTAAATAATAAAGAATTACAAGAGTTTTTACAAGAAATTGTTAACCGATTAGGTGCAGAAGCCTTACTAACGCCCGGTGAAATTGTGCGGGATTTTATTAGTGTATTAAATATCCTGCATCAAAATCCTCAAATGTCATTTAAAGAATTAATTCATGGTTCTCAATTCCAGCCTACAACGGTAGGTAAAACTGTAGGTGTTGATGAAGATGATGCCGCAGAATTTAGTTTGTGATTAATTATTAGACTCTCTGCGCCTGTGCGTGAATTATATCCCTATCTCTAGATGAATACCAAAATATGCCTGACCCGTTTATATAAGTAATAATGTAGTCAGCAAAAACTAAAAGATGGAAACAACACAACTAGGAAAAACAGGTGTATTTGTCAGTGCAATTGGTTTGGGTGGAATGCCGATGTCGGTATATAATCGTCCTCCAGAAGCCCAATCAATTGAAGTTATTCATCGGGCTTTAGATTTAGGTATCACCTTTATTGATACGGCTGACTCTTACTGCAAGGATGAATCAGATAAGCACCACAACGAGAAATTAATTCATCAAGCACTTACTAGCTATCAAGGTGATGTAAGTCATGTAATTGTCGCCACCAAAGGCGGTTTGATGCGTCCCAATGGTAACTGGGTAAATAATGGCAACCCACAACATCTACGTGAGACTATTCGTGTCAGCTTTGAGGCTTTGGGAGGCAAAACACCTATCGATTTGTGGCAATATCATTCCCCAGATCCGCAATATACTATTGAGGAGTCCCTTGCACCTGTCAAAGAAGCCGTAGATAAAGGTTTGATTCGGTTTGTGGGTGTGTCTAACTTCTCGGTAGAACAAATTAAAAAGGCGCGGGATGTGGTGGATATTGTTTCAGTGCAGAATCAATATAGCCCGTGGCAAAGACAGCCAGAAACTGATGGTGTGTTGCACTACTGTGAACAAGAAGGATTAACTTTTTTGCCTTGGAGTCCTTTTGGTGGCCGTCGTCGCCATCAAGATTTGCAAGATATTGCAGCGATCGCCCAACTAGCCAAAGCCAAAGGTGTATCGGTATACTGTATTGTGTTGGCGTGGTTACGTTCTAAATCACCCAGTATCTTACCAATTCCTGGCGCCAGCAAAATTTCCAGCATTGAAGACTCGATACGCGCCGTTGATATTAAACTTTCGCCAGCAGAAATTCAAAAAATCGATCAAGCAACGTAATTTCAGAAATAAACTTCAAGGGGCGTTAAAATCTGTTCCCATTTCCCTACTATAAATTCAATCTTCCATAATGTATCTCTAGTTACTCAATTTGGGGTAAGATCAAAAGCCTGCCAATAAATAATTGAAGATGCTTGCTGACAGGAGATGCTTCTATGGCCCGGATGTACTATGACGAAGATGCCAATTTAGACCTTTTGGCCGGAAAAACTATTGCTATTATCGGCTATGGTTCCCAAGGTCATGCTCACGCCTTAAATTTAAAAGATAGCGGTTTGAATGTGATTGTTGGGCTATATCCGGGCAGTAAGTCAGCAGAAAAAGCCCAAGCTGCTGGGTTAACCGTGAAGAATGTCGCCGATGCTGCTAAAGCGGCTGACTTCATCATGATTTTGTTACCGGATGAAGTTCAAAAAACAGTTTATAAAAACGAAATTGAACCTAGTTTAGAAGCTGGAAATGTTTTAGCTTTCGCCCACGGTTTTAACATTCACTTTGGACAAGTTTTACCACCTGCTGATGTTGATGTTGTGATGGTTGCGCCCAAAGGCCCTGGTCATTTAGTGCGCCGGACTTATGAACAAGGGCAAGGCGTACCTGCGTTGTTTGCAGTGTATCAAAATGCCAGTGGTCAAGCACGCGATCGCGCAATGGCTTATGCTAGAGGTATTGGCGGCACTCGTGCTGGTATTCTCGAAACCACATTCCGCGAAGAAACCGAAACCGACTTATTCGGCGAACAAGCAGTATTATGTGGCGGTTTGAGTGCCTTAATCAAAGCTGGCTTTGAAACCTTAGTTGAAGCTGGTTATCAGCCAGAATTAGCTTATTTTGAATGTCTGCACGAAGTCAAATTAATTGTTGACTTAGTTGTTGAGGGTGGTTTAGCCACAATGCGTGATAGCATTTCTAACACCGCAGAATATGGTGACTACACTCGCGGCCCTAGAGTTGTTAACGAACAAACCAAAGCCGAAATGCGGAAAATTCTCCGCGAAATTCAATCAGGACAATTTGCTAGAGAATTTGTGTTAGAAAACCAAGCTGGTAAACCTGGTTTTACCGCTATGCGTCGTCAAGAAGCTGAACATCCCATTGAAGCAGTAGGTAAAGACTTACGGGCAATGTTTAGCTGGCTGAAAAAAGTTTAAACTTATCCCACATTCTATAATTTTAGAGACGCGAAATTTCGCGTCTCTATTTATATTTCATCTCTGGTAAATCTTTTTTTAGTAATTAATCCTGTAACTCAATACAGTTCAGTTAAGGCAACAACTTAGACTGGTGTAGGTTGGGTGGAGGAACGGAACCCAACATTGACGCATACTTTGTTGGGTTACGCTATCGCTACACCCAACCTACTATTCTCTTAACTGAACCGTATTGTCCTGTAACTGTCACTCCATGTTCAAAAACATTACGAATCATGGCAGTGCGTTTAATTAAAAAATAACCTGATAAAAATGCCAGGGGAATCGTTACAACAAAGAAGAAAGCAACTATACAACCAACAGTTAGCAAAAACAGCAACAAAGACCAATAATCAGTACCTACAACTCGCCAAAATGAAGGTTGTTTCATAGTCATCTCACTTCATAATCATCTTCATCTAATTAGTTACGTTTTTGTGATAACCGTTCTTGCTTGTGGCTTTTTACAGTGAGTAACCACTTTTGACCAACATCTGTGAAAATTTGAATTTCTTCATTAGTTAAAAATTGATTTTCCGGCTCTGAAGCTAGAATATAAGCTAATTTAGCTGCTTTTTCCGACTCTACGCCATATTTCACCAATTCTGTCTGAAATAAATGTTCTTTCGCTTTCACCAAAATCGCAATTTGTCGTGGCATAAATTGTTATTTTTTCCAGCTAATAATTGTGAAAATTCAGAGATTTATTTTTAATTATGCAAATAAGTTGCATAACTACAAACATTAGGAGATATATATTTAATTATCGAAAAAATTAGACAATTTTATTTCTTCACTTCTTTGTTAGATATCATAAAAGTGTCTGATTTTTTTAGGGGAAAATTCAAAAAGTATGAGCTTTTAAAAAGTTCTACTTTATATTACTGAGGCTATATTCTAATGTAAGCAGCAAATACACTGTTTTTTAGTGATGCATAGAGGTATGATATCAGTAGTTTTGCGTTAACTCAGATCACTCTAGATATTGGATTTTAGTAAGTGTGATTAATACGCTTTTTAGTCCTTTATCTGTCACAATTCTTGTTCAAATTAAACCTAGCACTCACACATTTATTACCAAACTTTTCGCCATTAGAAAAAATCTCAGTAATTTCATCTAAACTGCTTTTATGAACACAAAAATATCATCTGTAACACTACTTGCTTCCCTACATATATTAGTATTAACTGGCTTTATAGGATTACAAAATACTGTTTCTGCTCAGGCTCAATCTAATCAATTATTGCCATTTTTTGACGATGTTGATAACCCAGTTCCTGTTCACTTTCCCAGAGGACAGAAATTAGACATCACACCAAAACCACCAACACTCAATTCCTTTGATGAAGCTGTTTTAAAAACCTGTGGCCCCATCGGTACAAAGGTGAGTCCGGCTCAATTTAAACAATTATTATCTTCTCACCCACAGGTACTACAAAAAATTCAGCAAGCCAGTGACGGAGAACTACGTCCTGGCAGACGCAAGCCAGACCAATTTCTCGCAGATTTAACCAATATATGGTCTAAACAACGGGGATTTACACATATTTTTTGTGGAGAAATCTATAACGCTAATGATATTGGTGGCTTACATTTTTATGGTAGATATTTACAATTACAACAACAAGGAATTGGCGGTAGGCTACCAAATAATTCCAGACGAGAAGAAGTTGTACCTGGTGTAATTTACACAATGGGAGTAGTAATTCAACAACAAAATAGTAGAGTTACAGATGTCATTAAAGGCTATGGCTATCTGAGCAATGCTGAAGAAATGCTCACAGATGCAACCAGAGCATTTAAGCGTCAAGGCAATAAAGAAGGAGCCTGTATTTATAATGTCCTTGACCAAGACACAAAAGTAACTTTTCCTACAGTTTTTGTCAGGAAAGATAAGGCAATTGTTACATTTTATCCTGATGCGACTCCCCAAGGCGCAAGGTGTAGATAATAGTTCATACCCAGTTGTAGTCTCAGTACCTCGTCCGGCTTTAGAAGCTTCTGTTCCTAGTTTAGTAGAGTTATTTGATGGGGTAGAAGATACAAAGGTAAGAAATGAATGGCAAAAAGCTGCGATCGCAGCTTTATGCTTAATTTTAGTCGTCGATGCCCGTCAACGAGATAGAGCCTCGATTGCAGCTTAATTATTCAAATAAATAGGGACACAGCGTTACTGCGTCCCTAAAAAGTAAATTGATTCTACACACTGGAAAACACAAAACTTATCGCTTAGGTAAACTTAAGCCACGGCGCTCAAGAATTTGCCGTACCTCTGGGCTAGGAGTATAGTTATAGCCGTAAGAAGAATTTTCCGAATCATCCATCACTTGAGGTGTGAGCAACACAATTACCTCATTACGTTGATTACTCTTGTTGGTTTTTCTAAACAGCGAACCAATCAGTGGTAAATCACCTAAGATAGGAATTTTAGAGACGCTAACTCTATCTTGGTCTTGAATAATACCTGAGAGAATTAATGTTTGACCATCACGCAAACGAATCAAGCCAGAAGTAAGAGAGCGTTCAGAAACTAAAATAATTTGTCCATTTCCTGTATCTGCAGAACCTGAGGGTGAACTGACAGTAGGCGCAACCGATAAAGAGACAAATCCATTATCGTCAATTCGCTCAATTTTGACGTTTAAAGTTAAGCCAACTTTTTGTTTATCCACTTGTCTTTCGGTTCTCGAACCACCTGCATTGTCAGTAGTTTGGATAGTAATGTTTCCTACTACTTCTTGGGTTAAGTTGACAAGAGCTTGTTGACCTTCTTGGACAATTAAAGTCGGGTCAGTCAAAATCTTGGCGTTCCCACTTGTGACTTGAGCTTGCAAACTAGCTAGAAAACGTTTAGGAAACTGGTATAAAGTCGGCAAAGAGGTAGTCGCTGTACCCAGAGTACCTTGGGTAACAGTAGATGAGCCATCGGAGTTTCTGGTGATAACTGTGTCTGTTGCTGGTGTAATACTAGTAAAACCCGGTTGTAAAGGATTTCCACTAGGTGCAATAGGTTGATAGAAAGTAGCCGAACCAGGATTGGCAATTCTAGTAATGTTACCGTTGGTATCTACGACTATCGTACCTGGGCTAGTTCCGGGAATAGATACAGTATTATTAGGATCTAAAAATGGTGTTCCTGTAATTGGGTTTTTAATTACTGGTGTACTGGTGACACTACTTGCCGCTTCAGAACTGGTAGCTGGACGAGAACCACCAAAGTTAAAAGATGCCGCACCACCATCATTCACAAAAAAGTTGTTGCCAACACCAAAGGAAAAACTAGTATTACTGTTATGTGTGTTTAAAAGGTTAACATCGATAATCTTGACGTTAACTGCCACTTGACGACGACGAACATCTAACTGAGTTAGTTGTGCGATCGCCATATCAATCTGTTTCGCCGGGCCAATCAAAGTTATAGAATTAGTACGTTCATCTCCTAAGGCCTGTAGACCTCGTAGTAAAGGTGTTGTGTATTTAGACTCTTCCAGTGATAGACGTTCAATTTTAGTTTCTGTAGTTGTCTGACTTTGAGTCACTGGGGTAGCACCATTCCCTACAGGTATAGCAGTTACGTTAGTCACCTGCCTTTCTCGGCTGACTGCACTTTCCGCACCCATCCCCACTAAAAAGTTCAACGCCACACCCACATTGACCTGATTAAGTCGCAGACTACGCACAACAACATCGCGGGTAGAATTCGGTAGCTTCGGCCCAACAAAAACTGTACGGCCATTACGGTTAGCTTCTAAACCACTCAAACGCAAGACATAGTTAAACACATCTTGCACTGGCTCGTTTTCTATATCCAAAGAAATTGTTTGGCCTGCCTGTCCATTAGCAGGAGCTTGCTGACCTGATGGGTCTGAACTGATATAAGCCAAGTTCAAATTAGCCGCACGCGCCAACAAAGACAAAACCTCGCGTACTGGTGCATCTCTTAACACCAGTCTAGGAACACGTTCTTGTGTTCCTAAATCAATTACACTCGGCGATGCATCTGTAGTCGAAACTGCAATATCTCCTACTGGCGGGGCAACCGCTCTTGGTAAAAAAGGCGGAGCTTGGTTTGCTGGTTGACCAGGGCCAGCAACTTGAGCAGGTCTACCATCAATAGTAATTTCCGGGTTAGGAACGAGAACATCTGGCTTTTGATTGGGTTGAACTGGCACTGGCACATTTGTAGATGGCGCAGCTGGTGTTGTCGGCGTTGGGACTGATGCTGTAGTACCTGCCGATGGTGTAAAAGCCAGAGTAATTCTGTCATCTTTGCGCGCCACAGGTTGACCACTGGGTGCATTGTTACTACCTGTGACTATGACCCGAATACTATTAGCATCCAACTGAGTAACCTCAACAGACGCAATTCCTGGTGCTGGGTTGTCTTGCCGAAAACTCTTACCTTGAGGCAGGCGCAGTTGGGCGTTAATAATATCCGAAACTAAAGCTTTCCCTCGTTTCGTGGTGAATACTTGGGGGCGAGAACCTGAAGATGTTTTTAAAACAACACTAATACCACCATCAACAGGATTTAGCTTGACTTCATTAACTTGAGTAACCTGCGCCCACACTGGTTGAGCTGCTAAAAATGTCAAAGCAGCACCCAATATTAAGCTATTACCGTGAAGCTGTTTCACGTTCATTCCTCACTTTATCAACATTTTTAAGCAACACTATTTGAGATTTCACTCCGTACTTTCACTACTTCTTCGGAGCCGCTTTAGCAGCCACCGCCGCGATTTCTTCTGGTGTCATTGGGATTAAAGCTTGTAGTTGAAAGGATGTAGTAATTGGTGCAGGCCCTCTTCGGCGTACTAATTTACCTGCTGGGTTACTATTTTGTACAGGAGACAATACAGATCGATAATCTTTAACTATTAATAAAGGCTGTAAACGCTCTATATTACGCAGAATAGATTGTGTTTGTTCATAAGTGCCGACAATTTCGACATTAATGTTTAGACTTTTGAGCTTGCCATTCACTCCTGTACCTAAAGAGCCATCTATCACTGGTTCGGCTGTCTCTGTCGCTGGGGTAAACTTCTGGAGTTTGGCTTTGACAGCATTCGGCGGAACTTGAGTATTACCAGACTCAACTAAGCGATTTAAATCCAATAACAAAGTATTTAAAGTCTTTTCATCAGCAAATAAACCCAAAACTTGAACTTTTTGTTGTTTTGCCTGGGCTAAGTCTTGTTTTACTTTATCTACCTGTTTGATGATGGCTTTTTTTTGGTCAATTTGACCTTGCAAATCTGAAGTTTTTGCTTGCTGCTGTTGATAGTTTTCCCAAGCAGGCATCACCAGGTTGAGAACGATAAACAAAGCTCCCCCCAGTCCTACTACTCCAGCTATTAATCCAATGATTTTTGGGGTAAAGCTAATGCCAAAAATCACAGGATAGGGTGACGCGCCTGAATCAAATTCCCCACCTTGGTCTGCAAAATTGATATCTTCACTCAGCGTCATTTTGGGATGACTCCTGTTTGTTGCATAGTGCGAATTCGAGCTACTAGTCCTACCGTGCCTTTTTGCTCTAACTCCCGAGTTAATTCAGAAGCGGGAACATCACTTAAACTCGATTGGATAGTGTATTTAACTACTTGTGGCGGTTTAACGATAACTTGAGATGTAGATGCAGACGGCGGTAGTGGGACATCTACTAAGTTTGCTGAAATAATCTTGCTTTCGGAAGACTTTAAAAATTGAGACTGTTGCAGACTTAATAAAAAATCATTGACATCGTTAAACGAGCGAGCTAATCCACTAATTTTGATCCCACCAGCTGGATTAGGTGAGGGTTTTCCTTGTAGTCCTGGCGTAGGCGGTAATTGTTCAACGTTCTCAATTTGAACTGAGCCTGGAATGCGATCGCGCAAATCTTGTAACATTGCTGACCAAGGACGAATCTCGTCAAATACAGTCACCAAACTTTGGGTTTCTGCTTTAACTGCGTTCGTTTCATCCTTAATTTTGTCAATGTTGCCAATTTCTGTATCTAATTGCTTGACCTGTTGTTCTAGTTGTGATACTGTCTGCTCTAGTTCGCCATTTTTCATTTGCAGCATCCACCAACCAGCCCCAGCTGCAATAGGTAAGCATAAGCCTAAGCCTGCTCCTAAAATAATTGGTCTGGTATCACCAGGTTGAAGTTTATTACCACCTTTTTTTTCACTCTTATTTTGATAAATTGGGCGGTCTTTAAGAAAGTTAATATCTAGACTATACATACTGTTATACCTCCCGCATCCCCAAGCCGAGGATAATTCCTAGGCCAGAGCGTTGTATACCTGGGTATTTTTGTTCATCGATTTCTAGAGACAAAGCCCCTACAGGATCTATTTGGATAGTTGGTAAGCTTAAGCGTTGCGTGAAAAACTCATCTAGCTGTTGCAGTCCACCCCCTGGCCCAGCTAATAAAATCTGCGCTATCTCCAAATTTTCACTTTGATTGAGATAAAAATCGATAGAACGACGCAATTCATCTGTGAGTTCACCCAAAACTCTCATCATTGCTGCCATCCCAGGGTTAATTCCCGTCACCCCAGTTTGTCCACCATCCATAGGCGTAGCGGGAATAGTCATTCCCTGCAACAGTTCCATATCCCGTGATGCGGGTAAACTCATTGCTCTAGCTACTGCCATTTGCAATTGATAAGTACCGATAGGTACAGTGCGCGAGAATTGCGGTACTCCGTTCACAATAATGGCGATTTCTGTACTGTCGAACTCAATATCTACCAGTACCACCGCTTCTTGTGGCCCGAATTGTCGCAATTGGTCACGAATTGTCCGAATCAGCGCAAAACTATTAATCTCTAAAACATCAATTTGTAAACCTGCTTGCTCAAAAGTACTAATATAGGTATCTGTTACTTCCTTCCGAGTTGCAACTAATAATACCTGTACTTTTTCAATGCCATCTTCATCTACAAAGTACCCAAGTTTTTGATAATCTACATCAGCTTCTTCCCGGGGGTATGGTAAGTACAATCCGGCTTCATGGTTTAACACCATTTCCCGCAATTCTTTGTCATCCAATTCAGATGGCACTGGTATGAGACGTACAATAGAATCTCGTCCAGGTACACCAGTCGCAACACGAGAAGCCTTGATTTTACTTTCAGCCAGCCCTTGCTGGATGATTTGCGCCATTGCTGGGGGGTCAGTGATTTGACCATCTGTCACCACACCTTCTGGAACTGGTACAGATGTCAAAGATTCCAATTTCAAGCCTTGGCGCTGCTTGCGTAACTGAACTATATTCACCCGTTCTGGTGCAAGTTCGATGCCAACCCCTTTATTAGATTTGCCAAACAGACTATTGAAGCTTTTCACCACAGTTCCGCCGGACTACTAAAAATTGAAAATTTAAATTGTAGAGGCAATATATTGCGTCTCTACGGGTAATTGATTTAGCCTATAATCTCGTTAATTCTGCATAAGCTTTTCATTTATATCAAGGGTGAAAATACTGGTAAAATGATTCGATTACGAAAATTTCAACAACTAGCTGCCTGGGCAATAATTGGTATATTAACCAGTTGGATTGTTAGTTGCAGTACAGCAAATGTAGACACAAGTAAACAACAGTCGGCAACAGCAGGAGCAAACATTGAATTTTGGACAATGCAACTCCAACCTCAATTTACCGACTACTTTCAAAAACTAATCTCTAATTTTGAGTCACAAAACCCAGGTGTAAAAGTTAACTGGGTTGATGTGCCTTGGGCAGCTATGGAGAACAAAATTTTAACAGCTGTCTCTGCAAAAACGCCACCTGATGTTGTTAACCTCAACCCAGATTTCGCCTCCCAACTAGCAGGACGAAATGCTTGGTTAGACTTAGATACCAATATTCCCCAACAAGTGCGTTCGACCTATTTACCCAACATTTGGAAAGCCAGTACGCTCAATGGTAAAAGTTTTGGAATTCCGTGGTATCTCACAACGCGGCTAACTATTTATAACACTGAATTATTGAAACAGGTAGGTATTAGTAAACCACCAAGCACCTACGCAGAATTAGCACAAGCAGCCCAACAAATTAAAGATAAAACGGGCAAGTATGCGTTCTTTATTACTTTTGTACCGCAAGATTCCGGTGAGGTGATGGAATCTTTGGTACAGATGGGCGTGAATTTAGTAGACGCGGAGGGTAAAGCAGCTTTCAACACGCCTCAAGGTAAAGCCGCATTTCAATATTGGGTAGATTTATATAAAAAAGGACTCTTGCCAAAAGAGGCCTTAACCCAAGGTCATCGTCATGCTATTGATTTGTATCAATCAGGTGAAACGGTATTTTTAGCTTCAGGGCCAGAATTTCTCAAGACTATAGCTAATAATGCACCAAAAATTGCTCAAACTTCAGCGATCGCACCGCAAATTACTGGTGAAACAGGTAAGAAGAATGTCGCTGTGATGAATATCATTATTCCCCGCGCTAGCAAACATCCTGATGCGGCTACTAAATTTGCTTTGTTTGTGACTAATGACGAAAATCAATTAGCCTTTGCTAAAGCCGCTAATGTCTTACCGTCTACGATTAAAGCTTTGTCTGACAGTTACTTTAAAGATGTGCCAGCTACTGCCTCTACAGTAGAAAAAGCTAGAGTTATTAGTGCTACACAATTACAACAAGCAGAGGTTTTAACTCCCACTCTCAAAGACTTTAATAAATTGCAAAAAGCAATTTATGAAAATTTACAAGCAGCTATGCTAGGGCAGAAAACTGTAGATCAAGCAGTAGAAGAGGCGGCGCAACAGTGGAATAATCGGTAAATCTAGAGACGTTGCATTGCAACGTTTCTAGATGATTGATTTATAGTTAAATATGTCTAAAAAATGACCGATTAAGTATAAAGAGCCACACAAAACTACTAAATTATTTGTATTATAAAAAGCTGATGCTAGTGCTGGTGCTAAATCTGGGTATGTTTGGCAAAAAGATAAGTCAGGACAAATATTATTAGCTAATTGTGCTAACTCATTGGGATTGGCTGAATTAGGATCTGGTACTGGGACTAAATGTAGTTTATCGCCAGTTTTGAGCAAAGCTTGAAAAATATCGCTATGCTCTTTTGTCGAGAGCATCCCCATAATCCAAGTTACATTTTGATAATTTAAACTATCAACATAATCACGTAATACTTGAGCAGCCGCAGGGTTATGTGCGCCATCAATTAATAATTTATGGTTGTTCCAATTAAGCCATTGCATTCGTCCTGGCCATTTGGTTTTTGCCATACCATTAATGATGGCTGATTCAGAAATTTTGAAGCCTTGATGTTGCAAAATTTCTAATGTGGCTAATGCTAAAGCTGAATTAGTTAATTGAATTTGTCCTTGTAAAGGTAAGGGATATTGAATTGCATTTTGGGGATTTTGCAGTGAATGATATTCTGCCCAGCCTGAAGAGATGGGACGTGCAGGTTGAGGTGTAAATATTGGGCATTGTAATTCTTCGGCACGCGATCGCACAACTTTTTCAGCCTCAGTTGGTAAAGGGCCAACCACCGCCGGACACCCAGGTTTGAAAATCCCGGCTTTTTCTCTGGCTATGTCAGCTACTGTTGGGCCTAATTGTTGCCAATGTTCCCGGCTAATTGATGTCACAACCGTCACCAATGGTTGAGAACACACATTAGTCGCATCCAAACGTCCCCCTAGCCCAACTTCTATAACTGCGACATCAACCTGTTGCTGGGCAAAATACAACCAAGCCGCAGCTGTAATAATTTCAAACTGAGTCGGATACTCATCATCAACAGACACAGCCGCTTGGACTCTTTGCAATAGTTGATTCAATTCCTCAGCAGAGATTGGCTGTTCGTTGATACAAATACGTTCCGTCCAATCAATCAAATGGGGAGAAATGTAACGTCCTGTGCGATAACCAGTTTCGGTTAGCACTGAAGAGAGATAAGCGCAGACAGAACCTTTACCATTTGTACCAGCAACGTGAATCACGGAAATGCGCTCATGGGGGTTGCCTAGATTCGCCAACAGTTTCACAATGCGTGAAAGTCCTAGATTCACACCAAAATGTTGCAAAGGTTGAAGTACAGAATTAATATCCACGAATGAAGTATGAAGTGTGAAGTATGAAGTGTGAAGTGTGAAGTGTGAAGTGTGAAATTTTATTTTTTAACCTTCTGCCTGCTGCCTGCTGCCTTCTATCAACAAAACCGACTGCCCTGAGTGACCAGAAACAGTCGGTTTGAGGGTGATAATGTAAATTTATGTTTATGCTTCTCTGTTCAAAAAGTTTTGAACTTGTCTCAAAGCCGCAGCACCGATATTAAATAAAGCCCAGCCACCCGCAACAGCAATAGGTGCTAAAACGATCGCTACACGAAAATCGATATCCATAATTTAGAACCCCTCTCTCCAGTAAAAATTAAAGTTTTATCAACTCTTCTCATTTTTATTTTTAGCTGAAGTGGGCATTTTTTCCAACCTTCTATGTAAAGAAAGATTACAGATTGGTCAATAGTCATTTGTCATTGGTGTTTGCTCCCCTGTGGGTAAAAACCAATATCATTGCCTTTGCCTGCATGAACTAAAGCTAACTTTTTGTAACGTTGGGCGTGTTCAATTAGTTCTGCGGCTTCGGTTTGGCTCATTTGACGCAAGACTTTGCCAGGAACGCCCACAACCAGGGACAAAGGCGGTACATCTTTGGTGACTACTGCGCCTGCACCAATAATGCTGCCATATCCTACTCTTACTCCATCTAAAACAACAGCCCCAATGCCAATTAAACTGCCACGCTCAATGTAGGCAGAATGTATCACAGCACGGTGTCCTACAGTCACATGATCCTCTAAAATGGTGGGCAAGCCAGGATCACCATGAAGAATGGCTCCATCCTGAATGTTGGTGCATTCACCAATTTCAATTCGTTCGACATCCCCCCTCACAACGGCTCCGTACCAAATACTTGCTCCGGCTTGGATATTTACTGAACCGATAACAACAGCGTTGTTTGCCACAAAGGCTGCTTGAGAAAAATCAGGAGATGGCCAGTAAGAAGCAGTAGACACGATAGAATATAAATATGGTACCCAGGAACACTGGAGAAACTCCAACCTTTGAGGCTGGTTGCACAACCAGAATATCATGTCGTTAGGCCTCTACACTGAGGAAGACACGGTTTACAATTGTTTTGGCTGCTCATCCGTTTCCGTGCAGTTGTAAGCAATTTCCCCAAAGTGGAGGAGCCGAAGTGTAAAATCGAACCTAATGGTGCTGGTAAAGAAGAAATTATGTTTGTACGCACTTCATGATGAATCCAGGTTTGCAGTACCCAATATTTGGCCCCGAAATTCAGTGTCCCCACTGTCGGCAAACTATTCCGGCTTTGACACTTACAGATACCTATCTTTGTCCTCGTCATGGCGCATTTGAAGCCAACCCGAAAACCGAGGAGTTGATTCATTTACAATCAGGTCGTCATTGGCGACGATGGAATGGTGAATGGTATAGACAACACACTCATCCTGATGGGATACGGTTTGAAATTCACGAAGCCTTAGATAAACTTTATACTCAAGGCTATCGAGCAACACGCGTCATAATTGCCAGACGTTATCAGGAATTGATGAGTGGTTATTTAGAACGCAGTACGCCTTGGCGGTCTGGACAGCCAGAAACTACCTCGGCGCGGTTATACGGCTTACCAGTAGAATTTAGTCCCGATGCTGGCGAAGAACCCTGTTGGGATGTGATTAATTTTGATCTGGAAAAAGAGCCGGGTGTGCCTGTGCGCTACCCTTATTTTAGGTTGTTTGAATAAGACTAGGAATTAGGAATTAGGGGCTAGGGATTAGAGAAAATAAAGTTATTACTAGTTAACTTTTTCTGTCCACTAGCTTCTAGTTTCTAACCTCCAACCCCTATTGATTATGCACCACGCTTCTATCCGCACTGCGAATATTCACCGCGCGATCGCTTTTTATGAATTGTTGGGGTTTACAGTTTGTGAACGCTTCACTACAGGCTATACCCTGGCTTGTTGGATGGAAGGACTAGGTGGGAGAATTGAACTGATTCAAATTCCCCAACCAAAACCTGCTGCCGATGCCTTTAATGATGAACATTATGTCGGGTATTATCATTTATCTTTTGATTTAACTGAAATAACCTCAGATTTACCTAGCTGGTTAACAGATTTAAAAGCCCGATTTGAACTGGCAGCAAATAACCAGCAAGAACAATTATTACCTTTAAAAATCCTTTTAGAACCAACACAACAGCAAATAGGCAATAGCATCTGGGAAGTTACTTTTATTGCGGATAGCGACGGCTTACCTCTGGAATTTATTCGGACTTTAACCAAATTGAGTTAAGTGACCTGTCTCTTTATATACTTTTTTTATTAGCCTATTTTTTCTTTGGTGGTGTTTCTGATTGCAGCAATATCAGAGAAAGATAGACTGTTAATAATCATGCTTATAAATATGTAATTCAGTTTAAATACATCTACTAAAAAAATGCCATTATTTTTTATTGGGTATAGATATCGTTGGCCGTTATTACTTTTAAGTCTTTGGATAATTACAGTATTTTGTCTTGGTGATCAACCAGCTAGCGGCAAATACACAGCTACTTCAAAACAAGATAATATTTTAACAACATTGATTGCATCTCATACAAACCATTCAAAAATCACAGAAAACGTGCGGAAAACAGTATTAGAAAATGGTCTGACTGTTTTAACTAAAGAAGTCCATACAGCACCAGTTGTTAGTGTGCAAATGTGGTATAAAGTCGGTTCGCGGAACGAAGAACCAGGAGTCAATGGGATTGCCCATCAACTAGAACATATGATGTTTAAAGGGACAAAAAACCGGCCAGTTCAATTTGGCAGGTTGTTTAGTGCCTTAGGTAGCGACTCCAACGCTTTTACCAGCTATGACCAAACAGCTTATTACAATACTGTAGAAAGCAGCAAGTTAAAAGCACTGTTAATTTTAGAAGCCGATAGAATGCAAAATGCGCTGATTGATACAGAGCAATTAGCAAGTGAAAAACGAGTAGTAATTTCGGAATTACAAGGCTATGAAAATAGCCCAGAGTATCGCCTTAACCGTGCTGTAATGCGATCGCTATTTCCTCATCATGCTTACGGTTTACCAGTCGGCGGTACTAAAGCTGATGTAGAAAAGTTTCAAGTGGAACAGGTACAGGAATATTACCGCAAATTTTACACTCCTGATAATGCTGTCTTAGTAATTGTGGGGGATTTTCCCACCAATAAAACTTTAGAAACCGTTAAAGAATTATTTGGCAAATTACCAAAAAGTCAAAACTCAGCAACGCCACTGACTAAAACAGAAGATCCTTCCGCAACACAGAGGCTCCTCAGCGCTCCTCTAGTTCTCAAAGAACCGGGAGCCGCAGCGATGTATCAAGCTGTGTATCCCCTACCAAATTTAAATCACCCAGATATCCCAGCTTTGGAAGTGATGGATTACATTTTGACCGAGGGACGAAATTCTCGCCTTTATCAAGCTTTAGTAGAATCGGGTTTAGCTTCGGAAGTCAGTGCTTCGGTTTCTAGCTTGCGGGATGCAGGGTGGTATGAATTATTAGTCACAGCAGATGATGAGCGTGACTTAAAAAAAATAGAAACAGTATTGCAGCGTGCGATCGCTAATCTAGCGCAAACAGGGGTAACAGCAGAAGAAATAGCTAGAGCTAAGATGCAGGTAGAAGCGGCGGTAATTTTGAGTAATCGTGACATCACCAGTCAGGCTATGCAGTTAGGTAACGATGAAATTACGGCTGGGGATTATCGCTATACAAACCGCTATTTAGAAGCTGTTAACCAAGTGACAGCAGCAGATATTGTGAATGTAGTCAAAAAATATTTAAACCCAGAAGTGCGTGTAGTTGGACTATTTCAACCCACACAGACAACTACAGCCGAAATTGGCAAAAAACCCTCATTCAAACAAACAACAGAAAATTTATCAGCGAGTACAGATGTAGTACCAGCCGATTTGGCCAAGTACCTACCAACCAACGAAACTACAGATGTGGTCAAACAACTGTCTCATCATGACACTAATTCCACTTCGACCCCATCTTTACCACAACAATTTACCTTAGCTAACGGTCTGCAAGTATTACTTTTACCAGATAAAAGCACACCCACAATTACTTTAAGTGGACATATTAAGGCAGGAACCGAATTTGATCCCGAAAATCAAGCCGGACTTGCAGCTGTTGTGGCCGATAACTTGATGAATGGAACAACCACAAAAAATGCTTTAACTTTGGCAAAAGCCTTAGAAGAAAGAGGCGCAGACCTAGATTTTGCGGCTTACCGTGAAGGTGTGAGAATTGAGGGTGATAGTTTAGCGGAAGATTTACCAATTCTCATTCACACTTTTGCAGATGTGGTCAAAAACAGTACATTTCCTAAAAAAGAATTAGAATTGAGTCGCCAGCAAGCTTTGACCGATTTAAAACAAGAACTAGATGATCCGGCTGAAGTAGCAAAACGCATTTTTGTACAATCAATTTACCCAAAACAACATCCTTTACACTCCTTTCCCACTCAAAAAAGTCTGCAAAAAATTAAGCGAGAGGATGTAGTTGCTTTTAAGAGCAAATATTATCGTCCAGATACAACAGTGTTAGTCATTGTCGGAGATTTTGATTCTACAAAAGTGCGATCGCTATTACAACAAGAATTAGGTTCTTGGAAAGTCAACGGTCAAGCACCACAGCAAAAATATCCCGTTGTTTCACAGCCAAATGATATGGTATGTGTGAATCCAGTGATTCCGGGTAAATCACAAGCGATTACTTTTATGGGAAATACAGGCATTACCCGACAAGACCCACGATATTATGCGGCTTTGGTATTGAATCAAATTTTAGGAGGCGATACCTTATCCAGTTATCTAGGCGCGGAAGTGCGCGATCGCCAAGGTTTAACCTATGGTATTTATAGCTACTTACAAGCACAAAAAGATGTCGGGACATTTTGGATTGAAATGCAAACTAGTCCTGAAGATAGCCATAAAGCGATCGCAAGTACCCGCAAATTATTAGCAGAAATTCATCAACAGGGCGTAACGATCAATGATGTAGAAGCTGCTAAAAATAGCCTAATTAGTAACTATAACGTTTCCCTCGCTCACCCTGAAGAATTAGTACATCAAATACTCATGAATCAGGTACGAGGGCTGGATGTTAATGAACTACATTCTTTCACTGATAAAATCAAACAAGTCAGTCTTGCGGAAGTTAATCAAGCTGCGCGTGACTTACTCAACCCCAATAAAATTGTTGTGGTGACAGCAGGGCCAGCTGTTGTTGCAGATAAAGATATCAGGTAGTAAGCAGGAAAAATATTCAAATGTGCGATCGCTTTTTTAACCTGGGATGAAATTGGAAGGGCGATCGCGTTTGATCTTAATTTAATTAACTATTCTGGTAAATTAGCAAACACTTGTGCTACTAAATCTTTAGTTTTATTTTCTAGACGCTGCCAATCGACTTCACCTAGTTCATCAATTAAACTAGTATCAATATCAACAGCATCATCTTCCGGGGTGTAATTTGCAAAACATACTTGATAACAAAGATCCCACAAATCAATACTGACTTTTTGCTCTTGACGTTGCAATTGCAAATGATATCCTGGATGGGGCATTGGCAAACGGGCTAAAGTATCACGAATTGTGTCTGCTTGTTCTGGTGTGGCACTTTCCATGTCTTGCAACAGTCTTGTTACTAAAGCTTTCGTTTCGTCAGTGGTACTGGGCGGCCATATCAGTACATCTTGGTAGGTTCCTGTCCAAGCAGATGCATCGAGTTGTTTACGAATGTTATCTATAACTCTAATGAAAGCTGGTTGCATGAGGAGTTCAGCCTGTTGCCATGCAACTTGATTGGTTATTTTAGGTGGCATCGGTCGTCAAACGATTTTGAATTTTAAATTGATTCTGACTAGGAAAGTACGGAGGTGACGATTTTAGATTTTGGCTGCATTCCGCCGGAAAATCTAAAATTGGCACATTTAATAAACAGGGTTTATAAAAAAGCTACGTATTTATTTCAAATCTTTTTTCAAGATAGCGGATTTCATGGAAAAAAATTTGGAGATATTTATTACCAGCTGGAAAATTAGGTAATAACTCTGGGGAGGGAATATGATAGGCAAGCTACTGGATAATCGTTACCAAGTAATTCAAGTGCTGGCTAAGGGTGGGTTTGGTCAAACCTACATAGCCCAAGATACTAGACGGCCAGGAAATCCTATCTGCGTTGTCAAACACCTCAAGCCTACCAGTTCTGACCCCAAATTTTTTGACACTGCTAAACGCCTGTTTCACAACGAAGCAGAAACCTTGGAACGGTTGGGATATCATGACCAGATTCCTCGGCTTTTGGCTTATTTTGACGAAAATCAAGAATTCTTTTTGGTACAGGAGTACGTTGAAGGGCATCCCCTGACGGATGAATTAATTCCTGGTCAGCCTTGGAGTGAAAGCCAAGTTCTGCAAATGTTACAGGAAGTTTTAACTATTTTAGAGTTTGTACATCAGCAAGGTGTTATTCACCGTGATATTAAACCAGATAATATTATTCGTCGTGTTATAGATAATAAGTTAGTTTTAGTAGACTTTGGCGCAGTTAAACAGTTAAGTTCTTCAATGGTGACAGTAGGGGGACAACCCACGGCTACAGTAGCTATTGGTACGCCTGGGTATATGCCGACTGAACAAAGTCAAGGCAGACCACGCCCAAATAGTGATATTTATGCTTTAGGTATTATTGCAATTCAAGCTTTGACCGGAGTCAGCGCAGCCGAATTACAAGAAGACCCAGATACAGGCGAAATTCGTTGGCAGCATTTAGTCTCGGTTAGCTATCGGTTGGCGGGTATTTTGACCAAGATGGTGCATTATCACTTCAAAGACCGCTACCAAACTGCGGCAGAAGCTTTGCAAGCGTGTATGAGTGTGACAAATGCTGTTCTCACACCCGCAGCAATACCAGAAACTTTAAAAAGTCCTAGTTACGCATCTGCAAAATCCTCATCTTTCCAGCCGACTTTGGCAGTTGCACCAGCAAATCCTGGGACTAGCAAACCCACGCGCAGAACTTCAAGTAAACCCGATCCCTTACCTTTAGTAATTGGCTTTCTTTTAGCTGGGAGTGCGGCGGCTTTAGTCACAAATTTATACCCCAATATCAGAAATATAGCGGCTAATTTTACAGGTCAAAGTCAAACTACTGGTAATAAATGCTTGGCGATGGTGACAGGCAATTCTAATATCCGTTCTGAACCCAGTTCAATTAATTCTGATAATGTTCTCAAAACTATAGGTGAGGATACAGCATTTGAGGTGACTGGCCTGCGGACAAAACGTAATTGGATACAAGTGAAACTCAATTCCGGCCGTTTAGCTTGGGCTTATGCAGAGGTTATTACCAATAATGACCAATGGAAAGCTTGTCTGCGAGACAAGGGTATTGCGATTAAGACGGTTGATGATAATACACTGATTGCATCTCGTCCACTGCCAACACTCAAACCCAAAGCTACTAAGGTTGTTGTGCCTGCACCAAAACCATCAGAGACGCCAAAACCCGAAGCAGCACAACCTAATGAAGACAGTGCCAAGGTGATAGAACAAGCCAAGAAGAAGTATGACTCAGGTGATTTAGTTGGTGCGATCGCATTATTACGGTCTATTCCTGCTAATGCTTCTGCTAGTATTCAAGAAACAGGTAAGATGATCAACCAATGGCAGCAAGATTGGTCTAAGGCTGATGCACTGTTTAATGACATCAACAAAGCTTTAGATGATGGCAAATGGGACAAGGTTTTAGATTATCGAAATCATCCTGAAAAGTTGCCCGATACCGAGTACTGGCGCAAGAAATTTGAGCCTTTATTTAAAGAAGCAGCAGACAATATCGAAAAGCAGGCTTTTCCTCACGGCGAGAAGCCCAACAATCAAACAACACCCAAAACTGAAAAACCAGCAGCTAAAGCTAGCCCCACACTAAGTGACAGGGAACAGGATAGAGGGGACAGATGATCAGCTGCAATTGCCGTGGTTTTTGAGGTTTGAGAATTGACAAAATATACTAAACAGGGGCGAAAATGCTTTCGCCCCTAAAAATGTAAGGTAAGGGGAAAGGGTGTAAGTATGTGGGGGTGTAGGGTGTATATATCCAGAACCCTTACACATCTTTAACTCTGTCACCTGTTACCTACTAGACTTATTCCCATTCTTCTTCTGCGCCAATATCTTCTTCGTCATCGGCAGTGTGCTGCTGCGATCGCTGATCTTGGAGTCGGTTTAACAGCGATAATACTTTAGTACCCCTTTCTATCGAACGGTCTTCGATAAAAATTACCTCTGGTGTGCGACGCAGCCTTACTCTCGCACCAAGTTCGCTACGGACATAACCTGTTGCCGATTTTAAGCCTGCCATTGTTTCGGCTTTTGCTTCTTCTGTACCATAAATACTGACGTAAATTTTGGCGTGCTGCAAATCGCCAGAAACGTCTACATCAGTAACACTAACCATACCAGAACCCACACGGTCATCTTTAATTCCGTTGAGTAACATTTGGCTAACTTCCCGTCTAATTAACTCAGCAACACGGGAAACGCGGCGATTTGTAGCCATAACACTTTTTCCTCCTCACAGAGGTTATAAAACATCAATAGTGGAAATGGGGAAAAAACTATGTTTGACGCTAACAACGCCAAACAGTTGTGAATTTTAGATTACTCCTGTAGATAAATCTGGGGACTTGTGCCATTGAGCAAATATTATTCCAAAGCCACAGCCCCAATCTATAACTCTAGGTTAAATCGTACTTAAGCCGAGCATGGCGCGTAGAGTAAGGGTAATGAAGGTAAGACCGCCCAGCAATAAACCGACAACGGCAATTAAGGTAACTGGACGCTTTAGCAGGGGCAGTAATGGCTCAAATGTATTTACCAAAAGCCCAACGAGGATAGTAATTAGGTAGCGGGGGTAGCGAAAAACGTTATCCCAAAATCCGTCAAACATGGAAATTTAAACTGCCTTGTTATGAACTGACGTTTGTTTTGATATGCTTTATCTACCTAATTGTAATCTATACAGATGAAAATTACTCACTTAATATAGAATATGCTTCGTTAGTGCTAACTTGTTATATTTAATTGCTTAAACTAGTTAACTTATTGGTAAATGGTTATTCAAATGCTTCCAGAAACCTCACCTCGTCCTTTTTTAAAATGGGCTGGAGGTAAAAGTAGGTTAATTCAACAATATATTCCTTATTTTCCTAAATTTTATCAGACTTACTACGAACCTTTTTTAGGTGGTGGGGCGGTATTTTTTTATTTACAACCAACCACCGCAATTTTAACAGATATTAATGCTGAATTAATTACGACCTATCTTTGTGTGAGAGATCATGTTGAAGATTTGATTTCTCTATTACAAGAGCATAAAGCTAAACATAATCGTGAATATTATTACAGTGTCCGTTCTCATCGCTGTGAAAATGAATTAGAACAAGCAGCAAGATTAATTTATTTGAATAAAACTTGTTATAACGGTTTATATAGAGTTAATTCTCAAGGTAGATTTAACGTTCCTTTGGGTAATTATAAAAATCCTACTATTTGTCAAGAAAAATTACTTATAGCTGCATCTAAAGCTCTTTCATCTTGTGAGATAAAAAAAGCAGACTTTACATATTTATTAGCTTCTGCGACTGATAGTGATGATTTTGTCTTTTGCGATCCGCCTTATCATCCTATTAGTAGTACAAGTTATTTTACAGGTTATAACGGCAATTCTTTTGGTGAAACAGACCAAATCCGCTTGCGCGATGTTTGTGCAGAACTAGCAAGTCGGGGTGTCAAAGTTATGGTTTGTAATTCTGATTGTGAATTTATTAGAAATATATACGCAGAAATCGGTTTTAAAATTTATGCGATCGCCGCATCGCGTTCTATCAATTCTAATATCCAAAAACGAGGAATAATCAACGAACTATTAATCACTTCTTATTAAAAATTTTTATTAGCCCAGGCAATAAATCTATCTAAACTGTAAACCCCTAACAAGTTATGATTTAACGTAACTTGTTGCCTCAGCCATTGAATCGCCCCTTCCCTCATGCCTTCACCACCAATGACAACAATGGTGGGGGCTGGGTAATATTCCTGAATATTCATACTCAAATAAGGAAACTTTTCATCTACAGAACCGCCGCTTTCTTGCCACTTACATTCAATAATTAAACCGTCTGGGATCACAGGTAAACCGACAACATAAAAATCTACTTTTAAAGCAGTATTATAAATTCCCGCACCAATATAAACTTGTTTAGCATAACGTTTTGACAATAAATTAGCAGTTAAAAGATATTCCTTAGTGACGTGGTTTCCTATTTGAAAATAATGATGTCCATTTAATATGGCTTCGACATTACTTTCTAAAATTCTCCCTGCCTGATTTGCCCGTCTGCCTTGAGTCATAGTCATTCTCAAGCCCTCCGTCACACTTCCCATCTATTCTAGAATTTCATGGAATCAGGGAAATAGAAACAGTTACTTAATATGAATTTTCAAAGCTGAAAAAACAGCGAGCATTTTGGTACTTGTGTACTAAAAAATCATTAATTACCGATAAATGTGAATGAACACTCCGCGTAACTTCGCGTTTACCTCAGCGACACTCTGCGTTTAAACTCAACCTGTTTGCACTTCGCTATTACCATTACGAATTGTCCAAGCAGTTTCTAGTAATTGAGTCCAGCGTTTTTGTAATTGCTTGGGAGTACATTTTAAGGCTTTAGCGATCGCTTGGTCACTATGTCTAGCAGCTTTCAACTGCAAAATTTGTTGCTGTTGCGGAGAAAGTGCTTGAATAAAAGTTTCCCACTGCTGCGAAGACAAACCTAATTTTTGCTCTAAACCTGCGCCTAACCATTGGTGAACTAATTGCCATTGATGTTGCTTGGCAAACTTCTCAACGTGATATTTGAAGCGTTGTTGTAAATAATCGCGTTGACGGCTAGTTAAACCGAGAATTTGGTCGATTTCTGGGGCTGATAAATCTTGCAGTTTTAAGGTGAGGTAATCGACACAATCAGACTGACCTTGAGATTCCAAATATTTGACTAATTCGGAAATGACGCGATCGCGTTCTGACTCTTCCGATAAATCAAAATTATTTTGGGACACCATTTTGGCGCGAATTTGCTGTACCGCAGGATTGCGTTGATAAGATTCTGCCTCTTCACTTTTAGCAGAATCAACTGCCATTTCAATATCGACAGCAGTTTCTTGCGGTTGACGACGAGCAAAACCTTGAGCGCGTAAGATAATTAATTGTTGATTATTCCCACCAGCTAAACTGATGCGGCGTTTGGCATACTGTTCTGTAAATGCCATATATTCAGCTAATTGCAGCTGAGTACGTGGTTGATAATCTTCCGCCAAGTCATTTTCCCGACGGAAAGCTTTAATAGCTTCAATATAAAAAGCTTGCAGAAAATCTTCAATCAAATTGTAACGAGCATCAAAACCATACTCCGCGCCTGAAGGGGTAACATGACGATAAACCATCGCACCAAGACTGCTGTGTAATTCTACCCGTCCCCGGCGCGAACCTAGTTGGTAGTAATGCAGACATTTATGTAAACGATGCTTGGCTAAAGTTAACTGCCAAGATTGGACTTGACCAGAGGTTTGGATGCGAGAACTTTTCTCACAAATCCGGTTGACTTCTTTGGCTATGCGTTGTGCTACAGCTTGTACACATCCAGGCCCAGCCTTAACTTGTGATTGTAATTCTTGACACAACAGTTGCACTAAAGCATCTGTAGCTTGGGATGCTTCAGCAGCAGCATGATTAACAGTAAAAGAGGTTTTAGAGGTTGGTAGATTTACAAGGTTGGCTTTCATGAATTTTCTTAGGGGTAGAGTATAGCACCGTAACTACAACGCAAAGATAGCACCTGATAACGGTCTTGTCTGGAAACTTATTAAGTATTTATCCATACAAGATTCATTCCCAGCACCGTTCATATCTATGACTGTATGAGATTTCCAAAAGTTACAGGGAAACTAGTGTGTCGCTTTTCTCATGCGTAACTAATCTGCTAGCAGCACATAGATATCGATTACGTCCGCAAATGCTTCAAACGCTTACTACATAAACTTTTACTTCTGGTTGCTTCTACTACTCCTAGTCATTCTCAGTATGCCAATCCCAAAACTGGAGCATTTTTATTACATAATTCCGAAACAGCTATTTCAGCTTGTGGAGTATAGCGGTTTATACCCTTGCTGCTACGGCTTCCCAGCCTAAGCCCTTTCTGGTAATCATGGGTTCATCTCCGGTTAAGTCCACAATCGTTGATACCTCATAGGTTGGTTCTTCACCCGTATCTACAATCACATCCACTAAGTTATCTACAGAATCAAATAGTTCTACCAGTGATAGCTGAGTGTATGTGCCAAACTTGCCGTTATCAGTTTTGTCAAGTGGTAAATGTGCTGAAGTCGAAATAATGGGATTTCCCAAAGCTTCTAGCAATGCCAGACAAACTGTATGGTTTGGGACGCGGATACCTGTAGTTTTGCGTTTCGGATTTTGGACAAGTCGCGGGACTAATTTAGTCGCAGGTAGCAAAAATGTATAAGGGCCAGGAATTAGCCGCTTCATCATCCGATAAGCTGTATCACTAACAAAGGCATAAGTCGCTACATTTGACAATGAAGGACATAAAAATGTTAATGGTTTATCGTTTGCTAACTGCTTGATTTTTCGCACTTTTTCTACCGCCGACTTAGCATTTAAATCACAACCGATGGCATAAACCGTATCAGTTGGGTAAAGCATCACCGCGCCATTTGATAGCGCAGACTTTATTTCTTCTATTCGGCGACTTTGGGGATTATCCGGATGTATTGTAAAAATTTTTGCCATAGACCACGGGAGTTGAGAGCATGGGTACAGGGGTGCAAGGGTGTAGGTGAGAAAATAACTCAGAACAATTAACGATTAACCATTGACTTACCCCTATGAGTAAAATAGCTTATCTCCAATGCCCGACGGGAATTTCTGGTGATATGTGCCTCGGAACCTTAGTCAGTCTGGGTGTGCCTGTAGAGTATTTAGTCACAAAATTGAATGGCTTGGGAATAGCACAGGAATATAATTTACGGGCAGAACTGGTGCAACGCAACGGGCAGCAGGCAACTAAGGTAGATGTGGATTTAGTACAACACCATCATCACCATGACCAGGAACATCATCATGCTCGCCATCTGCCAGAAATTGAGCGGATGATTTTACAAGCGGGGTTGCCAGCCAGAGCAGAAGCTTGGAGTTTAGCAGTATTCCGGCAATTAGCCGTAGCAGAAGGGGCAGTACATGGAATTGCACCTGAAAAAGTTCACTTTCATGAAGTGGGTGCTGTGGATGCGATTGTCGATATTGTCGGTACTTGTTTAGGGTTAGATTGGTTAGGAATTGATAGCGATGGTGCAGGATTCCCCTTACTATACTGCTCGCCATTTCCGACAGGTGGCGGTACTGTACGGGCAGCACACGGACAAATGGCAGTACCAGTGCCAGCTGTGTTGAAATTATGGGAAATGAGGGGTTGTCCAGTTTATAGTAATGGCATTGAAAAGGAACTGGTGACACCAACGGGTGCGGCGATCGCCACTACTTTAGTGAGAGAATTTGGTAATCCGCCAGCGATGACACTTAAACAAGTGGGATTAGGCGCGGGAACCATCAATCTTCCTATTCCCAATATACTACGCCTCTGGTTGGGTGAAAGCACCAGTTTACAGCGTGATATCACCAAATCTCAGGAAGATAGCCCAACTTTAGAAACAATCTCAGTACTGGAAACTCAAATCGATGATTTAAATCCGCAAGCAATAGGTTATGTGTTTGAAGCGTTGTTTGCTGTTGGTGCGGTGGATGTCTTCACCCAAGCAATAGGTATGAAAAAATCTCGTCCAGGTATTTTACTCACTGTTATTTGCCATCCAGAAAATTTAGCCAGTTGTGAAGCAGTTTTATTCCGAGAAACCACTACTTTAGGAATTCGCCGCACTACCCAGCAACGCGCCATCCTACAACGAGAAATTCAACAAGTAGAAACTCAATATGGCACAGTCCGCATTAAAGTAGCATGGCAAGGAGAAGCAGCCGAAAAATCCATTACCAATGTGCAGCCAGAATATGAAGATTGTGCCGAATTAGCACGCAAACACAATCTGCCTTGGCGAGAAATTCATCGACTTGCCCTTGAGAGTTGGTACTCATAAAAAGTACTGAGTAACGAAAAAAAAGAATCCAGAGCCAGAATAATTTTACATTCTGACTCTTGGAGTCTGTACTCTCTACTTAAAGCTGACTTCAGAACATATAAATGATGAAGCGAAAGTGTGTAGAAGCATCCCCATGAATGAGGAGAAAAATTTAGTTTTGATTCATTTCTCACTCATTACTTGATAGGTAGCTGAATTTCATCCTTATTTGTTTAATGTTCTGTTGATAGCGTTGTTATCTTCTTCAACTGTACGTTGGGCAGTTTTACCCAAGTTTTGAGCAGCATCAGAGGTGTTGTCTTTGAGGTTTTCAAGCCCACGTTTGGTTCCCTTTGCTACACCTTCGGCGGTTTCTTGAGCAGAACTACCAATATCTTCACCTAAGTTTTTCACTCTTTCAGGAAAGGGAGTACCTTGGCGATAATTACGAGCATATTGTTCTGGAGAATCAATGCCTTTTTCATTGATGTTTCTTTCGGCGTTTCTACTCAAATCTTCGGCTCGATTTTGGGCTGCTTTTTCAAAGTTTTTGGCTCGAGGATCATTATCACTAAAGTTGTTCATTCCACCTTCAGGAGTATTGAGGTTGTACTCTTTGGTGGGGTCGTAACGCTTAGTATAAGCTGATTCTGCACCAGGCTGTTGGGATGGTTGAGTTGCATTAGCACCGCTACAAGCTTGTGTCAGGATAAGAAACATCCCTGCTAAAAAAACGCTTAAAACTTTGAAAGGACGAACATTTTTCAACCAATTAATCACTTTTTTCATTGGGTTACTCCTTGAGTTTATCTAACTAAGTAAAAGATTATTTTGGAGATAAAATTTGCGATAAATTTTTATTCTCCTACCTGGGAATGAATTCAGAATTCTATCTGCCTACTGCTGGATTTTTTTGTAGCTCAGGTCTAGCACTGGCTTCTGATGCTTTGTCTTTGATAAAGCTGCCAGCTTCTTGAAATTGTTCTTTGACAATTTCTAAACGATCAGAAACTCGGTTGCCTATATCTGATTGATTTTGAACTAAACCACCTGGCTCAGGTTGTTGAAAGTTTTCTTTGGTAATTATTGGCAATTCTTTTTCTTTTTCTACTCTGCCTTGGGGTGTTTCCGCACCGGGATAGAGGATTTCTGATTCAGAATTTGTAGCAATTAATAAATCAGCAGGTAAGGCAGAAACGTTTCTCGTATATTTATCTCCACCGTTTTTGTAAGGATTGTTAGCACCACCAGCTTGAACAGCAGGATTATGAGGATTTGCCCCTGTCACATCGCCGCTTGTGCAAGCAGTACTAACTATCAATAATAAACCTGCAAAAAATACAGATACAATTTGGCGAACTCGTAGTTTTTTCAATAAATCTGTGAGTTTTTTCATGGATACCTCCTTTTCACCATCAACAAGTTTTTTGCTTATAATTCATGACAATAAGCAAGCTTGGTTCCTTGTTTGAGGTAAGTATTATTGAACCAACAGTCTTTAATTTAATTCCTAAAAATATATTTTTACATCTGGCTTAAGCTACATTATATTGGCTAAAAATATTCTGTTTTTATCTCTCTGTAGTTAGATAAAACTAGTTTTTTCAGCTTTTTATTCATTGAAATTAATCTAATAATTAAATTTGATTTAAAAAATACCAATCTTTTTTATTTCAGTCTTAAGAGGGATTTGTAACTGTTTAAATTAATATAAAAAATTGCCCAAAAATTAATTAGAATGATGTTGAAATCTCATAATTATTTTCCAAAAATTTAATTACCTCGGTGAAGTTATACATGATTTGTCAAAAGGATTACCTACGCTTTCAGCAAAATTAGAGACTGCTTTTTTAAATGCTTGAGAATATGACTGATGTACCATAAGATTTAAGACATTTAACCCTGGCTGCTGAACATATTAAATGACCAAAGTGATGAAGCAATTTTTACGCTGGATAATTTTAGGTGGAACGCTATTTTTTGTCGCCAAAGCCTTAAAAGATAATTGGGTTGGGGTGACAACTCTCGAAATTGATGCAGCAGGATGGGCAATTTTAGCGATCGCCACGGGCGTAACTTTGCTAGCACATACATGGGCTGGCTGGATTTGGACTTGGGTTTTGCAAGATTTAAATCAACCTGTACCAGTTGTAAAATTCATCCAGGTATACTTAAAAACCAACTTAGCCAAATATTTACCGGGTAATGTTTGGCATTATTACGGGCGAATTGTTGCAGCGAAAAATGCTAACGTCTCGACGGGTGCGGCTACTTTAAGTGTTTTGCTAGAGCCATTACTCATGGCCGCAGCAGCTTTTATAATTTTTATTTTATTTAGTGGTCAATTTACGGCTTATCAGAGTAATGGGTTGATCACAATATTCCAAATTGCCATTTTGCTTTTAGTTCTTTGTGCAGTCCATCCCAACTTTTTAAACCCAGTAATTCGCTTTTTATATAAATTAAAAAATAGAAAATCTCCGGATAAAAATCAACAAAAGGTGAATTTGCGTTTAGAACGTTACCCTTTGCGCCCATTATTAGGAGAATTAGGCTTTTTAACTCTACGGAGTTGCGGATTTATTTTAACTATATTGGCGATTAGTCCTCTAAGTCTCAACCAAATTCCTTTGTTGTTGGGAGCTTTTAGTTTTGCTTGGTTATTGGGGCTAGTGGTTCCCGGTGCGCCTGGGGGGTTGGGTGTATTTGAAGCAACCGCGATCGCGTTGTTGCAATCTCGCTTTCCCGCAGCGATTGTGATTAGTGCGATCGCGCTATATCGCCTGATTAGTATCTTAGCCGAAACATCTGGTGCTGCTTTAGCATGGCTCGATGAACGTCGGGTTAAAACTAGTAGTTAAAGATTTAATGCCATCTTAATTTCAATTTCAGTTGCTATGCTATGTAATAAATACAGAATTCAGTCTACACACCTCAAATTATTTAAGTAATGTTTATACTTAAATAATTTAGTTGTGAGCCAACTAAAATAAATTAAAAAATTGATTATTACATATGCAATTCCCAACTTTGAAAAATAGCTTTTTGGTATTAGCATTGCTGGCTTCTTTTTCAAGTAGCTTGTTGACGGCTTGTTCTACTAATACTGCCCAAAATTCTACCCAAGAACCAAACACTGCTACAACAGCCACAGATACAAGTACTCACGAATCCATGAATCATAACAGTCAGATGATGAATCATGGTGCGATGAATCACAACATGGCAATGAATTTGGGTGCGGCTGATGCTAACTACGATTTACGCTTTATTGACGCGATGATTCCCCACCATCAAGGTGCAGTAGAAATGGCCAAGGAAGCACAACAAAAGTCTCAACGCCCAGAAATTAAAAAATTGGCAGATGACATCATCAAAGCCCAAAACCAAGAAATTAACCAAATGAAACAATGGCGCACAGCTTGGTATCCCAAAGCCGGATCTGATGCTGTGGCTTATGATCCTCAACAGAAAAAAACAGTCAAAATGTTGCCTGAGCAAATGCAAGGTATGATGATGAATATGGACTTGGGTGCGGCTGATACTCAATTTGATTTGCGCTTTATTAATGCGATGATTCCTCACCATAAAGCCGCAGTAGTAATGGCTAAAGATGCTGCGCAAAAATCTCAGCGTCCAGAAATTAAGAAATTGGCCCAAGAAATTATCAAAGCACAAGATACCGAGATTAACCAAATGAAACAGTGGCGAAAAACTTGGTATAACAAGTAAGTCTTGGCTTATTTTCTCAAAACATCGTTATCACAGCAGGGAACAGCGACATCTCTGATTCCCTGCTATACTTCTTTTTTATAAAAATACATTTTCCTTAATTTGTGAAAAAACATGATAATCATCAATAAATGATTGTGCCTTATATTTGCTGGAATTTTCGGGAACTTTAATCAAGTTATATTCAATATTTTCGGCGTAGATAGCAAAAGTAATATTAAAAACTTCTAGAAAATTAATTACCCATTTACAATCATCTTCTGATAATTTTTCATAATAGCGAATTAAATGAGCAATTCTCATTTCTAAGTGGCTGCGAGAATTTTTGCAAATTAAAATAATCTTGAGTAGGATGATCACTAAAGTTAGTGGATGTCCCTGAGCAAGTAACAGTAAAAACAATGCTGAAGGCTCTCGTCCATTTTCTGTAGTGAAGCAATCTATCATGCGGTTACAGCTTCTTAAAAAGAGATTTTTATCTAAAATTTCTTCATCATCTTCTACTTTCCAAGCAGATAAATTTTCTTTGATATGCTTGTTTAAAAGTATAACTAATTCCTGATTTTTTACAGAAAAGAATAAGTATTTACGAATACTTTTTTTAAAATCCTTAAAAGTCTGATTTTCAGTTTGCTTAATAAATATATTTGCTAAATTCTCATAACTAAATACGCCCTTTTTGATGATAATCATTTTGATTAAGCGCAAGACATGATCGCCTAAAATGCTGGGATTTTTGTAGCGTGTATTGCTTGAAGCGGAAGACTGAGAACGAGCAATATACATTGCCAAGTCAAATTTAAACTTATCTTTTATTTGTTTAGAAAGTTTACTTGCAGCTTCTTGTTGTTCTTTAGGGTTATTGGCATCTAAAGATTGAGCGACTAATAGATAAGCAGTATAACGACTTGTCCAATGAACTTTGCTTTTACCTTCGTGTCTATTAGCAAATAATTTTAACTCTTCATAGTCATCGCTGTTAACAAAATTGTCTAGCCAGCTTTTATAGATATGCAAGCTTTGATAATTGCTCTTTTTGCAGCTAATATCATTATAGTTAGCTAATAAATTAATTAATTGTTGAATATATTCATATTTTCTTTTAGATGCCCAGTTGTTAACGATGATATAAAAACAACGTTTGATAGTATTGCGAAATTCCTGTTCATTATTTGCCAGTAATATTCTTCGCATGACTGGCACTGTATTTAAACTACCGGATTCTAAAAAATCGAGAAATAACCGCTTAAATTCTCTTAATACTTCTTCTGCTGGACTTTGATTAACAAGTTCCATCAAAAAGTTGTAGATTTTTTCTTGTCCAGCTTGGATATTTAACAGTGGAAGAGTAGACTTAACAATATCTTGTTCTTCAAAATCCGTATATAAACTATGGGTGGTCATAGAAAGTATCAAGACCAATGCAGTGTATAAATTTATGTACTCTCAGCTTACCTTTGACTACCAACAGTATCAATCAATTTTTCAAAGATTTAGTAATTTTTTGACTGAGATTTGATAAATTTACCTAAATTTTGTTCAAGCTTCAGTTGAGACTACAAAAACTTTCAGGAGAATCACGGATATTGGCTGTACTTGATGTATAACTGTAAAAATGTTATCTCAGTCCTTGCTAGTCCCTTGATGTTTCGGCTTGCTAGAGCGATCGCCTAGTTAATGATATAACTTCTCAAAAACTGACAAATTAACTCAGATGATTTTGCAAAAAATTAGCTATTCCTGCACCAATGCCTCTAGCAGTAGTTAGGAAGTTGTTTTTTTCTCGCTATGGATAGTATTCGAGCCGCAGCATTCTCAAAATTTCTGAAATTTATTGCTTGATATTTGTAATGGAGCATTATAAGATGACAGAGTTTAGTGATAATAGGTGGCAATAACTATGAGCTTTTCCAGCATTGCTGTTGAGCAGCGTTCTAAAGAAGCTCAAGCTCTGAGGTTATTTTTGGGTTGCAGTTTGGCGGGTTCCCTTGCACTGCACATAGCTGTATTGGCTACGGGTTTAGGTAACTTTTTAGCTAGAGTGCCTGTGGAAGAAGATCCAATAGAGGTAACAATTGTAGATGCGCCAGAACCAGAAAAAATTCCTATACAACCTATACAAGAACAAGAGCGATCGCCGAGTCAACCTCTGAACAATACTGTTGTTCCTATAAAAAACGATGTTGCCTTTGTACCCCAACCGCAACCAAAATTAAAGTCACCTATTATTCCTCAAAAACAGTTTGCGGCAGCTGCTGAAAAACCTGTCACTACTTCACAACCAGCAGCCAGACGTAATCCAGTTACTACTAGTCCCTCAACAACGCAGACATCAACTAACAGTGCTAGTAGTTCACCCTCTCAAGCTACCTCTAAAGTAACTACCCCTGGTGGTGGTGGCAGTTCAGGTTTTAGTGGCAGCACGGGAATTTTAACAGGCAGTGGTACTGGTATCGGTGTCGGTAGTGGCACTGGTAGTGGCACTGGTATTGGTAATGGCAACGGTAGCGGTATTGGCAGTGGTACTGGTACAGGTAGTGGTAGTGGCACTGGCGCTGGTATTGGCAACGGTAGTGGCACTGGCACTGGCAATGGTAACGGTAGTGGCACTGGCAATGGTAACGGCACTGGTACTGGCAATAGCAATCCAGTAGCTGTAGCCCCACAACCACGAAAAATCGAAGCACCGACCAATCGAGGTAATAGCAATGGTCGTGCAGCTTGTAGTCAATGCGATAGTAAGTATCCCGAACAAGCAAGACGACGAGGTATTGAAGGTAAAGTGGAAGTAGCGGTGGATACTGATGCTAATGGTAATGTTACTAACGTCAGGCTAACCCGTTCTAGTGGCAACCGAGATTTAGATGAAGCACATCTTAGACAAGCTCGGGAATGGAAACTCAAGCCGAATGAAGGCGGCAGACAAGGCGTAGCAATTTCTACCGATTATGCTATTCGCGGTTCACGGCGATACAGAGAAGCCCAAGAACGCAAACGCCAAAGACAAGCCCGAGAAGCAGAACAGCAACAACAAACAGCTACGGCTAATCAAAATTCCACTAATGAGTCTCCTAGACGCAGACGAAGTTTAACTTCCGGAACTATTGTAGATGTTACCCCAGAAGTTAGAAATAGAAGAGTGCCAGCTGCATCAGAAAATTCTGCACCTCGTCAGCGCTTGCGTCAGCCTGTTAACAGCAATGTATCACCTAGTCGTCCCACCACATCCAGTGGTGAAAACAATGCTCCCACAGTGCAGCGTCGTCGCCGTCGTCCAGATTCAGCAACAACGTCTGATAGTGCTAATAGGTTACGAAATGCGCTACGCCGTTCTCGCCCACAAACTGAGTCTGCACCGGCGGCTCCTGTTTCAGAGCCAAACAAAAGTGAGTAAGTAGGTCGGCTTAAATATAGACCGCAGGGGAGAGGTTAGTGTCATTTCTTGCTGCACAAGCACTCCCCTATCTGCCTTCTCCTAAAGGAGACGCTACGCGAACACGAATAAATTTCTCTTATCCGAACCGCATTGACTCAGCACGGGTTGAACGCCCCGCTACCGCTAACAGCACTTTGCTATACATCGGCATCAGCGCGGCGTGTTGGCTATTTTATCTAGGATGTTTTAAGCAAGGAGACTGATTATCTGCGGTAGTTTCATCACCATAAATTGCTAGGGTATGATAGCCAGGGTCAGAGTCTGTATAAAGAACTTGAAAAGTATAGAGTTTGCTTTTTCCTTGTGCTTCAGTCACAACTGTTAACAGTGTTTTATTTGTGTTTGGTAGTCCGGGAATTTTGAGTTTAGGAATACGTCTAAGTTGAATGACATTGGCGGCTGAATTTTTACAATCTCCAGAATTAAAATTACGATCTTGACCAAACTGCGTACATACTGGCCCATCAAAATCTATGGTTACTTGTGATGGATCGTTTAACCAAACTTTTTTAATTGTTTCTCCGGCTGGTAAAAAACTTAAATTTGTCCCTTGCACATAAGAAACTGTAATAGTTGGGACTATGCCACTTAAACCCTGTGCTTGACATGAAAGCATAGAACGTAAAACAGCATTCTGAGCTAATGCACGACCGGCCAACAATAAAATTCCTGCTGAGAAAAAGCAGGATGTTAGATGCAAGAAATGGGAAGAACTAAAAATTTTTGCTGGTAGTTTGACTGGTTTCATGGCTGTAAACGCCAAAATTAATAGGGACAGAATGCAGTATTTCCAAGAATTGAGCAGTCAGAATTCAAAAGCGAGAATAGATGCCAAATTTGGCGGAATTTGATTTCTGACTACCAATGTTTAAATTTTTATTTTTAAAGCTGCAATAATTGGTTGACATATACTTCGACTTCTTTACCAGCAGGGATAAACCATACGTTAGTTTGTTGCGTTAATTGCGCGATCGCCTGTTGGTTACGTTGGGAAATTTGCGGAATTACAGAGTTAAAGCCACCTTCTAAAACACCTGCGGCAATGTTCCGTTTGGTATTACTACTACTAATAGTTGTACCGCCATTTAAAGAAGTAACAACTGAATCTGTTCTGTTATATAACTCTGCGGCTTTGCCAATCCCACCCAAGACAAATAGTCCTAAATCCATACTAGCAATTGAACCGCTGCTATTGGGAAATTTATTGGCAATTAATGGTCTGCCTTTGACACCGCGAATAATAATCGCATTATTAGGCAAGCTTCTTTCGGAAACAGTACCGTTATCGTGGCTGACGATTTTCACCACATTTAACTGCAACAAACCTTGTTCGGAAAGTGATTTAATTTCTGCTAATAATTCTGTTTTCGCAGGAATGACAATTTGATTATCTACAGATTTTAAAGGTTGCTTTAATTGAATGACAAAGGTGTTTTTATCTTCGTCATCTTTATCATTATTTCTTGATCTAGTAGTTTCACCGAAGATTGCCGTCGCTACCACGGCTTTGACGCTAGTTCCAACAGACACAGACCTTGGCCCTTGTACTTGAGCAGTGGTAATGCTAGGAGTTGGCTGGGGTTGTGATTGAGTTTGATTTTGGGATTCTGACATCCCCGGTGCTGGCATCGTGCCGTTGTTATTTTCAGGCAAAGCTTGGCTAACGTTAACACCAGATGTGCCAGTGGTAGATACCATACCGTAACTGCCTAATTTAGCTAACTTTGACCACTCTTGCAGGGGATCGGGGGGAGTTGGTGCGGCAGTAACGGTGACAACTGGTTGTGGTGTTGCAGGAGGAACTTGCGGAGGATTTAGCATAACGGTGGTGGGAAAAGGAAGGGGTCTTACGGGTGCAGGATTAGCTGTAACTGGCCGAGGAAGATAAACTGTTTGTATTGGTGCTGGAACTGCTCTTCTGGCAAAATTGTCGCGGTTAGTGTTGGCTGTAGCATTTAACTGCGCTATTGGTCTGGTTCCATTTCTCAGACTTTGTTGAGCGGCTGTGACATCCTGTGCTTGTTCAGCAATAGCTAATTTTGTTTTTAAGGTTTCGATTTGTTGTTCTAAATCTTGTTGGCGAGGTGCAGCAGTTGTAGTTGGAGGGGCAATAGTCGCAATATTGGTTTTTGCTTTTTGACCACTTCCACTCATCAGTTGTGATAAAAATCCGCCAGCTAACATTACGACCACAAGGGTTGCAGAAGCGACTAAAGTTAATTTGGCAAAAGGATTACTCGAAAGGGGTTGATTGGCTTTGAGTTCTTGTGGTTCCGAAGTCAGAGCTTCGGGAATGTCTAGTTCTTCAGTCGCTTCGACATTGACAGTATGGGATTCATCTTCAAAGCCAACTAATCTTGCTATTTTTGATTCCCAGTCGGAAGATTCTACTTGTTTTGGCGTATCTGTGCTGCGGTTGACCAGACTCTGCGGTGGAACTTCTGATGAGATGGAATATGAAGTCATAGTATATAGGTTGGTAATTATTTCAAGAACAATTTTTGTCTTTTATGTCACATATATTGTAAATTTCTAGTCTAGCTTCGCCAAGACGATATCCTGCTAAGTGCCAAGGTAGTGGCTTTTCTGGTAAGGATATGGCTGACTCATCTACGGCTTTAATAAAAATTTGTTTATTAAAAGAATTTGATTCTCCTAATTTGTCATAGTTGGTAAAACTTAATTGATGAGCGAATAATTCTACTTTCCATGTACCTTCCGCAATTTTAGTGGGCTGGGAAATACTATCAATTACTAAAACATACTCAGAGCCTCGATTAATAGTTTCAAATTGCGAGCCTGCTTTTAAATTTGTCAGTTCTAATAGTAGTTTTTGCTGGATATTATTAGACAACATCTGAGAACTAATATCCCAGACTACTTTGGGTGGTTGTTTTTCTGACCAAGTGAGCATTAAGCTCATGGTTTCACCGACAAAACGGCGAATTGTCTCAGGATGACGCTCAAAGCTGGGTTTGGGGTCTACAGTAATGGCTTGACCGTCAATCAGTTGCACTAAACTTTGCGGTGTTAATTGTTTTTTGAGGGCTGCCAACATCGACCCATGAAACATTAACAATAGTAAGGCAAGCACATTTATCCCAAATGTGGCGACGGCAAATAAAGGTAAGATGTTGCTTTTTTTATTTTCAGTTTTCAGTATTTGCATGATTAAAAGGCAGAAAGAATAATTTTGAGCAACTTATCTCAGAAAATTGCCGCTTGGTTTTCTATTGAGACATTGAATTGTTTGATTTGTTTGATTACCATATTCATCTAATAAGCATAAATTCCGAATTTCATAAATTTCTAGTTTGTCGGCGCGAGTGTTATAAATTGCTTTTTGCAGGTCGGTGCTGTTTTCTGATAAGGGATAAGGAAAATAATCAACAGCACGGACTAATAAATCTTTATTAAATGGTGTAACTCTTCGACGATTGTCTGAACGTTTTGTTTGAATTAAATCAGCTACCATTCCAATACGCCATTTTCCGGGGCCGATTTTTTCTGGAGGATAAAGGCGTTTGATAATTAATTGCCCTGTAATGCTTTGACTGGAGTTGTTGGTAAAAACTTCTGGGGGGGTGAGTTCTGCGATCGCACTTAACAAACCTTTACGAAAATCTTCCGCAACGGCAAAACTCGCTATCCATGTGCTGGTAGTAACACTGCGATTGCCACCTTGTACAGTTCTGACTGGAATTCCTGAATCTGATTTGGGTTTGGCGACTTCTTCAATTGATTGGGGTGGCAGATTTCCTGACCAATTAAACATCGCTACCATCGTTTTGGAGACAAAGCGACGAATAGTTTCGGGGTCTCTGGCTAAATCATCAATTTCCCCAACGGATTGACCATCGATTAATTGTACAAAGTTAGGGGGTTTTCTCAGACTTAACTGGCGAATATTTAAGCCTTGAATGATAAATAAAAGTAATACTAAAATTTGTAAACTAAAAGTGGCGATCGCAAATATTGTCAATACGCTACTTGTTGGCTTTTGTTGTCTTTTCTTGAGCAGATTTACCATTGAATCACCCCCTATCCAATTTGCAATAAGACTCAGTTTAAATTCTATCTCTGACTAAAGTTTCTGTATTACTAATTGCACTGAAAACGGCAAAAGCTCCTGCGGCTGCCAATAACAAAGATAACAAAGGTGCTAAGATTCCTAAAAAAATGATGAACCACATTAAATCAGGATTAGTGTTGATATCTTGTACTGGTCTATTGACCACATTCAAAATTACTGTTGCGGTCAATGACGCAATAATATTAAACGAAATCTTCGCAATTCCCGCCGCTAAAAATCCTGTCAACCAGGCAAAAATTGGCTTACCAGCCACAGGTAGCAAGGAAGCACCCACCGCTAAAGGCCCCAAAGCTGCTATCAGCAACATTGTAGCTTCGAGCAGATTTTGAAAAGCATATTGTAACGAAATTAAAAAGTTTTTAATCGCTGTTTGTCCGGTATTTCCCAATAGCGAATTAAAGGCATTATCAGTAATAATGCCTGTGCCAAAACGAATTTGATTAACTTGAGTTTCTAATCTATCTATCCAAGTTTTATTCCCATATAAATTTCTATATTGCTGCCAGAGATCATCAATTTGATCATTGGCTTTTTTCAAGCATTCATTTTGTTGTTCGCCAGTCAATGCTTGACAAGGACGCAATAAAGAACCAGCTACTTCTTCTGCCACACTTATATTAATAGCTTGCTGATAATTTTGTTCTGCATCTGCTGTGGCGACTACTTGTTGATTCACACCATTAATAAAATTTCTCACCCCTAAAGTTAATGATGAAAGAACACTACCATCACCGGGATTGCTTAATAACAAGACAACAACAAAAGGCCAAATTAATCCTGATATTGGGCGAGAATATTCACTATAAATTACATCTTTGAGCCATTGCACCATAAAAAATAACAGCGTGCCAACAGCAAAAAATACTCCTAAATTGGTAAGTGCGCCATATAAGTTATTACTAGTATTATTTTGTAATAAATCTATCCATTGGTTGTCCCAAGCTTCAGCAATACTTCTAGCTGTGACAGCACCATCTGTAATAGTCTCAGTAATGCCAGGAACGCCAGGATATGCTTGTAAAAAATAAAGCTGCATTTTCCTTCACATTTTGCTAAATTAATTTCCCTCTTTTCTACCAAATAAATCAATTTGGGAAGTGGTGCGTAAAAGTCTAGCAGCTTCAGCTGATGAATCAACCCGACGCGCGCGGTTGGCTTCTTCAACTTGTTGAGAAATATTGGCTAAGTTTAAGTTGGAATATTGCAAAGCTTGGTTGTTTTGGAGTGTTTGAGAAAGATTTTCTGCGTTAATTTTTGCTTGTTCAGCCAGGATTTTAATTGATTGTAGTTGGATATTTGCTTGGCATACGCTTGGATTTACAGTGTTTGTACCTCCTGAAGCAGTGGATGTCAAAGCCTGACACGCCTGATCTATGATTGAATCGGCAAAACTACTTTTATCAGCATCTTGAACGTATTTATCAATATTTTCAATGCTGGTTTCTGTAGCTTGTAATTTACTTTTTATTCTGATTTGTCCATTTGTGCCAAACACACCAGATACGGCACTCCGAGTTGCTAGGCGATTAATTTCATTACTGATGATTGCACCATTAACGGCGGCGTTATTTTCAAATTTATTCGATAGGGAATTAATAATAATATCATTACGTACTTGTTTACCTGCGGCCAGTGGGTCAGGAATATTTAATTCTCCACTGTTACTGCTCAGTGCGCCTTGAGTTCTAATATCTAATGGTCTAAAAGTATCGTTAACATTATCTCTGAGATAATTTTGTAAATCTACAGAATAGAATTGAAAATCATCCCAAACTTGCCCTAGTTGTGCCATTGCAGGTAAGACTAATAAGCTGGAAAAGGCGATTGTCAGTAATGTAGTTTTTCGCATAAGTTGTTACCGGAGATTGTGTGAAGAAATTATCTTAACTACCTCGCAGGGAAGCTAATAACTGACGGGCAAATATAGAAATAGCTTCGTATTTATCTGGATATTCCTGCATAGCTTTGGTACGTGCAGTTTGTTCGTGGGGGTTATTAGCAACTACAGCTAATTGTTCGTATCCTGGATAGTAACGGCAGAAGGTATAAATGCCGTTATCATCTAATAACCATTGGCTGTATACTCCTTCTTTGCGCGGGAAAAAGCTTTCGGAAGCGTTGCGCGAAATAATGTCGCGGGGATATTTCAAAATACTGACAAAGCTATCCACAGCAACAGGTTGAATACGACCGATTAATCGGGTTGACAAGTTTTGCAAAATTTTCGATGAGGCTCTAGATTTAGCAATGGTGTCGGGGTCTTGGGCAGAGAGAATGACTCTAATCCCGGCTTTAGCACCGTTAGCGCAAATTCTCCCGACTAAATCGGAAATTTGGTCGAATTCAAACAAAATTGGAGCTTCATCAATAAAGAAGATCGAAGCTGGACTACTCAACGCCCGGCGCAAGGCGGCAGAATAGGCACTTAAAGATAAAACAGCTGCGTCTTCGTTATCGGCAAGGTTCCGCAAGGCAAAGACTAAAAGTTGGGCATCGGTGGGAAAGCTTGATGGTGCTGAAATTGCTTGGCCAACGCGGCTGGAAAGCCAAAACCGCAATCGCAATTGTATTTGGCTAAGGGCATCTTCAACTCGGCCACTGACCGAATCGAGGCGCAAATGTTCTGGCGAACAAAAGTAAAGGAAGTCTTTGAGTGTTGGGGTTTTTTCCCATTCGGGGCTGCCAAAACCGCCATTCATCGCCTGGCGATAGCGTTCTTGAATGCCTTCATCGGCAAAGAAGGCTCCTAAAGCCAAGTTGAGTAGAGAACGGACGGTTTGGGCAAGTAGTTGATTTTCCGTAGAGGAGCCTAATACCATTGTCATTAAGGCTGACTCTAAAAAGGCGACGTAATCAAGTAAACGATCGCGTTGTTCTTCTGTTGAGAGCGATCGCAAATCTGGCTGTTCAAATAAGTTATTCGATTGTTTGGAAATATCAAAATAAGCCCCGTTCCCCTCCATAAATTCGGTGTAGTCGGTGAAGGTAGATGTCCCGTCTGGTTTGGGGAAGTCTAGGGCAACAACGGGAATATTGTGTGCCAAGGCTTGAGTTAAAATTCCTGACACTAACACCGATTTACCCGCACGGGTAGTAGCGAATAGTGCCAAGTTTTTGTGTTGATTAAACAAGTCTAAATGTAGCGGTGTACCGCCTTCTTCTGCGACTAACTCAAAGCCATATTTATCTCCGGCTTTGGTCATTACTAAAGGCATTAATCCCGGTACTTCACTTGTTAAATAAAGTTGTCTGCGGTTAAATGGTTTAACTAATAATCCTTCCCAAACGATGGGTAAAGATTGCAGCCAAATTTTCCAAGCATATTCAGTTTCTCGAATTACCTGGGCTGGGCGTTGAAAACAGTTTTCGATATATCTGGTAGCTTCATCTAATTTTTCTGGTGAGGGACGATGCACAAAAATAGCAATTCCTGTGTAAATCGGGACGGCTCCTTCGTACAATTGTTCTTGGGCTGCTACCGATTTTTTCAATTTTAATTGAGCATTAACGTCAATTGTTTTACTTTTTTCTTGTGCTAGTAGTGCTGAGACATTTGATTGTTTCAATACTCGTTGCAAAGTCGTTTTAACTATCGCCGGGTTCGCTGCTGTTAACTGACAAAAAATTTCTGTATCAACTACTGTTTCTCTGGCTAGCAGTTCCCATAAATACCGCAGTTGGGCAAATTTATTCGGCCAACCACCTGGTTTTTCCAGAAAAGACATCGCCCCAATGTAATGATTATTAATATTTACCCAGCGGCGATCGGCACAAGGTACACTCGATTCCATCAGCAAAGTTGTGCTGTGGATGTTTTCTACCAGCAATTTGCTACTAGCTAAATCAGAATTAACTAGTTCGTGGAGTCCGGTTTCATCGAATGTGAGTAATTGGGGAATTTCTATGGGGGTTGTCTCATTAAATCTCAACCAGACTTCTTCCCAAAGTTCTTCAGCATTTAAAGGCTTAATATCTAACCCCATTTTGTTAGATAATAACTGTTCCCAACGGCAAAAACCCTGTTGGTATGCGTTAGAAATCACAGTTTCGATGCGGTGATTTTCAACTTCTTCTAGTTCGCCTTTAAATTTTAACCACCAAGATTCTGTCCTTGCCAAGATTTTTTCAATCCAATCATCGGCATGGGTAGCATTAGGCTCAATAGTATAAGTTGCATAAATTCTTAAAAATTTGGGCTTACGAATACCAGAAGCAGTCAATTCTCTGATTCTGGCGCGTTCTGCCATAACTAAATATTTAATATCCCGCGATGGCGACTTTTTGATTAAGTCGCCTAGTTCTTGTTGACGCTGTTTATCAGAACTAAAAGACCCCATGTGCAAGGTCATTCTTTCGCCTTCAGGGATATCTTTTAACCCAGATTCAATGTTATTAAAAATAGTATTAATTTGTTCTGTTCTTAATGTGGTATGAATACCTCTACACTCGAAACCAAAGACAAAACAAAATCTATCTTTTTGAGTGCCTTTAGTTAAAATATAAGCGCCAACATCACGCCCGTCCACTGCGATGCGTAGCATTGTCGCTAAGTGTAAAGCATCTTCAAATGGCGTTAATCTACTTTCGTTTCCTGGCGTACCGATGCTTTTCTTTCCGATTTTTTGCTTCATGATTTATTTCCAGCAAGCTTTGATAACGAGCAAAGCCTCTAGTCCAAGTGGGAACTCCGATAAATTTACTTAAAAAACGCCAACTCCTACCACCAGATAATATCCACCAAGTTGCAATTCCCCAACCTGCTATTAAGATAGTCCACAACCATTTTTGAAAATCATCGGCAAATAAACCGCCAAACACCCCGTTAATCACAAAATATGAGGTTAGGGCAATGACTAACCAAGGAAAAATTTGGTCAGCAGGAACTGGCCCTAATGACGGTTGTGTGCCTAAAATTTGATTGACTGGACGAAAATCTTGCTCTCGTTCTTCAGACATACAATCAATTTAACTAATTACTGCCCGCCATTACCAATCACAAAGCCTGTGAGAACATCCGCAATAGTTACAGCTAAAACAACTAACAAAGGTGTTCTGGCTATACTTTGCCAATCTTCATCTTTACGTACTGCATTAATTACCCCAATCAAAGAAACTGCAATATAAAGCAAGTAAATGCCGCGCAAGACATTAAATATTAAACTAACTGCTGTTTGTGTACCAGCAGTGTTACTATTTGCACCTTGGGAGAGGTTATTTTTGAAAAAGTCTTCGGCTCTTTTAAAAAATTGTGCCTGGGCAGGGGTAGCGAGATAATCGAGCCAAAATAAACTCAATATCACCACGGGAGCCAATATTTGAAAAGCTATCCGCCAACGTTGAGGAATGTTGACTTGTTGCCCGATTTGATGAACAACTACAGCAATTAAACTGCCAAATACTAAACAAAAAAGTAAGACAGGACTTTTGAGGCTGATGACACTCAAAAATACGGCACAAGCCAGTAAAAACGGCACTGATTCTATTAATTTATTAGCCCAGAATTCAAATATATTTTTTGGTTTTTGGGATGATTTTTCGGCGGGATGATTGTCAATTTTACGAATGATGCTTGCGCGATAACCCTGTCTAGACATCTGTCAGGTTCCTTAGTTTTTTCTCAAAAAATTTAGTTTTACTTTTGGAAGAGTCTGGTAATTCTCAGCCAAATAATTATTCATTTAATAATAATTATGTGTCAAAAGTATATTATGTATTCATTTTGTTATGAATTATTAAGACTTGGTTAATCAATTCTTAACTTTGAGTTAACTCATGAGTATTCTAGAATCTCCGCTCAAGTTTTTCATGACAAAACTGATTTTTAACTTCATCTATTGCTCCTGAATTGCCCAGATCACAACTGTTAACTTCGACTGTAGTTATTAACAACAAAATTTGTAACATTATATATGTCCTTGCTGTTGAGATAACTGCGAGATAGGCTAAAAGTTTTTTGAGGCATCTGCATTGCGCCCGGATCACCTAGGTTTGTACTGCACTAGAAAACTAGTGTAATTGTGCAACAGTTGTCAATGAGGATAGTAGATGTTTTTTATTGGGTTGACAGCTAATTTTTATACATTGCTCGCCTAAATTCTCTGGTTGATTGTCAGATAACCTATGCATAGTTACTATGTGGTTATGCTTGATTTGAAGAATCAATGAGGGAATTTTCTCATCGGTGAGCGATCGCAATTGATACTGGTTTAAATTATCAGTAAGGAAGCTCTGCTCTACGTGATTACCCGCAATTTTATTGAGGTTGATGTGGAGCATTTGCACGTTTTTTTTAAATAACCCTGATTAGTCAGTAATTTCGTCAAGTCTAGCACAATTGCGACTATATTTTTTATACGAAAAGAATAAACAAATTACTCTTTACTGCATCAAAAAGTTGATGAACCTGATCTGTCAATTTAAGACTACACTCAGGCATAGCATAGTTGTAATCGGGAAATACACGGTGAATCAGCAGGTGTAATTTTGAGTGTTTTGAGTAAATTACTGAACCTATGCACACTTATCCGTAGATAGCCGGAGAACAATACACAGATGATGAAAGGTAGGCAAAATCGGGGTGGTAGACTAAGTAATTAAGACTATGGTCACTGATTGAGCAAGGCAATTCGCAATTCGCGGCGGACGCTGCGCTAACGCAATTAAGAAAACCTAATTAATCAAGGCTTTGGAGGTTTAAATCTGTTTGATTATTTTAGGGAATTGGTGTCACAAGTCAGAATTTCACAGCAATTAAATTGTGATTAAATTTAAATCTTTCCTGGTTAATTTTTAGTTCCATCCAAATTTTCTTAGCTGGGTGATAGATGGATGAATAGTAATGCACGTTTACAAACAGTTTTAGCAGACACATCTATTGGTACTGTACTACCAGCGATCGCGCAACTCAATCTCCCCAACTGGTGGCTGGCTGGGGGTGCAGTGCGGAATAGCGTTTGGCGTGCCTTATTTGGCGAAACTTGCTCTTTAGTGATTAAAGATTTTGATATTGCCTTTTTTGACCTCAATGGAGACCGTAACCAAGAATTGACAGCGAAAGCGCAACTCACAGACAAATTTCCTGACCAGCTATTTGATGTCAAAAACCAAGCGAGTTTTGCTCGATGGCGGCCTGGTAAGCGCCCTTACGCTAGTACAGAGGATGGTGTACAAGATTGGTTGCACACAGCAACAGCTGTTGGTGTGAGGCTAAACCCCCAAGGAGAATGGGAATTTTTTACACCTTATGGTTTAGATGATTTGTTTGCTGGGATAATTCGACCTACACCAGCACACATAGATAATCCCGATGCTCATAATAAGGCAAAAGATTTTTTAGCAAAATGCTCTTGTTTAAGGTTGGTATAAGTTGAGGTTAATTTTTAATCGTATTGAAAAATATTTGATTTTTGAGTTTTTGATTAATTAAATTGATTGTTATTTTAATGAACTCATAATCAAATCATTGCTGAATCTTTACTTGCATACCATAATCTAATTGCGTCAACACTAATTAACGGCTATTAATTATCTCCAGCTTGTAGGTGTGTAAATTACATATAGGCTGCTAGTAGCGAAGGACATAGACTAGTAGCCACAATTGCTTATTAAATAAGCGTTTTTGGCATCTCTATCACTTAATTGTTGATAGCAAATTTATCTAGTGCGACCTACTTGAAGAATGTAAATACCGCAGTGCAACTTGGCAATTAAGGTTGATTAGCACTTTTCTAACTAGCCTTAATATTAGCAAAATTTTATATTGTTTGCATTGAGATTCACTATACATTCTTGAGGGTAAAGCAAAAACTTCTATGGCGAGTTTTTGCTGAATTTAGCGTGGTTAAAGTGTTGAACTTTTAACTTTTAATTAAAGGAGTTTGACGTGGCTTTTAATCTTCAGCGTCACTTAAATTCTTTGACGAGTTCTATATCTGTAGTTGCCATCGCCGCTGGTTTAACCTTGGCTCAAGCTACTACACAAAAATCTCTCGCTCAAGTAACTTCCATCAACGGTGCAGGTTCCTCCTTTGCAGCTCCTTTATATGTAGGTGTTCCTGCTGGCTTACCTGCATTTGCTCCTAAAGGCTCATGGTTCAATACTTACGGTGTTGGTAATCCTAGCAGCTTAAATCCTCCCGGCCCCATCAACTCAACTGTCACATTCCGATATGCAGCAGTTGGTAGCGGTAGAGGCGTAACTGCTTTCTTAACTCAAACCCCACCACCTGGTACTACTACCATCCCTGCGCCTGTTTCTTTTGGTGCTACTGATGATCCTTTAATAGGTACAGAAGTAGTTACAGGTGGCCCCAATGGTGGCCCATTCATCCAAGTACCTGTCGCTGGTGGTGCAATCACCCTAGCTTACAATTCCACTGGCTTAACTGTACCCGCAGCAGGAATTAGACTTTCACAAAGCACTTACTGTGCAATTCTCAATGGCAACATCACAAACTGGAACGATAGCAGAATCAGAAACGATAACGGTGGTGTGGTCATTGCTGCCAACCAGCCTTTGAACGTTGTCCGTCGGGAAGATTCTAGTGGCAGTACTTTTGCATTAAGCAACCATCTTAATACCATCTGCCAATCTCCTACTGTTCCTGCTGCTTCTGTCTGGACTCGGGGAGTTGGCCCTAACAGTGCGCCTTTACCTGCGTGTCCACCCACACCGGCTAACACAGTCTGCTGGCCAACTCGCTTCCTCAAAGCCTCAGGAGGAGGTGCTGTAGCTGACTTGATTAACGCTACCCCTGGTACTATCGGTTATGTTGATAGTGCTACCCGCTTATCTAAGAATCTGCCTGCGGCTGTGTTAAGAAATCGTTCCGGTCAATACGTTAGCCCTTCACCCGCTTCAATTACAGCCGCTTTCACTGGTGTAGTTGATACAGATTCTTCTGATCGAAGAATTAAAATCGAAGTCACAAATCCCACTGCTACCACTGCTTATCCCATCGTCACGGCAACATATCTGTTGTTTTATGACAGATATGCAAACGTGAGTGTAGCTAATGGAATTAAAGGCTTTATTCGCTGGGCGGTAGGAGTACCACCTGTACCTGCAACTCCTAGCCCCAACACTATAGCTACAGCTAGAGGATACGCACCTCTGCCCGATAGCATCAAGACTAGAGTTGTCGATGTTGTTGGACGTTGCGTGGATACTGTTGTAGATCCAGCCGCAGCCTGCGTGCCTTAGGTTGAATAAATAGGACTTACGCGTGAAAAAGGTGAATTGACTTAGCAGGCGTAAGTCCTGTTAATAGCAATCAAAAAATGATCAGAGTGGCTTGCCAAAACATTGAAAGTACTAATGTTTACTTTGTGATTATTTATTTACCATCATGAAAAGTTTTATGCTGAAATTAACCCCAAACTGGCAGTTTACTATTGTGAGTTTAATAGTAGGTTTAGCTAATATTGGTTTACCTTCTATGGCACAAGCCGCACAGTTATGGAATTTTCAATATTCTGGAAATAGTTCTGTACCAGTAGTAGCTAGTGGAACTTTAATTACTAGTGATTTAGATCCAATCAATAATACTTATACAATTACCAGCATTACTGGCACAAGAACAGTTGGTGACGTTACCCAACAAATTGTCGGTTTGCTTCCAGCGTTTGAATTTGGTGGTAGCGATAATTTGTTATATGCTGGCGAGCCTTTGCTGAGTATCAGTGGCTTTTCGTACAAAGTAGAAGGTGATGAGTCTGTGAATTTGTACTCAAATTCTACTTTGGGTTTCCCTGGATATTCGGAGCAGGATTCTCAAGGGAGATATGGAATAGATTTTAGTTTTGCAGCGACTAGAGTTGTCGTACCTGAACCCTTAAGTGTTGGTGGTATAGTTGTTGTCGGTGCGATCGCATTGTCGATGAATCGTAAACGCAAATACTCAATATAAACCAAGATTGTCTGTTAAAAATGGGTGTAGGGATGAATGGGTTTTCAAGACCTACACCCCTACACCCTTCCCCAAAGCTTTAAATTAAACCTAATTCTCGTTTGAGTAAGTTAATTGAATTTAAGCCAATGTAATTTTCTACTTTAATCAGTTTTGGTAAGCGGATGATATCTTCGGCGGCGGTTTGTACTGCTGTTTGCACTGCTTTAAAACTAGCTGCATCACTAACTATGACTTCAGCGCGCTTGACAATCGCCTGAAGTTTGTAATTATCTTGGGGTTGTGCTGTCATCACTAATAGTTCATCACCGCGTAAACCGTGGAGAATAACTTCCGCCGCCCGGGCAATTCCTGTACTCAGGCTGACTATACCTATACAATTATCTTTGGGCAAATTCTTAACTAAATTTAATTCTTTACTGTAATCATAAATATCCAAAGGAATTACTCTGACAGCTTTGGGGGCCGCAATTTGTTCGACTTCACCGATAAAATAGCGGCTGGTGACAACTGTGGCCGAGTTGGTTTTATCTAAGACAGCTGCTAATTCTTCCATTGGAATCAACTGAATGGGGATTTTGAGGCATTGTTCTAATTCATACACCATCAATTCTCCAGCCCCAATATCTTGTGAAGGGACGGCTACCAGCACTTGAGAACTACAACGCAAGCGCCAATCCATTTCGGCTAAAAATAACTCCCGCGCTTGATTTAAAGAGCAGCCTTGAGCTAAAAGTTGGTCGAGGGCTTGCTGCACAACTTTGTAGGCTTGCGGGTGTTCTTGCATAATTGGTGATGGCAATCTGCTTCCGCCTTCATGGCCTTGGGCGCGGACATAAATTCCCGAACCTGCCAAACTTTCTACCAAGCCTTCATCTTCTAGTTGTCGATAAACTTTGCTAATGGTATTACGATGTAATCCTGTTTGCATAGCCAGCGCCCGTGTGCTAGGCAACTTATAAGCAGGGGGATACTGGCGAGATGCGATCGCAAACCGAATTTGATTAAATAACTGGGTAGATGCGGGAATTTCACTGTCTGGCTGAATACGAAATTGAATCATCACCAAAACTCCTGAATCAAGTAGCGACAAGCAACCAGCTAAATTGACTACTTGTATTTTTTTGACTTTTTACAATACTCTTCGTTAAGCAGTTTCTCGCTTACTCACTTTTGGTAGTTGATTCCTGCCTGAAAAATAGCCTAAACATACTGGCATAGTTATATCAAACAATCACACAGCATTGGTAAAAACTATTATGACAGAGCTAGCAATTGACACTTCATGGGTTAAGATTTCGCAAAACGATTTACAAATCTCAGCATATCTAGCACAGCCGCAACAACCAGGTAGTTACCCAGGGGTTGTGGTCTTACAAGAGATTTTTGGTGTGAATAGCCACATTCGAGATGTGACAGAACGCATTGCCAAGCTAGGTTATGTAGTCATAGCACCAGCATTATTTGAACGTGTCGCACCTGGATTTGAAACTGGCTACACTCCAGCAGATATTGAAGTTGGTCGAAAATATGCTTGGGAACAAACTCAAGCACCAGAATTACTCAGCGATATTCAATCAGCAGTTGATTATCTCAAAACTTTGCCTCAAGCCAAAGCCAATGCCATTGGTTGTATTGGCTTTTGCTTTGGTGGTCATGTTGCTTATCTTGCCGCGTCTTTACCAGATATCAAAGCTACTGCGTCTTTTTATGGTGCGAGAATCACTACCACCAGACCTGGAGGTGGAGAAGCGACTGTCACACTGACTCCCCAAATTCAAGGCCAACTCTACATTTTCTTTGGTATGAAAGATGCCAGCATTCCCTTAGAACAGACTAACCAGATTGAAGCAGAGTTAGAAAAATATAAAATTCCGCATCGTGTCTTCCGCTACGATGGAGCTGACCACGGATTTTTTTGCGATCAGCGTGCCAGCTATAATCCAGAAGCTGCTGCTGATGCTTGGGTTCAGGTACAACAATTGTTTAGTCAGTTAAGCTGAACATTATTTGTCCTTGGTCATTCTTAATTACCAAGGACAAATTACTGATGACCATTAAACATCCAGTGGTCTTAGCTAAATAACAATTAATTTTCATTAGTCATGAATTCCGAATCGAATTTATCTCAAAAAGCCAATTCGTCTTTTACGATGGATGATTTTGCCAAAGCCTTAGAAAAACACGACTACCAGTTTCAAAAGGGACAGGTGGTTCACGGCAAAGTGTTCCAACTTGACCCGGATGGTGCTTATGTCGATATCGGTGGCAAGTCGTCTGCTTACATTCCCCGCGATGAGGCTTCTTTGAGAGCAGTAACCGATTTATCGGAAGTGCTACCGTTGCATGAAGATTTAGAGTTTTTGATTATCCGGGAACAGGATGCAGAGGGTCAAGTAACTCTTTCACGACGGCAGTTAGAAATTCAGCATATTTGGGCAAGAGTAGCGCAAATGCAGGAAAATTCCCAAACGGTAGAAGTGCGGGTGACAGGTGTGAATAAGGGTGGTGTCACCGTTGATTTTCAATCTTTGCGGGGGTTTATTCCGCGATCGCATTTAGCAGAACGTGATAACTTAGAAGCACTTAAAGGAAAAAGTGTAACTGCTGGCTTTTTGGAAGTAGACCCTAACAATAAAAAATTAATCCTTTCTCAACGTTTAGCAACGCGTTCTAGTAACTTCAGTTTGTTAGAAATTGGTCAGTTAGTTGAAGGTAAAATCACTGGCATTAAACCATTTGGCGTGTTTGTTGATTTAAATGGCACAAGTGCTTTGTTACATATTAAGCAAATCAGCCAAAAATTTATTGAATCTCTCGAAAAAGTCTTCCAAGTCGGGCAAACAATTAAAGCTGTAATTATTGATTTGGATGAAGGCAAAGGTAGAGTAGCACTTTCTACAAGAATTTTAGAAAATTTTCCTGGTGAAGTGTTAGAAAACATGAATGAAGTAATGAGTTCGGCCGAAGCACGCGCTCATCGTGCCGCAAATAAGGCGGCGGAGTAACTAACAGATAAAGGTAATAGGTAACACTTATCCCTATTACCTTGGTCAATTACATGATAATCAGTTACGTTCTACGCCTTAAGTAAGAAGTAATCATGTTGATAAACTGCTAAAAAAATTGTAATGATTACATTTTTCGCAGTTTAAAAACTTATTTTGTAACTCTCTTGCAGCGTGAAAATGGAAAATTCAGGATTGACTTTATGGTTTACCGGACTTTCTGGTGCTGGCAAAACCACAATTTCAAAAGGCGTAGCTTCACAGTTAAAAGTAAGAGGTTATCGTGTTGAAATATTAGATGGGGATGTAGTTAGAACGAATCTATCTCAAGGTTTGGGTTTTAGCAAACAAGACCGAGATATAAATGTCTGTCGGATTGGTTTTGTCGCTAGTTTATTGAGTCGGAATCAAGTAATTACTATTGTGGCAGCAATTAGTCCTTTTCAAGATGCGCGAGAACAAGTTCGACAAATGCACAAAAATTTTGTGGAAGTTTATGTCAAAGCATCTTTGGAAGTATGCGAACAAAGAGATGTCAAAAGATTATATGCTTTAGCTAGAGCCGGAAAAATCCCAGAATTTACAGGGATTGATAGTCCTTATGAAGAACCTGTAAATCCAGAAATTGTTTGTGATACTCAACAAGAAAGTATTGCCGAGAGTATTACTAAAGTTATCAAATATTTAGAAACCAGAGAATATATTCGAGCCGCTGCTGTTAGTAGTGAAGAACCAAATTTTAATGCTATTTACAAATAGTGTGATAAAACTTCAGCAGTAGCTTTTCCTGTTTTTTCCCAACTAAATAAATTCGCTCTGGCGAGACCTTGCTCTCGAAGTTGCGATCGCAATTGAGCATCTGACGCTATCATCTTCATAGCTGCGGTAATTTCCTCAGTGTTGTAGGGATTAACCAAAATAGCCGCATCCCCAGCAACTTCGGGTAAAGAAGACAGGTTAGAAGTGATGGCTGGTGTTCCGCAAGCCATTGCTTCTAAAACAGGAAAACCAAAGCCTTCCCAAAGACTGGGAAACACAAGGGCGATCGCTTGATTAATAATAGTAGGTAGTTCTTGATAATCTACATAATTGAGAAACTTTACCCGGTGAGAAATTCCCAATTCTGCCACTTGCATTTGTAAAATTGGAGTATAGCGTTTATCTGTTGGGCCTGCTAACCAGAGTTCATATTCTTGAGAGAGTAGAGCAAAGGCACTAATCAGGCATTGTAAATTTTTATAAGGGTCTTGCCTGCCGATGTAGAGAAAGTAGTTGCGAGTTGGTAGATTGAGATGAAGAAAGTGGGTGCGATCGTGCGCTAAAGGAATAGGCGTAATTTTATTAGCGGGAATTTGGTAAAAATCAATAATATCGTCAGCCGTAGCTTGAGAGTTACAGACAACGTGCTGCGCTTGCTGCAAAACTTGTGGAACATAGTACCGATGATATGGCGTTAGCGGCGAGAAACGTTTAGGAAAGCGCAACGGTATCAAGTCATGAGACATCACGACAAACCGACAGTTACTATACAGTGGTGCTTCTGGTAAAGGTGAGAATAAAAGTGGCGATTTTAATTCCTGATAAATTTTAGGTAATTGCAATTGCGTCCATATCAGACGGTTAAAATGCCCTTTTGTACCATAAGCAGGTGTAAGATTATCAGGTATCAAATAACAGTTAAAATTCTGATATTTTTGAGCAGTTAGTAAAGTCGGTTCAAGAACTTTTAAATAAGGAAAAATATTATAAGCATAGTTACTGATACCTGTGGGTTGAGATAACAGTATCGATAAATTAACAATTAAAGAATTTTGTTTCATTAAACAATGCTTCTGTAAGCCTCTAAAGTTAATTTTGCTGTTTTTTCCCAAGAAAATAGTTTAGCTCTTTCTTTACCTTGAGCAATTAACTCTTGTCGCAATTGGGAATCACTAATGACTTGCAAAATTGCTTCTGCTAATTGCATTGGCTCATTAGGGTCAATTAATATAGCAGCATCGCCTGTAACTTCAGGAATTGAAGAACTATTAGAAGTTACTACGGGTGCGCCTAATGTCATCGCTTCCAACACAGGCATACCAAATCCTTCATAATAAGATGGATAAACAAACACATCAGCTTTGGAATAAAAAAATGCTACTAAATCATCAGATAAGTAATCAAGATGATGAATTTCGTTTCTCCACGGAGAATTTTTAATAGCTGCAAATATTGGCTCGTAGCTCCAGCCTTTTTTACCAATTAGTATAAGCTGATGTGCGATTTTATAAGTTTCTTTTAAGTAATTAAATGCAGTAATTAGTGTATTAATATTTTTTCTTGGTTCGATAGTGCTGACAAAAAGTAAGTACGGTTTGCTAAAATCATAAAGTTTACTTTTTGCTAATTTTTCACTCAATTCTAGTGTAAAGGAACTAGCATTATAGCGACTAGCCAAAGGAGTTACATATACTTTTTCTTCAGGAATATTCAAATAGTTTATAATATCTTTTTTAGTATTTTCTGAAATTGTTATTACTAAATCTGTCCATTTTAATGACTGTTGAATGCGACTCGTATATGTTCTAACGATAAAATTTGTAAAACTGGGATATTTAATAAAAGTTAAATCATGAAGACTCATGATATTAAGACTTTTAGCGCAAGGATAAACAAAATAATCTGTACCATGAACGATATTAGGAGAGCCTAAAAATTGCTCGTAATAAGGAATTAGAGGATTAGGAAATTTAACTAAAGTGTTTATAACACTTACGGGAATAGGGATAGTAGATACTGGAATATTTAAATTCAAGTAATCAAGCTGATCTACATCACGTTTAAAAATATTTTTTAACCTAGTTTGTCGTATAGTTCTTAATTGAAAATTTTGGCTTGCTTGAAGTGAATATAAAGCGTGAACTAAATTATAAACATATAACCCAATACCACTAGGTTGCGAAGTTAAGCAAGTTGTATCAATAGCGATTGTCAACATTAAAGTTAATTATATGAATTCTCAAATAATCTATACATGTGTTTAGCATAACTTTCTACACAATGAAAATTATGATAAGAAGTCTGCATAAATTTAATTTTTGCTTTTAAAGATAAAGATTTAGCTGAATTAATAATTAAATTTACAATTATTGTTGACTGACTCCAATCTTCTATAATTAATTCTGTCAGATCATATTTAGCAAGCTCTGTTGCCATCCAAGTACCTGCGGTAACAAGGGGAATCTTACCTGCCATGATACATTCGGTGAAAATTCCTGAAGTCCGTTCTTGATAAGCAACAGCATCGTATGGCAGTAGGATAATATCAGACTCTTTCAGCCAATTTAAATATTCTAATTCCGTTAAATAATTAGAAACCAGCTTAACTTTAGCACTATTAATTGTAGGTATAAGTTCTGAACTTTGCGCCGCAACAATACAAATCTGTCTAGCATTTTCAGAAATATCATTTATAAGAGATTTAACAACATCCCATCCTTTTTCTGGGCGCGGAGTTCCAGGCCACCAACAGATAATTTCTTGTGTTGAGTGGTGCGTAGCCCCAATACCCATAAATTCTGTATGAGGTATGGGCATGACTGCTACAGGTTCATGAAAATAATTTGAGATAGATTTGCTTAAAATTTCACTATCTGTCAGCAAATGAAATTTACCGGGTGCTAAAATTTTTTTAATAGATTTATTTAGCAGTTTATAAATCCAGCGTGTTTTATCTTTGTGTGTATCTCTGCGATAAAGTAGCCAAACTGAGACATTTTTGCGCGGAGTTATACATAAGGCTATAAGCAACGCTAAAAGTTGCACATGGATAAATCTTTCTAAAAAAAGAATGGATGTTTTGGATTTAGGAAAAATATCTTTTTTTAACGTATTAGAAATACTAAAGCTTAGTTTTAATATATCTGTAAATTTAAAGATTCTTACTATTGGATGAAGCGTGGCCTCTAAATCTTCTGGACTTAAGGAAGGAAGCCAAGTAGGAGGTATATCAGTAAATTTTGCGTCTGGTGAAAAGACGACAATATGTTGCCAATCAAGACATTTAGCTGCTTTATTTACAGCATTATGATAAGGAATAATATGACCTTCTCCGCCCATAAGATTGGGAATAACAGAAACTAAAATCGGAGGAGTTTGCATATCATCTGTATTCATAATTGCTTTAAAATATATCTGTCTTCAATAAAGTTAATTGTTTCAGACAGTTGATTAATCATACGCAGTGCAGAATGTTTTTGGGCTAATGTACTAGCTTCAGCTAAAGTTCTATTTGTCAGGAGAAATATAGGATTACAACCAGCATTAACAGCACACTCCATATCGCTGACTGCATCTCCAATAAAAAAACATTCTCTCAGGTTTAAGGAATATTTTTTTGCAGCTTCCTTGAGCATATAGGGCGACGGCTTGCGACAACCGCAATTATCAGATGGTTGATGTGAACAGATAAAGATATCTTGAAAATATACGCCAAAACTCGCATAAGCTTGGCGCATTTTAGTATGCACAGCATCAACATCATTGGCAGTAAAATAGCCTCTGGCAATACCAGATTGATTGGTAATTACTATTAGTAAATATCCGGCATCTTGCCACTGTTTAAAAGTTTCAGCCGCACCTAAAGGCAACGCAACTTGATGAGGATGGCTGAGATATGGGATGTATTCTATTAAAACACCGTCTCGATCAAGAAATAAGGCTTTACGCGACTGGGCTAGATTAGTATCTTGACTATTCACACTGTGCATATTAAATATTGAAAAAACAGCTAAACTAGATATTTACAAAAATTAATTTTAGCTAGTTGTTTTGATGAATAGTTGAGATTCTACTTGTTCGCAGATGCGATGATAGGTAATAACATGAATTTCTTGAACTATGGGGGTGTGTTGTTCGCTGACAAATAAAGGATAATCCACAAAATTTGGCAGCATTCCTCCATTGTTACCTGCCATTCCTATAGTCAAAAGGCCTCTTTGTTGAGCGGTTTTTAAAGCACGAATCACATTTTGGGATTTACCGGATGTAGAAATTCCCCAGAGGATATCTCCCGGTTTACCGAGAGATTCCACCTGTCGGGCAAAAATAGTTTCAAATTCGTGGTCATTTGTCCATGCTGTAAGGGTAGCAGGATTAGTGGAAAGTGCGATCGCGGGCAATCCTTGACGATTGATTAAGAAGCGCCCAATAAACTCAGCCGCTATGTGCTGTGCATCCGAGGCAGAACCACCATTTCCACAAATAAATAAGGTGTTCCCCTGCCGAAAAGCATTGACCAGCAGACTAACCACTTGATCTATCGCCTGGCAATACTCTGCCGTAAAGGCAGCTTCTAAGCTTTTGAGTTTATCTAGCACCCAGTAATCCAAAGTTCTTCCTCACTTATTTTTGGGTAACAGTTTTTCTTTTTGCGTTTCAAACCATTCAATTGTTCGAGTTAAACCAACTTCTAAAGAAGTCAAAGTTAAATCAGGAACATATTGTTTGAGTTTGTCTACTGCTAAACACTTAGATTTAGCACCAACATAGCGCCCAGTGTCAAATTGAATTAAATTAAAATCGTAGTCTACTTTTTCACAAATCAGTTTAGCAAAGTGTCTGATAGTAAACTCTTCTCCCGCACCAATATTTATTAGTTCGTTATCTATATTGGTTGCTAGTTGAATCGCCACTTTGACAAAATCATCGACAAACACAAGTTCGCGGGATTGATAACCATCTCCCCACAGGATGACAGGCTCGCCATAAAGTTTACCGCGAATAATCTTCCGCATGAGGTCGAAAATAAAGTGCATCTGCCGCCCATCAGTGTGGTAGCCAGGGCCGTAAAGAGTAGAAGGAACCAAACACAGGTATTTCAAGCCATACTGTTTATTTAATGCTAATTGCCCTGCATAAAGCATTCGCTTAGTCATAGCATAAGTAAACAGGCTTTCAATAGGTAATCCTGTCAGATAATTCTCTTCTGTTAGTTCTAAATCAGGGGCGTAAGCACAACTAGTCCCCATACTAATCAGCTTTGCTTGTGGTTGATATTTTTGCCACCAAGCCAGAACATTAGTGTTCATCTGCTGATTAATAATCCACTGTTCACCAGGGTGATATAAACAAAAGTCACCAGCTTGAGTCCACGCAGCTAGATGATATATTTGGTCGTAATCATGATTAAATTTCAGTAAGGCATCTGGCTGAGTTAGATCGCAATTTTGAGAATTCAAGCGAACCAGTTCATGACCTTGACCTTCTAACGCAGAGCAAAGTATTGTGCCTAAAAAACCTGTAGCACCAGTAACTAGGATTTTCATGATTAAACGTCCTGAGGATTTACAGGAAAGTAGAATTCAACTCCTTTTGCAATTAAGTGTTGATTATTCGATAAAATTTCTTTTTTAAAGTTCCACGCTAAGACGTAATAAATATCTGGTAGTTCTTGAATTTCTTTTTCAATCACAAGGGGAATGTGCATTCCTGGGGAATAAAGCCCACGACGCAGTTCATTTTTTTCCACCAAGCAATCAATATAGTTAGTCCCCACACCAAAGTAATTCAACATTGTATTACCTTTTACGGGTGCGCCAAAACCAAAAATTTTCTTACCTTGCTGTTTAGCTTGTTTTAGATAGGTAAGATTTTCAGTTTTCATTTGTTGAATTCTTTGGGCGAATTCTAAATAGGTTGATAATTCATTGCTTTTTTGCTCGACTTCTGATTGACGGAGATTTTGCAGGCGATCGCTCTGTTCTTTTTTACCTTTATGTGTTACAAACCCAATAATAGAACCACCATGAATTGGAGACAAGTAAGCATCAAACATGGATAAACCATGTCGATTTAATAGCACTTCAATAGTATTGAGATTGTAATACAATAAATGCTCATGATAAATCTGGTCAAACGCTAGATTCTCTACAATCCGTTTCATATAGAGAAACTGCACCACAAAAACCCCATCATCCCGCAAAGCTTCTCTAATACCCTCAGTGACAGAATGCAGTTCTTCTAAATGAAAAAACACCCCCGCCGCATTAATCACATGAAATTTGCGCTGCAGACGGTTAACTACATCTAGATTAAAAAACTCATTTAAAGTTGTAATACCTGCATCATTAGCTATCTTTGCCGTAGTTTTTGAAGATTCAACCCCCAAAACCTCATAACCAAGAGCTTGAAAATGCTTGAGTTGAGTTCCATCATTAGAACCAATATCAAGCACTGATTTACCTAGAGTATCTTTAAAAAAGTTATTGTCTACTTCCTCGGCTACATTTTTGAAATGTTCACTCAAAGAACGAGTTACACCTGATAAATAGGTGTGGTCGCCAAACATAATTTCTTTTTTAACAGTGTAGTCTAGCTGAACAGTACCACAATCGTGACAATATAAAACGCGCAAAGGATAAAAAGGTTCCTTGCCAATTTCTTCCGCTTTTAAAAAGTGATTGCACCAAGGTTGAGAACCCAGGTCAATGGCAAGTTCTAAGTTCGTTGAATCACAGACACGACAATACATTAAATATGCACCTATTACTTGATAAAATTATTTTTTATAATTAAGTATTCTTATCTTGACAATTGTGAAATGAGTTTTTTTTAATTGTATATAAGGCTATATTTGACTTGTCCGAAGATAAGTACATCTTTAAATTATTGCTGTTTACTATATTCCTTTCTTAAAGATATTTATTAATCAAATTAAGTTTTTGTACCTTTATTTAGGTGTGCAGTAAAGGGCATGACCTTCCATTTTCATTTTGTAACCTAGATTAGATAAATAAGGCTGAACTCCCAGTAAAGCAGATTCTCCTGTTTTCACATCCTTGTGAATATCAATACAAAGGTATGGTAAGAATTTTTCTAGTGTGTTTTTGCCACCATATAAAGCATACAGTTCAAAACCTTCAATATCTATTTTGATAACTTTAGGCTGTATACCTGTAGCAGTAACGTATTCATCAAGAGTAGTTACATCAACTACATAGCGCACATGATTCATGCTTGGATTGATGCTGGGTGATGCTAAGGTAGAAGCATCAGAAGCCCAAGATAAATCACCATCTGCTGTATATTCAATAAACTCTGTAGAACCAGATAAATCTGCTATAGCAGATTTCACTATAGTTACATTTTGCACTTCATTTAGTTCTACTAATTTTACTAACCCATTGTGTGCTGTCCGAGACGGTTCAAAAGCATGAACAGAACCTTCTTCTCCAACTGCTTTCGACAAAGCTATAGTTATAACTCCAAAAGCTGCACCAATATCAAGAGCAACATCACCAGGTTCTAAATGAGAACATAACCAGTCAGACTGCTGAGACTCAACCCAATAAGTTAGTTTTTGCGCTGCTTGAGGATGTAAGCAATGCGGATATAAACGCAACAGTTCCACAGGTGCTAATAGGCTCATCCCATTGATTTGGCAAGTAAATACCGAACCTGGTCTACTAGTATCCATCAACTCTAGTAAAAATGCACGCATTGTATCTGCAAGCTGTTCATCATTATTTGGTACTAAATTATTTGAATTGCGTAAATTATGGATTGAACTGCGTAAAGTCAAAGTATCTAAACGAATCTGGCGAACATATTCTTCAAGTTCTGGTAAGTTTAATGCTTTACGGATTTTAATTTTCAACCAATTTTTGATATCCATATTTATTATTTATTGTTAACTACATAAAATACAATTAAATATACAGAGAGGTAATTAAGTTATCAAACTCCGCAATTCTGCATATTTTTACCTGTTTTATTAAAAATGTTTGATCATATGTACCATTCAAAAACTCAAAGTAAAGATTGATGTCTGAAGTGTCTTCTAAGTTAATTACCCAATCCCGATAACTCTGAGCAAGCAATTTTGTGTAAGCATGATATCTAAAAATCACAGTTTCCCCTACCTTTACTCCGCACATCATTTCATTTTCTGTGCCTTGAGCCGTAAAATCCATATCTATTAAATATCGACCTTTACCTAGCCTGAGAGGAGATTTTAAGCTAATTAAACTACCATCAGTCTTAGTGAAATTTTCCGGATTTAAAGTAGTTATTTCATTAAAAGTAAAGGAAGGTTTATAGGGAGTCTCTGATAATCTATCTTGATGAATATAAAGGTTATTCCTTATAGCAACACCTTGAGGATAATCATGAAAACTTTTAATTTCATGATATGTATTTAAATCTATAGCGATATAACCTTTTTCCCTTAACAAATCAAGACACTGAGTATCTTGTGGTTGCGTTTCTAATATTAAGTGAGGTTTAGCAGTAACAATAGTATTCAACATACCTTTGATGGCATCAAACTCTGCTCCTTCAATATCCATCTTTACCAAGTTTGGTACTAAACCTGTAAAATTTATGAAATCATCGAGAGCCAGGGTTGATATGTTAAAAGCTGGGATATCTGTATTGCTGTTGCTGGCATAAATACTGTCATTAAGATGACTACCTAAATAAATTGGTACTTTCTCATGAGATTTACTATAAATGGCAACGTGATAAACCTGGACATTATTACATCCACTCAGGACTATATTCCGTTGACACTTATCTATAATTCTGGGACTTGCCTCAAAAGCACAGACAACACCTCTTGGCCCTACCATTCGGGACATAACAGTTGTAAGTCCACCAAAGTTAGCACCTACGTCAAAAACTACATCACCTGGTTTACAAAGGTCTCGTAATGCAATTTGTACGGGAGGCTCCCATAAATTACCTTCATACCAGTACGAAATACCAAATAACCCTTGATCATCCCTAGGAATTTTACTACGGAGCAGATTTACAGAATCTTCTAATACTGGAATAGCTAGGGTTTTACGAAGTTGGAACTTAAGCCAGTTTTTTACAATCTTCATAGGAAAAAATTATCTGTCTAAAATTCTATTTAGTACTAATTTGTAATTAGCAGTTCCTTGTACCCCTAAATGTTTGGAAATTATAGCGTTTCTTAATCGAGTGAGGTACATTTTTAAAGCTGCTTGTTCTGAAATAAAAGGTTTAATTATACTTCAGTTGCTTGGAAAAAGCTATACTTTATCCTCAAACATTAGTAAACCATAAATATGAGTGTTGTTCATGACGATTATCATTAAAAATTTTATAAATAGGTTCAATCAATTGACTATTGATAGCTCTATGTTCTTGTTCAATTTCTTTGATAGTACGATTTGTATGATTAACAGCAGCAACAGGTGAAAGCTTAGATATTTGAGGTATCCAATCTAAACTTCTATAAGTATCAAGCAACTTCTTAATTCCTGGTAAGAATTTTAAAGCCAGTGAATTTGGTACTTTTTGTTGTAAAAAACAGCCAATATTATAGGCATACTCTATATCTGTACTCCAGTGTTGACAATAAGACTTACGATATCGTAAACAGTTATAAAATAATCCTTCAGCTTCTTTAGGATCGCGGGTAGCAAAAGCATACTCAACCCCCGCTAAAGTCCGATGCAAATACCAAGCTCGTAAATCTTCTATTTCTGCTCTAGGATGTTGTGTTGTACGTTCATCTGGGTAATTACGAAAAACCCCTAAAGTTTGGGGAATAGCTTTTGTTTTAATAAACGGCAATATACGACTCTTAAATTCTGTATCTCCTGCGGCTTTAAAGGTAGCATCGTAAAAGCCAAATCTGTCATGGATAGAACGGCGATAAAGCGCGCCAACCCACGACAAGTAACAGGTTTCTAAGTAAACAAGGTCTTGTTTATAACCTTTGCGGTCATAAATCATAATATCGTTTACCCATGAGCCGTTTTCGTCAACATTAGTAACTAAACTATTAGCTTGTACCCAATCTAAAGTTGGATCTGCATCGAGTTCTGCTGCCAAAATTTCCAAACACTCAGGCAATATAGTTTCATCAACACCAAGAAATGTCAAGTATGGCGCACGAGCAAGCTCAATACCTCGATTCCAAGCACTCTGTATAGTTTCGCGGTTAGCACATCTAGCATAAAGAATTGGAATACTTAAAGATTCCATAACCTGCTTAAATACAGTGTATTCATCAGCAGGAGAACCACTATCAATTAAAATTATTTCAGCAGCACCCGCTTGAATCAAAGTTTGGTATTGCAGTGTTTGAAGAAACAAAGGAAGCTTAGTGGCTGCATTATAAAGTGAAACAATAATAGAAACTTTGTAATTAGAAGAAGGTCGCCTATCATCTAAAAACTCATATTCCCACTTTTGATTTAGTTTATTCTGTGATAAAGCCTGATTGAGAAGCGATTGACAGCGTTCATATTTATCGGAATATTTACCATACATAGCTTCAATCACAAGTGCTTCTTGACTAAAGCCCTCAAAGTTAAGAGAGGATACAACATTTTTGAGATTACCAAAATAGTCGTAACCTAGCAGCCGCATACATCTTATTTGATAAGTTGCTGCAACAAGATTATTATCTCTTAGCATCTCTAATCTCGCTATTTCTTGCCAAATTCGCACGCGATCAATTCGAGACTCAGATGATAAACCCCAACAAATTTTAACTTTATCACTTAATTCTTGCTTACTGCCTTCACCCCAATTAAAGATGTATTGATATTTTTTTAGTAGAGATAAGCCTTTTATACCTTGGTCTACTATCTTCAAATCTTCATAGTTATCTTTACTCAAAATAGAACGTATTTTATTTTTGATGAATCCTTTGGGGTTATTCATCAAAAACTTAATTTGATGAAAACCTTGCTTGCTTTCTGGTGTAAGTTGTTTTTTAACAAGTTTTAAAGCTTCATGTTTAATATAATTAGGCTTTGCAATAATTTGTTTATTTCCAGCTTCTTGAATTTTGATCAATAAAGAATACCAATACTCTAATTGAGTACGCATATCTTCATCATAAATTGGTGAACTCTCATATATTGAATCTAGAGATAAACCAGATAATTCTGGTTGTGATTGTGATAGATATTCTACTAAGTCGTAGCGATAATTGTGATAATTATCTAATAAAGCAATTATTTCAGGAAGACAACAATATATATTATTTATATCTATTGTTATCAAAGGTATATTAGGATAAGTCTCTTGAAGAAATGTTACTACTCCAGCACCAGTACCAACAACTGTTGGACATCCTGAAAATAGAGATTCAAGAGCAGTTAAATTAAAAGTGTCATATTTGGAAGGTAGTATCGTTACAGATTTCTCAGAAAATATTTTTTGATACAAATCTTCCTGGCTTATAGAAGCTATTAAATTAACATCATCTTTTAATCGGTTATTAATCATCTGGTAAAGGAAAATTCCTGAACCTAATTCTCCTTTAGGATCAAAGCTATCAGGGCCAATCAGATTAGCTGTTTTAAATTTATAACGAGGTAGCCACCATGCTAATTCTACAAAAATGTCTGGGCCTTTTCGTCTTTCTTTGCGTCCAACAAAGTTAAGGGTGGGTAGTTCATCTGAATAATTAGCTAATTTAGGTGTAGGTAACGAAATTACATATAAAGGATTTAGATAATAAGATTTTAAATTTAAAATTTTTCTCCATTCATTCAAATATGTTTTACTTATTCCATAGCGTGTATCAACCACAGCGTACTGAATTTTTTCTTGTAGAACTAGAGTTTGATCAACATTTCCATTATTAAACCAGTCAAGTCGAATTGATGTAGAAACATTACCATGCATTGATAAAACTATACGTTCAAATTCGACATTATGATGTTTAAAAGCTGGACGTAGCATTGTACTAAACTGCTCGTAATCTGGTACATCGACTACATCAAAACGCTGTCCAGCTACGGATATGGCAAAATTATTAGCCATCACAAATGCTCTATATATCCATTTTGGTGGTGTCAAATCACAAAAATTTTCATTGTTTAAAACATCATATTTTTCTTGATAGATAATTGGGTGAGCATTGGCAGGACGTGTATCTGTAGAAAGTTCAGAAACTATAAAATAGTAAAATTCAATGTGAGAATTTTTTTCAATGAGACTACGATAAAACGTTTGTCCTCCGCCAACTTTTTTAAATAAATCAAAATCAACAATTAAAACTTTCATAAGTGTGATTAATATTTAGTAATTTTTAGCAAAAGATTATCTGAGAACCTGGTGAATTTGTTTTCGTAGTTAATATTTGATGGTTAGCAAAAGTAATATGTAATTTTTTATGTAATTCTGGTGGTGCAAAAAACAGCATGAATCCTCCAGCCCCTGCACCTAACAATTTACCACCCCATGCACCTGCTTCTATACCCATATGATAAATTTTGTCAATTTCAGGATTTGAAATGCCACCATCGAGACTACGTTTGGCTAACCACGCACAATGTAATAAATCTCCAAATTCTGATAAAGATTTATTACTAGTTAAGATATCCCAGCCTTCATCAACCATGTAGCGCATATTCTTCAAGGTGTCTGTGTTACTTTTTACTTTTTGTAGCTGTTGTTCTACCACATCAGCTGCTTTGCGTCTAATACCTGTAAAGACGATAAAAAGATGTTGCTCAAATTCTTGCAAACGCTGTGGAGAGATAGATAAACGGTTAACTATAATATCGTCTTCAGCCCTAAATTCAACCAAATTAAAACCACCAACTGCCGCTAAAACCTGATCCTGGCAGCCTACTTTATCGTTAACTAATTGTCTTTCTACATAAATGGCTTCATAAGCCAACTCTAGTGGCTTGATAAACTCACCTTTAAAACTGTGAAGTGCTTGTAGTAAAGAAACAGTAAATGCTGAAGAAGAACCTAGCCCGGTAAAAGCAGGCAAATCTGCAACATTATGTAATTCAATATCCTTTTCTAACCCACAAAATTTTAAACATTCACGATAAACACGATGCTCGATTTCATCTACATTTTTTACTAGTTCGACTTTGCGGTAAGAAACTCTAATTGAATAGTCAAACAACCGACTTAAAAAGGGACTAGCTGTAACATAAGAAAATTTATCTATGGCAGTTGCTAAGACAGCGCCTCCGTGTTGAAGGAAATATTCAGGGTAATCAGTTCCACCTCCAAAAAAACTAATACGAACGGGCGCACGAGATATTAACATAGATTTATTTTTTATGAATAAAGAGGATATCAATTTAATAAATGTTACAAACTGAATGACAGATTTTGCAGAGATAAATTATCAATTGTTTTGGGGAAATTTTTGTTATTCTTTTGCTTGCTGTAGCTGATACAGGAGATTATTTATTTGATTTTGTGTACTTGTGATAAAAGTATAACCATCAGGTGCTGTGGAACTTCCTATTATTTCTTTGAATTGAAAAGTTTTAAAACAAAATACATCTTGTACTTGTTTATATATATTTTCACAAGCTAGACAAATATCGGAGTAAATTGATAATTCTTCGGGAATTTCATAATTATCTAAAAGCGAGTTTTGATGTTTTTTAGTGAACATATTTTCTGGAATATTAATATTATTAATTTCTATATATGAACACAAACTTAAAATGGTTTCACAACTTAAACTTTCAAAAAAAAGTACATAAGAATTTGGAAAAGCACAAATTATATCAATTTTTAGTAGTAAAGTTCTTAACCAAGACTCGAATAATAAATTTAAACTTATGTCAGGAAACATTTTTAACATAGACCACACGGTTTCCGTTGGTCTACGTATAATAATTATGTATTTTGAAAAATAAAAATATCTTGCATGAAAGTTAAAAAATAATTCTTGATGAGATTTATTATCGATATTTATACCGTGAGGGCCAAAAGCTACTTTTTCTCCTATAAATTTGTAATTTTTGTTCATCCTTAATAAAAAAGGAAAGGCCCCCTTTTCTATAAGTCTAGATGGCGGAGCAAATGATGTGCCTTTAAATTTGGGGTTTTTAAAAAGTATATGTTGATTATTATAAAAATCTACAAAATCGTCTAGATTATAATGTAAAGCTAAATTTGCTTCGCCTAACAAAAACACTTCTGAAGAAAGATTTAAAGAACTACATAGAATAGATGTGCCAGATCTAGCATTACCAACAATAAAAAGACCTGCTTTGCTTAGTTTTTCATATTCTTCATCCGATAAGTTAGAATTATCAACAGTTTTAGCTAATACTTGCTGTTTTTGAATATCGTTTTTTGCCGGTTCCATTTTTTGTGAAAAATTTTCATATTTTTTTTCTAATTCTAAAATTTGTTGATTTTTTATATCTATTTCTGTTAATCTTTGCTGATAAGCACTATCTAAATCTCTCATAAGAGTTTCCATTTTTTGGGAAATATCTTCATATTTTTTTTCTAATTCTAAAATTTGTTGATTTTTTATATCTATTTCTGTTAATCTTTCCCGATAAGCACTATCTAAATCTCTAATAAAAGTACGTAGAGACTGAGGGACTAATTTCTTGAAAAGTGAATAAATAATTGTCATATTTTATACAATAAATTTATTTTGATTCTTTGCAATGAATGATTCTACCTCTATAAAGGATTGAGGAGTGCCTATATCCAAAAAGGGAGCATCAACTGTATTTACTAATAAACATTTGTCTTGGGATAGTAAATAAGGAAAGACTTCATTCTCAAAACTTAATGGAACTGCTGTAGGAAACTCTCTTATGGCAAAGTCTGGGAATAAATAGACCCCCGCATTTACTATTCCAGCACCTGGGCATTTTTCCGCAAATTTTTTCAAATGACCGGACTGATTACACACTAAAGAACCGTATCTAGAAGCATCGTCAACTGATAAACCTAAGATTACGCCAGTAACTGTAGGGTCTAAAAGATGAGTACGAAGTGTAGTCAAGTTGGCAAAAACTAAAGAATCTCCATTAACTACCAACCAAGCTGGGGGGGATTCTCTACTTTGATTTACAGCATTTAAAAAACCCCCAGCTGTACCTAAAGGCGCTGTTTCTCGACAGCAAATAGTTTGTACTCCATCAACAGGTTGCTGATGAAAATGTTGCTCTACGACCTCTGCAAGATAACCTGTTGAGAGAATAACTTTGTTGATGCCTTGGGTTTTTAAATAGCGGACAACCCATTCGACAAAGGGCTTACCTGCGACTGATGCCATAGGTTTAGGCACACCGTTGAGTAGGTGCTTAATGCGTGTACCGTAGCCGCCTGCTAGTACTACTGCTATGACATCGTTCAGGTTAGATGACATTGCCTTCCTCAACTAAACATTAGAGTACAGACTGTTACGCAAGATTGTATAACCTTTGATCAGTTCTTTTATTCCTCGACTCAAAGACCAATCTGGCTCAAAACCTGTGTTCAAAATTCTGGCGTTAGAAACTATATAATCGCGTTTATCTGGATCTTCGCCAATGGGAGCTTCTAAATAAACAAAATGTGATAAATGCTTTTTAATTTCGGCACACAGTTCTAATTTAGATAAGTTAGCATCATCAAGCCCCACATTATAAGGATTACCTTTCATTTTTTCAAAATTTTCGATGCCATGCAAAAAGACCTTGGCTACATCACGAATATGAATATAATTTCGCTTAAAATGCCCCTCAAATACTAAAACTGCTCGGTCATGTACAGCCCGATAAACAAAGTCGTTAACTAATAAGTCAACTCTCATGCGTGGTGACATACCGAACACTGTTGCCAGCCTAAAAGTAATACTATTTTCTCTTTCTAAGACTGCTTTTTCTGCTTCTACTTTTGTGACTCCATATAAAGAAATGGGACGCAAAGGGGTTTCTTCTGTGCAGAACTTACCAGGTTCACCAATCCCATAGCCGCTATTTGTAACTGGCATGAGAATTCTTTGTTCTTTGCTTGCCAGACGACATAACATTTGTACAGCATCAAAGTTAATTGTTTGAGTGGCAATTTTGTCATTTTTGCAAAGAGGCGCACCAACTAATGCTGCTAAAGGAATTATTATATCTGTATCTTTAAGTAAGGTTTTTATAGTCTCTTCATCTCTGCAATCACCTCTAACAACTTGGAAACCATCATATTGGCAACAGTCAGCCAAGCTATTTTGGTGAAACATGAAGTTATCTAAGACAGTTACTTCATAACCTTTAGCTAACAGTGTTGGTGTCAGTACTGAACCAATATAGCCTGCGCCGCCAGTAATTAATATTTTCATTCAGTCCCCTTTGTTCACTCAATCAATAGTTATCCGCTAGTTTCTTTAACGGATTGCAAGTAATAGTCTACCGTTTCATCTGCACTTCCTATGAAGTTTATCTGACCTTTGTTCAGCCAGATTGCACGCTGACAGGATTTTTTAATAAAGTTTAAATCATGAGATACAACTAAAACGGTGGTATTACCGTGCCAAAATTTATCAATTCTTTGTTTACTTTTGTTCTTAAACTTTTCATCCCCTACAGATAATACTTCGTCTAATATTAGAATGTCTGGTTGCACATCTGTAGCGATCGCAAATCCTAATCTGGCGACCATACCAGAAGATAGTCCCTTAACTGGGACTAGTGCATAATCTTCTAATTCTGCAAATTCTAATATGGAAGCAATTCTTCTTTTCATTTCTGCTCTAGAAAATCCTAATAACACGCCATAGAGCAAAATATTATCTATCACAGAGATTTCTACATCAAACCCTGCTCCTAGTTCAATTAAAGGAGCTATCTTACCCCGCACTCTGACTGAACCGCTGGTTGGCTGCAAAATGCCACAAATTATTTTGAGTAAGGTTGATTTTCCTGAACCATTGGCTCCAATGATACCTAATTTTTCACCTGAATTAATGACTAAATCAATCCGATCTAGCACTAGCTTTTTTGTAGGTTGACGATATTTTCCTTCAAAAAAGGCCAATACAGTTTTCTTGAGATCGTAAGAAAACTCTTCTTGTGTGCGTCGCCATAGTGAAACTTGGTCTAGACGAATTACTTCCATCTATCTATAACAAATCCATGAATTGATTGCGTAACATTTGGAAACAAACCCATCCTAATACCAAAATAATTATGCCACTAAGGATGGCCCCCCAAATTAAACTAAAATCGGGAAAGTTCCCTGATAGTGTAATCTGTCGGATACTTTCAATAATTGGTGATAAAGGATTTAAACCGAGAAATGGCTTGACTTGTTTCGGCACAATAGCAGCTGGATAAAATACAGGGCTGCTAATCCAACAAACAAATACTACTAGCTCATAAAAATATGGCAAGTCTCGAAAAAATACATATAATGCACTGACTAAAAAACCTATACCAGTACACACCAATACAAGCGATAAAAATGGCAGCAGTAGTGCCAGTACATTTACTAAACTTTTGGAATAAATTAAAGTTATGATTGCTAATAAAGGAAAAGCTCCAACTGCAAACTGAAATACATTAGCCGTAACCATTGATACGGGAAATATACTAACAGGTAGACGAATTTTATTTAATAATGCTCCGTTGCCAACGACGCTACTAAGTGCTTGAGATGTAGAAGATGAGAAAAAATTAATAACTATTAATCCTGTAAAAGCCGCTAGTACGTAGTTCAGTATAGAATTGCCATAGTATGACGCGAAAGTTGCACCAAAAATTGCCGTGTATAAACCCGTCATAATTAATGGGTTTAAAAGTGACCAATATACGCCTAAGAACGATCCGCGGTAGCGGACTTTGAGATTTCGTGATACTAATACGTGCAGTAATTCCCAATATCGCTGCACTTGTAATCTAGTTAAATTGTCTTTGAGCAAAAGTGTCATCTTGAAAAATCACCACACACCACAGACAGGTTGTTATTCGCGCATTTTATACTATCAGAGTGTAGTTTACGAGGTTGGTCTAGTATTTACACTCTATTTTTTTACTAAAAGCAATGTTGAATATCAGCAACATTGCTAAACTTGCGCTTCCCTCACTCGTCACATAACAAATTTATATGACCAGTTTGCTTAGTTGCAGTTCCTCAGAGGAAGTATGAGTTTTACTTTAATGGCTTATGTTAAAGTATCTGGGTCAATTCCTTGCGATCGCAAATATTCTGCTAGTTTATCAGCCCGTTGGCGTGCTTGTTGGGCTTGTTCTTTCAGCGTTGGTATCCAGCCTGCGCTGTTGTACCAGCGTAACCATAAACCGCTAGTCTGTTGATAAGTCCCTGGCCAAAGACCTAAGCCTAAATCTAACTCTTTCAACCAAAATCGCTGCTCTGGTAAAGGTATTTCCTCATAACCAGCCCCATTGAGTTTAAAGGCCCGGAAATTATTTTTGTAGCGGTCGTAAACAACATAATAGGGAACGCGCAAAATTCGCTCATAGACTTCCCATTTTGTTGGCGGTTTGTTTGCTTCTCGGAGTGTTTGTCCTAAATCTTCCTGTTCTGTACCTGGTGAAAGTAATTCCACTACTAAAAATGGTGCAACTCCCTCTTGCCAAATGACGTAGCTTAAACGTAGTTCTTGCTGTTGATTAGCAGTCGGTACTCCTAAAACCATGTACCAGTCAGGACGTTTGTACCACAATGGATGGCGGGGATCATAATAAAGGTTTAAATCACTAGCAAGTAAAATTTCTGACGAGGAGTAGTTAGGGGAGTGACAAGTCTCGCTGAGTAAATCTGCTTGAATACAATGAAATTCATCTGGCAAACCTGATTCTCCCACCAATTCACTAGGTAAATCATACATGGTGGGCATAGTTTCTTGCGGTGGGCGGGGTGGATCTGTTTGATACATGGCTGCTATCTCAAATCAAATTATCTGGGTCAATTCCTTGAGAACGCAAATATTCTGCCAACCGTTGCGATCGCTCCTGTTCTTGTTGCAACCTTAATTCAGCATCAGATAACTGCTGCTGTGCCTCGACTGCTTGTTGCTGTGCCTCAACTGCTTGTTGCTGTGCCTCAACTGCCTGTTGATATGCTGCAATTGCTTGCTGTTGCAGGTTTAGCGCCGCTTCTTCTGGTGTTGGTACTAAGTCGCCCTCAGAAGTAAAGTAACGAAGTTTACCATTTTCCACACCTAAATACAGACCCAGTACTTCACTCCAACACCAGCCACGACCATCAGGCTCGATTGGTTGATACTTATTACCAACCAACTCAAAACCAGCAAATTCTAAAGTCTCTGGCGAAAACCAAAAATATTCAGGTGTATGAAATCGTTTTTCATATAGACTTTTCTTTAAATTTCGATCAATATTAGCTGTACTTTCTGAAAGTAATTCAATAATCAAATCTGGATAACGACCATCTTCTTCCCAAACTACCCAAGAATTGCGGGGGCGTTTTTCAGTATCTTTCACCAGAAAAAAGTCTGGGCCACGGAAATCTCGATTTCGTAACTGTTGACGGCTAAAGTATATTGTCAGGTTTGCACCAATGAAGTAGTCATTTTGGTCACGCCATAGCCATTCTAAGCAAGTTACTAAAACCAATAACTGCGTATAATGCAATGAAGTTTCCATTTCTGGCTCATCACTTAAAAGTCTAGTTGCATCGGGCATTTGTTGTTCTAGCTGTTGCGCTGTGACAAACATGGTTCTATACCTGATTGCGTGTTGATTTAATTTTAATTTGGAGTGGAGCGAAGCAACAGATGAGTCCCAGATTCCGCTAAACTGAGACTTGGTTTATTGCATTGTAATCAGGCAGCATGGAAATCGGACAAAAGGTTAAGGTGTTTCGTTTACGCGATCGCGTATCTAGCTCAATTGCTCAAAAACTCGGCAAAATCGGCGTTATTGAAGGTTATAAAGTAACTGACGGCTGCGGTATTGGTGTAGTGGTGAAGTTTGAAGATAACACTGCCACTTGGTTTTTTGAAGACGAAATTAAACCTGTGTAGTAGGACAAACTCAAGGCGCAAGCTAAGAGGATTTACCTAGTGCTAAGTTGGAGTAGAAACGACAGGCGGTAATTGGAAATCAAGAAATGTCCCTAATATTGACATTTTTGGGCAAAGACGGCATCGCTCGCAGCAAAGTAGCGATAGCCGCAGCTAAACTTTTGGCAAGTCAAGGTAAGCGTGTACTACTAGCAGGACTGGCAGAACCAGTTTTACCTATCCTGTTAGAGCAAACACTCTCGGCTGACCCTCAAGTAATCGCTCCTAATTTGCACGCGGTACAGCTGCTGGCATCTGTACTATTAGAACGCAACTGGGAAGAAGTCAAAAAACTGGAAGCGCAATACCTCCGCACACCAATTTTTAAAGAGGTTTACGGTCAAGAACTGGTGGCATTACCAGGAATGGACAGCGCCCTCGCCTTAAATGCTATCCGTGAATATGATGCCAGTGGCAAATACGATGCAATTATTTACGATGGCACGGGTGATTCTTTGACTGTGCGGCTATTGGGTTTACCAGAATCTCTCAGTTGGTATGTCCGGCGATTTCGGCAGTTATTTGCCAACTCCGATTTAGGCAAGACACTTACAGAGTCGCCTTTAATTCAACCACTGATTACCAGTTTTTTTAATGTCAATTGGACATCTGACAATTTTGCTCAACCCACCAACCAAGCCAACGATTTCTTAGATAAGGGGAAAGCTGCTTTAGCTGACCCCAACCGAGTAGCGGCTTTTCTCGTAACCACTAACGACCCAATTGAGGTGGCTGTTGCGCGTTACCTGTGGGGTAGTTCTCAACAAGTTGGTCTGACAGTCGGTGGCGTTGTCCAAATTGCTCACCAGGAAGCAACGAATTTAGCCAATGAATTTTCACCTTTAGCTGTAAGTGTTGTTCCTAATGTGGCGCAAGGTGACTGGCAACCGCTAATTGACGCTTTACCCAACTTTGTTGAGCAAGCACGTCAAGCACCTAAACCAATCGAAATTGATGTCCATAACCGTCAGGTACGCTTATTTTTGCCTGGATTTGATAAAAAACAGGTAAAACTTACCCAGGTTGGGCCAGAAGTCACAATAGAAGCAGGCGACCAACGTCGTAATCTTTTCCTACCGCCAGCCTTGACTGGTAGAACTGTAACTGGAGCCAAATTCCAAACTAATTATTTGATTATTTCTTTTTAGCTCGGGATGAAGCATGAAGTCTGAACCATAAAATTTCATACTTCATACTTCATACTTCAGACTTTCCCATACATAATCTTATGACTGAATCAACTCCCGTACCTCCAAACTCCAACCAGGCTGAGGCAGTAGACTCAGTAATAGATAATTCTGGTGAAACAGGAACATTAGCTCCAAACGAACGCACCGCCAAAACTCGCCAGCTACTAGGAATGAAAGGCGCAGCACCAGGGGAAACTTCTATTTGGAAAATTCGCCTGCAATTGATGAAGCCTATCACCTGGATTCCTTTAATTTGGGGCGTAGTCTGCGGTGCGGCTTCTTCAGGAAACTATACCTGGACGCTAGAAAATGTCTTGAAAGCCGCAGCTTGTATGTTACTGTCGGGGCCGCTACTGGCTGGTTACACCCAGACAATGAATGATTTTTATGACCGCGAAATTGATGCCATCAACGAACCCTATCGCCCCATTCCTTCTGGCGCCATTTCTGTACCCCAGGTTGTCACTCAAATTTTAGTATTGTTAGCATCGGGCATTGGTTTAGCCTATGTGCTGGATGTCTGGGCTGGTCACTCGTTCCCCACAGTTGCAGTCCTCGCAATTTTTGGCTCATTTATTTCTTATATTTACTCTGCCCCTCCCCTAAAACTCAAGCAAAACGGTTGGCTGGGGAATTATGCTTTAGGCGCGAGTTACATTGCTTTACCTTGGTGGGCTGGTCATGCTTTGTTTGGTGAATTGAATTGGAAAGTTTTGGTTCTCACCTTAATTTACAGCTTGGCTGGGTTGGGCATTGCCATTGTCAACGATTTCAAAAGTGTTGAAGGCGATCGCCAACTAGGGTTAAAATCACTACCAGTAATGTTTGGGGTCAGTACCGCCGCTTGGATTTGTGTACTGATGATTGACCTATTCCAAGGTTTTATGGCAGCTTATCTCGTCAGTATCCACGAGAATTTATACGCAGCCATTTTGGTATTGTTAATCATTCCCCAAATCACCTTCCAGGATATGTACTTTTTGCGTGACCCTTTAGCCAATGATGTGAAATACCAAGCCAGTGCCCAACCATTCCTCGTGCTAGGAATGCTGGTGGTTGGTATAGCATTAGGTCATGCTGGCGTTTGAAAAAGTGCTGAGTTAAAAGTGCTGAGTGCTGAGGCTCATTTTTGCGACACAATACTAACATCGATCGCAAAAAAAGAGTTTGAATCTGACTTACGACTCAGCACTTAGCCCTCAAGACTGCGATAACATACTTGATAAGACCAGATTGAAGCATGATAGTGACAGATGGAATGCTGAAAAGCTGACTCACACAGTCTTCCAAAATCTCACATCCAAAATGGTACAACTGTTAATTTTTTTCAGGTATGACAGTATTGGAAGCAATTATATTTTTGATTCACGGAATTCAAAGGTTGCTAGTCCCTATTTGTTTTGTGGCGGCGTGGGGATTGACTATTCTCATTGCTTGGAGTTTGTGGGCAGCTGCACGCGATAGTGTGACCAAAGCCAAACAAATGCACCAAATTCCCTGTCCTGGCTGCCAATTTTTCACCGCAGACTACCGCCTCAAATGTACTGTACACCCCTCTGTTGCCAACACAGAAGATGCGATCGACTGTAGGGACTATCAGCCAAAGACAAATCCTTATTTATATTAGGGTGTGGGGGTGTGCGAGTGTAGGGGTGTGGGGGTATGAGGGTATTCTCAATTTCACACTTCATACTTCATACTTCATACTTCACACTTCATACTTCACACTTCACACTTCACACTTCACTAATTTCCAACAACACTTTTAACACGCCCCGGCGTTGCGCTGCTGCGAAAGCTGCAAGACCTTCTGTGAGAGGATATTGGGCATGAATTAAAGGTTTTACGTCTACTTTTTCTGCTGCTAATAATTCTAGTGCCGCCGGGAACGGGCCGCAACGGGAACCGATGAGTGTGATTTCGTCTACAACCAAAGACGAAGCATCTAAACTCAGGTTGCCTGCGTAGGTACTTTTCATGACTAGAGTACCACGGGGGCGTAAAGCGCGACGTGCGATCGCAAATCCTTCGGGATTACCTGTACAATCTATAGTAATATCAAAAGCTTTATCTTTAACTGCATCAACTAAACCCGTTTTAATTCCTCTGGTGGCTAAGTTCGCCAGTTTTTCAGCATGACGACCTACAACCAACAACTCACAATTAGTTAACGCTAGTGTTTGTGCTACTAGTTGACCTAGTTTCCCATCACCCACCACTAACACGCGGTCATCGGGACAAACAACCACTTGCTGTTGAATTTCCAAAGCTGCGGCTAGAGGTTCGGTAAAAGTTGCCACATCTGTAGGCACATTATCCGGTACAGGATGGAGATTTTCTACGGGTAAACACAGATAATCTGCAAAAGCCCCGTGACGGTTGACAATACCCAAAACTGTGCGATTTTCGCAATGAGTCGGTTGTCCTCGAAGACAGAAGCGACAATGACCACAGGCTGCGTTAATTTCGCCGACAACCCGTTGATTAATTAAGTTTTCTGGGCCTTGTTCTACGATACCAACAAATTCGTGTCCCAAAATCCCAGTATAGGGATAGTAACCCCGCTGCAATTCCAGGTCAGTATTACAAATCCCTGCACGCAAAACACGCACTAAAGCTTCGCCGAGTTGCGGTTGGGGAACTGGGATATCTGTGCGTAGTTGCAGTTGTTGATTTTCAAGCCAGATTCCTTTCATACTATTTCACTGGTAGATACTGCACTCACAGGTCAACAGTACAATAATTTTTGCCAATAGCAAAGTCCTGAGTAGAATCTTTTAAAATTCAGCTAACTCTGTGTTTTTTAGTTCAGAATTATCTTCAATTTTACTTAACCAAATTACCAAATCTTCTGAGTGAATTGCAATTTCACTTCCTAGGGTTTTTATATAAAGCAGTCCATCACTAATAGTTAAATCCCTAATTGGATACCAAGAATTACGGTTTTGAATCAAAAGATATAAAGGAATATCACTTCTTAAAACATTCTTGCGATTTTTCCACCAAGCACGCCATAACAAAACAGATTGAGTACAGTGCATCTGATAACCTTGAGGCACTTCACAATGTTCATATCGATAGAAACCTCGATTGTCTATCTCTCCTTTGAGCAAGTAATTATACTCTGCTAATGCCTGATTTATTGTTTCCCAATGAGAGGACTTTCCTTGAACTAAAAACTCAGGAAATGTCCCATTTAATTGGGATGTAGCAATTACACCTTGAGATTTAGCGGTGAGTTGGTTAGTTTTATATACAGTTTGTGCAGTCAAGGCAGAGTTTGATAACAAAATATCTTTATTGTGGATAGTTTTATCGACAAACTCACGAATCAGCTCTAAATTGGACAACATAATATTGATATGCAGCACAAGGTTTGTAACTCAATAGCTTCACTAGGCTTTTACCTCAATCAGGATCAGTACAAATCGATTTACACTAAAAATATTGTTACTTCAAATTTTCGTTAAATTAGAGCATAAAAGCCTACACCCAAAAGATGGGTATAGGCTTTTGAAATAAGTTGTGTGAGCGATATTAAATTTTCAATTCTTTAAGAAATGGTGCAAACACACTCGCCAAGTCTGAACGGCTGAGAACTAGGGTAGGATAAGAGCGATCGCTATAATCTTCTGCTGCAATCAATGGAAATGGCTCAGATTTAAGAGAATTCCAACTCCCACCAGCCGCTTGCACAATTACCCAAGCGCCGGCTAAGTCCCAAACTTTTGGTGTCGCTTCAATTCCACCCAAAACTGCGCCAGTTGCAACGGTGAGAAAGTTATAACTCGCCACACCCAACATCCGAATTTTGCAGGGAAATTTTGGTTGAATAACGCCTGTACTGCGGGAACAAAGGTTAAAAAAGTGATGACTGCTGGGAGCATCTGCACTGGTATGTATGGGATGATTGTTGAGGAATGCGCCAGTGGGTGTTGCTAACCCAGATGTACCTTGCCAAAAGCCGTGAAAAGTTTGTCCTAATGGCGGTACATGGATATATCCAAAAACAGGCGTACCTTGATAAAGCAAAGCCAGAGAAATCGACCAAATTGGAATACCACGGGTAAAATTCGTTGTCCCATCCAAAGGGTCAATTACCCAACACCATTCTGTCCCCGGAAAGGTCTTGTCAGATTCTTCGCTGAGAATACCATAACCAGCAAAATTAGCGGCGATCGCATCCCGAATTTCTTGATCTGCCCATTTATCGGCGCGTGTTACCAAACTACCATCAGCTTTTTGTAAAGCCTGCACCTGTCCAAAATCTTGCATCAGTTGTTTGCCCACCCTGGTAGTTGTAGTCTGGGCAAAATCAAGCACCGTTAACCAAAAATCATTCATTTGAATATGTGGGAATGGGGAGTAGTGATAATCATTTCACACTTCAGACTTCACACTTCAGACTTTAAAATTAGTCTAGATCGCTTTCTAAGACAGATGCGATCGCTTGTTTGGTACTTGTTTGAAATTCTGTAATGTTGACGCGGTTGAGGAACCCAATTGAAAGTACCATTCCCACTGCTTCTAAGACAAATACCAGCCCATAAGCTAATTCCAAACTGGGTAAAGTTCTGCGACCAATATCCAAAAGTGTACCGCCGATTACAACCGCTAAACCTCTAGAAAGAGACTGCGCCAGTCCCCACGCACCAATAAACGTCCCGGCGGCTTCGGCTGCGGTTAAATCCAACATCAAGCTAATTGCTGCTGTAGTTAAGAAACCAGTCGCTAAACCAAACAACACCAACCCAAATTTTAAGAAAGCTACATTGGCGGTAAATCCCGAAATTCCCAATAATGCGGCACATAAAGCCACCAACATACAACCTAACCTGGCGCTGCGGCGTTTACCCAAACGTGGCACAATCAAAAATCCAGCCACAGCGTAGGCAACTAGCAAACCCATACCATAATAAATATTTAATTTGGTGCTTTCCGCTAAGGGCATTTTAAACACCTGACCCGCATAAGGTTCTAAAATTGGGTCTTGCATAAACAAGCACAGCGTCATCACCACCAAAAAGGTGAAAAACAAACCTGTTTGGGGACTGGCGGTTAAGATTTTCCACGCTGCATTTAGGGTAATGCTGTCTTCGCGGTTGACTAATGTGGAACGGCTGGAATATTGGGAGTATTTTTTTTCAACACCGAATGTGGCTGCGATCGCCAGTCCAAACACAATAGCTGGGACAATGATAAATAATTGGTTGATTGATGCCTGCAATGTTTCTACACTGGCTTCTGGTGTTAATTGTTTGAGCAAGCTAGAACTAATAATTGCACCGACAATGATTCCCACCATCAGCATTGACCAAACCACACCCACGACTTTAGACCGGTTATCTTCTTCCGACACATCCACCAACAAAGCCGCGAAAGCCGTACCACTAGCGCAAATTGCCAAACCGTAAATTGCAAAAACTAAAGATAGCAGTGCAGTCCAGCCGATAGTGTCAGTTGTCCAAGTCCAGCTACTAGAAATACTCGCAGCATTATTTAACTGCCACATTACTTGTACCGCGAAAAAAGCAGCGATCGCAAATATCGCCGCCCCCACCCATACATAAGCTGTCCGGTGATAACCCCACAACGGTTTCGCATCCGATATCTGACCAAACCAAATCCGCGAAGGCGACACAAACGCAGGTAAAGCCAGCACCAACGCCACCAACGTCGCCGGAATCGCTATTTCTTGAATCATCACCCTGTTGAGTACTCCCAGAGTCAAAATCGACATCATACTCAACCCCATTTGAAACAAGCCAAGCCGAAACATAGTCGGTAAATTGACCCTTGGCGCAACTGGGTATTTTGTTTCACTATCAAACACTTCACCGCTTGCCATAGCTGTTTTTTCTGATGGTTTATCAAAATAGTCTCTCTTTAATTAAAGATAAACTGTTCGATAAAACTTATATTCCCAATTCTTAAAAAATTTTTGGCTTAGTAAGCTAAATAACACATTCAGTTCGGGGAATACTAAAAATAGTGGTTTCTCGTTAAAACATTTTGTGTAGATGATATCGCTAAAATAGTTAATCTTAATAATAATTCGTTCAATTATATATTTTATGAAATTCCATCCCGATGATATTTTTGATGCTTACCAAGCTGAAAAAGCCGTTTGGCAAAAGTTAAAATCTGCTTTCATTGATGAGCAGGGTGAAGCATTCCATTGTTATCAATTATTTGACAAATATGGAAATCTTCAGCGCGAAATTGATATTCTTATTGTTCATCGTCAGTTAGGATTATGGGTAATTGAATGCAAGGGATGTTATATCAACAATATACAAACTATTAATGGTGCTGAATGGAAAATGAAAGACTGGTATGAGGATTGGATCAAACCAGTTAACCAAGCACAAGCTCAAATGTTTGCGCTTAAAAATCATTTGCAGAAACGGCTAGATTTTTGCAATTCATTATACTTCAATTTTAGAGTTGCTCTGCCCTTTATTAGTCACGAACAGTGGCAAAATAAAGGATTTGCTAATTTTCCCAATACTCAGGGTGTTGTACTAATTACAGAAGATTTTAAACCTTATACTTTAAAGCATAAATTTACTCAGAGTGTTAAAAGTAGGCAAATAAATTTAAATGATGAACAATGGCAATCATTAATGCGTGTTTTTGGTATCACCAATCAAACACCTGTGGACAAAGTATCATTTTCAATATCTAAAGAGAGATATATAGAAAAGGAAAAAACGCAAAAAACAGATGACTCAGAAAATCGTAGTCCTGCCTGTAAAATAATTAAGTTGCCTCGTCAGAACTTTCCCGATAATAACTTTCCTATTATTTGTGTCCACCAAAATTATGCTAACAACTTACTCGAAAGCATTTTTCAGCCTGACCTAGAAATAATAAATCAACCTGACTTTGAGGAGTTAGAAGACCTCTTAATTGAAGAAGAGGATGACTTGCTTCTTGTTGATGATGGCGAAATGGAGGAATTTTTAGAGCCTCAGTCTGATGAGGACGACGCAAAGTCTGGAAAAGCCGCTAAATCGCGTCGTCGCACACAAAGCAAGAAAAAGCATTACACCGAAGATTCAATTCGTCTTTACTTGCAAGAAATAGGGCGAATTCGTTTGTTGCGGGCAGACGAAGAAATCGAATTAGCGCGGAAAATTGCAGATTTACTGGAATTAGAAAGAGTCAGAGAAAGACTTTCAGAACAGTTAGATCGTGATCCCCGTGATAGCGAATGGGCAGAAGCAGTACAGTTACCGTTACCCGCTTTTCGCTATCGTCTGCACATTGCCCGGAGAGCAAAAGATAAAATGGTGCAGTCGAACCTCCGGCTTGTGGTTTCGATTGCCAAGAAATACATGAATCGTGGTTTGTCATTCCAAGACTTAATTCAAGAAGGTAGCCTTGGTTTGATTCGTGCTGCGGAAAAATTCGACCACGAAAAAGGTTATAAATTCTCCACCTACGCTACATGGTGGATTCGTCAGGCAATTACACACGGGATAGCAGATCAGTCTCGTACTATCCGCCTACCAGTTCACCTTTACGAAACTATATCCCGGATTAAGAAAACCACCAAGCTACTTTCTCAAGAAATGGGTCGCAAACCCACTGAGGAAGAAATCGCTACTCGGATGGAAATGACAGTTCAGATGCTTTGGTTTATTGCTAAATCTGCACAGCTACCAATCTCATTAGAAACGCCTATTGGTAGAGAAGAAGATTCTCGACTGGGCGATTTTATTGAATCTGATGGCGAAACCCCAGAAGATCAAGTTTCTAAAAATTTGCTCCGCGAAGATTTAGAAACAGTCCTCGATAGTCTCAGCCCGCGCGAACGTGATGTTATCAGAATGCGCTACGGCTTGGATGATGGACGGATGAAAACCCTTGAAGAAGTTGGTCACATCTTCAACGCCACCCGCGAACGTATCCGCCAAGTTGAAGCGAAAACACTCCGTAAGTTACGCCACCCTAACCGTAATAGCATTCTCAAAGGGTATATTTACAGTTGCCAACTGCATGACTCGCAAAAGAGGAGATGTGTAGAGCAATCGAAAGCAAACTACAGTTCTACCCAAAAGATAATAAACGCTACTGATTACGTTCAAAAAGGGATGAAATGTCATCACCATCAGGATTTTTTGGGAGCGATTGAAAATTTTAGCCAAGCACTGAAATTTGAACCCACTAATTCCCAGCTATACTATCGCAGAGGGCTATCCAAAACTGAAGGAGAATTTCACAAAGGAGCGATTGAAGATTTTTCTCAAGCTATTAATCTAAACCCTCAATATATAGATGCTTACTACCAAAGAGGTCATCTTTACTACAGTTTAGGTGATAATCTAAAAGCAATTGAAGATTACAGCGAAATACTATTTCTTAAGCCCAATGAAGCCTTAGCTTACTTCTACCGTGGTTTTGTCCGTAGTAATCTTGGAGAAATGCAAGAAGCTATTGGTAATTACAACCAAGCATTGAAAATTCACCCTAGCTTTGCCGAAGCTTATTTTCATAGAGGTATTGCCTTTTTTTATTTAAAAGACTTACATAGAGCAATTGAGGATTACAATTATACTTTACGGATCTATCCTGACATTGCTGAAGCTTACAGTCGGCGGGGATTTGCACATTATTCTCTGGGAAATTACCAAGCAGCACTTGAAGATTACTCGCAAGCATTAAAAATTAATTCTGAAAATGCTATAACGTACTACTATCGTGGACTGGTGTATGAAACCCTCAGCGACTCTGTGAAAGCACTTGAGGACTATAACCAAGTTTTGGAGATTAATCCTGAGCTTACCGAAACATATTATAAACGAGGCAGTATTCATTACAATCTAGGAAACTATCAACAAGCACTTGAAGATTTAAATAAATTACTGCGTATAAATCCTAATAATTCTCAAGCTTATAACAAACGAAGTAGTATTCGCTCTGCCCTGAAAGATTACCAAGGCGCAATGGAAGACTTACAAAAAGCTTCAAAACTTAACCATATTTAGTGGTAAGTCACAACAAAGCTATTCTTCAGTCACCAAAATGAGTGAGATAAATTATCAGCAATGAACTGAAGCAGAATTACAGGAATATATAAAGCATCATCCCAAAGCTTAAGCCTATCACATAGCATTGACCAACGCTACACTAAAAAAGTAGAGAAATGTAAATGTATAGATATTGCGATCGCGCTCCGGCTATGACAATCAAACATAAATTTTTTGGTATGCGGTAGTTGCAATCAAGCGATCGCCTGGGGTTGATGTGGTAATCAGAAGGCTTAAAATAGCAATATATCCGTGCAGTGGATTTTCTGTTAGTCCGCGTGGTGCGCCAAGCGCAGCGCAAGCGCGATAGGCTGACTTTGTTTTTATAGCCGCGAATTCCATTCGTCGGGGCTAGTGCATGATGTGTGTATACATCTTGTGAGGTAGTATAAAGTGCTGCATACTTATCTTTAGTATATTTTGGTCAAACAAGATTTCATTTTAATAGGTTCGGCAATGGCAGAAGCAGCACTAGATATTACCTTGGCATCTGAAGAAATTCTGATTCAGGAGTTAGGGTTAGTAGATCAGAATAACCCACAATCCTGGAAAAACAAGCTGATTCTTGGTGATTGTTTAGAAGTACTCCAAAAGCTTCCTTCTGCAAGCGTTGATTTAATTATCACCTCGCCTCCCTACGCTGATAGTCGGAAAAAAACCTATGGAGGAATTTCTCCCGATGAATATACAAATTGGTTTCTCACAAGAGCTTTAGAACTAAAAAGAGTCCTCGAACCAGAAGGTTCCTTCATTCTTAATATTAAAGAAAAAGTTGTTGATGGTCAAAGACATTCATACGTGTTGAATTTAATTTTAGGAATGCAGCAGCAAGGATGGTTATGGACTGAAGAATATATATGGCATAAAAAAAATAGTTATCCTGGCAAATGGTCTAATCGTTTTCGAGATTCTTGGGAGCGTTGTTTACACTTTAACAAGCAAAAGAAATTCAAGATGTATCAGGAATCTGTCATGGTTCCTATGGGAGATTGGGCAAAGTCCCGGCTCAAGAATTTGAGCGAGACAGATAAAAGACGCGATAATTCTAAAGTTGACAGTGGATTTGGTAAAAATATTTCTAATTGGGTAGAAAGGAAAATGGCCTATCCAACAAATGTTTTACATTTAGCAACTGAATGTGGAAATAAAAATCATAGTGCAGCTTTTCCTAAAACTCTCCCATCATGGTTTATCAAGCTATTCACTGATGTAGATGATGTAGTACTCGACCCCTTTGCAGGTTCAGGAACATCTTGCGTAGCTGCTAAAGAGCTAGGCAGAAATTATGTAGGAATTGAAATTAAAAGAGAATATTGTGAATTAGCAGAACTGAATATTAAAACGGCAGTTTCTCATACTCAAATTTTAAATAACAGTAATCAAAATCATGAGGAATTAAATGTGGCTGGCTCAAACTCTGAAATTTATCATGATTATTTGATTCGATACGTTCTTACACCTTTCTATGACAAAAGATTTGAGAAGTTGAGCAAATTAAGGCTCAAAGATGTTCTGAAACGTAAAAACCCTTATTTATTCAAGGCGAAAAATATTGAACGCGCCCAAGATTTTGTTGATAGTATAATTACTGCATTCCTTTCTTCACAGGAAGAAACCATCTTTGGCAATTTGTTAGAAGGCTTTGCAATACATATAGCTGAAACTTTGTACGGTGGTTTTAAGTCAAAGCTCAACAGTATCGATCTAGAGTTTAGCAGGGATGAAAATTATTATATTGTAGGAATTAAATCTGGTACTAATTGGGGTAATTCTGACCAAATTAGTAAGATGAAAGACAATTTTAAAAAAGCCAGACAGTTTTTAATCAAACAAGGTGTTACAAGCAATATCATTGCGGTTAATGGTTGTATGTATGGCAAAGATAGTAATCCTTTAAAGAAAGATGTAGATACTGATAAAACATATTTTAAATATGCAGGGCAAGAATTTTGGGAATTTATCTCAGAAAATCCCAACCTTTATCAAGAGATGATTGTGCCTATCGGAGAAGAGGCAAAGAAAAAGGATGAACTTTTTAAGTCTACTCTGGATGCAAAAGTTAATGAGATGACTTTTGAATTTATGCAGTATTTTACTAGTAACGGTCGTATTGATTGGATTAAGCTGGTGGATTATGTCTCTAAAAAAGGAGATGTTAAATTAGAACCCATATCTCAACAGTTGACATTGGAACTAGAAGCAAGAGATTCAGATTTAGAAGAACCTCTAGATTTAGCCGATGCGCTGGATTTTGAAGAGTAGAACGGTTATAAGCTGAATAAGAAAAGTCTATTATAGTAGAGAGCGATCGCAGTAACTATCATCTCCAGAAACACAGATTGAGTTAAACTAGTCTTTGTAGAAGAATAAGTTATTTTTCAATATTCCTCTATGCAAATATATGGTTATCAATTTATCTTCCGCAGATTTATCTCAATCAAGAAATTTAAATTTACATATCTTACTAGAACGTAGTGATGCAGGAAATTTCATAGCTTCTGTCTTGGAATTTCCCAACACTCGGATTGAAGCACCGACTCAAGAACAAGCTGTACAAGAATTAAAAAAACTTTTGTCAACTCGTCTGGAAAAGACAGAAATTATTCCAGTAGAAATTTCGTTAACCCAAAACGAAGTAGAAAATCCCTGGATGAAATTTGCAGGTGTATTTAAAGATGATACAGATTTTACTGAAATTGCCGATAGTCTTAGAGCAGAACGTAACGCAGTAGATGAAGATTAAATAGCTGAGGGTGCAATTTAACTAGAGAAATGTAGGATGAGTCTTTATATACTCGATACAGACCATGTTTCGCTGTTACTTCAAGGAAACCAAGCTGTCATATCTAAAGTTGCTCAAGTTTATCCTAATTTGGCTATCACAATTATCACAGTCCAAGAAATTTTTAACGGTTGGGTAGTCAAAATTAATGACCGGACTGAATCTAAAAATTTAGTAAACCTTTATACAAAACTTTGGACTACTCAAGAGTATTTCAAAGGAGTGAGAATACTTAACTTTGACAATTCTGCCTACAATTACTATGAAAAGTTACTCAGAGAAAACCAACAATTAAATAAGAAAAGACTACAAAAAGATTTACGAATAGCTGCAATCGCTCTTTCGACAAATGCAGTGATGGTGAGTCGTAACCATAAGGATTTTTCTCAAATTCCCGACTTGGTATTAGAGGATTGGACTCAGAGGTTGTTTTAAAAGTCTAATTTATTACTTTCCTTGGCGATTAGAAATCGCGGCTACACAGACAAAAACCACCTTCGTGGGTTCAAAACTCTTGATTTTTCATTAGTCCGCGCAGGTGGTCACTGAGCTTGTCGAAGTGCGGACTTTGTTTGTGTAGTAGCGAATTATATTCGCCCAAAACTTTTAAAACATCCTCTCAGTAAAACAGAAAAATTTTGCCTAATTAACTATATCTAATGCCCTATTCGCCTTTTTGTCCTTAACGCTACACTAAAAAAGTAAAGAAATGTAAATGTATAGATATTGCGATCGTGGAAACTATCACATTAGGCAAAAATGGCCCGACTGTTCCACCCTTATGTATTGGAACTTGGGCTTGGGGCGATAAACTGTTTTGGAATTATGGCAGTGACTACGGCCCCGAACAATTACAAGCAGCCTTTACAGCAGCTTTAGAAGCGGGGGTTACTTTTTTTGACACCGCAGAAGTTTACGGAATGGGGCTGTCAGAAAAATTTTTAGGGCAATTTATCAAACAGGCAAACCAACCTGTGCAAGTGGCCACAAAATTCGCCCCTCTGCCTTGGCGATTTACCGGACAATCTGTGAGTGATGCGTTAACAGAAAGCCTCAAACGTCTGCAACTAGAAAAAATTGAATTGTATCAAGTGCATTGGCCATTTGCTTTCTTTTTGAGTCAAGAAACACTGATGAACACCTTAGCCGATGAAGTGCAGCGAGGCAGAATTGCCGCAGTCGGTGTCAGTAATTACTCAGCCTCCCAAATGCGAGAAGCCCATCAAATATTAGCAGCTAGGGGCGTTCCTTTAGCTGTCAACCAAGTACGTTATTCTTTATTTAAGCGCCAAGTAGAAAGTAGTGGTATTATTGCAACTGCTCGTGAGCTTGGTGTGACAATTTTAGCGTACAGTCCTTTAGCACAAGGATTACTCACAGGTAAATACACGCCGGAAAATCTCGAAAAATTAAGCGGTGCTAGAAAGATAGACCCAAAATTTGGTAAAGAAGGCTTGGAAAAAATTGCCCCAGTGATATCTTTATTACGCGAGATTGGCGAAAAACGCGATGGTCTACGATCGACCGTAGGTCATCGCACCCCGGCGCAAGTCGCACTAAACTGGTTAATTGCCCAAGGTAATGTGATTCCCATCGCTGGGGTAAAAACAGATGAACAAGTCAAACAAAATGCTGGCGCTTTAGGTTGGCAATTAAATAGCGATGAAATCGCAGAAATAGAAAAAATTACTCGTCCTTGGCTGAATTAACTACCTGCTTGAAAAATTTGTTTTGCAGTTAAATTTAACTCTGGGAATGTTGGCGACTGAATGCAGTCATCACCTCTAAATTGTCTCACTTGGTACTCATCATCAACTAACGAATAAATAGAAATAGTTGGTTGTTTCGGTTCGCCAACAAACTTTTTAGCAGCTAATCCTAAATAATCTACAATCCAATATTCACGAATGCCAATTCCCTCATATTCACCATATTTTTTGTAGTAATCATCGCGCCAGTTACTACTTACGACCTCAATAACTAGGGGAATAGATTCTGCATAGCTCACAGTTGATTCTTGTTGCCATAAAGGCTCGTTCATCAAATTAGCTTGGTTTAATATTAAAATATCTGGTGAATAGGCAGACTCGCTATCAATTGGCTTAACTAATGCTGTTTTAGGTATCAAATAAGGTAGGCGTGATTGATAACACTGAACAGCTAACTGTATAGATAAAAAGCCTGTAACCTCTTCATGACCTCCTAATGGTTGTGCCATTTTAACAACTACTCCATCGTGCAATTCATAGCGTTCTCCATCAGGTTTCCAACTGACGAATTCTGCAAACGTTACTGTTTTGCGTAGAGCTTGAGTCATAAGTACTTTATCAACACAAGGCAAGTTTATCTGCTGTTTAACTTTCTAAATTCTAGTCCCTAGTCCCTAGCCTCTAGCCTCTTATTCAAATACAGGCGGCCACAATTCTGATATCGTTAGCTCCCAACCAGGAAGTAAATCTGGCAGTGTCAATTTATCGTTATTTTGTAAAATTACTGGTGCTTGATTCAGGCGATAAACTTTTAATATCAACTCATCTGGATCAATCAAAATCCCAACAGTACAACCAAGTTCTAAAAATAATTGAATCTTTTCTTCTAATGTTTTCACACGGTCTGACTTGGATTTAATTTCTACCATCAAGTCAGGTACTAATTCTACAAAATCGCGCTTGCTAGTTTTGAGTCTGTCAGCACGCAAAAAGGACACATCTGGAGCGCGGAGATTGCGTTTTTCATGATTAGTTTCCAAGCTAGGCAGAATAAAACCAGCACTAGAACCAGTAACTCTTCCTAGCTTACGTGGACGTACCCAATTGCCGAGTAAGCGAATTAACTCAGCCCCGATTTCTTCGGAAATATAATCTGATGGCCCCATGACTAGGATGCTTCCATCTACCAGTTCCATCTGCCATTCTGGATGTTCAGCTTGTAGCTGCTCTAAATCTGCAATTGTGAACATAAAACTACAGAAAATACATCTTTATCTATGTTCCTACAAGCTGATAGAAACGGTGAGCGACTTTTGCAAGTTATGAGTCCTGAGTACACATCAAAACACTTAGCACTCAGCACTCAGCACTCACTACTTAAGAGGCAGATTCTCTCGCGCCAGAGGAACCTAGCTTTTGATTGGCAGAAACGGGGGCTTCACGACGACCTGAGCGTAGTTTGGGCTTGGGTGTGGAGCGTCCTTCGTCATTGTTGTTAGCATCTGACTTGTTCCAAGAACGGTTTCTTTCGCCAGAAAATTCACGGCGCTTCACAATTTTGGGTTTAGCAACGGGAACTTCTTCGGGAACTTCCACTTCAGAGCTTAACCAAGCGGGACGGGTTTCATCGTAAGCAAGTTGCAGTGCCGCAGCAGCGATCGCATGAGCATCATACTGTTCAATCAATTCGCTGACAATGGGTAAGAAGGAAGCCAGTCTTTCACCACTTAGGGCTTCTCTCACTTGTTCTTGCAATTTGTTGATGTGCCGTGCTTCAATTTGCGCCCGTGTGGGAATGGACAGTAATTGCCAGCTTTGGCGGATATGGCGCTCAAATAATTGCTGTTTGCGACGCTCAAAAGGCTGAACCAAGGTAATGGCTGTACCTTCTTTACCAGCCCGACCAGTCCGACCAATTCTATGCACGTAGGTTTCTACGCTATCGGGTAAGTCGTAGTTAATGACGTGAGATAGTTGGTCAACATCTAAACCGCGTGCAGCAATATCAGTGGCGACTACCCAGCGCACTTGGCGATTGCGGAAGCGGGTTAATAACCGTTCTCTGGCTTGTTGGGACAAATCACCGTGATATTCATCCACACTGTGACCAGCCGCTTGCAGTTGGTTGGTGAGTTCTGCCGCAGTTCTGCGGGTACGCACAAAGATTAAGGCTGTTTCTGGATCTTCCATTTCCAGAATTGGCTGTAATGCTTTGGCTTTTGTCCAGTGGCGGGGAATTAAGTAAGCTACTTGGTTAATTTTGTTGGGTGCAGCTTTTGGTTGCTCAACAGTAACGGTAACAGGCGATCGCAAAAACTTGTTCACCAACATCCGAATTGACGGGGGCATTGTGGCAGAAAACAACGCTGTTTGCCGTTCTTGGGGTGCTTGGGACAAAATTCTCTCAACATCATCGATAAAGCCCATGCTCAACATTTCATCGGCTTCATCTAACACGAACCACTTGACTTGATCTAATTTCAAGCTACCGCGCTCTAGCAAGTCAATCACCCGGCCGGGAGTACCAACAACAATGTGAACGCCGCGTTTGAGCTGCATAATTTGACGGTCAATGGATTGACCACCATAAATTGCTAAAGCCCGTAAGCCACTATTACCAATAAATTGGCTAACAGCATCATGGACTTGAATTGCTAATTCACGGGTTGGGGTTAACACCAAAGCTTGCACGGCTCTTTGGCTAACATCCAGCCGTTCTAAAATTGGCAGGGAAAAGGCGGCTGTTTTGCCTGTACCAGTTTGAGACTGTCCTACTACATCCCGACCTGACAACAGTTGGGGAATAGCTTGGATTTGAATGTTAGTCGGTGCGGTAAAACCAATTTTTTCTAGTTGTTCAGCGCGTTCTTGGGAAATTCCTAGTTCAATAAACGAAAGATTCATCAACTCTCCTAGATTTTGCTTTTTGACTTTTTGTTTAGATTGGGAAATCGAAATCTATCTGTGACTGAGGGCGACTTGACCATAGAGGTCATAAGTATCAGCACTGCGAATTGCAACAGGCACAATGGTTCCTAATTTAGCTGCGCCTGTGACATAAACCAGACCATCAACTTCGGGCGAACTTCTGCTAGAACGACCAATTAATTCCCCACTTTCAGGATTTTCTTGCTCAATCAGGACATCAACGATTTTGCCGACTTCTTGTTGATTTTTCCGCCAAGAAATGGGTTGCTGAAGTTCCATGATTTTTTGCCGCCGCTCGTCCATAATTTCCTGGGGTAACTGATTGGGCAGACTGTAAGCGGGGGTTCCTTCCTCTGGTGAAAAGGTAAAAACACCAACATGGTCAAATTCATGCTGCTGCACAAAGTTGAGTAGATGCTCAAAATGCTCTTCTGTTTCGCCGGGAAAACCCACAATCAAGGTTGTCCGTAATACAGCTTCTGGTAGTGCAGTTTTAATGCGCTCAATAATTTCATTGTTGACTCGCCCTTGCCAGGGACGGTTCATGGAGCGCAGAATCTCTGGATGAGAATGTTGCAATGGCAAATCCAAGTAAGGTAAGACGTTGGGCGTTTCTTGGATTGCCGCAATCACATCTGGGGTCAATCCTGTGGGATAGGCATAGTGCATCCTAATCCAAGGTATGTCCACTTTCCCCAAGGCTCGGAGTAATTCGGCGAGTTTGGGCTTACCGTAAATATCCAATCCGTAGTTAGTAGTAATTTGAGAAATCAAAATGATTTCTTTTACGCCTTGGCTGGCTAACTGCTCGGCTTCGGCCACAATTGATTCAATGGTACGCGATCGCTGATTACCTCGCAGATACGGAATAATACAAAACGCACACCGATAATCGCATCCTTCAGCTACTCTCAGGTAGGCAACACCCTCTGTTGTTGTGCGGTAACGCGGTGTGGTTTCATCAGCGATATAAGTTGGTTCGGCGCTAATTTGTTTAACGCGCTCTCCTTGTTCGGCTCGCTCGATTACATTGACGATTTTGTGATAATCACCTGTACCCACCACGGCTACGGCTTCGGGCAACTCTTCCAATAATTGCTCTTGGAAATGCTGCGCCATGCAGCCTGTTATTACGATTTTTTTATTAGCCTCTGCCAATTCTACTAAAGTTCTGACAGATTCTTCTCTTGCTGCTTCAATAAAACTACAAGTATTAACGATAACGTAATCTGCTAACTCTTCGTTTGTATCTACGCCATAACCTGCTTCTACTAGCAGCCCTAGCATATGTTCTGTATCAATTCGATTTTTCTCGCAGCCCAAATGAGATATTGCTATTGTTGGCTTTTCACCCATACTTTCATATCTAAGGTTTTTTCTTCTGGTCACACAAAGTGCAATGACTTCGCTCTTTGTGATGCACGCCTTTTTGCCGATCATGCTCAGGCAAACTTCGCCACTATCAACAACTGTCAGTGGACTGATGACCTCGATAATTTGCGGTCATGCTATGATTATGTCTACTATTAGTCTGTTTCCTTGGGTAAATAGGAGTGCCTTTGATTTTATAGGACACTTGTAATATTTTTTAACAATTCGCCTGTTAGTATTTTACACTACCGGAGCGTATGCGTTGTTAATTTACCCGTTGGGAAGCCGCCGAAAAGGCTGGTTGTGAGAAGTCGCTACCCTCAGGGAAATCGCGCTTGCGACTACGCCTAATCAAGCAGTAATACCCTGACGCTTAGGCGAAAAGCCTAAACGACGGGAAGTTGCCTTGCGTGTTGTGAGTGGCAAACTCCTCTTGTAGCCAGGTTTTATCTTAACATATCTTATGGAACGTTTTATGCCAAATTCCATCTTCAGATGGAGGTAGTGAAACCAGTACCAGCGAACACATGAATGCTAATCAAGGAACTAGGGACGTGAGACGAGAAAATAGGAGATAGGTGAATTTTAATCCTAAAATCCAATCCCTAATCCCTGATCTCTGAATAATATTTGAAGACGTGGACTTATATCAGACCTTTAAAACTCGTACACCAATTATTGGCGTAGTTCACCTACTGCCATTACCCACCTCGCCCCGCTGGGGAGGTAGCCTAAAAGCCGTGATAGACCGTGCTGAACAAGAAGCAACAGCCCTTGCCAGTGGTGGAGTAGATGGCATTATTGTAGAGAATTTTTTCGATGCGCCGTTTACAAAAAACCAAGTTGATCCCGCAGTTGTGAGTGCTATGACCGTAGTGGTGCAAAGGATACAAAATTTAGTAACTTTGCCGCTAGGTTTAAATGTATTGCGAAATGATGCCAAAAGTGCCATTGCGATCGCCAGTTGTGTGCGGGCGCAATTTATCCGTGTGAATGTGCTAACTGGAGTCATGGCCACCGACCAAGGATTAATTGAAGGAGAAGCCCATCAATTATTGCGCTATCGCCGAGAATTAGGCTCTGATGTCAAAATTTTGGCAGATGTTTTAGTTAAGCACGCCCGGCCTTTAAGTTCGCCGAATCTCACAGTTGCAGTTCAAGACACAATTGAACGAGGTTTAGCAGACGCAGTAATTTTATCTGGCTGGGCGACAGGTAGTCCTCCTACTCAGGAAGATTTAGAACTAGCGAGCGGTGCAGCCAAAGGCACACCAGTATTTATCGGTAGTGGAGCCGACTGGGAAAATGTTGCTACACTGTTGCAGGCAGCAGATGGGGTGATAGTTTCCAGTTCCTTAAAACGTCATGGTCGCATTGAGCAACCAATTGATCCGATTCGCGTCAGTCAATTTGTTGAAGCAGCCCATCGCACTTGGAACTCCAAAAGCCCAAGCAAATCAGTCCAACAAATAAAGTTACATTCTTAGTAAGTAGGGAGTGGGGAGTAGGGAGTAGGGAGAAATTATATACTTCAGACTTCACACTTCATACTTCAGACTTCATACTTTATACTTCATACTTCGCAGTTATGATTCGCCGCCGTTCTACGCCTTGGATTCATAAATGGTCGCGCCTAATAATTGCCGCGATCGCTGGATGTGGTGCTTTAGTCACAGGCTATCTCACCATTGAAAAGTTAACAGGAGGCAGTGCAGCTTGTTTGGCGCAAGCTGGCACAAAAGGTTGTAATGACGTACTTTCCAGCCCTTGGGGTACAGTTTTCGGTCAGCCATTAGCCTTATTTGGATGTTTGGCCTATCTCAGTATGGTGATATTTGCTTTGGCTCCTTTGGTGTTGAACTCTGAGGACAGTAACCAACGCCGACAAATAGAAAGCTGGACTTGGTTGCTATTGTTAGCCGGAGCGATCGCTATGACTGTTTTTAGCGGTTACTTAATGTATGTGCTGGCTTTCCAACTTAAAGCTATTTGTCCCTACTGCATAGCTTCGGCTTTATTTTCCACCAGTATGTTGCTACTGACTCTCATTGGCCATTCTTGGGAAGATATTGGGCAAATTTTCTTTACTGCCATTATTGTCGGGATGGTAACTTTAATAGGTACTTTGGGCGTTTATGCTGGTGTGAATACATCAGGGACGACACCAGATTCAACTAGCGGACAACAACAAATTACCTTTACTCCAACAGAAAACCCTAACCCAGAATTTGGTTGGCCAATCACCACAAACTCTGGTGATGCGGAAATTGCTTTAGCAAAACATTTAGTTAAAATAGGCGCGAAAGAATACGTTGCTTATTGGTGTCCTCACTGCCACGAACAGAAACTAATTTTTGGGAAAGAAGCTTATCAAATTATCAACGATAATATCAAAATAGAATGTGCCGGTGATAGCCCTAAAAGTCAGCCAGAATTATGTAAAGCTGCAAAAATACAAGCTTTCCCAACTTGGATTATCAATGGTCAAACTTACAGTGGAGTCCAAAATTTAGCAGAACTAGCCAAAATTACTAATTACACAGGGCCGACCAATTTTAAGTATTTTAAATAATTGTTTTCACCAAGACGACTGTGTAAATTTTAAGATTTTCCTCAAATAGTCAACTGGCTAAAATTATTGTTTATAGCTGGTTGACTCATTTTTCGGTAAGTGATGATTCAAAGAAGTTTATGAACCAAGCAATCAACTGTCAATCAGGCTCAAACTCTTAATCAGGCTGTTTCCTCAACCCTGCCTGATCCCAACCACACTTATTTAGGCTGACTTACTTGCTATGACAAGTGAAAATAAAATACAACCATAAATATTTTTTCTTTTAATTTATTACAAAAAGATTTGTCACTTTTTCGCTAACGAAAATATACTTTTGTGAACAGTCAATAAATAATATCTATCCTCAATCTGCATCTAGCAAATTCAGCACTTAGGAGGAGGCAGTGGCCACGACATCAAGGAGATATTCTTGCTCCCTGTGGCCTCAATATACTTTCTTATATGTGCAAAAGCTGATTCAGGCGAATGTATACTTACGCAGCCTTGATCGAAATTCTCAACTAATCTACTTCCTACTCCCGATGATCTTCCGAAAAAACTAGTTTAGAAATCAAAGAGGATTGCTATACTAGCCAAACTTTTCTTAATAATCAGTCATGATGAGAAATAATTTGTTAAAAATCCTTCAAAGAAGGTGCTTTAACTTCACTTCAATGACAACTTTCTTAAAAAATGAATACAGTGATATACAAGCTATATTTGCTAGTTATTTGTTTGCTAGTTGATAGCTATACAAAATAGAAATATTTCTCCCTACTGGGTCATGGGAATGAGTAAGCAGCTAGGCAAGCATTTTATTAGGGTAGCATTGAAGCTGAAACAGCCTCTTGGTCGAAAATATCAAGAATTGATTGTCGCTTTTACTGTTGCAGCCTGCATTTTACTGTTACGTTCTATGGGAATATTGCAGTCCTTGGAGTTAGCAGGATTAGATCAATTTTTTCGCTTCCGTCATAACGAACCATCAGACGATCGCATCACAATTGTAGCTATTGATGAAGCAGCTTTGCATCGAGCAGGTTCATGGCCAATTCCAGATAGTATAATCGCCCAGTTGTTACAAAAAATCCGAAATCATCAACCTCGTGCTGTGGGCTTGGATATTTATCGGGATTTAGTTGTCAATCCAGGTCATGAAGAGTTAGCTAAAACTTATCATTCAATGCCAAACTTAGTTGGTATTCAATTATTAACTAATAACCCCAATACTCGCGTCTTACCACCGCTTAATTTGAGTCCGAATCAAGCAGGTTTTAACAACATACTATATGATATCGATGGGAAAGTAAGACGCAATTTGCTGTATTTGCATCTCAACAATCAACGATATGAAAGTTTTGCTCTCAAATTAGCTTTACTATATTTAAAAAAGGAAGGTATTAAACCTAAAAAAGCACCTAATAATTCTGATTATTTAAAATTAGGTAAGGCTATATTTACTCGTTTTCAAGGCAATGATGGTGGTTATGTAAGAACTGATGATAAAGGCTATCAGATTCTCGCTAATTTTCCTAAACCCGAATGTGAAAAACCTCATCAAGAATTTTGCAGTTATCGTACAGTTTCTATGAGTGATGTGCTAGATGATAAAGTGCCTATCAGTTGGATACGCGATCGCATTGTATTAATTGGGTCTACCGCTCCTAGTCTGCAAGATTTTGTGTTTATTCCCTACTCTAATACTATGCTAAAAGCCGCCCAGCCTGTTGCCGGGATTGAACTACAAGCTTATTTTATTAGTGAATTAATTTCATCTGCGCTTACAGGGCGACCTTTATTAAAAGTTTGGCCAAAATTCTGCGAAAACTTAGGGATTTTGGCCTGTGCTTATATAGGGTCAGCAATTATTTGTCGTAGTAAATCATTCAGGAAAAGTTTCCCCAGACTTTTCCTAGGTTTATTAATATTAATTATTATTAGTTATCTAGCTTTTTTAGCTGGATGGTGGCTACCTGTCATTCCTGGATTACTAAGCTTTAGCTGTGTATCTGGCTGGATGATTTTTCGCATTGCTTATATGCAAGAAGAGTTAAAACGTTCTAGAGAGTTTTTACATCAAGTCATCAATTCTATTCCTGACCCTATTTTTGTGAAAAACGAGCAGCATAAGTGGATTGTTTTAAATGATGCTTACTGTAAGTTTATTGGTTATCCTGACAATGTATTACTTGATAAGTCATATTATGAATTTTTTCCCAAACATGAAGCGGATATTTTTCATCAACAAGATCAGTTAGTATTTTTCACCCAAAAAGCCCAAGAAAATGAAGAAGAATTTACTGATGCGGCTGGTAAAACTCATTTAATTGCCACTAAGCGATCGCTCCACAAAGATGCAGCAGGTAACATATTTTTAGTAGGAGTAATTCGTGATATTACTCAGCGTAAGTTAATAGAAGAAGAATTAAAGCGCACAGCAGCTGAATTATTTCGCTCTAATACAGAACTAAAACTCAAAGAAGACAACTTACGCTACTTGGCTTATCATGATCCCCTAACAGGTTTATCGAATCGGAAATTCTTTGCTGAACAACTTTATGAGTCGCTAAATTGGGCAGAAAATAATAATTTGTTATTAGGATTATTGTTTATTGATTTAGATGGGTTTAAACAAGTAAATGATACTTTAGGGCATGATATGGGCGATCGCCTGTTAGTGATTGTTGCCCAAAGACTGAGTAATTGCTTGCGTGGTAGTGATACTGTCTCACGCTTAGGTGGTGATGAATTTACTGTGATTTTACGGGCAATTCCTAACGTGCAAGTAGCGGCTAGGGTGGCTACCAAAATTTTAGCTAGTATTACTGAACCAATTGTATTGGCAGGATACACCACGAAAATTTCTGCCAGCATTGGTATTAGTATCTACCCAGTCAACAGTCAAGATTCCGAAAGCTTGATTAAACAAGCAGATGCAGCAATGTACCGTGCTAAACACTTGGGTAAGAATCGCTATGAACTAGCTTGATGTTTGATGGTTATAACTTACTCACATCTAGATTTTTGGGTTTGATATCGAGATGTTCTAACATAGCTAGCAACGCCTTGTTTTAAGTCCAAGTCAGAATGCCTAATCAAGTTTGGTTAACACAGTTGCGAAAACACAGAGCGATCGCTGTTATCCGTGCATCAAACATGGAAATAGGAGAGAAGATGGCGATGGCGGTAGCATCTGGAGGAATGCATCTCATCGAAATTACTTGGAATAGCGATCGCGCCGCAGAATTGATCACTAAACTACGTGTCAAGTTACCTGATTGCCTAATTGGTACAGGTACGCTGTTTAATGTGCAGCAGTTAAAAGAAGCGATCTCTGCCGGAGCGCAATTTTTGTTTTCACCTCATGTTGATGTTGAAATGATAGACGCAGCAGTAGCCAAAGATATTCCCATGATTCCTGGAGCGTTGACTCCTACAGAAATTGTGACAGCATGGCATCAAGGGGCTAGTTGTGTGAAGGTTTTTCCGGTGCAAGCTGTAGGAGGAGCTAGTTATATCAAGAGTTTGCAAGCCCCTTTGGGGCATATTCCCTTAATTCCTACAGGTGGCGTCACTTTAGATAATGCTCCAGAATTTATCGAGGTTGGGGCTGTGGCGGTTGGTTTAAGTAGTGAATTGTTTCCGAAAAAACTCGTTGCTGCGGAAAATTGGCAAGCGATCGCCCATCATACAACTCAACTCATACAAAAATTGGCGTAGCAAAATACACACTAAATGGAGTCATAGGCTACAACGTAAAAAGGAACATCCCTAGGCTCGATCATGAGATGTGCATAGATTATGAAAAGTCTGATTAATTCTGACCAAATGGGTCATTTCACTAGAATTATTATAGGTGTTGCAGTATCTTTAAGCGTGGTGAGTACTGCAATCAGTCCAGTAAAAGCCAATTCTCCAGAAGATACAATCAACCAAACAGTTCAAACGCTTCAAAAATCAGACCAGCGTTGGATTCAAATTAAACTTTCCACCCAAAGGCTCATCGCTTGGGAGGGTGGTAAACCTGTTTACGCAATTACTATTTCTACAGGCAAAAAGTCCACACCAACACGGATTGGTAGTTTTAAAATTCAATCTAAGCACAAATCTGCGCGAATGCGCGGACGAGACTATGATGTTGCGGATGTACCTTATACAATGTATTACCAAGGTAACTACGGTATTCACGGAGCTTACTGGCATAAGAAATTTGGTACACCAGTCAGTCATGGTTGTATTAATGTTGCACCCAATCATGCTAAATGGTTATTCAATTGGGCATCACTAGGAACAGCTGTCATCATTCAAAAATAAAATAGGACTTACGAAAACGAAAAATTAAGGTTTTAGGAAAGGGTGTAAGGATGCAAGGGTATGGGGGTGTATATATCCAAAGCCTTACACCCTATACCCATTAACCCCTAACCCCAGTCCCTACAGATAATCTGGGTGCGTAAGTCCTAGAGATGTTATGCTATTTAGTGCATATGTACTATAATCAGTATTTACTTAACTTTAACATAGATTACATACCGCATACAGCTTTTTTAAGCTGGAGCTTGTCTATGGTTATTGATTTGAAATTTAAATTTTATATACATGAGTAACAGTACTTATATTTATTTATAATTACCCTTAATATAGTTAATTAAAAATTAATTAAAAATTTGAGAGAAAGTCACTTTTTAGGCTCTATCTCCTAGAACATACTGATTCATCCCAAATTATCTCAGAAAATACCACTAAATAGTGTATACTTTTTAACAAGTCAAGAGAGTATTTCAGCTTATGAATATAAAGATTTTATTAAAAAAATATATTTCCGAGGCATCTCCTAGAGGTATTCAAGGAGTATCTCTGATTTTGGAAATAGAGAGTTCTAACTTTTGGCTGATGTCGGAAAAGGCTATTTAAGTTTATTTCTTAATAGTAGTTTGAGCAGATTTTCCTCGAAAACATTTGTCCTGAGCCTTCTAGCAGCAAGTATCAGCATCTCAGTCAAATAGGTATTTTGCCAGCAAAACTTTAATTTAATTTTAATTTTTTCAGAAATAAAGACCGAACCTTGTGTAGGTAAAAAAAGTATTGGATGAAATCAGAATGCAGGAACTTTACAAAAGCTTTATGGGCATTAATTTAAGAATCACAACTGTTTTAATCATCTGTGTCAGTGGCTGCTTAAGCCTTCCTAAGATCGCTGATGCTACTGGTGAATTTAGCAGCCTAGTTGTCAAAGGCTTGGCTGGTGCAGAGCAAAGTCTTTTAGCTAATTCTGATAGCAGTCTTGAAGGAGAAGATGATACATATGTTCCGCCTAATTTTGGCAGACCGGACAGCCAGCACGGCAGTGGTACACGCTAATCCCACTGTTTCATCAACCATCTACAAATAAACTGAGCGTCACACAATTTTGGATTTTGGATTGACCCCACAGATTAATTTGGGGGCTTGTAGCATCAAGAAACTATTGCTCAACAGGTTTACACTGAAGATTTTTCCCAGCCACGGTTTTGGATTAGGGTGTGAACTTGCCAATCAGGATTTGGTTGTGGATAATCGCTGCGGTAGTGTCCACCACGGCTTTCTGTTCTAAAGGCAGCACTTTTGAGAATTAAATAAGCTACATCTAACAAATTCCGAGTTTCTGCCCAAAGTCTTAACTGTCGTTCTACATCTGGGATGGTCAATTTTACAGATTCGTTGGCACGTAAAGAAAGTAAGAATTGACTTAAAGGTAAAATAGCAAAATCTTGCTGCCAAGATTCAATAGTAGCGATCGCTTCGATTAATCGTGACTGTTGCCGACAAATCCCGGCACTTTGCCAAACTAAACGGGGTAACTTCTCGCGCAATGCTTCTAGCTGGGCTTGTTGGTTTGGCTCTTCATCCACATTTAAACTAAACTCACGCCAAGGGATTTCTGCTGTTTGTGCGACCAGTTCAACTTCTGCTAGTTGCAGATTTGCCATTTGTGCGCCAAAGACAATACATTCCAACAATGAATTACTAGCTAGACGATTCGCACCATGTACTCCAGTACTGGCAGTTTCACCGACTGCGTATAAACCCGGAATATTTGTGCAATTCTGTAAATCAGTAAGAATACCACCCATCCAATAATGAGCCGCAGGCGCAACCGGAATTGGCTCATTAAAGACATCAATTCCCCAACGCTGGCAAACCTTAATGATATTCGGAAAGCGATGGCGAATTTTTTCTGGGGGGATAGGACGCATATCTAGCCAGACATTAGCTGTCGCTGGATCGACGGCTGTAAGTTGTAAATGGTTAAAAATGGCACGACTGACTACATCTCTAGGAGCCAGTTCGCCTGCGGGGTGATAGTCAAACGCGAACCGCCGCCCTGTATGGTCAACAAGATGCGCGCCTTCGCCTCTGACAGCTTCACTAATTAAAAAGCGATCGGCTCCAGGCTTAGTTAAGGCTGTAGGATGAAATTGGACAAATTCTAAATCTCTGACAATTGCCCCAGCCCGCCAAGCGATCGCTACACCATCGCCTGTACTGACAGCAGGGTTAGTAGTTTGGGCAAAAACTTGACCACCACCACCAGTGGCTAAAACTACGGCTTTTGCTCTTACCCAAGTAATTTGACCTTGATAAAACAAACTAATTCCTTGACAGCGACCTGTTTGCGGTTCTAACCACAAACTCAAGGCTAAAGCTTGCTGAATAACTTGAATGTTCTGTCGTTGTAATACTTGCGCGGTTAAGGTTGTGGTGACTTCTCGACCTGTGGTGTCAGCAGCGTGCAGAACGCGATTACGCGAGTGGGCTGCTTCTAAAGTTAAAGCTAGGGCGTTACCGTGACGGTCAAAAGCTACGCCCAAATTTACCAAAGATTGAATACAACTAGGGGCGTGTTGCGCTAAGAATTCCACAGCTTGCCGATCGCACAGACCTGCACCAGCTTGAATTGTATCTTCAATGTGCAGTTGTGGCGAATCTTCTGGGGCGATCGCAGCTGCAATACCACCTTGCGCCCAATCACTCGCTGATAAAGTTACTGTTTCTTTGGTAATCAAGCCGACTTGCAACGATTCTGGCAAACACAGGGCTGTATATAATCCAGCTGCGCCAGCACCGACTACTAAAACATCAAATTGGCGGGGAATTTCGATTTCAGGCAAGGTCAAGGAATTTTGGATTTGGGATTTGGGATTTTAGATTGATACCACAGATAAATCTGCGGCATTGAGCATTTTTCAGTTTGGACTTTGTTTGATGAAAATAACCACTCCCAGATGCGGGAGTGGATTACTGTTTCTTAGATTAGCGATAAATGAGCTTATCTATAGATACCGTTGTTAAAGCGATCGTCTCCTTCGTTGAAGACTGCTTCTTGCTCGGTAACAGTGAAGTTATCAAAATTAGCTTGTAGGAGTTGTTTTTGGCGATCGCTCAACCCTGGTAGATTCAAAATATCTTCTACCTTTTGGTAAGGAGCATTTTTGATGATTTTCTTCGCCAGGGTAGGATACAAACCTGGGTAGCTTTGAAAAGCGCGGACGTTGGTATTATTTAAATCAATTTTTTTACCAAATTCCGTTGCTAGTTTATCATCTGCACGATTGCGGAATTCCACTGCTAAAACAGGAACTTGCGGTAAAGCAAGACTGTTAATTCCAGCAGCTTGGGCTATTCCACTTGTACCTAACCATCCCCAGCAACCAACCAACAAACTAAATACTGTTAATAAACGCACCAATCTTTTCACGATTTTTCTACCTCTTTCCATCAAACTGAATAATGGCTCTAAGCAGACAGATGTCAACAGTTTATAATCTTTGAGTCACAGTTATGACTTTAGATTGATTAACCCTTGACTCAAATCTAGTAGATCCATCAACACACAGCAGTCATCAGAAACTAATATACAGCTTATTAATATCCACAATATTTACGGCTACTGGGTTTGACTAGGAATTTTAGATTTTTTGCTTCATCTTGGGGCAGTCAACAGCTGACAGATGACAAGGTTTAAGCCAGTCTAGCAGCTAATAAAAATAAGCTATCTACCAAAATTGTACTTAAAACTGCACCGCCAAACGCATACCAGTGCCGATGCTGGTTACGTAAAGGTAAAATCCCTGCTATTAATAGCACGAGTGCAAGAGATACTGCCCAAGCTTCCCCCCAAGGGGTTTGGACTTGCATTACCGCAGCTTGTAAAATTGGCGACACGTTTTCTGGCTCTACTTGCATGATTTGTCGCCAGTAAGGCATTAAGTCAACTATATAGAAATACACATCTGTTAAAACAGTGCCGAATAAAGAACCTAAATAAAACCAGTTACCAACTTTGCACCAGTTTCTCATTAAACACCAACAAGCAAATGGCAAGCCAATAGACTCAACTGGTAAATGCCATAAAGGTTCCCAACGCAACCAACCCCAGTAAATTCCTCCAGCTAACCAACTCCAGCTAAAGCCTAAGAGCAAATCCCCCCATAGGTATGTTGCCGGACGTGACATCAAGCGAAAACTTAGCCATACCCAAAATCCAGTCATCGCTAAACTAAGGCTGGGAAGCGATCGCACCAGTGGTGCTTCAATAAATACTGGGACTGAGACTAAAAATACTGCTGCCGCAAATACTAACCAAGTTTGTCTAGATAATATTAATAAAGGTAAAGATGGCGAGGCGGCAAGGGTTGATTCTAATTCTGAAATACCTAACCGTCCAGCATCTTTGACAGTTATTTCTTCGGCTATGGAAGTGGTAGAAGCTTTGTAAGATGACAATGTAGTATTAATCAAAGTTTTAATAATTGTAACTAAACTTTATTTTATTTAAGATAGCATACCCATAAATCCACCCTGGGGGCATATTTATTCTACCGAGATTTTACGTAAGTTGGATATCGCGGAAATAAAAGCAAAAATAATTCAGATTCTGTATCCTGGATTCTGGATTCTTTTCCAGTAAATCTGTCCAGAAACTACAAGGGTGGGTGTAGAGAGGAAATCTTCGGGTGTGGGGGTTTAGGGGTGTAGGGAAACAAACCCTTCGTCTTGAAAAGCTTGACAACCTGATACCTCATCTTCACAGACAAACTGATTGCCGCAATCTAGTACTTGATTGGGTAATCTTCCTGGCAGGTTTCTGATCAAGATGTTTGTGTAATTGGTTGTAATCACAGCGATCGCAGGTAGGATAATGGCTTTATTAAAACGTCAATGGTTTGTGTGCTTATTTGCAGCATCCGCATTAATTTCTAGTGCGGCATTTCCCGCCCTCAGTGCCTCACCACCCAATGCAGGGGAGAATGGGATACAACAAATGAATATTTTCCAGGCAATTGTTTTAGGCTTTGTGCAGGGAATGACGGAATTTCTGCCGATAAGCAGTACAGCGCATTTAAAAGTGGTTCCAGTAGTTTTGGGTTGGGGCGATCCTGGTGTGGCATTTACAGCCGTAATTCAATTAGGGAGTATTGCTGCTGTACTGTGGTACTTTTGGGGAGATTTGACTCGAATTCTCACAGGCGCAACCAGAGCGATCGCCCAAAAAGATTATGCTAATTATGACTTACGCCTATCTTTGGGAATTGCCTTAGGAACCTTGCCCATTATCTTTTTTGGACTATTAATCAAAAGATTTATCCCAGATTATGATAATTCACCGATTAGAAGCATCGGTGCGATCGCGATCGCCTCAATCGTTATGTCCTTATTGTTGGGAATAGCAGAAAAACTCGGCAAACGCCAACGAGACTTTGAACACCTAACCATGAATGATGGGCTATTAATGGGTTTAGCTCAATCTTTAGCTTTAATTCCTGGTGTCTCCCGTTCTGGTTCTACTCTGACGGCTGGCTTATTTATGACTTTACAACGGGAAACAGCCGCCAGATTTTCATTTTTACTCGGTATCCCAGCCATTACCCTCGCTGGGCTAGTCGAATTAAAAGATGTGTTGGGAGATATTAGCAGTACTGGGATAATTCCCTTATTCGCTGGCGTAATTTCCGCCACAATTTTTTCCTATATATCTATCGTTGGCTTACTCCGCTTCCTCAAAACCCAAAGCACCTGGGTATTTATTTGGTATCGCCTAGCCTTTGGTGTGGCAATTTTAAGTGCTATTAGTGCCGGAGTATTGAAAAATAGTTGATGAGCCAGGATGAAGGATAAATTATGAAGAGTGAAGGATGAAAAAATAATACTTCACACTAGCCTGCGGCAAGCCGCTAGAAGCGTCTACAAACTTCACACTTCATACTTCCGATGACTAACCTTCGTCCTGCCAAAATTACCAAAGTAATACCAGACTCCATCGCTGCTGAGATTGGCTTTGAGGTTGGGGATGCGATCGTTGCTATCAATGGTACACGTCCCCGGGATTTAATTGATTATCAATTTCTCTGTGCTGATGAATTTTTAGAACTAGAAGTTTTAGATACTGCTGGTAAAACCCATCACGTCGAAATTGAAAAAGATTATGACGATGATTTAGGGCTGGAATTTGAAACAGCTTTATTTGATGCTTTAATTCAGTGCAATAATAAATGTCCCTTTTGTTTTATCGATCAACAGCCTCCAGGTAAACGCTCCAGCTTATATTTAAAAGACGATGATTATCGTTTGAGCTTTTTGTATGGCTCTTACTTGACTTTAACCAACTTACCCGAACGGGAGTGGCAGCGAATTGAACAAATGCGCTTGTCTCCCTTGTTTGTGTCGGTTCACGCTACCGAAGCCGATGTGAGAATTCGCCTGCTCAAAAACCAACGGGCGGGACAAATTATGGAACAGCTGCGCTGGTTCCAAAAAAGACGGCTGCAAATTCACGCTCAAGTGGTAGTTTGCCCTGGTATCAATGATGGGCAACATCTGGAACAAACCCTCAAAGATTTAGCGTCATTTTATACTGGTGATCTGCCTGCTGTGGCATCAGTGGCAGTTGTACCAGTAGGTTTGACGCGGTTCCGTCCCCAAGAAGACGAATTAATCCCTGTTACCAGAGAAAAAGCCCAAGAAGTAATTTTACAGGTGCGATCGCTTGCCCAGCAATTTCGCCAAAAATTCGGCACTAATGTTGTTTGGTTAGCCGATGAGTGGTATTTAATTGCGGGGGAAGAACTACCAAAAGAATCAGAATACGAAGACTATCCGCAAATTGATAACGGTGTTGGTTCAATTCAGCTATTTCTCAAGCAATTTGCATCTGCCGCAGCTGAATTACTGCCAGCAAAAGTTTATCCTCAAAGAAAACTGACTTGGGTAGTCGGTAACGCGGTGGAAAAAGCATTTCAACCTATTTTGCAGTGCTTAAATTCTGTTGATGGTTTAGAAGTAAATATGTGTGCCTTAGCTAGTGATTACTGGGGGCAAACTATTAGTGTTACTGGCCTACTTACAGGACATGATTTACTTTTAAACTTAAAAGAAAAAGATTTAGGCGATGGCATTTTGTTGCCCAATGTGATGCTTAAACATGGCGAATTAGTATTTTTAGATGATGTTAGCGTTGAAGAATTAGCTAGGAAACTCAATACAAAAATATTTCCCATAGCAGGAGTTCAAGAATTAATCAACACCTGTAGTGCGGAGAAATTCAAAAATTAAAATATAAAATATTCAGTTGATTCTCGGAGGTTTTTAGTTGTTATGCTGAATAATAACTAGTAAAGGAAATTTCCGATTAAATTAAGTGAGGCTTAAGTGGTGAAGAATCAAGAATGTGCAACAAAAAAAACAAAAAAACACAGATTCTTCATCATTAGTTTTAACCTGTTAATTATTAATTGTTTCAGCACTCTAAATATTGCTCAGGTCAGGGCAGCAAATGATGAACCTGTATTCAGTGTCGTTCAAAGTAAAGAAAACACCCAGCAGTGGACAGGAATTACGAAACGCTTGCAAAGCCTTGGGTTAAAATACTGTGTGATTTCCTTAGCAGAAATTAAAACTGCCGCAGATTGGGGCGATCGCAAAGTATTATTTTTACCTAACGTCGAGACATTAACACCAACACAAGTCATTTCCCTTGAAGAATGGTCAAGCAAAGGCGGCAATATCATCGCCAGTGGCCCTGTCGGCAGTTTATCAGCACCGGGAGTCAGACAGTTATTGCGATCGCTCCTCGGCAGTTATTGGGGATTTGGCCTAGCTGGAACTCAACAAATCAAACCAGCCAACACTAAATCACCAGCATGGGCAAATCAAGCGCAAATGTTTGGCAAAATTCGTGGTGGTGTGTTGGTTGCTGACAGTGCCATTAGCCAAGCGGCGGCGGTGTGGAATGCACAAGATAATCCTGCGGCTGTAGTCACAACCGAAAGGTCTACTTTAATGGGTTGGCGCTGGGGTACAGATATCGCCTCTACATTCGAGTTAGATAATGCTTGGTTAAAAGCAGCTATCAATCGTCATTTAACAACATCATCTCAAAATAGAAATAAAATTCCCGGAGCTACTGCCAATTGTTCTACCACAATAGCGAGTGCGCCTGATAAGGGGACTGGGAGCAGAGAAAACACTGTAAACTCACAACTCCCCACTCCCCAAGTAGAACCCATTGACCAACTAGAACAAACCGTCCATTGGAATGTGCAACCAAATTCCAATACACCAATTGATGAACGAGAAGCGATCGCTCTGCAACAAGAGTTAGAAAATTTAATTAGTCGGATAGAAAGTGCTGATTTAGCGGCTTCAGTTCATCCTGCGAATGTTGCCGAAGCTATTATTAGCAAACCGCAGTCTTTAAAAGAAGAAGAAACGCGCGTCGCCTCAACTAGACCAGGATTTACTACGCCAAATAAACAGCAAGCAATAGCACAAGCGCGGTTAGTTGCCAAAAATATTCCCCAGCTAATTGCCAAGAAAAACTATGCTTTAGCCCGTCAGCAATGGTTAGCCACAAGGGCTAGTTTATGGAAACATTTTCCGATTAATCGTCGGTTAGCCCCAGCAGAAATTCGGGCAGTTTGGCTAGACCGAGGCACAATTGTGCGGGCGGGAAGCGAAAAAGGATTAGCCGAAGTTTTTGACCGTTTGGCACAGTCAGGAATTAACACAGTTTTTTTTGAAACTATCAACGCCAGTTATCCGATTTATCCCAGCAAAGTAGCACCACAGCAAAATTCCCTGATTCGTGGCTGGAACCCCCTAGCATCTGGCGTGAAATTAGCCCACGAACGCGGTATGGAGTTACACGCCTGGGTATGGACTTTTGCGGCTGGCAATCAACGCCATAATCAGATTATTAATGTTAATCCCAATTATCCAGGGCCAGTCTTAGCCGCACATCCAGATTGGGCCAACTACGACAACAAAGGCAACACCATTCCCCCTGGACAAACCAAGCCCTTTTTCGACCAAGCTAACCCACAGTTACGGCAATATCTCTTAAAACTATTTGCGGAAATTGTCACTGATTATCAAGTAGATGGTTTACAGCTAGACTATATTCGCTATCCTTTCCAAGACCCTAGTGCGGGTAGGACTTATGGTTATGGTAAAGCCGCCAGAGCGCAATTTCAGCAATTAACCGGGGTCGATCCGCTAACTATTTCGCCGACGCAAACCGATTTATGGCAAAAGTGGACAGATTTTCGGACTCAGCAAGTTGATAGCTTTGTGGCTGATGTCTCCCAGATGCTGCGACAAAAGGGTGAACATCTCATTTTATCGGTGGCTGTATTTCCCTTACCAGAACAAGAACGCATCCAAAAGCTACAACAGCACTGGGAAGTGTGGGCGAGACGGGGAGATATAGATTTAATCGTGCCGATGACTTATGCCCAAGATACAGCGCGTTTTCAGCGTCTAGCGCAACCTTGGATAGCTTCTACCCAATTAGGTTCGACTTTGCTAGTGCCGGGAATTCGGTTGCTGTCTTTGCCAAATCTCGCTGCCTTTGACCAATTACAATTAATCCGCGATTTGCCTGCTAGTGGGTATGCGCTTTTTGCCGCCGAGAATTTTAACAGCGACTTGTTGAAGATTTTTAGTAGTACCCAAGGCAAGGTACAACCTGTAGCCAGTGAACCGATTCCCCATCGCCAACCTTTTCAAACTGCTATTGCTCGTTATGCTGCTTTAAAACGAGAATGGCAGTTTCTCATCCAAAATGAGCAATTGCCCATACCTGGGACAACCATTTCTGAGTTTAATAACCAGATAGAAGTAGTGGACAAAGCTTTGGGTCAGTTAGCTGCTGCGCCTTCTGCGACTAAGTTGCTGACAGCTAAAGCCACCTTAACGCGTTTTCAGTCAAAATTTCGCATTTGGATGCGCGAAGTTACGCTCAACAACCCTTATCAGGTGAAAGTTTGGGAAAATCGGCTAGCCACTATCGAAAGACTGTTACGTTATGGTGAGAGGCGATCGCGGCTACGCTAATCACGACATAAACTAAATAATAAGATTGACCAGAGAAAAATAAATCTGTCAATTTTCTGTTATTTTTTATTTATTTACCTCCGAACTAGTTACTGTGTTCATATAACTTAATATTTGCTTTGCTTCATGCAAAATTTACAGTAGATTAACAGTATTTTTCACTAGGATAATAATATTCCTTTGAGTTCCAAATACGAAAAAATACTGGAATAAACTTAAGTTGAGATAACTATTGATTTATGATAGCTATCGTGATTATCTATGCGTACCCTCAAACAAATTCTCTGGCTAAAAAGCTTAGAGTCAGTAATTGACTTTGCGCCACTAACAGTTCAGCCGGAAACTTTAGTGTCAGAAGCGATCTCACTGATGGCCAACAAGGGGGCTGGAGTGGTGGTCTTATCGGTTTCGCAGGTAGTGGGATGGCTAACAGCAAAAGATATAGTCAAGCTAATAGCTTCAGGTATTGACTGCAAAACTACCCAGATTGCAGAAGTGATGCAAGCTTCTGTAGTCACACTTAAGCTATCAGAATTTCATAATTTAATCACGATATTTTCACTGTTGCGTCAGCAGCAGTTGAGTATGTTGCCAGTTGTGGATGATGAAAATAGATTAATAGGCACAGTTAGCACTGAAAGCATTTTGTCAGCACTAGAACAGTCTGTTGAACAAACATCATTGTCCAATTCAACTCAGCTAGAACAGTTAAGTTTGCTAGAGTCAGCTGTCGTCAATATCAACGATTCTTTATTAATTACAGAAGCTCATATTGCTGAGGGTAAGATCCAACCGCGCATAGTTTATGCTAATGCGGCATATACGAAAATGACTGGCTACACCCTAGAAGAAGTAATTGGCAAAGCACCAGGCTTTTCCCACGGAGAAAAGACTTGCCGTACTGAAATGCAGAGACTGTTTGCTGCTGTACAAGCTGGGGTGTCGATGAGAACAGAATTACTGAGTTATCGCAAAGATGGCTCAACATACTGGGTAGATATGAACCTAGTACCAATTAAAGATGCTCAAGCACGTATTACTCATTTTGTAGCTATACACCGCGATATTACTGACAGAAAACAAACAGAAGCAAAGCTGCGCTTAAGTGAAGAACTCTTACAACTATTTACAGAAAATATTCCCCAAGTATTTTATGTCTGGGATGCTCAAGAGCAGCAAATTAGTTATCTCAGTCCAGCTTACGAAAAAATTTGGGGTAGAAGTCGAGAAAGCTTGTTAAAAAATCCCCAATCTCATTTTGCTACCATTCATCCCCAAGACCGCGATCGCATTATTGCGGCATTTGATAGTTTGTTAACAGGTCAATGCCTGATAGAAAAATATCAAATAATTCGTCCTGATGGGGAAATTCGCTGGATTTCTACCAAGGTCTTTCCGGTGATGCATCAACCTGGGCCAGTTCATCGATTCGTGGGTATAGACGTAGATATAACTGAACGCATCCAAACCAAAGCCGCAATGCACGAAAGTGAAAGACGATTTCGGGCGATTTTCAACGGAACATTTCAGTTTTCAGGATTATTAACATTAAACGGAATTTTACTAGAAGCGAATCAAACTCTGCTTGATTTTGGTGGGCTAAAGTTACAAGAGGTAGTTAAACGTCCGTTTTGGGAAACTTTGTGGTGGAGTCAGAACCAAACAACCCAAAATCAATTAAAACAGGCTATTGCGATCGCCGCTAGGGGTGAATTTATCCGCTATCAAGTGGATATTTTGGGTGCTAACCAAACAGTACGCACTGTAGACTTCTCCTTAAAACCCTTAAAAGATGAGACAGGACAAACTATCTTGTTAATTGCCGAAGGGCGAGATATCACCGAACTCAAACAAACTCAAGCCGCACTCAAAAAAGCTAATCTCGAACTTGAACGACGAGTTTCAGAACGTACCATCGCCTTAGAACAAACCAATCAGCAACTACTATCTGAGATTGCTGAACGCCAAATTATCGAAGGGCAACTCCGACAATCTCAAAAAATGCTGCAATTAGTGATGGATGCTATTCCCCAAGGCATTTTGTGGAAAGATTTGAATTCTGTGGTTTTGGGTTGTAATCGTAACTTTGCCAAATTACTTGATGTAGAACAGCCAGAATATCTCATTGGTAAGACAACTCATGAAGTTCTAGCCAACAACCCAGAAGCCGATTTTCATCGAGAATGTGATTTGAGAGTCATCCAGACAAATCAAGCTGAGTATCACCTAATTGCACCTTTACAACTAGTTAATGGCAGAAAAAGTTGGATAGAAGTTAATAAAATTCCCCTGCACGATAGCGCAGGTAATGTAGTCGGATTACTAGGTACAGTTGAAGATATTACAGAACGCCAACAAGCACAGGCAGCTTTAAAAAAAAGTGAAGAACGCTTTCGCTGCTTGGCAGAGTCCATCCCGCAACAAGTTTGGATTGCCAATGCTCATGGCAAAGTCGAATATATTAACCAACGGACTTTAGACTATTTTAATTGTCTTCCTGAGCAAGTCCTAGGTGAAGCATGGCAGCAATGGGCGCATCCAGAAGATTTACCCCAGTGTTTAGCCGCCTGGAAAGTATCTTTAGCTACGGGTCAACCCTTTGAAAAAGAAATACGCTGGCTGAGAGGCGCAGATAAAACCTATCGCTGGCATTTAGTCCGCGCCATTCCTTGGTACGAGCAAGAAAGTCAAATTTATACCTGGTTTGGCACTAATACGGACATTGACGATCGCGTGAGTGCTGAACTGGCGCTGAAGCATAGCGAACAACGCTTTCGCAACTTAGTCGAATCCAGCTACGATTTAATTTGGGAAGTCGATCAAAATTGTACCTATACTTACGTTAGTCCTAAAATCTACGATATTTTAGGCTATGAACCAGAAGAAGTTTTAGGCAAAATGCCTCTAGATTTTATGCCACTAGAATTACAGCAAACATACGCTCCCGGTTTTGCTGCGATTTTAGCAACGCCACAGCCATTTCAATGCTTGGAAAATATTCAAATTCATCGAGATGGCCATCAAGTAATTTTAGAAACTAGTGGTGTCCCTGTTTTTGATTTAGATGGCAAATTTATTGGTTATCGTGGCACAAATCGGGACATTACCGCCCGCAAACAAGCAGAAACCGCATTACAAGAAACTCAACAGCAGTTACAGGCAATTTTAGATAACTCCCCAGCAGCAATTTATGTATTTGATACTAACAATAAATTTTTGTTAGTGAATCGTCATGTTACCCAAATCTTCAACATGACCCAAGAGCAAATGGTGGGTAAGAGTATCTATGAGATTTGGTCTCAAGAAATTGCCGATGGTTTTGCAATTAATAACCACCAAGTACTCACGAATGATACCCCTGTCAAAGCTGAAGAAATTGTCCCGCTAGATGATGGTATCCACACTTATTTTTCAGTTAAATTTCCGTTAAAAGATACTCGCGGGGTGTCCTATGCTGTGTGTGGAATTTCTACAGATATTACTGACTATAAATTAATCGAAGAATCATTAATTCGCTTTCATCAAGCCATAGACAGTACCAGTGATGCTATTTGTATGACCGACATCACAGGGAAAGTAAATTATGTCAATTCGGGATTTACGAATCTCTATGGTTACACTTTAGCAGAATTTCAGGCGGCAGGCGGAGCCACTAGCATCTTCAAGCATCCAGCAGAGTTACAGCAAGTATTCAATCAACTGCAAAGTGGTGAGTCATGGCGTGGTGAAGTGACAATGCAGTCCCGCGATGGTCGATTATTACAAATTTATTTACGGGCTAATTCTGTCAAAGATGCTACTGGTAAAATTACTGCGCTAGTGGGTATTCATACTGACTTAACTTTGCGTAAACAAGCGGAAGAAGGCTTACGACTGCGAGATCGAGCTATCGCCGCTTGTAGTAATGGGATTATTATCGCCGATGCCAGCATTCCCAACGGGCCAATTATTTATGTGAATCCGGCTTTTGAGCGGATGACAGGCTACTGTGCTGATGAAGTTATCGGCCAGAACTTTCGCTTATTTCAAAGCGCAGACATTGACCAATCTAGTTTCCAAGACCTAAATGCTGCTATCCAAGCAGGCAAAGACCATACCTTGACTCTCCGCAACTATCGCAAAGATGGCAGCTTATGGTGGAATGAACTAAATATTTCTCCTGTATACGATGCCGATGGCACACTTACCCATTACATCGGTATCCAAACAGATATCACCGAACGTAAACAAACAGAAATAGCACTATTAGTTAGTCAACAACGACTGCAATATTTATTATCTTCTAGCCCTGCGGTCATTTATACCAGCAAAGTTGATGAAAGATTCGGCACTACCTTTGTGAGTGATAATGTCAGCAGCGTCATCGGCCATCAACCAGAAGACTTTACCAAAGATAGTAACTTTTGGTTTAGCCATATCCACCCAGAGGATGCACCGCAGGTATTTGCAGAACTCGCAAACATCTGGGAACAAGGACATTACAGGTTAGAATACCGTTTTCTGCACAAAAATGGTATTTACCATTGGGTCTCTGACCAAGGTAAACTAGTTCGGGATGAAGCAGGAAACCCTGTAGAACTGGTTGGTTACTTAGCAGATATTACCGAACGCAAGCAATTAGAGGAAGAAATCAGAATAGCTCTGGCTAAAGAAAAAGAACTCAACGAATTAAAATCTCGGTTTGTCGCCATGACTTCCCATGAATTTCGGACACCGTTGAGTACAATCCTTTCTTCCTCAGAATTACTAGAACATTATCGTTATAAATGGACGGAGGAAAAACAACTTACCCACCTGCAACGCATTCAAGCAGCAGTACAGAGGATGAATGAGATGTTGAATGATATCTTAATCATTGGCAAGGCAGAAGCTGGAAAACTTGAATATAATCCATCGGTGTTTGATTTGATTGCATATTGTTCGCATATAGTTGAAGAAACTGAATTAAATCAACATAATCATTGCACCATTGCTTTTATCAGCCAATATCAATCTCTTTTGTGCTGTATGGATGAGAAATTACTCAACCATATTTTAAGTAACTTACTCTCAAACGCCGTTAAATATTCTCCCCAAGGTAGTACTATCAACTTCAAGCTTGTTTGTGAAAATGAACAAGTAATCATCGAAATTCAAGACCAAGGAATTGGTATACCCCAAGAAGATTTACCACATTTATTTGAATCCTTTCACCGAGCGAGGAATGTTGGGAATATCCTAGGCACTGGATTAGGTCTAGCAATTGTGAAAAAGTGTGTAGATATCCACAAAGGGAAAATTGATATTAATACCAAACTGGGAATTGGTACAACTTTTACTGTGAGGCTACCGTTAAATAATGCAATCTTAAATGAGGAAGAAGATGGTTAAAATTTTAGTAATTGAAGATGAAGAATCCGTCAGGGAAAATCTTTTAGATTTACTAGAAGCAGAAGATTTTGAGATTTTGGCAGCAGCTAATGGCAAAATCGGCCTCAGTTTAGCTATTTCTGAAGTGCCAGATTTAATTTTATGCGACATGATGATGCCAGAAGTTGATGGCTATGGAGTACTAACAGCATTACGCCAAGATCCATTAACAGCAACCATCCCATTCATTTTTTTAACTGCTAAATCTGCCAAAGCTGATTTCCGCCAAGGTATGGATATGGGGGCTGATGATTATCTCACAAAGCCTTTTACCCGCGCTGAATTATTAAGTGCAATTATCAACCGCTTAGAGAGACAAGCAACTTTAAAAAAGTATTTATCAACACCGCTACCAGAAAAAAGCAATAAACATTTATCTCCCAAAATCCAGTTACTGGAAATTAGTTTACAAAAAGCTGTGCAACAGCAAAAGTTTCAAGAATTTGAAGTTTATTATCAACCGATAGTTGATATTGCCTCGGGACAAATAATTGCAGCTGAAAGTTTATTGCGTTGGCAAAGTCCTGAGTTGGGTTTAGTGACACCAACAGAATTTATCGCCATAGCTGAATCAACTGGGTTAATTATACAGCTTGATCAATGGGTTTTACAAAATGTTTGTCGTCAAATAAAAAGCTGGCATGATGTAGGTATTTCTTACTTAACCATGAGTGTGAATTTATCAGTAGTTGAATTTAAGAGTATTGATTTAACGTACAAAATTAGTGAGTTTATCAAAATCAATAATTTAGAACCTCAATATCTCGAAATAGAACTGACAGAAAGTATGATAATGCAAGATATTAATAGTGCGATCGCCACTATGAATAAATTGCAGACTTTAGGAGTAAAAATTGCTATTGATGATTTTGGCACTGGTTATTCTTCATTGGTTTATTTAAAAAATTTGCCTGTAAATACTTTAAAAATTGACCGCTATTTTATTCACAATGTATCTATCGATAGCCAAAAATCGGCGATTACAAAAGCCTTGATTGAAATGGCTCATAACCTAAATATGCGGGTAGTTGCTGAAGGCGTAGAAACAGAAGAGGAATTAAATTTTCTGCGTCATCATCACTGTGATGCTATGCAAGGTTATTTATTTAGCCGTCCATTACCCGCAGCAGATTTTGAGAACTTTTTATGGAGTAATCGGCATTTGTATATCTAAATTTATAGAAAATTTAAAATTATGCTGATTTGATATATAGAATTTTTGTGTTTACTTGACCAACATAAATATATAATTTTTTAGACATTTGTTATAAATTAAATTGGCTCTATTCAACATTTTGCTAAAAATACTATTAAGAGAAATTTATGTATTGTTTGATAAAATGCCATTAAATATTATAATATGACTAAAATTTTAGTTATTGAAGATGATATAAGTGTGCGTCTCAATCTGGTAGATTTACTTTATGCTGAAAATTTTAATGTAATTACAGCAGATAATGGTTATATTGGCTTGCAATTAGCACAAACAGAAATTCCAGATTTGATAATTTGCGACATCATGATGCCAGAATTAGATGGCTATGAAGTCGTTAAATCATTACGTCAAAATCCTAAAACTGCCATTATTCCTTTTATTTTTTTAACTGCTAAATCCGAGAAAACAGACTTTCGCAAAGGGATGGAATTAGGTGCAGATGATTATATTGTCAAGCCTTTTTCACGGACAGAATTATTGGCAGCAATTACCTGTCGCTTAAATAAACAAACAGCAATTTATCAACGCACTCAAGAAAAATTAGATAATTTGCGCAATAGTATCACGCTATCTCTCCCCCATGAAATGCGAACTCCTTTAAATGGGATATTAGGTTTTTCGCAAATGCTCATGGAGGAAAGCGAGTTACTGGATATAGAATCCATTAAAGAAATGGCAGAATTTATTCATATATCTAGTCAACGTTTATTTCATTTAATTCAAAAGTTTTTGTTATACGCAGAATTAGAAATTATTGCCACTGACCCCAAGCGAATTCATGAACTCCAAAGTCAGATAACAGATTTCCCCACAAACAATTTGATTAATTTAGTGAGGGAAAAAGCTAAAAGTTATGACAGGGAAGCAGATGTACAGATAGAATTTTATCCCTGTATAATCAAGATTGGCGAAAATAAAATTAGCAAAATTATTGAAGAATTAATTGATAATGCTTGCAAGTTTTCGCCTAGTGGCACACCAATTACAATTAAGAACCAAATCGTTAATCATCATTTTAGTTTAACAGTAGGCGATCGCGGACGCGGTATGACCTTAGAGCAAATTGCCGAGTTAGGAGCTTATCGCCAATTTGAGCGCAAACTGCACGAACAACAAGGTTCTGGGTTAGGTTTAATCATCGCCAAACGTTTAGCAGAGTTACATGGCGGCCAGATGAGCATCCACAGCCAACCACAAGTACAAACTCTTGTAACCGTCATACTTCCACATCACACCCAGGTAGTCAGCACGAACAATAATCTAATTGACAATCAGACGCTTCCAGAGATTGCCAACACCACTACTTATTCTAATTTGGTATAATATTTAGTTGTGAAAAAATTAGTATCGCTAAAGTGGGCATTAACTCGGATTTTTCGAGCTAATTGAAAGTTTGACTTTAAATGCCCAGTTTATCCATAGCTATGGAATTTATTTCCGGCTACGGAGCAAACTTTATACACAACATAAATAAAAGCTTGGGCATTGCTAACTAAGCAATAGCTGGTTTGGCAATGCCTTCAGCTAGTTGGGTATGTAGATTTGGCTGACTCGAATACTATTATGTCCAACCGATGTATGAATTAATGTTGGGGTTTATGTTGAAGTTAGCGTATAACTTGTATAAGTTGTATACAAACAAGCAACTTCCGAAGTAGTGTGGTGGTAGAATTATGGCAAGGCGATCGCTTCAAGCATCAGCAGAGGGTATTAGAAAAGCAAAACAAGCTTTTAAGCGTAAAGGTTGGACACAAGAATATCTAGCAGCTGAAGTAGGCTTAGAGACTCGCCAAACTATTTGGAAGTTTTTTACAGGTAAACCTATTGACCGTCATGTTTTCAACGATATCTGCTTTGTGTTGGAACTCGACTCCGCAGAAATTATTCAACCTGTAGCCGGAGATGAAGCAACACTATTGAATCTGTCTTTAGATATCCCTATCGATATTGAGACTTTAGTGCATAAACTTAGGTCTGTTCATCAAGAAAATATACAAGCACAGTGTGGAACTGTACAACTTTTAGATATTCCACGACCAATTAATTTCAACGACATCTATATTGATGTTGATATCCTCGAAGAAATTAATAGCCAAAAATGGTTAGATATTCACAAGTTACCTAATTTGTTAATTGAGGAAAATCACCACTTCAGTTTCACTGACTTAACACAAACCAGAGTTTCCGGATTAGAAGCACTGAGTAAATATTCCAAACTCATGGTATTTGGTAAGCCAGGCTCAGGAAAAACCACACTTTTACAAGCAATAGCTAACAGTTGCAATCAAGGTATTTATCTAGCTGATTATTTACCCATATATATTCGCTTGCAAAATTTTGCTGAAGATATTCAAGGAAGAAAAAAAACTAGCTTTTGTCAATACTTGCAAGAATACTTTAGCAATTTGGGGATTCATGCCCAAGAAATCGCAACTGTTTTAGCTCACGGTAAGGCATTAATTTTATTAGATGGTTGGGATGAAATTGCGGAGGAAGATTGCGAACTCATATTTCATAAACTTCGGCAGTTTACTGAAAAATATTATAAAAATTCTCTAGTTATTACTAGCAGATTAGGCAGTCAAAATTACAAGTTTTCTGGTTTTACCGAAGTTGAAATTGCTGATTTTAGCAAACTACAAATAACAAAATTTGCCGAAAAGTGGTTTTATAATAATACTAAAAATTCTGCGACAGCAACAGATTTAGTATCTCGGTTTATGCAAAAGCTAGAATTGCCAGCAAATGGGGAAATTTTAGATTTAGCAACTACACCGCTATTACTCAGTTTTCTGTGCTTAGTATTTCTGTTTAATGGTGATTTTCCTGATCATCGGACAGAATTTTATAAACAAGCAATAGATTTGATGCTGATGCGATGGGATGAAGCTAGAGGCATGAAGCGAGATAAGTTTCCTTGTAACTTAACTTTGTTACACAAGATTAAGTTACTTTGTTATATCGCAGCGCATAGCTTTGCTCAAGGTAATTATTTTCTATCTGAAGCCAAACTACGTCAATTAATTACAAATTACCTGCGGCAGATTATCCACGAGCCAGTTGACTTAGAAGCTTTAGAATTAGAAACTACATCCATCTTGAAAGCCTTTGAAATCCAGCATGGATTATTAGTCAAAAGAGCGCGAGGCATTTACTCTTTTTCCCATCTGAGCTTTCAAAAATATTTCACCGCTAGGGAAGTAGTTACTAGTCTGAATACTCAACCGATGCCAGAATTCATGAATCACATAAGTGAAAAACATTGGCAGACAGTATTTTTAATCAGTGCTGGAATGTTGAACCCAGCAGATGATTTATTAGTTGCTATTCAGCAAAAAATTAACACTTTAGCTACCACAAATTCTAAATTGTGGGACTTTTTGATTTGGTTAGAAAAGAAAGCCGCCGCCGCTAGTACATTTTATCATCCAGCAAGTTTGCGTGCTTTTTACTTTACTCTTGCCCTACCTTCAGAACATTCGCTAGCTTGTAAACAAGATTTAGCCATATTGTTAGATAGTCAGTTTGCGGGAAATCTATCAGCAGATTTGGCATTGGATCTTGCTTTGATTCATGGATTAACGGTTAGTTTAGGGATAAATGGTGATATATTTTTGCCAAGATTTTCAGCTTTGAGTTTAGCTCTGGATTTGAAGCATTTGTTAACTAATGAACCATATTTACAAGCATCGCTGCAAAATCTCAAAAATCAGCTGCCTTCTCCTAGCCAAGGTAGAGATACTTTAAAAGTATGGTGGCAAACCAACGGAAAATTCTGGACTGAAGCATTACGAACTTTAATGATTGAGACTCGCCAAATTGGTCATGATTGGCAGTTCACGCCGCAAGATTTACATGATATTCAACAGTATTGGGATGCTAATAAATTGCTGTTAGATTGTCTGAAGAGTAGTGCTGAGATTTCGCCAGATTTACGCATTAATCTGAAAAAAACCTTGTTCTTAATTGAAAATGTTGATAGGAAGTATGTTTGATTTTTGAAAATATTTACCCTGAATGGGAGAGATAATCTGGAATCAACAAGTGATCATTTTGAACGAAATTAGCCCGATTGTCGCCAATGGGGCGGCGTTTCCATATCATCCGGTAGGCGAGTTGTGCGATCGCCTACTGCCATGCCAATCTGTTGAGAGTCCAAATTTTTTACTCCTGTTAAAATCGCGCCTTCTAATTTGACATCGCACAGGTTTGTGCCAAATAAATTTGCTCCAATCAAATTGGCCCCAGACAAGTTAGCTTGATAAAGAATCGCCCGGTTAAGATTGGCTCCCATGAGGTTAGCTTGATGCAAGTCAGCTTCTGTTAAACTCGCTTCTGTCAGGTTGGCAAAGAACACTTCGCTTTGTTGGAGTTTGGCAGCATTTAAATTTGCGCCACAAAGATTGGCTCCATTGAGATTTGCGCCTTGCAAGTTTGCGCCTATTAATCCCGATAAATGTAAATTAGCTTTACCTAACTTTGCTCCTTGTAAGTTAGCCAAAAACAACTTCGCGCCAGAAAGATTGGCAACTTTTAACGTGGCTTGTTGCAAGTTGGCTTTATAAAGATTAGCGCTTTGCAAATTGGCGGCGCGTAAACTTGCTTGTTGTAAGTTGGCTGCACGTAAGTTAGCCGCAAACAGATTGGCACGATTTAAGTTTGCACCTTGTAAGTTGGCTCCTCGCAGGTTGGCTTTGAGTAAATTGGTTTCATAAAGAATCGACTTAGCCAATTTCGCGCCATGCAGGTTAGCGCCAGACAAGTTAGAACCGCGTAAGTCTGCGCCGGAAAGGTCTGCACCGCGTAAGTCGGCTCTTTCTAAATTCGCTCCTAGTAAATCGGCTCGCCTAATATCTGTGTTGCGTAAATCTAGTTTTTGGTTTTCTAACTCTAGTAAAGAATTGCGTCTACCAATGACTGTGAGTGCAGCTTGTACGTCGCGGCGAATTTTGGGTGCTTCTTCTTGCTCTTGCTCAATTGGCTTTGTACTGAGCATTCTGTTTTTTTGCTTGCCCCAATACACTGGTACTGAGTCTTCTTCTGTAACTGGGTTTGCTGATTTAATCCCCGTATTTTGACGCACAAAAGCGGCCAAGATTTCCATAATTGTCCAGTGTTCTTTGGGAAAGTCTTGGGCAATGCGCTCTAAAATGTAGATTGCCCCGATACGGGTTTCGATTCTCTTATGACCAAGTTGCGTAATTGCCGCCATATAGCGTTCGGCAATCAATCTGTCTTGAGAGATTTGAGCATTTTGGAGGCTCAATTCTACGTTTTTTTCAGATGCGATCGCATTTTTCTGCATTGCTTCCGCACGCTTGCCTGCATAATAAGCATTAATCATCACTGCCAATCCTAAAAACATAATGGCAGTCGTTGTTAATGCTTGGCTTCGATATTGCATTTGTTGGGAAATTGACAATTCCTTTTTATTGGTAGCAGTAAAAACAATTACATTTAGCCCGATAGCAAATATCACTGTTGTACCTATCAACCAACGCAATATTTTGTCTGTCTTATTTGCAGACATAGCCGCAATATTCCTCACAACATAGAATTATTACTCAGAGTTTGAATGAGTATATCATTTTGCCTAAAATTTTGAATAGGAATATACAAATTTTTGTTGATGCTATTGTATTATTTAACTTGTTTTTGTAATGAAATTTTGACCAAACCTGACGCATAGAGAACAGATGTAACGATAACCCAAATACTGGTTCAGCCGCACTATTATTTACAAATAATATAAAAGTATTTTTAAAATTTAAGTCTCTACCCACATTTATTAGTCAAGGCTTTCTTTATACAGAGTTTCTCATCTCTTATCCGGAAAATTTCGCCTCTCTTAAATTAGCTTGATCGAGATTAGCTTCTTGCAGGTTGGCTTGCTGCAAATTTGCTAGATATAAATTTGCTTTGACAAGATTAGCTTTTGCAAGATTAGCTTCTGATAAATTAGCTGCACTCAAAATTGCACCTGAAAGATTTGCACCCGCAAGGTTAGCACCAACCAGCTTGGCTGCACTCAAAATTGCACCTGAAAGATTTGCACCCGCAAGGTTAGCACCAGATAAATTCACTCGGTAAAGATTTGATGCAGCCAGGTTAGCAGCACTAAGATTTGCGCCTTGCAAATCTGTATAACTTAAATCAATTTGTGTGTCTTTCAAACATTCATCGGTATCTAGTTTACTAATAATACTGAGAGCAGCTTGAATATCAGGATGAATTTTGTGTGACAACATACATTTAACTTCGTCTGGAGTTTTGGCTGGAGCATTATGACGAACAAAAGCAGTCAATATTTCTAGAACTTTCTGCTGAGACTGGGGATATTCTTGAATTAGTTCTTCTAAGCAGCGAATTCCTAAAGTGTGGTTTTCTAAGATTTGATGTTGTAGGTATTCAACAGCTATATTTAAGCATCTTTGTATTTCTATGTTTAGCTTTTTTTCGGGACTGTAACCTATACCTGAAAGCAGATTTAAAAATATATTATGCTGATTTAAATGTTTATTAACTGTATGAGAAGCATTTATTAAATGTATAAACATTTATGGATGAGTCTGATTGTTCTCTGCTATTGTCCAAGCATTTTTGAAGTTTCGTCATTAGTAAATCTAATGATTAATTGTAGTTAAATATGAAAAAAGATAACTAAAAATATAAGCTTAAATAGGTGATAATTTATGTATACTTTGATGCTCATTATGAATTATTAACAAAAATTAATAATTAATGGCGATCGCTAGTTTAATTTTGCCAATATTGACATTACTAACTTATAAATTCAGCTGAACAATAAGTATAAGTGCTTTAGTTAAAAATGCCACCGAGTAGACAATCACCAATTCAACATTTAGTATTAGTTGGGGGTGGACATAGCCATGCCATAGTCTTAAAAATGTTTGGTGAGCAACCACTACCCAACGTACGTTTAACTTTAATTACCCCAGCGTTAGATACACCCTATTCGGGAATGTTACCAGGACATATTGCTGGTTTTTATACTCATACTGAGTGCCATATTAATTTGCAACAACTGGCTAATTTTGCTCATACACAACTATATATAGATACAGTTATTGGTCTAGATTTAAAAAATCATCAAGTAATTTGTGCTAACCGTCCTGATGTAGATTTTGATGTGCTATCTGTGGATATTGGCAGTACTCCGGCGACAATATCTGTATCTGGTGCAGCACAATACGCTATCGCTGCTAAACCAGTGGCTAAACTACTCAAACATTGGGATGAGTTACTGCACAGTGTAACCAAAAATCCCCAACAAAAAATTAGGTTAGCCATTGTAGGTGGTGGTGCTGGCGGTGTCGAATTGGCACTATCAATGCAAACACATTTGCAGCAGATTTTGAGAGTAAATCAACAACCGATTCAAAATTTAGAAATTCATTTATTTCAACGCCATCAAGAACTTTTACCCCATCACCATACTTCAGTACAGCAGCAGTTAAAACAAATTTTGACCAAGCGAGATATTAAATTACATTTGGGAGAGTCTGTAATTGAAATTGCACCCTTAAATAATCAACTTAGGGAAGAATTATTTGCAGTTAGATGCAACTCTGGGTTAACTGTAGAGTGTGAAAAAGTTTTTTGGGTAACACAAGCCTCAGCAGCAGACTGGTTAAACAGTACAGGATTAGCCACCGATGAAAATGGCTTTATTTTAGTAGAAGATACATTACAATCTTCAACTCACCCGCAGGTATTTGCAGCTGGTGATATTGCCACAATGATAAATTATCCGCGTCCTAAAGCGGGAGTGTTTGCAGTGCGTCAAGGTAAGCCTTTATTTGAAAATTTGCAAAGAATGTTATTAGGCAAACCACTCAAAGCATACAAACCACAACAACAATATTTAAGTTTAATCGGGACAGGTGACAAAAGAGCGATCGCCACTAAAGGCTCATTTACTTTACCAGCCCATCCCCTATTATGGTACTGGAAAGATTGGATTGACCGCCGCTTTATGAAACGCTTTCATAATTTACCACCAGAGTATTAAGTTTCACATCAAGCAACAAATATCCTCATTGCTGTTGTCTATCTACTAATTGACAAATTTCACATTTTATATCTGCAATAATTTGTATTGGTAAACACTTTGAATGTTGGCCTTTGCATGGTCAAATAAAAATGCTTTAATAAATTGCTTGCCACCCTGTAAACAATATTACATGGGTTTCATTTGATAGCATTTACTTCTTTTTTGTAAACCCTCTTATAACTACATACTTATTTATCGATGAAAAACGCGATCGCACTTTCAACAGCATTATTATCTACTTGCGCTCTCTTATTGACCGCCTGTGGTGGTGGTTCTAACACTAGTAGCAATACAAATAATACTTCTACAAACACTACAACTAATACCGCAAACACCACAGGTACATCAGGTACAATTCCTATTGGGATTGCTGTTGCTCAAACTAGCAATGTTGCTTTACTCGGTCAAGAACAAGTAGCGGGAGCGAGAATTGCTGAGAAATATTTTAACGATCAAGGTGGTATTAACGGTACACCAATTAAATTAGTATTTCAAGATACTGCTGGTGATGAAGCTGGCACAATTAACGCCTTTCAAACATTAATTAATAAAGATAAAGTCGTGGGTATAGTCGGGCCTACTTTGTCTCAGCAAGCCTTTAGTGCTGACCCCATTGCCGAACGTTCTAAAGTACCAGTACTTGGCCCATCAAACACAGCTAAAGGTATACCGGAAATTGGTGATTATGTGGCGCGTGTTTCTGCACCTGTTTCTGTAGTTGCGCCTAATTCAGTTAAAGCTGCACTCAAGTTAAATCCTAACATTAAAAAAGTTGCTGTTTTCTACGCACAAAATGACGCATTTAGCAAATCAGAAACCGAGATTTTTCAACAAACAGTTAAAGACCAAGGTTTAGAATTAGTCACAGTTCAAAAATTTCAAACTAGCGACACAGATTTTCAAAGCCAAGCTACAAATGCCATTAATTTAAAACCAGATTTAGTAGTTATTTCTGGGTTAGCTGCTGATGGTGGTAACTTAGTCAGACAGTTACGCGAACTAGGTTATAAAGGCTTAATTGTTGGTGGTAATGGTTTAAATACCTCAAATATATTCCCTGTTTGTAAAGCTCTTTGTGATGGGGTTTTAATTGCTCAAGCATATAGCCCTGAACATCCAGGTGATATTAATGCCGCATTTCGGAAAGCTTATGTAGACCAATATAAAAAAGAACCACCCCAATTTAGTGCCCAAGCTTTTACAGCAGTTCAAGTATATGTTGAAGCTCTCAAATCATTAGATCAAAAAAGTAAAGTCAATAAGTTAGAATTGCCAGCATTGCGAACAGAATTAAACAAACAAATACTTACAGGAAAATACACTACCCCTTTAGGTGAAATTGGCTTTACACCTGTGGGTGAAGTCATCCAAAAAGACTTTTATGTAGCTCAAATTAAAATGGAAGCAGACGGTAGTAAGGGTAAATTCACATTTTTAAAATAATAGCTACATGGATATTAGTCTGTTTTTACAACAATTATTAAATGGGTTATCCATTGGTAGCGTCTATGCAATTTTTGCTTTAGGATATACCCTGGTTTATTCCATTTTAGGCATCATCAATTTAGCTCATGGTGCAATTTTTACCCTAGGTGCATATTTTACTTATGCACTTATGGGTGGGACTTTTGGTTTTAACGGTTTGCTGGCTAATGCTACTCTACCTGTACAATTACCATTTGCTCTAGCCTTAATTATCGGTAGTAGCCTAGCGGGAATTGTTGGGATAGTCATGGAACGGGTGGCTTTTTTACCTCTGCGCCGCCAAGGGTCTGATCCTCTATTAACAGTAGTTTCTAGCTTGGGCGTAGCAGTTGTCATTGTCAATTTAATTCAATATTTAGTAGGCGCAGAAAGTTACACTTATCCGGCGAATACCTTTGGTAATTTACCACCAGCAATTAACTTTGGTACTATCGAGAAACCAATACCGATTCGTAGCGTTCAGGTGTTAATTTTTTTGGTTTCGGTGGTAATTGTGGCAATCCTGACATATTTTATTAATCGTACAAAATATGGTAAGGCTATGCAAGCGATCGCCGAAGATCCAACTACTGCCAGTTTACTGGGAATTGACAGCGATCGCTTTATTGTTTTGACATTTTTTATCAGCAGTTTCTTAGCAGGATTAGCCGGAACTTTAGTTGCTTCTAGTGTGAGTATTGCTGGCCCTTATTTTGGGATTGCTTTTGGTTTACGGGGTTTAGCCGTGATAGTTTTAGGAGGTTTAGGTAGCATTCCGGGCGCAGTATTAGGAGGGTTAGTAATTGGCTTGGTAGAAGCATTTGTCCCTGCTGAATATTCTGGTTATAAAGATGCTGTCGCTTTTGGAATATTATTTATCATGCTGTTAGTTAGACCGCAAGGTTTACTAGGTCGTCGCTTCATTCAAAAAGTCTAATTAATATGGCGGAATTTTTTTCTACTTATGGTTCGCTAATTGTCTCTATGGTTTTAGGGGCGTTACTTGGACTTTCACTTTATTTACCTTTAATGACTGGGCAATTATCCTTAGCTAGCCCAGGATTTTATGCTTTGGGTGGATATATTGCGGCAATTTTATCGACCAAAGTTTTTACATCTAGCAGTAGTTTATTTCCCATACCTTTACTTTTGTTAGAGATGCTAATCGCTGGGTTAATCTCTGGTATATTAGGTGTAGCTGTGGGAATTCCTGCATTAAGATTACGCGGAATTTATTTAGCGATCGCTACCATTGCTTTTGTCGAAGTTTTACGCGTTCTTTCCTTAAATTTAGACATTACAGGCGGTGCTGTGGGAATTTTTGGTATTCCCCAACCCTTCCAAACTCAAATTGAATATTTATGGATAGCTTTACCATTACTATTAATTAGTATGGTGTTATTTTATCGTCTAGAACGCATTCGTACAGGTAGGGCGTTTACTGCTATCCGCGAAGATGAATTAGCCGCAGGATCGATGGGAATCAACCCGACTTATTACAAAGTTTTGGCTTTTACCCTTGGGGCAATTTTAGCTGGCATTGTTGGGGCAATTAGCGCGCATTTTCTCAATACCTGGAACGCGCGACAAGGTACATTTGATGCCAGTATTATTTACTTAACTTTTGTCTTAATTGGTGGTTCCAGAACCTTTTTAGGTTCCATAGTTGGGGGTATGGTGTTTACAGCTTTACCAGAAATTCTGCGAGGAATCGCAGATACAGGCGGTTTACCTAATTGGCTGGCGCAATTTCTCCGAGATGGCAGATTAATTATTTTTGGGTTACTAATTGTCATCGGTACAATTTTCTTTCCTCAAGGTTTGATAACTCCTGATGTGTTTAAAATAGGTAGGGCGAGAAATAAGTAAATTGGGTGACAGATTAAATAATATTCAAGATGAGTGAAATAAACCTAAAAGATAAAAGCAAAGTTTTATTAACAGCAAATTCTTTAACTCGCCGCTTTGGTGGTTTAGTTGCAGTTAATGATGTATCTTTTGCAGTTAACCAACATGAAATTTTTGGGTTAATTGGCCCTAATGGTGCTGGTAAAACTACTTTATTTAATTTAATTACAGGTTTAATTCCCCCTTCTAGCGGCGGATTAATTTATCAAGATAGAGAAATTTCTCAACTGCGCCCTCATCAAATAGCAGGTTTAGGCATTGCCAGAACTTTTCAAAATATTCGCTTGTTTGGGGAATTATCAGCCTTAGAAAATGTCATCATTGCCCGACATTTGCATAATAAAAGTAACATAATTACAGGTGTATTAGGATTACCACCTGCTTTAATTGAAGAAGCTCAAAGTCGCCAAAAAGCTTTAGAATTATTAGAATTAGTTGGCTTAAGCGATCGCACTGAAGAAAAAGCTAAAAACTTCGCCTATGGGGATCAACGCCGCTTAGAAATTGCGCGCGCCTTGGCTTTAGAACCGCAAATCTTACTCCTCGACGAACCAGCCGCCGGAATGAACCCCAGCGAAAAACACCAACTTAGCGAATTTATCCACAATATCCGCGATCGCTTTAGTTTAACAATCATTTTGATTGAACATCACGTACCATTAGTTATGGGTTTGTGCGATCGCATTGCTGTTTTAGATTTTGGCCAATTGATTGCTTTAGGTGAACCAGCCGTAGTTAGAAATAACCCAGCAGTGATTGAAGCTTATTTAGGAAATGAATAAACTCTTGATAAAAATAAGATGTTAATTTCCCTTATGGATATAGAACGTACTTCAGACAAATCTCAATTCATTATTAACTTAAAGTTAAACAATCAAATTCAGTTAAGTGAGGTACAAAAATAATGTTTTTAACGCAAAGTTACGCTGAGTTAAACGCAAAGTTACGCTGAGGTTAGCCAAATTTTATTAGCAATTTATTAAGTAACTCAATAAATTAGGAAACGCTATGTTTATAAATATCAACCGCCGATGAACACCCATAAACACCAATATGAAGATAAACAAGGGTTTAAAATTTTAGAATTGCAAAACCTTGATGTTAATTATGGCGGTATTCAAGCCCTAAAAAATATTAATTTAACAATTAATCAAGGTGAAGTAGTTACTTTAATTGGTGCGAATGGCGCAGGTAAAACTACTACACTCAGAGCAATATCTAAAATAGTTAATCCTAAAAGTGGCGCAATTCTTTATAGTGGGCGTAATATTACCCGTCGTCAACCTCACGAAGTTGTCAAACTAGGTATTGCCCATTGTCCTGAAGGGCGCAGAGTATTAGCACGACAAACAGTGTTTGATAACTTAATGTTGGGTGCTTATATTCGTTCTAATCAAGCAGAAATTAAAATAGATATTCAACGTCAATTTGAATTATTTCCCCGTTTGTCACAAAGGCGTAATCAACTAGCAGGAACACTTAGCGGTGGTGAACAACAAATGCTAGCGATCGCGCGGGCTTTAATGAGTAGACCAAAACTGCTATTGTTAGATGAACCAAGCTTAGGTTTAGCACCAGCAATTGTGCGAGAAATCTTCTCAATTATTGAAAATTTACGCGCTACAGGCGTGACTATTTTATTAGTTGAACAAAATGCTAACCTAGCCCTGCAAATTGCAGATAGAGGCTATGTACTCGAAGCTGGTTCTATCACTTTAACAGGTGCAGCATCAGAATTAATTAGTGATGAGCGCGTTAAAAAAGCGTATTTGGGGTAACTAATAATTCTTAAATATTTTCCCTAAAGCTTCTCTTATAATTCCTCACTTAGCGCACTTTGCGTCCTTAGCGGTTCGTTCCTGATTTCTTGTGCGTTAGCCCAACTTAATCTAGAGAGAGTAAAGCGGAAATAGATTAGACTGCCTTTTCAGACGGCAGAGTAATTATATTAATTTATATCTAGTAATATTTTTAATTATTAAAAAACATTACAATATTTATCATATATTTGAGTTTGCACCCGTCTTAATAAAATACCTATCCTTCCATAGGTGTGAGTTCCACGCGCCTTAGATAAACCCATGAGTCAAATAGTCTGGATCGCAAGACACGCCAACCGCCTTGACTTTGTTAACCCTGATTGGTTTCTTACCGCCGAACGACGTTACGATCCTCCTTTGTCTGATGATGGTTTCGTGCAGGCGAAACAATTAGCCCAACGCTTGAAAAACGAAAAAATTGCCCATATTTTTGCGTCTCCCTTCTTGCGAACCGTGCAAACCGCGAATGCAGTCGCCGAAGTGTTGGATTTGCCAATTAATTTAGAAACAGGCTTAAGTGAATGGCTAAATCCTGCTTGGATGACAGAAGAACCAGAAAGGCTATCAGTCTCAGCCCTAAAAGAGTTATTCCCTAGAATTGACGTTAGCTACACACCGCGCATTGCGGCTAAATACCCCGAAACTCACGAACAAGTCCGCGCCCGTTCAGGGCAAACTGCCAGATGTCTATCTACAGAATTCTTTCCAGAGCATATTTTATTGGTAGGGCATGGTGCTTCTGTTTTAGGAGCCGCAATGGGGTTAGTGGGTGAAGTTGCCAAAACAGAAGTTAAAGCTTCTTTATGTTCTTTAGTCAAGGTGGTGCTGCAAGGCCCAGAATGGTTATTAGAACTTAAAGGAGACACTTCTCATTTAACTGAGGTAGAAGAAGTAATTAGATTTGCGTAAATTCTTCAACTTGGTAGAAGACCAAAGACCAAAGGCATAAGACAATTGCTATATCATCCAGTCTCATTCATAGTTTCCATCCTTTCACCAGACTCTACAACTACAGCAACTAAATTACAGAATATTCTTTATGACTTTGTTACTTGCAGGAGATATCGGCGGCACAAAAACCATCTTGCGATTGGTGGAAACATCAGAAGAATCACCAGCATTACAAAATATCTATGAAGAAAGTTATCGCAGCAGTGATTTTCCTGATTTAGTACCGATAGTGCAACAGTTTTTGCTCAAGGCTAATGTAGCAACTCCGCAAAAAGCTTGTTTTGCGATCGCCGGGCCAGTAGTCAACAACACAGCTAAACTGACAAACTTAGCATGGTATCTCGATAGCGAACGTTTAGCCCAAGAATTAGGCATTGCCTCTATTTCCTTAATTAACGACTTTACAGCAGTTGGTTATGGCATTTTTGGCTTGGCTAAAGATGATATCTTCACGCTACAATCTGGCAAGCAAAAACCCGAAGCCCCCATTGCTGTGATTGGTGCGGGAACAGGTTTAGGACAAGGCTTTTTAATCAAGCAGGGAAACCACTATCAAGTTTTTCCTTCCGAAGGTGGACACACAGACTTTGCCCCTCGTAACGAGTTAGAGTTTCAACTCATGAAATACTTGCTGGATAAACATGATATTCAGCGAGTTTCAGTAGAAAGAGTAGTTTCCGGGCTGGGGATTGTATCTATTTACCAATTTTTGCGCGATCGCAAACAATCCATCGAATTACCCGAAATCGCCCAAATCGTCCGCACTTGGGAACAAGAAGCCGGAAAACAAGAAAAAAGCGTCGATCCTGGTGCAGCCATTGGTAAAGCCGCAGTCCAAAAAAGCGATCGCCTTTGTGAACAAACTCTAGAACTTTTCGTTGACGCTTACGGTGCAGAAGCCGGAAATCTCGCCCTCAAGCTTCTCCCCTACGGTGGCTTGTACATCGCCGGAGGAATTGCGCCAAAAATCCTGCCTTTAATTCAAAACGGCAACTTCTTGCTTAACTTTAGCCAAAAAGGCAGAATGCGCTCAATTCTAGAAGAGATACCTGTATATATTATTCTCAACTCTCAAGTAGGATTAATAGGTGCTGCTTTGTGTGCTGCTAGGTTATAACACTAGCATCATCAGTGATATCTGCATCGGCAGAGCAAAATCTATGACATTCACCAGATTTTTACCATTAATTGCCGCCACAGTTGTGTGCGGTGGTTCATTTGTCGTGGAAGCGCGTCAACCTCAACCACCAACCACCCCAAAGAAAGCAACCGTTGTTCAAAAAAAAGTACCAGTCCAACCCAAAAAACCCACCGTTGTTGAACCAGTCCAACCAAAGTGGCAATTATTTCGTGCGCCGGATGGCCGCTTCACCGTTTTGATGCCGGGAACACCCAACCAGCAAACCCAAACACAAAAAACCCAAATAGGAGAAATTGACTTAGAAATATTTGTCGCTGAACCACCAAAACAACAAGTTGCTTATGTAGTGGTTTACAACGATTTTCCTTACAGTTATGGGAAATTAACCAATCCTCAAACTATCTTAGATCAAGCACAATATATGGCTTTAAAAACTACGAAAAGTAGTTTAATTCGCCAACGTAATATTCGTAGTTCCAATGGTCATCCAGGCAAAGAAATCGAATATATTAATTCCGGAGGCAAAATTACCAAAAGTAGGATGTATGTTGCAGAAGGCAGACTTTATCAAGTTATGGCAATCACAACCAGAAAGCAACAAAAATCCCTAGCCAAAACTATTACAGGCTATTTGAATTCTTTTCAAGTAGTTTTGAAAAATTGATTCACTTCACTGCCTTGGATGAACCTCCAAGGCAATTTAGTTTTCAGGTACTATAGCAATTATGAAGCGGAAAGATTGATTAATCATTCTAAATCCTGAATACTTACTGCAAATTAAATAGGATAAATCTCATTAATATGAATAACCAAATCAAGCTAAATGACTATAAGCAAAAAATAGCTGATATTTACGATGATAGAAGCTATAAATATGATGAAAGTGAATGGCATATAAAAATTGCCCATCGTCTTGTGGAGTATGCACAAATTGATGATGGACAAAACGCTCTAGATATTGCTACAGGGACAGGCCATATAGCAATAAAAGTTGCTCAACTAGTTGGCTATAGTGGCAGTGTTCTAGGTATAGATATTTCTCCAGCTATGCTTGAGCAAGCTAGACGCAAGGCGGAAAAATTAAGTCTTCGCAATCTGGAATTTCAGTTAGCTGATGCTGAATCGCTAAATTTTTCTCATAACAGTTTTGACCGCATTTTGTGTGCTAATGCTTTTCCTTTAATGACAGATAAGTTAGCTGCTTTACGCCTTTGGTATAAATTGCTGAAACCTAATGGATTAATTGCTCTTCATGCGCCTGCTGATCAGGCATTTGCAGTAGGCATTGTTTGGCAAAATATATTAGCAAAATATGGTGTAGAAATTACAACTAACGAACTAATAGGTACTGTGGAAAAGTGTTCTGATTTACTTACAAAAGCTGGTTTTGGAAGAATTGAGATTCAGACTCAGCAGTATGGTACTTTTATTTCTCTAGAGCAAGCAAAGCAAAGATGGACTATCAATGCCAGCCTGACATTCCCTAACCCCTTATTACAGCTATCTCCACAGCAATTAACACAAGCGAAGGCAGAATTTGAAACCCAATTAGAAGCATTAGCAACCGAACAAGGGATTTGGAATGATGGGACTAGTTTTTTTGCGATCGCTCGCAAAGCAGAATAAAACCACAGATAAATTATCTGTGGTTTCACATTCCCAATACCGTTTCACGAAGCCTTTGCTTCCAAAGACTTCAGCAATTCAGTATTAACACCCGATTCCCGAGTTAAAGAAATTTTGCCAGTGCGGGCTATTTCCCGGATGCCGAATTTTTGTAGCACCTGCACAATCGCTACCATCTTTCCAGGATCACCCACCACTTCCAAAGTCAGGGAATCTTCCGCCACATCTACAACCCGCGCCCGGAAAATCTGAGCTAATTCCAGCACTTCTGAACGGTTGCTGCTAGAAGCATTTACCTTCAAAAGCATCAATTCGCGCTCAACACAGGGAATTTCGGTAATATCCTGCACTTTCAGGACATTAATCAACTTGTATAGTTGCTTGGTGATTTGCTCGATAATGCGATCGTCACCAGCCACAACCATCGTAATCCGAGAAATGCCTCCCTGCTCGGCTTGACCAACAGCAAGGCTTTCGATGTTGTAGCCACGACGGGCAAACAAACTAGAAATGCGGGATAGAACACCCGCCTCATCTTCTACTAGAACAGAAAGAGTATGTTTCATCTTTGCCAACACAGGCTCAGGGAGCGATCGCTAACGCAAGAATTAGCTAATCTCTACCTTACACGTACTGTTAAACTAAATTTTTGTATGGATAAGTTAGACTTCTTATTTTAAACTTATACCTGCACTCATTCCACTACTGAAACAGAAGTTATCCACAAATCATACTCAAAGCAGGAGCCACAACGAGTAAAAATCCTTTTTTTGACAGATGAATAATTCCTGTTGAAACCTTTATTCTCAAAATGTAATCGAACTCTCATCGGAGATTAACATTTATGGGTTGGTTAAAAAGATTATTTGGTTTAGAAAAACCACAAAACGCTCAAGTAAATCCCACTCCCCAAGCAGTACCACAAGCTGCTACAGCTGCGCCTACAGCCACTCAATCCATTCCCCCAGAAAGGCTAGGATTAAATGGTGAATATGACCAAAGCGGTTTAGCCAAGCGGGTAGCATTAGCTTTCGACCAAGATCAGCAGCTAGATGATGTTGATACACTCTGGGTTGCTCAAACAGGCGGCACTGTAGTTCTCAAAGGCAAAGTTCCTAGCCAAGATATTCTCAACAAAATGGTTTCGGTAGCGCGTTCAGTTAACGGTGCTACTGGGGTTGATACAAATCAAGTTCAAATCGGCTAAATTTTCTTGAATAGAAAATGAGGGATTCGTGATACTAAGTTGCTCTCCCAAAGAGCAATTTGGGCTGAGAGTAGAGAGTCAGAACAAGATGATGTTTCTTTGAACGCGCAACTTAGTACTAACGCCAGTAGGGCTTACGCCAGAGAACGAAAAATTAAGGTTTGAGAAAACGATGTAAGGGTGCAGGGGTATATGTATCCAAAACCCTTACACCCCAATATAAAAATCCGGTTTGATTTCTGAATCTAGTTAGGGAGTAGGGTTAACTCACATCTTGCACCTAGCCCCAGCGAATGGAATTCGCGGCTATACAAACGAAGTCCGCCTACGCGGACTGACGAGAAATCAAGGGTTTGGAACCCGCGCAGGCGGGTTTTGTCTGTGTAGCCGCGACTTCAGTCGCCTGGTGCAAGATATGAGTTAAGGGAATAGGCAAGAAGATTGATCTAGGTTTACTGCTTTTTTGCCTACATCAAACATGATTCCTAGATTAAATGATGGCTACTTTAGAAGGTTCTAAAGTGGCAAATAATCTTAAATTAAATTCTGCTTCAAATACTCCTTTTTTATAATCTAAATTCCACATTTCCAAGGCACAGTCATCATTGGGGTGAGAAGGAAAAACTAGCAGATGAAACTCTTGATCGTCAGGATAATATTTACACTGAATCTGCGATATGGCTCCAATTTGCCGCCTATCTAATGCCACGGCTAATCTTAGGATGGCACTTAATTGACTGACTATGAGGCGATGATTTTTGCTTAAGAGGTTGCGGAAGTTTTCATGCTTTTTCTTAGGCGGTGATTTGCGATGATAACGGGCTAAATTTGCAATAATTTCTATTTCAGTTTCGGTATAGCCCAGTAATTCACCGTTGCGAATTAAATAGTAAGAATGCTTGTGGTGGGCTGAGTGACTAATATAATGACCGCTATTGTGTAAAATCGCTGCTGCCCACAATAATTCCCGCTCTTCATCTCCCCAATTGTGTAAGATGCCTTGAGTTTGATCAAATAAACTTAAGGCAAAGACAGCAACGCGATCGCTATGTTCAATATCAATGTTGTATTTCTTTACCTGCTTCAGTACGCTACGTTGTCTTACCGAACTTTGATAACGTAATCTGTCTTCAATTAAACCGTGAGTTAGCATCCAATCAACAATTACGCCTTCTCGCAAAGCGCGTCCACATAATGTGACAGAATCTACACCCAACAGCGTCATTGCTTCTTGAAGTACGATCGCACCTGCTAAGATCACTTCTGCACGCTTTTCTGGCATACCAGAAATAGCCGCTCTTTCAACATTCGACATTTTTGCTAGGCGATTCACCCATTCTTGCAAATCTTTCAGGCTGAATTCGTAACCATTGAGTGTCGAAGGTACAAGACCCAGTTTTTCCCGCGCATTGATCAAAGCGATGGTTTCAATTGTGCCGGATGTGCCAACCAATCGCGGCGACTCGCCAGGCTGAATATTTGCTAGCACATCTTCTACAGAACGTTCTAGCATTCCTCTGGCATACGCTTGCAGATATTGAAATTCGCTGTTGCTAATCGGGTCAGTTGTGATAAATTCACCAGTGAGTCGCACTGCACCTACCTTGGTGCTAGTTAGAGTGCGTGGTTCGTGACTATCGCCCAAAATGATTTCTGTAGAACCGCCACCAATATCGATAATGATGTGGGGTTGGTTGTTAAATTCCATCCCCGATAGCACTCCTAAATAGATGCGGCGTGCTTCTTCTTGACCAGAAATTAAGTCAACGCTCAAACCTAATTCGCTATCTATTCTGTGGAGAAAATCTTTGCCATTGGGGGCTTCTCGCACGGCACTAGTCGCCACAGCAATGATAGTTTCAGCATTGAAAGTTTGAGCGACTGTTTGAAAACGTCGCAAACAAGCTATCGCTCTAGCCATCACTTCTGGTTTTAACTCGCCAGTGATCAAATCCCTATCGCCCAGGCGCACAGTTTCTTTTTCTCTGGTGATGATGCTAAAAGCTGGTAGGGTCGCGTCAATTTTTACCACTACCATGTGCAGCGAATTAGTTCCTAAATCAATGGCAGCAATAATCCGGTTTTGCTGAACTGGTGGAGTTTTCACACTCTCCCAGTTAGCTGAAGCTAAATTCAGCATCTAGTTTTCTCTCTCTATTTAGGAAGAACAGTAAAAGATGGTGTGTTGGGATTTTTGACTTTGAAACGAATGTCACCCAAAAGGCTGGGTGTAGGGGTGTTGGGTGTAGGCTACTTGTTAGTGATAAATTCTTTCCCTTAAACCCTTACACCCTATTTTTATTGAAATGTATTTAGCGTTGCAAATCTAGGTTGTGTTTTTACAAATATCAAATAAAGCTATTCTATAGATGTAAAGATGTGTTAATTAATCAGCATCCAGTAATTTTTTGTTGACTTCTTATGTTGAGTACGCCAAAACGCAATCAGGAACCTGTATGGCTTGTGATTATGCGGCTTTTACGGTGGCATAAACCGGAAGGTCGGTTGATTTTGATGATTCCTGCTCTGTGGGCTGTGTTTTTGGCGGCGGCTGGCCAACCACCTTTAGCTTTAGTCGGTGTGATTGTGTTGGGGACTCTCGCCACCAGTGCTGCTGGGTGTGTAGTTAATGATTTGTGGGATAAAGATATCGATCCAGAAGTTGAGCGTACACGCGATCGCCCCTTAGCATCTCGCGCTTTATCGATCAAAGTTGGCATTGTCGTAGCGATTATTGCTTTGGGATGCGCGGCTGTTTTAGCATTTTACCTCAATCCCCTCAGCTTTTGGCTATCAGTGGCAGCAGTTCCAGTCATTCTCCTCTATCCTGGGGCAAAGCGCGTATTTCCTGTGCCGCAGTTAGTACTATCCATTGCCTGGGGTTTTGCGGTTTTAATTAGCTGGAGTGCCGTGACGCAAAACATTTCTCAGCCAGCTTGGTTACTGTGGGGCGCGACTGTACTGTGGACACTAGGATTTGATACTGTTTATGCCATGAGCGACAAGGAAGATGACCGACGTATTGGTGTCAATTCTAGCGCGCTGTTTTTTGGCAATTATGCCCCACTGGCTATTAGTATCTTTTTTGCTGGCACAATCTTGTTACTCGCTTGGCTAGGTGTAGCAATTAACCTGCACATCGCCTTTTGGATCACCCTAGCACTAGCTACCATTGGCTGGGGTTGGCAATCGTGGCGATTAGCACAGCCAGATTTACCTAACGCCGCTTATGCCCAAATGTTTCGCCAAAATGTTTGGCTCGGCTTTATCTTGCTAGCTGGGATGATTGCTGGGTGTTTTTAAACAAAGCAGAAGGCTGGGGTATGAAAACGCCTCAGCGCACCTAACCTGCGGGAATGCCTAACGGCGAATGCGTTGAAAAAACCAAAACCCTAAACTCACCACATCCGGACTAATTCATCATAATTTTAAAAATATCCCGTAATTTCCCGGATTACACAAAGATTTCATCAATATCTTGAGAAGTCGATCCGCAATCCTACGAATAGTAGTTTACTAGTTGGGTATATGCCGATGAACATTAACAGCACCCAACTCAATGCAGCGATCGCACCTAGCTAAAGCCGCCATGATAGTTTGCCTCTCCCTTGGTAGTCTTGGTATTGTTGGGGGAAGCTTTTTTTTACGAAAAGCATTCAGTAGTACTACTGAATCGCAAATTATCACCAATACGAACCGCTATAGTGAAATCCGCAATCAGCTTTGGGCGAGTCCAGCCGAAATTCAGCATTTTCCCAGTGAAATTCCGGCTGATGCTAAAAATGTTCGCATCGCTTATTCCCCAGGAGTTGCCCAAGCTAGTAGTTTTTTTCAAGTCAGAGTCCAGAAATCCCCAGAACAAATCCAAAAATTACTCACTCAGTATCGCAAACTTGCCAAACATAAATATCTCGGCGGCGACACCAATGACCACGCTAACTTTCCTAACGGTGTCCCAACTACGTTTTTCTACACAGGTGATGCTGCTGGCGAAGCCTTTCCACCTGATTATGAAATATTAGTATTAAATGCCGAAGATCAAGGCAATCCTGGCTTTAAGTGGAATCACGGTGATAGCTACGGCGTAGCTATTAACAGTTCATCTGCCGAAATTGTTTATTGGGCGGAAAAATGGTAAGACTGACGATGTTGACACACAGCTTCTTTGGTTCTAGTGTGTCCTATCACCAGCAAATCTAAAAGACTGAATTTTGAAGTTTCCCTGGGTGAGTTGAAAGTATCCCCTAGGATTTATTAGAAGAAATTCAAGCGAGACTAGAAACTTTAATTTTCTAAAACTTATCCTTTACTTTCAAATTTACCCCACCAGATGGCGTAAATACTATACCACGACGCACAGATTTAAGAGGCACTTTATCTAGCAATTCTAGCGAGTAGTGTGAAAGGATTGTTGCCAACACTAATTTCATTTCAAATAAAGCAAACGCCATCCCCAAACAGCGACGATTTCCACCACCAAAGGGCAAAAATTCATATTGAGAAAATTGCCGTTCGAGAAAACGTTCTGGACGGAAACACTTAGGTTCGGGATATATATCAGGATTATGGTGAGTTGAATAAATAGAAACAGATACTGTCATTCCTTTGGGTAAGTCGTAGCCCATCAATTGCATCGGTGCTTGAAGGATGCGTGGTAAAGCAAATAAAACAACTGGATAAATTCGCAGTGTCTCGGAACAGACGGCGTTTAAATAAGGAAGTTGAGTAATTGTTGTGGGATCTGCACTACTGACATCAATTGAGTTGAGTTCTTGCAGCAGTTTTTCGCCCACTTCTGGATGATAGTGAACCCAATATAACGCCCAAGCTAATGCGATCGCAGTAGTTTCATGACCAGCAAAAAGCATAGTCATCAACTCGTCGCGTAACTCCACATCACTCATGGGTTGACCATGTTCATCGCGTGCAGACAATAGTAAACTCAGGATATCTTCACCTTGAGTTTGATGGCGGCGTTCTCGAATTTCTGCGTAAATTAGTTTATCAAGCTGTTGTCTGCGCCGGAGAAATTTACCCCAAGGACTCCAAGGGACTAAATCGCGTTGCAATGATTTAAACAATAGAAAAACAACACTCAAAGGCTCATTAAAAGTATTCAACATTTCGATTAAGATTTGTTGAATTTGTGCGTAGCGTTCTCCTTCTTGCAATCCAAAAACAGTACGTAAAATTACTTTTAGGGAAATATCTTGCATTTGCGGACGCGCCACAAAAGATTCTCCTACTTTCCATTTATTAGTAACTTGCTCTGTAATTTCCCGAATTAAATTACTATATGCTTTTATGCGATCGCCGTGGAAAGGAGGCATTAAAAGCTTGCGCTGTTGTAGGTGGCGATCGCCATCCATTAAAATTAGCGAGTTATCCCCTAACAACGGTTGCATAATCTGACTACCTGAGCCTGTTTCTAATAGTTTAGAATCAGCCGTAAATAGTTCTTGAATTCCTTTCGGGTTACTAATAATTACTTGTAGCGGAAAGGCGGCAAATCTAGAGAGATAAATATCCCCATAGAGTTGCTGATATCTATCTAAATTTTCGAGTGGTTGCAGAATTATGCGTACTGTCTGAAGCCATTGTGGTTCTGGTGATTCAATTGGCAGTTTAGGTTGTGTAGATGAATTTTGCTTGAGAGTAATCATTATTAATTCTCCTAGTTAGCTATTTTGCCACGCACAGAAATAGGTTTTCTAAACATGATGAACTATCAATAGCCAAACTTTATTTATTAGCACAATGCACTCAATAAAAAATCGCTTTGCGCACAGCAGCTGCTATTGGGTGGCTTACCCGACACTCTTAAGTATTACTCATGTTGCTTGGCTTGGGCGATCGCAGAATTAACTTCCTGACCATAAGCAATTTCCAGGTTATGACCGTCAGGATCGCGGATAAAAGCCCAGTAACCAACTGGCGCTCCATGCTCCTCTGGCCCTAATACCGATAAACCTTCTGAGTGTGCTTCATGACAGAGGCTGTCTACTTCCTCGCGGCTTTTACAAGCTACGCCGAGGTGGAAACTAGGTGCGGGTTGACATTGCGCTTTATCCATTTGAACTAGCACAATCACAAATGGTCGAGTTAAATCACTAATCCAAGCGACTTCGACTTTATGGATTGTATCGCTACGGCGATGCACTACTTTCATCCCAGCATACTTTTCATAAAAAGAAATGCTTTTGTTGATATCACTTACCCCAAGTGCAACATGAGTTAATCCAAGATCGGGCATTAGGGTTTCCTTCTCATAATCATCAATATCTTTCAGATTATAGGAATCCGTTTTGATTATTGAAATTATCTGCTTTAAGGAGTGCCGAGTGCTGAGTTTTGAGTTTTGAGTGCTGAGTTTTGAGGTTGGCGTTTCTAGGACTAGCCCTTTCAAGGTGTTGTGTGATGGGCTGATTTGTAGTTTGGTAAACACATATCTTGCACGCCTGCGACTGAAGTCGCGGCTACACAGACAAAACCCGCACTTCGACAAGCTCAGTGACCACCTGCGCGGGTTCCAAACCCTTGATATTGCGTTAGTCCGCGTGGTGCGCCAAGCGCAGCGCAAGCGCGATAGGCGGACTTCGTTTGTATAGCCGCGAATTCTATTCGCTGGGGCTAGGTGCAAGATGTGAAATCTCAACTGCTAAGATTCTAAACCAGAAAAAGCTGCAAAATCACACACCTTGAAAGGGCTAGTCCTAGTAGAGTTTCACTACAAAGTTGAGAAGATGGGAAGAAACGATTGATTTCTTGATATGTATGTCCGAATCTTTCAGCTTTGTATTTCAACATCGTGAGAAACATTCCCCACCCTTGGTCATTAATAGCTTTTGCCAAGTTAGGATTTTTTACCATGTTCTTCACTGCTAAATCTTCCACACAAATCACTTGGTTTTCAGATGCTATTTTGCGAGATAGCTTGTGTAGAAAATCTTCCCTAACTCTAGCTATTTCACTAGAGACTTTAGCTTTAATTGCTCTATACATGGTAGCGAGCCTACCGTGTTTGTGTATTCACGGTAACACATATTTTGATAGCTGTGTTAACCAAAACAAAATATTTTGTTCGTCTCGACGAATCAAGTTTTCTTTGTTTTCCCTACGCTCAAATACAATCAAACTACGCAACTCGACTCACTCGCAATTCATCTCAACACTGACCTGGGTACAGGTGAGCGTGTGAGCCTTCTTGCTGTTTAAGGTAAAAAGTAGGAATAAATAAAATTTTTCGCTACTTTCTCCTCACTTTGGAATTATCTCCTAGAATTATTTAGCTGCTTGACGGCACTATTACGTTCTCGCTCAATTTGTCTGACTAAACCAGCAGGTAATTGAGATTTTTTCGCCAAAGCTTGATCAAAATTAGCGATCGCATCTTGAGTTAACTGCTGATTTTTGTTTTTTCTGCCTTGTTCTTTGAGGATTTGGGCTTTGAGATAATACAATTCTGGATTCTCTGGTGTGCCTTTAATCGCCCGATTGGCATAATCTAACGCTTGAGAATATTGTTTTAAATCTCGGTAGGCAATAGCAATCCCTCTATCAGCTAAATACTCCGGCGCAGCGTTTCTCTCTAACCTTCCAATCGCCTCATCAGGATTGGCAAAAGGTAGGCTGACCGCTAACATCACATCCATATAGCCTCTGAGTAAATTCAACTCTGGGTCTTTTGGAGAAATTGCCTCTGCTTTATCTAAATATTGATAAACTTGCCGTAACCGACTTAAAGCTTGCGGCGCGCCATTGACTGTACCATCACGGGTTAAAATTACAGCCCCCTCAAAAAAATGTCCAACCGCTGTGTATATATTGCCCCGCAACGGGTCTTTGGCAATGAGTTTTTCTCCAGCCTCTAAAGTTTGTTTGCTATATTTATTTAACCCAGTTAAATCACCTTGGGAATATGCTAATGATGCCTGCATTGCATAAGCTAGAGGTTCATTTGGTTCTTTTTCTAAAGCTAATTTGAGGTAACGTTCGGCTTCTGGATAATTACCTTGTTGAAAAATAGCCTTAAACGCTGCTTCTGTATTATCGCCAATTTGATGAGCTTGTTCACCACGACCGAAGGGGTCGCCAGCTAGTGATGGAGTTACCCAGCAATTAAGTGCGATCGCAGCTGTTAAACTTACCTGAGCAACCTTAGTTAACTGAGTTAATACTATTTGCGAAATCGAAATTACTTTAGTCATCAGCACCCTCAGAACAATTGCGGTTGAAATAGTTGTATATCTTACCTAGAATGCAAAAAATAGTTTGTCCTTACTTAATTCTGCTTCAGCCAACACATTTCTAAAAGTTGACTTGAGTTAATTTTTCAAGTTCCCAGATAGTGTTTTAGCTCTGGTTGAAGGGTTATTCTGCCAAAATGAAGAGATAGACTTGCTGTGAAATCAAGCTTTAAAGCAGGTAATCTGGCATGAATCTATGCGGAATTTTTCATTTGTACTTGGTGTAGTTAGTTATTCGCCAGTTTTTGGTAATCTTAACAAATGCTCTATCTCAGAAATTTAATTTATCATCCCACAGCTTGCCCGACAGCAATTCTCAAATCAATTAACCTAGAATTACCGCCTCAGCAGCTAGGTTTGATTATTGGCCCCAGTGGTTCTGGTAAAAGCACACTATTAGAAATTTTATCTGGACTTGCCGAACCAACTTCTGGCGGAGTATTTTGGCGAGAACAAGAAATTATTGCCGAACAGCTGCAACAGTTAGCGGGCTTAGTATTTCAGTTTCCTGAAAGGCACTTTTGCGGCGGAACGATTTTAGAAGAATTGCGCTTAGGGCATCCTGAATTAGGCTCAGAACGTGTCAGACAAGCCTTAAGCGAAGTGGGATTAGAGCATTTATCGCTTTCCGCCGCGCCTTATGCTTTAAGTGGCGGACAACAACGACGTTTAGCTTTGGCGGTGCAATTAATTCGCCAGCCAAATGTATTGTTGTTAGATGAACCCACAGCTGGTTTAGACTGGTCAATGCGCCAACAACTAGTAAACTTATTAGCAAAACTCAAACAAGATTGGACATTGTTAGTAGTCACACATGATGCTGGTGATATGTTAGCGATCGCAGACCGTTGTTGGACACTTAATCATGGCGAACTGAAATCTGTAGATCCCACAACACTTAGTAGTAAAGTGAAAGAACCCCAACCAGCAGCATGACTTGAAAAGTATGAAGTGTGAAGTGTGAAGTATGAAATTTCATCTTTTATTCTTCTGCCTTTTGACCAATGACTAATGAATAATGACCAATGACTAATGACTAATTCCACAACTCCTTTGCTGCCAGAAATGGCAGAAATTTGGCAGCAAACTCTTAATTGGCAACCTACTACTCAACAGCAAGAAAAATTCCAGCAGCTTTACCAGTCAATTTTAGAAGGTAACGCTCAGTTAAATTTAACTCGCATCACCGAACCTCAAGAATTTTGGGAGAAACATCTCTGGGATTCTTTGCGGGGAATTGTCCAACAAGGGCAATTTATTCCATCCTTGCAAGAAGGTGCATCGGTAATTGATATTGGCACAGGTGCAGGTTTTCCTGGTGTTCCCGTAGGAATAATCGCACCTAACAGCACAGTAACTTTATTAGATTCAACTCGCAAAAAAATTAACTTTATCGATAAAGTCATCACAGCACTGGAACTAAAGAATTGCCAAACCTTAGTTGGCAGGTCTGAAGAAATTGGTCAGCAAACCCAGCACCGCCAAATCTATGATCTTGCTTTAATTCGTGCCGTTGGTACTACTTCTGTGTGTGCAGAATATACATTACCCTTGTTAAAACAAGGTGGTTTAGCAGTAATTTATCGCGGTACTTGGACAGAAGAAGAAACTCAAGCTTTGCATAATGCTGTCAAGCAATTGGGTGGAGAAGTAGAATCAATTGAACAGTTTATAACTCCTCTGAGTGATAGTATTCGCAATTGTTTATATTTAAGAAAAATAGCAACCACACCTGCTAAATTTCCCCGCGCTGTTGGTGTACCCACTCAAAAGCCATTATGATTTTTGGTTGCATAAATTAACATTTAACCTGTATTTTTCTACAGAATATGTTAAAAGCCGAAAAGCATTAAACAAGTGCTAAATAGACTTTTAACAATCTCTATAATCTGCCCAGTGTTAGTTGAGTGAATATGAATTGAACTATAATATCTACCCATAATAATTTACCTAAATTTGGGGCTATTTTAGCCTACCTATTATTAACATAGCCACTTGCATCTAGTCAGGGAAGATTATTTTATATAGCTTTTTATAAAGTAAAAATAAAATTACTTTAGGATGTGTTAGCCACCTACTTTTAATATTAATTGTCACGCAATAAATTATCAAAGTGCCTAAAGCACCGCCACGTAATATGGTGCGTTACGCTACGCGACAACACACGCTACTGAAGATTGACTGTTTGTATTTGCAGAAGGTGGCAATTAATTACACCTGATAAGTTTCCCCGTGCAGTTGGTGTAACCACTCAAAAGCCACTGTCATCAATTTCAGCAAGGTACTAGAAGTAAGTAGCGATCGCATACTACCTGGAACAACAAATTTTTTCCAAACAGATAACCTATGTCTATGGTCTCTACCCTCAGTCAGCCTTGCTTTTCCCAGACTGTCTCGATATCACAGCTTCTACAGAGACTATGCAATGATATCCATTGTAAATTTATTTAAACTTATGTAAATATTTGTGATATTTTGATTGGGGGGCAGAATTGTAACTCACAAATTACTTGCTCCATATCGGGTTCAGTTGAAAACTTACTCAGGTATTCCTCTATATGGCAATTACAATCGACTCCGCCCGCGGTATTTTCCCCAACACCCTTTCAGCGGATGCAGTACCAGCTTTAACAGCGCGGTTCAACCAACTCAGCGCAGAAGATCAACTTGCATGGACATGGTTTGCTTTTTTGGAAATGGGTAAATCCATTACCGTTGCGGCTCCTGGTGCAGCTAGTATGCAGTTTGCAGAAGGAATTCTGAACCAAATCAAGCAAATGACATATCCTGAACAAACTCAGGTTATGTGCGATCTTGCTAACAACGCAGATACACCTATTTGTCGTAGTTATGCTACTTGGTCGCCTAACATTAAGCTAGGTTTTTGGAATCAGCTTGGAGAATGGATGGTGCAAGGCATAGTCGCGCCAATTCCCGCTGGCTACAAGCTATCAGCGAATGCTAATGCCGTATTAGAAACTCTCAAAACCTTAGATCAAGGGCAACAAATTACTGTCTTGCGGAACTCCGTTGTGAATATGGGGTTTGATGTCAATAAGCTAGGTGGTTACACCAGAATTTCAGAACCTGTGGTTGCACCTAAAGCAATTTCTGAGCGTACCCAAGTTAAAATTGAGGGTATCGACAACCCAACGGTGTTGAGTTACATGAACAACTTGAACGCCAATGACTTTGACGAACTGATCAAGTTGTTCGTGGCTGATGGTGCTTTGCAGCCTCCCTTCCAAAGACCAATCGTGGGTAAAGATGCCATCTTACAATTCTTCCGCGAAGAATGCCAAAACCTCAATTTGCTACCAGAACGAGGTATCGCTGAACCCGCAGAAGATGGTTATACTCAGGTGAAAGTGACAGGTAAAGTTCAGACTCCTTGGTTTGGCGCATCTGTAGGGATGAATATGGCTTGGCGATTTTTAATCAACCCTCAAGGTAAAATTTTCTTTGTAGCCATTGACTTGTTGGCTTCGCCTAAAGAACTACTCAACCTAGTTCGTTAGAGAAACTCAAGCTCAATAAATTATAGGCGATCGCACTGAGCGCTCTTTTCACCAAGAGCGCTTAATTTCTCTGGACAAATAAAACAATCCAAATCCAATAACTACCGTATAAATTTTAGTTTGAATTTTAGTTTGAATCATGCAAGCAAGTGAAGCCGAGTGGACGGAAATCGAGAAAAAAATAGCTCGAACTGCCTTTGAACAAGCCTACCGAAGAGAAATTGAGGCACTGCTTCAACAAGTTCAACAGGAGGCTAGTACCCTTGTAGAATTGAATGATCTCTGGCGATTACACGATTTCTTAAGTGCTAAAAGGCATGAAGTTGAGGGTAAGTACGACTACCAATACTCTATTCTGCTCTTTGTCTTCGCTGGATTGGTGAAGGAAGGCTGGCTACATCTTAACGAACTGGAAGGACTGGATAAAGACAAGCTATCCAAGGTCGCTGTTCTGTCTCGTATGTAGCCTAATATAGCAACCCTCTAATAAGATCCAAAATCTGTTCTCTATTCCCACTGTTGACAAGCAAGCGGTTTGTCAATCCAACAGGATTGTTATATAGTCACTACTCTTTGTGGGTAAATCCGATACTATAATTCTCGCAGAAGTCAGACAATTTGAGATTTTGGATTTTTGATTGACCCCATAAGTAAATCTAGGAGTTTGTACCTTTAAAAAATTGTTTGTTGATTAACGAAATTTGCTGGCTTCTGCAAACCGCTTGTTAATTTCATCCCAATTCACTACATTCCACCAAGCTTCTAAATAATCCGCACGACGGTTTTGGTAGTTGAGATAATAGGCGTGTTCCCAAACATCATTACCGAGAATAGGATACTTACCTTCGCTGATGGGATTATCTTGATTCGCTGTAGTTGTTATTTCTAGCTTGCCATTGTTATTGCGAACCAGCCAAACCCAACCACTACCAAAACGTGCTGCGCCAGCTTCGTTAAATTGTTTTTTTAAAGCTGCAAAATTGCCAAAATTTTGATTAATTGCAGCAGAAATTTCTCCTGTTGGTTCTCCACCTCCCTGCGGTTTCATGATTTTCCAGAACATAGAATGGTTAACATGACCACCACCGTTATTACGGACTGTTGTCCGAATATCGGCTGGAATTTTGCCAAGTTTGCGTAAGAGTTCTTCCACAGATTTGTTTTTGAGTTCTGGGTGTTTGTCTAATGCTGCATTCAGATTTTTCACATAAGCTGCATGATGCTTATCGTGGTGAAACTGCATTGTTTTGGCATCAATGTGTGGTTCGAGTGCATCATAGGCATAGGGTAAAGGTGGTAGTTCAATTGCACCTGCGGTGGTTTGTGGTTTATCTGCCAAGGCAACGGAATCTAATGCAAAAGCACCTGCACCTGCACCCAGTAAAAATAAGAAATGTCTTCGGTTTAGAGTCATAACAGTTTTTTGCAGCGAATCTACACTATTTATCGCTAGTTTTTATTGTTATAGATTACGGCGGCAAAAACTCGAATAATCTGATATCTTGTAACTAACTGGATAAACTTTAACTTGTGACCAATGCTACTAAGCAAAAGCCAGCAGTTTACAAGTTAATATCACAGCCCGTCCGCAGACACCGCTTCACTTCAAATTCTGATCATTTAACTATAATCTTTCTGCAAGTGAAAAGGCGCGGGTTAAGCTAGATTAAGTTTAGTTAAATTTGAGTCATGTCTGACTTCAAAGAAAACATCGCCACTCTTGCGAGAAAGTTTGTTCCCTCTTATCGATTCATTCGCACTCACGAATCAACCCTTGGTAAAAGTCATCAACTGCAAACACAACTGAATCATCACTCAATTAAAGTTGTAAATTGGAATATTGCCAAAAATAACTTTGAAAAAACTTGGTTCAAAGATTTTTTCCGAATTCTAAGACAGCATCAGCCAGATTTAATCTTTTTCCAAGAAGTTCGGATGGGTGTAGGTGGAGAACAAATTATTGGCTTTAATAACTTTAGTTGGGCTTATGCACCTAATTTTATTGATGCTCATCATCAAACTTATTCTGGGATTTTAACAGCAGCTAATATTAGTCCTTTGAGCAAAAAAGCTATAGTAACTCAACACTATGAGCCTTTAGTTAATACGCCTAAAGTTTCATTAATTACAGAATATCCTTTATCTCAGCAACAAAAGACACTCTTAACTATTAATAGTCACTTAATTAATTTTGTCGATATTAATAAATTTCAAACTCAATTACAAGAAATAGAGTTAGCTTTATCTACCCATGAAGGGCCGATTATTTTTTCTGGTGATTTCAATACTTGGAATCGCCAAAGAGCAATACTGCTAGATAAAGCTGTCACTAAATTAGGCTTAAAAGCTGTAGAATTTGCGCCGCACGAAAGTAAGAAGATTAAAAGGTTTCTTTTGTCACCCCCCTTAGATTATATTTTTTACAAAGGATTAATAGAAAAATCTGCCAATGCTAAAGTTTTAGACGAAATTAATTCATCCGATCACAAACCATTACTGGCAGAATTTAGTTATGTCGATACGTAAAAAATAAAGATGCTTGTAGACATTAGCATCCTCACTTTTTTGAGTGCAGCTACCGTTGTAGTTCATGCCTTGGGAATTGGCCATGCTGCTCATGCAGTAATGACTGTGCGTTCTTCCCGTGGTGCGATCGCTTGGAGTATTTCTCTGGTAACATTTCCCTGGTTAGCTCTGCCCCTATACTGGATTTTAGGCAGGACTAAATTTCATGGATATGCTGAAGCCTTGCGCTCAGTCTTTGCGGAACATCAAAAACTAGTTCACCAAGCTTATCGAGAAATAACTAAATATCAAGTTGCCATCCCAGACAAGTTAAAATCCCTAGAACCCTTAGCAGAAGCATTCACAGGCATTACTTTTACATCAGGTAATGCGGCTGAATTACTCATTGATGGGCAGCAAACCTATCCTGCTATGTTAAGTGCGATCGCCTCTGCCAAACATTATATTTTGTTGCAATCTTACATCGTGGATGATGATGAAGCGGGTAAAGAATTTCAAGCAGCTTTAATTGCCAAAGCACAACAAGGCATCCGTATTTACTTTCTCTACGATGAAATTGGTTCTAATAAATTACCTCGCTCTTATATCAACTCTTTGCGCCAAAACTTAATTCAAGTCAGCGCATTTCACACCACCAAAGGTAGAGGTAATCGCTTCCAACTTAACTTTCGCAACCATCGTAAAATCTTAGTAGTTGATGGTGAAATCGCATTTACTGGTGGTTTAAATATTGGTAACGATTATGTGGGTAAAAATCCTCGTCTCAGCCCTTGGCGCGACACCCATATAAAATTACAAGGGCCCACAGTTCAAACTCTGCAAAGTTCATTTCTGCAAGATTGGTATTGGGCAAATCGCCAAGTTATCGATGTTAACTGGCAAGTGCAACCTAACCGGAAAGTTAACCAAACTGCATTAATTTTACCCACAGGCCCCGCCGATAGACATAAAGCTTGCCAACTGTTTTTTGTGAATGCTATTAACCAAGCCCAAACTCGCCTTTGGATAGCAACTCCTTATTTTGTCCCAGATGATTCTACCCTGACAGCTTTAAAGCTAGCCGCAATGCGCGGTGTTGATGTCCGCATTATTTTACCCAATCGACCCGACCACTTATTTGTTTATCTGTGTTCCTTCTCTTATTACAACGAAATGAAACCCATAGATATAAAATTTTATCGCTACAAACATGGATTCACGCACCAAAAAATCATCCTCATCGATCATGATTTAGCCGGGGTAGGTACAGTCAACCTCGATAATCGCTCATTTTTTCTCAACTTTGAAGTTATGAGTTTCATCATCAATGCTCAATTTGCTAACAGCGTTGAGAAAATGTTAAAAACTGATTTAGCCGCCTCAGTTACAGTAGATTTTGCTGAATATGATAAAAAACCTTTGTGGTTCAAATTAGGTGTGAGAATATCTCGCTTACTCACCCCCTTGTTGTAATCTCTCCGCGTCTCTGCGCGCGCCACTTGCTTCAAGTCGGGAAATCCGCCCAACGCAGTGGCTTCTCTGCGTGAAAAAAAATCATCTAGTTTCTTGCATCCAGAATTTGCTAAACTCCAACTTCAGAGATCATAAATCAACTTAAGTATTGGGAATTCGGAGGGGTCTGAGGGTGGCTCACGATGAACGTACACGAATAGAACAAATTCATCCAAAAGATATTTCTTGGCCGTTCTGGCCAATTGTGCCACTCTACCCATATAGCCAACGGCGGACAATTCGCAAAGAAGTCATCAAAAACACCATCTGGACTTTTGACCAATTGCAAGGCATTTTTTATGTTGTTGTCCCTATCAGAATGACAGTTGTCAAGCTTGATGATGGTGGCTTGCTAGTCTATGCACCTGTCGCACCAACAAAAGAATGTCTTCAATTACTTCAGGAGTTAGTTGCCGAACACGGTGATGTTAAATATATTATTTTGCCAACTATCTCCGGTATCGAACACAAGGTTTTTGTCGGCCCCTTCGCTAGATGCTTTCCCAATGCACAGGTATTTGTCGCCCCAAATCAATGGAGTTTCCCGCTAAATTTACCATTAAGTTGGTTGGGTTTGCCTGCAAAACGCACTCAAATATTACCAGAAGATGTTAGCCAAACACCGTTTGCTGATGAGTTTGATTATGCCATCTTAAAAACAATTGACTTAGGCCCAGGCAAGTTTACCGAAGTGGCATTTTTTCACAGGCGATCGCATACTTTATTAGTAACAGATGCAGTAGTATCTATACCAGCAGAACCACCTGCGATCGTGCAACTCGATCCTTATCCCTTACTCTTCCACGCCAAAGATAAAGGTTCTGATGTTGTCGCGGATAATCAAGCTAACCGTCTCAAAGGATGGCAACGCATCACTTTATTTGCTTTATACTTCCAACCTAGCAAACTTGAAGTACCCGCTTGGGGCAAAGTCTTCCAGGATGCCCTAAAAGCACCAGAACGCTCTCGCAAAGCTTATTTTGGGTTATTCCCCTTTAAATGGAAAGACGATTGGCAAAGGTCATTTAACGCCTTGCACGGCGATGGACGTTTATTTGTTGCACCAGTTTTACAAACTCTGATTCTCAACCGCGCACCCAAAGAAACACTAAATTGGGCTGATAAAGTTGCAAGTTGGGATTTTCAGTGGATTATTCCCTGCCATTTTGACGCACCTATTAAAGCCCAACCGCAGCAATTTCGCCAAGCATTTTCTTTTTTAGAAAAGCAACCAGTTGCCAGTGCAGGTTTATTTAATAGTAGTAGCTATCCTTTACCAGAGGACGATTTTAAAATTCTCAGACATATTGATGCAGGGCTGAATAAAACTGGAATTGTCCCGCCTGCAAAGGAGAAAGTTTAGCAGAAGTCTCTTGCAGGGGACAGGGGACAGAGTTAAGGGTCTTTGTTGTCTAATTCCTATCAGCTAGCGATATGCTAACTATCTTCGCTATTACTATAAATATAGTAGGCATATTAGTGTTAATAAAAAGTAAAATCCTATGTCACAGGCAATTCTCCAACAAATCCTCAATCAGCTAGAGTTGTTAGAACCAGAGGAGTTACAGCAACTCAATCAAGTTATTCAAGAACATTTTATTAATAAAGAACAAGCTCAACGTGCAAAATTTCACCAAGCACTGCTAAATTATGGTTTAATCAAACACATCAAACAAGCTTCGTCTATTAGGCAAACTAAACGGCAGCTGATTCAGGTACAGGGTAAGCCTGTTTCTGAAACTATCCTTGAGGAACGCCTTTAAATCAACGCTTAATTCCTTTAAACCGTTCTTTTGCTGCTTGAAATTCCTGTTGCATGACGGCTTGGATTTTTTGCGAGTCAGGTTTCTTTCCACCCATCAAATCACCAAAATAAACACAGGCGGCTTCACCTAGTGACCAAGTATAAGCAGCTGCCCAAGAAGCAGCGATCGCACTGCCAAATCCTGGTATAAATTTAACTAACTCTCGTCCAACGGCTTGGGCTAAAAATCCGCCAGCGATCGCACTGACAATTCCACCTGCTTGCGATGGGGTGATGGTTTGCCCGTATAATTTTCCTAAAAGGCCTACCATTGATACTTGCAATGTCGTTAACACTGGCATGGTTGCAAAGGGCAAGGGAATAGCTGCCAAAGTTGCTGCCATGATAGAAAATGTCAGCATATAACGCCGTCCCGCATCACGGTAAATGTTACCAATTTGTTTACCTACACCCTGTTCTAATAACTGATGAATAGCTCGAGCTTCGGCTTCTGGTAAAAGTTCTGCTAAAGAGTCTCTAAATGCTTCTAAGCCATAAAATACGGGGTTAAAACCATCTTCTTCTAAGGTGAAGTCAATCAAAACAGCGCGATCGTATAATCCTGTAAAAGCTTGTTGTATTTCTGCAAAAGCTCGTTGAACTTCTCCATACACTGGCGGATAAGCTGAATGATCTGCAACATCAGGCGGATAAAGTTCGTGTAAGCAAGTAACTGCAAGTAAACAGGGAATATCTGGATATTGCTGACGTAGCTTTTGGGCAATTTGTCGTAATGCTTCTGTAGCAAAATCATTAATTTTGACAGTGAGAATAAAAACTCTTGCACCACGACTCAACTGTTGTAAATCGCCTACTAACTCTTGAATAATTGCCTGAGTTTCTTGGTTAATATCTCCTAAACCTACCGTATCTGTAAAAACGAGCAATGGTAGGTCATGAGAAGGATAGATGTAGCGTTCAGTATGTTGGGTATGGGGGCGAAATCCTTGTCCGACAATTTCTGCGGAAACGCCTGTGAGTCCCCGGACAATCGAACTCTTGCCAGCTTGGGGTTTACCAATCAAAAGGGCTTCGGTGGTTGGCAGTTCAGCACGTACAGCTTCTAAAATTTCTGCTATTTGAGTTTCGCTGACACTATACCATTCAGCCACAGTTTGAGATACTTGTTCTACTGGTAGAAACTGCATAACGCTGGCTGTGGCTTTTTGCCAAACATCAGCAATGCGATTAGTCCAGTCATCTTTTTTGGGCTGAGTTGTCGCACCTTCCGCAGGCACATCTGAAGGTTGGCTGTTGTTCGATTGATAATCTGCTGATGGCAAATCAGTATTGTGTTGCTCAGTCATGGCGTGAAAACAGCAGATAGATTCCAATTTAATTTTAGCGATCGCTCAAGATACATAACTTATATTTGTATTTTTAAATCTTGATGATGCTCACTTGTATTCTAAATGATTCCACGCCAAGGGCAGCGTTAACCCTCATACAATCTACCAATCTAGAAAATTTTTTATACCTCAAGACAGAGCTTCTCTCAAACTTCTTATATACTGATATTCTGTTTCAATGCCCTAATTGATTGCTCTCAAATTTAACAGTTAATAAATATACAAGTATTACAGGATTATTACTAAATCTCGCTTATGATTTTTTACTCTGATTTCCAGAGCGCAGAGCTAGCCATTACCAATATGCAGGATTTGGCTGATTTATTACAATTACCCTTCATGCAACGAGCGCTCATAGGTGCTGTATTAATGGGGATACTTGGTGGATTACTTGGTAGCTTTGTGACATTACGTCAATTATCCTTTTTTAGCCATGCCGTTGGTCATGCGGCATTAGTTGGTGTGGCTTTGGGTGTGCTACTTCAGTTAAACCCCACTTGGATGCTGCTACCGTTCACCTTAATTTTTGGCGTAATTGTGCTTTACTTTGTAGACAAAACTGATTTAGGTAGCGATAGCATACTTAGCATAGTTCTCTCTGGGGCGTTGGCGATCGGCGTAATTCTTTCTAGCTTGATTCAAGGATATCGCGGTAATTTAATGGCAGTGCTATTTGGCGATATTCTTGCTATTGATGTTACAGACTTGATTTTAACCTTGTTGGTACTTGTAGGTGGGAGTATATTCTTACTATCCACCCTCAGACAACAGATTTTGTTAACACTGAACTTTGATGTCGCTAAGGTTCAAGGCATTCCTGTAGAAATATACCGCTATGGATTTGTAATTTTGCTCTCGTTGGCAGTTGCCGTAGCCATCAAAGCGGTTGGTGTGTTGCTAGTCAACGCCTTTTTAGTGATTCCTGCCGCTACAGCTAAACTTATGAGTCAACAATTTAGCCGCTTTTTGCTGCTGTCTGTGGTTGTTGGTTCTTCTAGCAGCATTGCAGGCATCCTCGTATCTGGGATTTTCAATCTAGCCTCTGGCCCTAGTATTGTGCTTGTTCAGTTTGTGCTATTTCTAGCTGTTTTCATTGTAAGTAAGTTGAGTGTGAGAACTGCCTAAATTTATTTTTGACAAACCCTTGCATAATCTTATTTTGTTTGCTAAATTTATAAATCGTGGTGCAAAACAAAGCACACGCCGGGATAGCTCAGTTGGTAGAGCAGAGGACTGAAAATCCTCGTGTCACGAGTTCAAGTCTCGTTCCTGGCATATTATTTAACCCCTGGAAATCGTTAAATTCCAGGGGGTTTTGGTTTATAACATCTGATTAATCGAGAAAACAGTTCTAAATCCTAAAAAAATTTTGGGCATTTTTGGATACCTTTAGACAAAAAATGGGTGTAAATTGGGTGTAAAAGGGATAGAGTAGAGGAGTAATTACACCTTATAAAGTTATGTTCTCCAAAACTCCTACAGGGCGGGCATCTAAGGGTTCTGTCTCTATCATTAACTCTAATGGTCGGTTGCAGTTGCGGTTTAGATATAGAGGCGAGCGTTATTACATCTCTACGGGTTTAGCAGATACCCTAAATAACCGAAAGTTAGCTGAACTCAAGGCATCTGAGATTGAGAAAGATATACTCTATGAGCGATTGGACTTAACTCTACAGAAGTACCAACCTCAATCTGCTCTAACTACGATTACACCCATTACACCCATTAAGAAGCCTAAACCCGAATTAGACCAACTTTGGGATAGGTATAGCGAATTTAAGAAACCACAAGTTAGTCCTAGTACCTACGCCAAAGATTTTGCCAAGCATCGAAATCACATTGCTAAGTTACCAATACGATCGCTAGATGAAGCATCTGCTATTCGAGATTATCTTTTAGCCAACTTAACTCCAGATGCTGCAAAGCGTTGTTTAACTCAGTTCAAAGCTTGCTGCAATTGGGCAATGGAAGAGGGGCTAATTGACGCTAACCCATTTGCTGCTATGAAAATCAAAGCACCCAAGGGGGCTACTGAAGAACAAGATATTAATCCCTTTAGTAAAGAAGAAAGGGATTTAATTATTCGTACTTTTGCTGGCGATCGCTACTACAGCCATTACACGAACTATGTACGCTTTCTGTTTTTTACTGGATGCAGGCCATCTGAGGCAATTGCTTTGAAGTGGAAACATATTACAAATACTGTGGTTCAGTTTCGAGAATCTGTTGTGGTTTCTGAAGATGGCTTAGTTTTGAAGGAGGGACTAAAAACCCAAAGAAAGCGCGATTTTCCAATTAATTCAGAACTAAAAGCGATTTTAAATGACATTAGGCCAGAACAACCTAATCCTGAAACATTAATTTTTACCAGTCCAAAAGGAAAATTTATTGACCATCATAACTTCTCTAATCGTGCATGGAAAGCAATCTTAGCCAAATGTGGCATTCCGTATCGTAAAAGTTACCAGACAAGACATACCTTTATCAGCTTGTGTGTTGAGTCACATATTAACAGCACAGCGATTGGACGATGGACAGGAACTTCTGCCAAGATGATTGACAATCATTATGGTGCGACTAACTTTACCAACCTTAGACCTCCAAACCTTTCCTAAATTGATTAAGAAAACGGCTTGATTAATACAGTCTCACTTATTTCTCTGCTGCATAAGTTAAAATTCCAAAAAGAAACCCCATCAATTTTGATGGGGTTAATCAATTAATTCTACTGTAATATAATAACTTTATTCCTTATGAAACTAAACAAGAAAATCTAAAGAAGTGTAGTTTAATGTAGGCAACTTATTTTGAGTAGAATTAGCGATGGTAATCAAGGAAAATTTTGAATACTAGACTTGTCCACAAAAGATAAAAAGCTGACTGTGAAGGCGTTACACGAACTATAACTGGGATGAAACACTAATTCTGGCTGAACGCAAAAATAAGGTTTTGGGGATGAAAATACCAAAATTATTCAAAGTTTTCAGAAACATAGCTTTCTAAAAAAGAAAATCTAAAGGCTGATAATTCAAAGAGCATGACTTAGTGTAAACGAATAATTTAGATGCAACCTAACTAATCCACTTCCCACAAAATTTATTTTAAAGATAGGTCTATTAAAAACCCGACTTTATTTAAAGTCGGGTTTCTTTTTATATTCTGCTTAACTCTGATTTTAGGTGATCGGAAAACTTCGGCGGGGTCTACTGCCACAACAGTGAGTAGAAGTGTTTCCCATAATTCCAATTTGAGTTAATCGGTAAACTGTTTTGAGTTGGTTAAAACACAGTTGGAACTTCGACTGCTATATAACAGTATTATTTTTATTCAAAATTAAATCAAGCGATCGCTTATCCTCTTTCATTTGGATTTTAACCACACTGAGGCAAAATTAGTTTATTACAGATCAAAATAGCGATCATCATCCTGAGCAGATTTTGTAAAGATTACTGTGGAAAATGTCTAAATTGAGTCAAAGTATTGCACCATATACACTTGAACAAATCAGCAGGCATTTTCACAAGTTCATCGACACCACTCCCAGAATCGCCAAAACCCTTATTTTTCGTTGAGTGGTGTCGATTGCTTACAGGGTAAGGGTTTGAGATATGTATTTTGGTCTGTTTTTATCTAAGAAAGTGATGGTAGAATTAGTGGTGTCGATTTGGCGGCTAAAATCCTTACTGGGTAAAGGCTCCTAGACGAACTCCCTACCGATTGGGTTAAATCGGAATAGTTGGAAACCTTGGTACATAATCGTGGCGAATCTCGCGACGACTTCCCTACCGATTGGGTTAAATCGGAATAGTTGGAAACGGTAGCTTAGGACAGCCCAGCAAACAATCGCAGCTACCCTACCGATTGGGTTAAATCGGAATAGTTGGAAACTTCGGGTGCAGGAGCTTGCTTGTTCACCCCACGCCCCTACCGATTGGGTTAAATCGGAATAGTTGGAAACGAGGGGGTGAGTGGAAAACCGCTTGCGCGATTTCCCTACCGATTGGGTTAAATCGGAATAGTTGGAAACATTACTACGTTTAACACAACTATTACAAACATAATGAAACCCTACCGATTGGGTTAAATCGGAATAGTTGGAAACCTTGCATTAAAAATGCTTGGGGTGGGCTGGTTTTTCCCTACCGATTGGGTTAAATCGGAATAGTTGGAAACAAGCGGTGGAAGTTTCCACCTTTTGACTTTGTCCAATCCCTACCGATTGGGTTAAATCGGAATAGTTGGAAACTTCACTACAAATCAACCACGCGACAATTATCGCCTCCCCTACCGATTGGGTTAAATCGGAATAGTTGGAAACATTTTTCCGGCAACGTTTAAAACGTTTCCGGTAGGCCCTACCGATTGGGTTAAATCGGAATAGTTGGAAACGATTACTGTCAGTGAGTAGGCAAAAAATGCCCAACCCTACCGATTGGGTTAAATCGGAATAGTTGGAAACTTTTAATCTCACTGACGGCGGTTATGTTTAACCCTACCGATTGGGTTAAATCGGAATAGTTGGAAACTTCCGTGTGCGTTATCAAGATTTTTGCGAGTACCCTACCGATTGGGTTAAATCGGAATAGTTGGAAACACGGCGGTTACCACGAAAAGTTTTCCTTGAGGCCCCTACCGATTGGGTTAAATCGGAATAGTTGGAAACAAAGTTATTTTCGTAGGAAATCTTGAGATCTTGTTCTACCCTACCGATTGGGTTAAATCGGAATAGTTGGAAACACTTGTAAAAAAATTAAACACTGTCCGACCTAACTTTTTAAAAGGTTTGACAGTGTTTATTACTAAGAAATACGAAAGAATAATTAAGAAGCAAGCTTTAAATTTACATAGCGATTCAAGCTAATTTTTTCCTCAGCAGCTTCAATAGCAAGCTTACGATGAAGTTCTGGCGGAATACGAACTTGAAATTTGCCGCTATAGTCTTTTTCTGCAATAGGTTCGGGAATAGACTCGCCGTTAGCTTCCATATCAGCTACTACTGCTTTAACTAAAGATTCAATACCTTGAAATGCAGCTATTTTATCCTCATCAAGATAAGATAAGCTAGGAAATTCGGCACACAAACCCACGTATTCTTGATCTTCAGCCGACCAAGTAACTTTATAAGTGTAGTGGTCATAGTTCTTCATTTTCTATGTCCTCAATCTTATTAGCCGCTTCCAATTTGCTTATCGCTTCCAAAACTTGTCTGACTTGGTAAACCTTAGCTTTTCCATTCTTCTCTTGAATGTTGACGCGCGGATCTCCAGGCCAAGGAGTTTTGTAAATAGAATGACTTCCTTCTTGCCTTGGATTCCCAAAATAATGATTGCAGATTTTAACTAAATCGCTAAAGTTTACATCTTTAGGGTTGTTTTTAATCTGAGCAAGAAGTTTTTCAGTTTTTGGCATATACCATACCAAGTCTATGCCAAATAAGTAAAATTACTTACAAAAATGACATATTATAAACACAATTTGGAGTTTATTTAACCTAATCATAGTATCACTATTAATCCTATGTCAATAAAATTATTATCATTTAAGGAAAAAAAATTATTTATACCAATTTAATATGAAGACGCATATAAAAGCCAATTACCCCCCTTAATCCTCTCGTGGAAAGGCTACGGTGTATACACAAGTCGAAAATAGGCACTATGAAACCCATCCCGCCTAGAACTAAAGTTCCAGGCTGATAGCCAAAGTCCACTTAAGTGGACTGGAAGACATTTTTGGTTGAGTCATCTTCAGATGACTTGCGCTATGAGACTCGGAATTGATTCCGAGGCGGGACAGATAGACTGGGTGAAGGGGTGAAAGGGTACGGGGTGTGATATTAGGGTGAAATATTAGGGTGCGATCGCCCACATAATTTCTCTAACAAAATTTTGTCAAAATTATTCATCATCGTCATCAAAATTATCATCATCATCTGTATCTAATTCTTCATTATCTACTTCAGGTTCAGGACAATCTACTTTTTCAAATGTATAAGCACCCCAAAGATATTCTTCTGTTTCTCTGTCACATTGTTCTTCAATGCGTTGTAAGCTTTCTTCGGTGCTAGATTCACGGCTATAATCAAAACCAAAAGATGTATCGATTTGCATTGTTTATTCTTTTCATAATATTGGTGTAAATCTTGCTCTTAAACCTAACCCCCAGCCCCTTACGCCAGTTGCTACAACGGGGGGAACCCCCGCAACGCACTGGCTCCCCTACGAGGGAAGGGGAGGAATTATTAATATTGGCAATTAACCAAACTTAATCTCGCCGTAGCACCCGTTTAATATCTTTATCATCATTGAAGGCTTTTCTAATTTTCTCAGCCACGCCCAAAGCGTTAGGAATAGCCAAAAGGAAAAGTTTAGTATGAGAATAATCACTAGAAAAAATGTGAATATCTCCTAACAAGAGTGGTCTTTTACCGCACCAAGTTCTTACTAAATCGTATAACTGGTATAGTAAATTTCTTTCTACTTTAATATCCAGCACTCGATAAAGTTCTAGAAAATTCACCTCTTTTAAAAACACACCATTTTTAGTAATGAGTCGTTGATTAGTTAAGATATAACCTGTGGAACGAACTTGAAGATATTGCCAATAAAAATAAGGCAGGGGTAGAATTGTCCAAATCAACAGAATGAGCAGCAAGTTCCAGAAAAAATTATCAGCGACTATTTTAAATAAGGAGGGATGAAAGTTTAAAATTCCCTCCTCTGCTGCTGATAAAATCATGTTGCCTTTATTGACTTTCTTCACCATATATCCTCCAAATTTATGATGACAATTGGAGTATGACATAGCGGTGGAAAGCGGAAATTCCAAAGAATTTAACTGAGTTCGACGGATTTAAAAACCCCTTTCCAAACCTCTCCCCTAAAAGGCTATGGTGTACAAACAAATCTCGGTTGAGTGCATCTGTCCCGCCTCGGAATAAATTCCGAGTCTCACAGCGCAAGTCCTCTGAAGAGGACTAAACAAAAAACTCATTCCAGTCCACGCTTTGTGGACTTTCGCTATGAGCCTGGAACTTTAGTTCAAGGCGGGATAGGCTTTAATACAGATTATTTTCGACTTGTGTGTACACCGTAGCCGCTTCGGAGATGGGTTGGGGAGAGGTTAATCTAATTTGCGTAATTTTATAAAGGAGATCGCGGCCAGAGTTTCTGAAAACCTTTGGCTTGATTTTGTTGAGAATTCAGAAACTTGACAAACTGTTTTGATTCAGGTGAATCATCGGGAAACAGCGTCAGCAGTTCTAAATAACCTGCGGTGGTTTTGGGTATAGGCTTGTTAGGATTTTTAGGATCTTTGACTAAACGAACAAGCGGATACATTCGATGCCAAAGTCTACCGATTTGCCCCATCTGTCCGGTAATTGACGAACGGTAAATTGAACCTTCTGGCTGCGTTCTCGAAATTGCTTCTTGGTAAGGGCCATGCAGCCAAAAAATAGCTTCACTGTCTTCTTTGTCATTGGCTTGTCGTCCCCATACTTGCACGTTTTGGGGATGCCATGCTTCGCGCCAAGCGGCTGGTTGTTTGGGGTTGGGGGTGATGCTTTGTAACTGCATCCAATCTTGGGCTGTTTGCCGCACTTTATCGATAAATTCGCCTACTTGCTCTAGTTTACGCACTTGCACATCTCGAATGAGCGATCGCTCTCCCAACCATTGCCAGTGACAACCAATTAGCGGTTTGTATCCCGCTTCGTAGTATTCTTCATAAAATAGGCGATGATCTGCCCGTCGCCAAGATTTGCCAAAACCACCCAACACAATAGCGAACCGCGTTAAATCCGCCACCAGTTTTTTCAACGCTTCTTCTTGTTGAGAATTAGCTAGTTGACTAGCCAGTAACCAAACTAATTCACCCTCAACATTATAAGTCGGTTGGGCGTAAGAACCTCGGCCAAAGCTGTCTATCTCTAAGTGAGAATCTCGAAAACTCATCCCCAAAAGCCCGATATTGCCCTTACCTTGGACACTACCAAACAAATTGTTGACAATTTGCTCTGCCATGTCTGCATTCGTCAAGCCGCCAAAAATTCGCAAAGCATGACCCCGCAAACCAGCCCGAAAAATATTAGCGCGAAACTCTCCTGTGCCATCAATTAACTTCGCTGCTTGTCCCTGGCCTTTGATGCGTGCTTGGTAAAGAATATTGCCCTTGTGTTGTTCTGGTTGCCCGTAGCCAGCAGACACACGACAACCAATCCCTGTAGAAAGTGCCTTTTCCCATATCTCCCAGACTGTCTGCCATTCTGAATCTTTCAAAGGGGTGTTACTAGAAATGCCGAATTGCAGTTCTGGTTTATACAAAGAAATTTGGATAAACGCACTTGATGGTTTATTTCCTTCCTTAGTCCCAACTTGCCAATTCTGCTGCGGATGCACAATGTCTACTAAATTTTCCGTCCAGGCGGTATCAGTAGGATAACCACCATGAAAACGTAAAATTCCTGGTTGCAATTCTCCATCAGCCGAAATTGTGCCGCAGTACAATGCTGCTTGTTCCTTGGTGCAAGCGCGACGAAAAATCCCCTTCATACTGCTACCGGGATAAAACGGCCAGCCCCTCGCGCCAATCACCGGGCGAATTACACCCTCATCTTGACCGCTATTGGTAATAAATCGCCAAGTTAAAGTGTAAGTCCGAGTTTGAACTTCAGCCCCAGGTTCAGGAAGGTTGGGATAAGCTTTGTCTACCCATTCATCAGCCCAACGTGTAGCGTCTTGTTCTTCCGCGCCAGGAACCAGCCTTTGAATTTGGCAACGTCCATTAATCTGCGCCCGAAACATCATCGGCACTTTTTTCGCAGGATCGGGAATGACTGTCATGATTTTTCCCCTTTATATCGTTGCGTCCACCAAACAATACAGTCACATAGTTGCGTCAACACTGCTAATGCTACCCGTTGGTCATTGATGTGGAGTTGCCAGAGTTTATCAGACATTGTTTGAATCTGCTCAACATTATTGAGGTTGACAGCATCATTGGGAATTTCGACTCCAGCTTTTTTCATAATTGCTGCTAAAGCATTCCAGGTTGCTTTCCAATATTCAGCTTTCTCCGGTTCTTTAGCTTTTAAACGCAGATGTTCTCCCCAAAAACGTTCCAACCCGTAAGCAACAGACATCCGCATTTTGTAAGATTGGTTGAGAGATTTTTCATCTCGCTTTTTGGCATCTATTACCAATTGTCGCGCTATTCGGTCTAGTTCGTAAGATTTCCAAGCCATTATTTATATGCTCCCCCTAAAGTAACTTGACAACGACCAAAACCAATTGACTCTAGCCCACCAAAATAAAGTTCATCAGACGCATCTTTTCCAAAAGGTTGCCAACCTGTTTGTTTCACAGCAATTGGGAAAATTAAAATACTTCCTTCTGGTAATGCTTCGACGTTAAAAAATGCACCGCCTTCTACTTTCTTTTCGTTGTCGGCAAGTTTGACTCGGCTTTGGCGATAAAGTGCCATATCGTGCAGCATGGCAATATCATTGTTATCGACTACAACTAAGTTGTTTGGCTCCAAATTAGATCCGGTTGGTATCCAAGCTGAGAGGTCTGCTTCATGTTCGATTTCGATAAAGCCTAAGTTAAAAAACAAAATTTTACGGTTGGTGTCAACTTGACGACCTTGCAAAGCTTTGGGTGCTGTGTAAGGGTCTGGTAGAGTTGCAGTGATGCCAGTAATTTGCTTGTAACGTTTGAGTAACCAGGGACAAGTTACCCAAACAATGGGTTGACCAGGACAGAAAACAGGTAGCCAGACTAAGGAGGCGTATTCAAACTTAACTAATGCTTCGGTGGTAGTGTCTTCCTGTCCTGATACGGCTTGATGACCATACCATGTATTTTCTGTACCTGGTTCGTGCGATCGCATATCTGCCCTAAACCTACCACGAATTGAACTACCAGGAATAATCCCAGTTTGGGTAAATTGGTCGCGGAAAATTAAGTTAAGATTGCCTGTTTCTTCTCCCGCACTTGCACCAACGTGCAGAGGTGCTAAGGTTTCAATTATGCCGTAAGCTTTTTGGTACATTGATTATGACTCCATATTGATAGCTGTTAACTGATAACGCTGAAGGTGAAGGTGTGGTGAAGGTGTAGGTTGGCTGGAGGAACAGAACCCAACATTCACGCATACTCTGTTGGGTTACGCTATCGCTACACCCAACCTACTATTCTGATAACTGTTAACTGATAACTGATAACTGCTAACTGTTAAAGGGTAGTGCTAGTCCGCTTCCCCAGCGTTTGAAGGAAGGGCCTTCTTTCGGGAACCATTCATTAGGCCATGTTTGCCAAGCTGTGAGGGGTGTTTTCATTACATAAACAGTTCCCGCCGGAATCGCATATCGTCCCCGTGATAGTCTTTTGGTTTTTCCTTCACCACCGAGTCGATAGCGAAAAGGGTTGGGACGTTCGGTTAATAAAGTATCTAAATACAGTTCGCTATCCCACGCCTCTGGATAACGAGTTGAGAGGCGATTTGACCCCCAAATTGCTGGGGTAATTAAGGCGAAACTCTTGCCAACATCTTGTGTGAGCAGATTTTTGATGGATTCATCCAATGGCAGACATCGCACATCTGCTAGATGTCCCTCACCGCCAAAGCGATACCAACCATCATTAACTTTGTCATTGCAGAGATAAACTAAGCAGTAATCGGGGTCTAGTTGAACTCCGTTTTCGAGAAATAAACTGCCTCTTTCGCTGCCGTCTTCTAGTTTATCTATCTTGACGCGCCGTTCATCTTCTCTTAGTTGCGGGTGCAATTGTGGAACTGATTTCCAAGGTACGCGGCGATTCTTTTTTTTGTTAATCCAGACTTTTTTACCTATCCACGTTTTTTCATCCCAGTCTTTAATCGCTAACCAAGTGCCATTTTCAAATTTACCTGATGGTGATTCTTCATTTTGATTCTGCCATTTTTTACCATCCCAACTTAATTGATATGCAATTTCTGATTCTCCTTTCTTAACTAAACAATTAAAAGGTGTCGGCACATAAAAGTTTTGTGGAGAATCACTTTTTGCCCAAAAAGGGCCAGCAAAATGTAAAGGTTCAATTTTGGCTTTGCGCTTTTCTGCGTCAGGTTCTTCTTGGGTATAAGTGGCAGAAAATAAACCAGATAAGCTGGCTGTGCTTGGCGGAAAGCTTGTCCCGGAACGCCCTACTAAGTTGTCTGGTGATAAAAATCTGCCAGCACTGCCATATAAAAAACCTAATGGTTCAATGACTACTAAATACTTAAAAAGTGATTTTGGTGTCGAGTTACTGCTAGAATTGCTATCTGCTATTTCTAATACTGACATAATTGAAATCCTATTTTTGCAAGATTAATAACCCAGTTATTTAGTGCTTCATTGGCATCCTTGCAGTCTTTTTTATTTCCTAAAATGCCATAGGAGATAATTTTTTTCTTTTCATTGTCTTCTTCAGGTTGATTCCAGAGGATTTTGTTATCTTTAAGATTGAGGCGTTTATTTACATCAGGAAAGTAAATTTTAAACAAAGCTAAAGCTATCTCAGTTTGTTCACCTTTAAACGCGTGACGGGATTCTAGTAACGCCACATCTGTGTAGATATGTCCCCAGTTGGCTTTTGCGCCTGTTTGTCCGTGGCGATCGCAATATCCTTGCAATACTTCCTGCAAACACCACCAAGGACAAGCCCAGTCTATATAATTACCACCATTAAACAAGATGCGAATAGCCAGGCGATCGCGTCCTTGATTTTTGGCGATTTTCTCTACATCTCTGCAATTTTGTAATACCTCTCGCTGGGGAACACCAGGCGCAGCCCAGACAAATCCCACACTCACGCCTATTGGTTGTTTGTGTTGTTTCCATAAGGCGTTCTCGCTTGCGGAATTAAAGTTATAAAACCAATCAAGGCATTCTTGAGGTTTAAGTACAGGTTCTCTAAACAATATTTCTGCTTCTTGATGATTAAGACCTGCGTCTGCTAGTGCTTCTTTTAAAATTCCATCGCTTTTATAATTATCTTTGATGATTTGAGCAAATTCATGTCTAAGTTCAACAGAAAGTTTTACGTCTTTATGTAAACCTCTACTGTCAAATTCTTGTCGGAAAGTAGTTATTTCTTTTGCTAATTTTGGTGCAGATTTTCCTGCTTTATCATTTAAGTATTTCACTAATTTTCCGAGAAATCTTTTGTCAGGATGAGTGCGATATAAAACACCTAAAAAATCATCACCACCTGCATAAATTATTCTGCCACGACCTGTATTATTCAAGCTTTTTTTTAATATGTCTTTACCCCAAGTTATCATAGCAAGGCTAAAATTATTAGTCTCTATATCTGATAATCCTTTGAGATAATCTCCAGCTTTATCACCATCACCTTGAAACCAGCCAGTCCACCGATTGTCAGGTTCTAATTTGTCTTTTTTTCTCTTTGTATTCAGCCGATTTAAATCACGATACGTTTCAGGAATCTCTTGTGTTGGAATGCCTATAGGAGATGCGATCGCCTCTAAAGTAATCAGACGTTTAATCAGTTCGGGAATACTCAATTCCTCATCAGGGTCTATAATCGCTGAACCATATTCCTGAATTATTTCGTCTCGTTCTTCCTTACTAATTCTAGGAAATCTTTCTTCAACAAATTTAATAAATCCTTGTCCGTATCTCTCATCTAACCTGTTATGTATTTCTGGATTATTTTTCTTGAGTTCATTTCTAATATGCTCAATAAAATTATGACCAACTTCGTAACTTAATTGCTGGTAAAACGCTTTAATTTCATTTTTTTGAGTTTCATAATTCCAGGTTTTAGGATGATTACTACCTAGACTGGGAATTGCGATTGCATCTGCACCAGATAAGGTTGAACTTTCACCAGTCCAGTTAATTGCTGTCCAATGGCGCCGACGCTTGATTTCGTTTAAATTACCTCGCGCGTCAGTAATGGTTTTACCTTGTCCCCAAAAAAATTCCCAAGCGTAATTTGACCATAAATTCCAGGTTCTTCGCCAATGATATTCATCATGAACATGATTTTCAATCCATTGGCGACAAGTTTGTATAACTCCATCCCAAGCAGAGTAGAAAACTTCTTTAACTTCTGTTTCGGGAAAGTCACCTTTAATAACTATTTGATTTGGAGTTCCTTGCGTCAAATTAATAGTAGCTGGAGACACCACCCAAAGTCCCTTATCTCTGGCTTTTTGACAAATGGTGCTGGCTAGATAAGACAAGATAAAAGAACTACCATACAAATCTCGCAACTTTCGAGATTTTTCGATAAATCCCTGAACAGGCGCAAATGTAATTGCTGTATAGATTGTATCTGTCATTAATGATGATTGTAATTAGTAATGTTTCAGTAACACATAATCTAGCAGGTAGGTGGAAGCCACCCTTTCCAGCTACCCCTTGTATTGCAGATAATTGACCTTCAGATACCCGACTTCTTTAAGAAGTCGGGTATCTTTTGATTTACGAAAATATGATTTAAGGCTTGAGCATCTGTTGTATAGATACCCAAATGACAGCCGCAACACCGACAAAGAGGGTAATAACAACATCTTCACCCAATAAGCTTCTTACTTGTTGTGAAGTAATGAGTGTATAGATTGTACTACTACCAGCGATGACTCCAGATGCACTAGTTGTTACATTTACAAACTGTGCTAAACTCAATTTTCTGATTTTGACTACTAAATGATATGTAACACAAACAACAATCAAAACAGCCAACAAAATCAATTTGGTTGAACTCATAAAGCTTCCCGCCTCTTTCTATGCAAATATCTAAGTTCCAAGATTCAAACGCTACGAAGACTAATACTTAGGTATGCAAACATCAACAAATGCGACAGATTCGCACTGCTGTTGAACTTGCAACCTCAAGTTACGTAAAGTTAATCTCGATATTTGTAGAATGTGCGGAAAGCTCGTGTTAGTGAAAATCTGTTGAAAACTCTCGCTTCTGGTTTATTTTTGTAGCGTTCTTTTACTAATTGATTCGTAAAATCACAGTCGGAGTTTTGTCTGGTTCTGAGTTGGACTTGCAACCCATACTTGTTAAAAAGTATGATTCGATACTGTTGCGTTCTTGCTGTTTGTGGCTGAGGCTTGCTGTATATGTTTAAAACAAGCTTTTCAGGTGTAGCAGTTAATCGTTTAATTATCAAGGTTGGATTACCCCTTGGAGCATTTGATATGATCAAAGCCATAAAAAATTCCTCGTTTTTGGACGATATTCTTTGTATACCACAGCTAGTCATAAAATGGGAATAAATCGCTAGGCACATATAAACTATGTATAGAGGTTGTAATTTGGATGATTCTGCTGTTACGTGATCGCGCTACGCCTGAACAACTTGAACAAATGTTAAAACAGCATAAGTTTTATATCAAAACCGCAATTGATATTGAGCGTCGAGTGTTGGTTGGTGGTGGTGGTTTGCACGCTGATTGCGAAGAAAAGTTACTAGATGACGGCAGCAGGCAACAAGACATTTGGGCTGCCAGTTTTATGCCTTTAACTGGGAAAATCATCTATGAGTCTATGGTCAATCTCCGTCCTCGCCAAAACCGTTCAATGGAGATTTTAGATCCTAATATTAAAGAAAGAGTAGGGCAAATTATTATTGAGTTCCTGGGAAACCTATGATCGAAGTGACACCACAACAGCAAATTTTTATGCAAGATGATGTTCCTACCCGGTTACATCATCTTGCTGGACACTTGTCACAAATTCAATGTTTGTGGACTCAAGCATCATCCGCAGATGTGATACTTGCTTTGGTCAATGAAAGCCGATATTTTATTGAATGGACTGTACCAGATATGGTCAAGGCAGATGATATTGACCGAGCCGCAGAATTAGTTGATTTAGTTCGTCTTCTGACTCGTTGGCTATTCCATTGGGATAATATTTGGTTTGATACTGAACAAAGGCAATCTGCGGCTAGGCAAACCCAAGATTGGTTGCGTCGGGTTTTAGAAATTTCTGGCAGAGAACCGGAATCGCTGAGTGCGTAGTTAGATGTAAATAAAGCGATGTTTGTAATTTAGAATAAATTTGAGTTGAAAGTTGACTATGAGAAATATATGTAACTTAAAATGAAATACTCAAATAATAAAACTCATTAAGTCGCAATTTAAGTTAATCTTAAATAAGAGAATCAAACATCTTTGATTCAGATTCAACCCTACCGATTGGGTTAAATCGGAATAGTTGAAAACTAAACGCAGTAATCAGGCGTACCTGTTAGACGTTTAACCAACAAATACTGAATAGCAGGATGAGACGGTATTAAAATTGAACAATTAAAACACCAAATCATTCCTGCTTTCAGTATCAGCTTTTTAATTCAATGAAATTTATGTAAACACATATCTTGCACCTAGCCCTAGCGAATGGAATTCGCGGCTATACAAACGAAGTCCGCCTACGCGGACTAACTAAAATCAAGGATTGGGAACCTGCGTGGTGCGTCAAGCGCAGCGCAAGCGCGATAGGCAGGTTTTGTCTGTGTAGCTGCGACTTCAGTCGCTTGATGCAAGATGTGAATAAAGAAAAACAAAATAATTTTTCGTAAATTTAGTATATAGATTTCTGCTGAATTAACACTTCGTCAAATGAATTAATACCTCAGCTAAAATCTTTACCATAGTACGAGTCTTTTTTAGTTATCAAAACTAGAAAATTTAAGCTTCTAGTTTTGAGTTGCAAACCCTACCGATTTAGCCCAATCGGTAGGGTTTGGTTGACTTTTACAGAGACTTTGAGACTAAATCGTTTCCAACTATTCCGATTTAACCCAATCGGTAGGGGTATCGTAGCTCTTAATGCCCTTAGCGGACTGAAGTTTCCAATAATTCCGATTTGACCCAATCGGTAGGGTTAAGCTACGAGGAAAAAGTTGCTCGTCTCCGGTTTCCAATAATTCCGATTTGACCCAATCGGTAGGGATAGGGAAGTAAGTCTGTTAGCTAGATCAATATACCGTTTCCAATAATTCCGATTTGACCCAATCGGTAGGTCAACTCCAGGAACATGTTCCGGGAGAAGATATCTCGTTTCCAACTATTCCGATTTAGCCCAATCGGTAGGGATACCACATGAAAGTGACAATTGACTTTGATACAGTTTCCAACTATTCCGATTTAGCCCAATCGGTAGGGATCATTTTTAATCTGTATTACGATAATACAGTGTTTCCAACTATTCCGATTTAGCCCAATCGGTAGGGTCTGTCGGTTGCAGCCAGCACGGCGATTACGTCGTGTTTCCAACTATTCCGATTTAGCCCAATCGGTAGGGTAGTTGAGGAGAGCAACGTTGAAGAGCAAGAACTGTTTCCAACTATTCCGATTTAGCCCAATCGGTAGGGTCCTGTTTTTGAAGGAATATTCTCTTGTTTACCATACGGGTTTCCAACTATTCCGATTTAGCCCAATCGGTAGGGAAAACTAAAAAGCGTTTGTCCAAAAGACAAAATGCTTGTTTCCAACTATTCCGATTTAGCCCAATCGGTAGGGTTCAATTGAATAACAATAATCTTGAAGGGTTGTCAAAGTTTCCAACTATTCCGATTTAGCCCAATCGGTAGGGTTAAAAAAATTAAGGAAGTTGTGGGTTGTGGTTTCCAACTATTCCGATTTAGCCCAATCGGTAGGGCAGTTTGCAAAATTGAATCAGGAGCTTGTCTATCGTTTCCAACTATTCCGATTTAGCCCAATCGGTAGGGAGTTCGTCTAGGAGGCTTTACCCTGTAAGGGTTTCAGCCGCCAAATCGACGCATCTCTAAAATCATTATAAATCATCAGTGAAAATCGACCAAAACACATACCTCAAACCCTTGCCCTGTAAGCAATCGACGCACCTCAACGAAAAATATAGGGTTTCGGCGATTTGGCGAGGTGTGTCGATGAACAATAAAAAACTCTGTGAAAACGCCTCAAACCTAGATATAACAGTAATTATACAAAAATTTAGCTAATCTATTTGCGGAACTGCTGCTTGAGAGTAATTTCAATTGGGTTAAAAGAACGTCCTGTTACTTGTCCATCTTGTAATTCGGCTGGGGTGTATTGTAATGGACTTTGTACCGACAACGAAGCAAGTACCATACCGACACTCGCTTGGGCTGTCATCCCTGTAAAATCTGCGATCGCATCTTCTATTGTCCATCCAGAGGGCAGGCTTTTATAAATTTTTCGCACAAAGTGATAAAACTCTAAAGGGTCGTAGATATCGTTAACTACGATTGGTTCAGAAATTTTTAATTTAGAAAAGTCTTGTTTTAACTTTTTGGCAATATCAATTGACTGGGTAGAACAAATCAACCAGCAACATTCTAATTGTGGCAAATGATATTCTATGGCTTTGCGACAAGGTTCATCTCGGCTGACTAATAACAAGAGTCCTTTGTGCTTTTTGGGTGGTAACTTGCCTAAATCAACTTCAGGCGATCGCATTTTAGCCAATGACTTAGCCAAAAACCACACCGAGAAAATAAAAATCAATACAGAACCCAAAGCAATTCCCACAGAGGCGTTTGTAGTCTCACCAAAAATGTTAAATAAAATTTGAGTAAGTGCATTACCCAGCACAGATAAAAACATTGTGCCGATAATGAAGGGAATTAAAGTTTCTGGGTTAAAAAATATCTTAGCTGCTTTAGAAAAATTGTTTTGCATAGTGAATATTAATCAGGGAGTAGTGAGTAGAGAATAGGGAGTAGAAAACAAGGAAGTTTGAATATAGGTATTTTTTTCAAAAAATTAACATCAGTTCTATATTTATAATTGATAATAGGATGTTTTTTATCCAGAATTTCCTAGCCCCCAACCACGTTCTTCTTGCCAGATACGTAAAGATTCTTGATAATTAGCACGGGCTTGATTAATACGTTCTTCACACTGCTGTTTAAGGCTGTTATATCTGCCTGCAATTAATTGAATTTCCTCATGACATCTAGCCTTTTGTGTATTGATTTCTTGCTGTTGATATTTCTCGATTCTGTCCTGTATAACATAATCTGGCCCGACTAAGCGTGGAGCAGACTCTGGCGGTTCAGTGTTTTGAATATTCTGCACTTCTGCTTGTAACTGAAGCATTCGCTGATGAATGCGCCAATCTCTTTCTTGTTCTAATTCTTGCTGACGAGATAATAAAAAATCTATCTCACTTTGGTAATCAACCATCTTAAAGTTTTTGAGAGGACTGTGGGGGTCATTTTCACAAATCCACTTGAGATGAGCATCAATCATCTGTTCTTGATAATCTTGCTCATCAGGAATTATTGCAATTGTAAATAAATCTTCCAAAGTATTATTTTTGAACTGTTTCATGATATTTTTCTACTAATTCATCGTAAGCTTCTGGTAGTTCTACTTTTTCGGCATGATGGTTAGCGATCGCCCATAGCAACACTACAGGGAATAGAGACACCATTGACGCAATAAAAATCCCAGCCGGAGCAATCATAGTAAAGGCAATTACAGTCTCAATCACACTGAGAGCTACACTAATCACTAATGCGGATTTGTCCGGTTGATACTCATGAATTCCTTCTAAATCATTGAGTGTATTAATTTGGGTTTGCAGATAAACATCTTGAGGGTTATCTTCACAATAATTAAAGTCATCTTGTAACATAAATTATCCTTTGTTTTTATTATCTAGAATTGCTGCGCGAGTTTTTTGTGTATTCTGTTTGAGCTTAATTCCTGTTAGCACTTTTGTGGCATTAGCATGAGCATAAAAACTCGCTAATCCGCCACCTACTAAACCTGCTGATATCGCCATAGGGCCTCTTCCGGCTTGTTTAGCAAGTAGTTGAGGAGCAATAGAAAAAGTTAAAGAACCAGCAATTATGACAATAAATTGTGTAATTTGCCGTTGATTACGCGATAAACGGCGAGAGCGGATAGCATCATATTTGGTAATTTGAGATTTAGCTAAGTTGTGTTTGGCATATTCCTGAATTGCTGCCATCATATAGGCGCGATCGTAGTCTGGCATTCTGAGCAATATTCGGGGTAAAATTTTCAGCCAGCGTTCAATTCTATCTTTGCGTTGTGGGTGAATTTCTGGTATCATCTTCTGTCCCTGTAGCTACGGTGTACACACAAATGTTCGTTGAGTCCCGCCTCGGAATGAATTCCGAGTCTCATAGCGCAAGTCATCTGAAGATGACTCAACTAAAAATATCTTCCAGTCCACGTTTTGTGGACTTTGCCTATGAGCCTGGAACTTTAGTTCTAGGCGGGATACGGTTTCAGACTGCAAATTTTCGACTTGTGTGTACACGGTAGCCCTATATTTAATAAAATCATCTTAATTGCTCATAGGAAATCCCTATTTCCGCACTGTTTGAAACAACCAATCCAGACAAGCCAGACTATCACTATAGGTGCAAACTTGCGTATTTTTAACTGATACTAACTGACGGCTCAATTGGTTTTGTAAATCAACAGATGAGCCAATAATTGTGACTGCACCACCTTTTTGGATAATGCTTTCGATTTTCGATTTAATCAGCGTAAAATCTTGTTGCTGGTGATTGACAAGTTCAGCAGATTGGATAACAATTGCTGCGGCGACAGGTTGAGTATGACCTTGGCTTTGTTGGTGGTGAATTTCTGTTTCTAAACGAGAGAGTGCATCAATTAAGGATGTTCCGGGAGTTTGACCAATTCCTGGTGGCTGTGTGGTAATCTGTTGGCATTGGTTTTGTAACGACAGGCGATCGCGCTCTTGAAATTCCTGATTACTTAAGATTGTCGCTCTATCTGCAAACTTTCCTTGAATGCGAATATCACCCTCAACTAAATGCTCAGTATATTGATGACAAAGCTTTTCTAACTCAGCTTTATAAGGTTGATTTGATAGCGACACATCCACCAAAAATGCACTATTAACTCGATGTGTAAAGCTATCTATTACGATAGGAACACCCAGCAACAATACACCAGCCACAGCACAAACCCAAGTAAAAGAATATTTCCACAAAGGCGGCTCTTTTTCTACCTTTTCTAAAAGAATACTAGGAGGCTGTTGAGATAATTTACGAACTGGGTATTTCATTATTGCTGTCTCCTTCGTCAATTTATACTGTTAAGTTTGCCATTGACTAGGAGAGGGGGAATTCCACAAAAAATCCTGTATTTCTTCTCAAGTAGTCGAATCTAAAGCTTCTAATTGTTGAACTATGCGTTTGAATTCTGCTAATAGTGGCGAATCAACAAATTTTTGGGCAATTTCGATAACAGAGTGATAAAACCACAGAGTTCTTTGACGTTGTGCTAGAGTCCATGCTTTATCTCCATACAGATAAAATTCAGTTAAATTTGAGCGTGCATTGTGTACTTTATCTGCTAAAACTACTCGTAAAACCTCTGGTGAACCTTGAGAAATTTTTTGGAGATACTGTTGTTTACATTCTTCCCAAGGTGGTTTAGGTACAGCATCAGACTCAGTGCAACTTTCGACAATATCGGCTACTTTATCACCAAATTTTTGACGGATAATTTGAGCCGTGCTTGCCCCGCCTTGGTCTTCTATGGCATCATGAAGTAAAGCTGCGATCGCCTCATCTTCACTACCTCCATCTTCAATCACCAAAGCAGCAACACTTAACAAATGACTAATATAAGGAACACCACTAATTTTTCTAATTTGTTGCGCGTGGAGTTGTGTCGCAAATACTAACGCAGATTCAAACCGAACAGTTAACTTTGATTGCATTGCCGAAATCCCATTCATATTTTTAGATGATTATTTTTACCTGTCACTTGCCAGATTACACTTATTTAGTTTTCTTGATAAACTGCCAAAGCCGATTCAATTTCAGTATAGATTTTGTTCTTTAAATCTAACGGTAAAATCACTTTGACATTTTTACCCCAAGTCAAGATTCTCAAAAACACATCAATATCTTCCGCATAAAACTTAGCTATGCAAAATACATATTGTTCCTTCGGATGTTGTGCTTTTAAAGTTTTAATAATTACTGACATTTCTCTTGTATTGAAAAAATCCTCTAACATACTCCTATGTTCTGCCAAATTTTCTAAATTAATTTCCTGAAAAATATCTTGGCGGGAAGTATCTTGAATATATTTACTATAATGACTCAGATTAAATCGAACAAACATCATCTTTTTGTCTTGCCAAAAAGCATAACCTAAAACATCAGCATCCAAAGAATCTTCTACCTCTTCAGGAGTCGGTAATTCATCATCATCCTTGAGTTGACGTAAATTTTCCGGAATTTGTGGATTTTCCCAATCTAATATTTCGACATCTAAAATCCTATCTAGTCGATAACCTTCCCAAATATAATTAAATTCTGCTACATCATTAATAGCATAGAGATAAGTTCCGCGTTTAATGTAATAGAATATTACCGGATAAATAATAGTTGTAATTGCTTGAGAAGTTTGGAATTTTTTGTAAGTAATTCTTAACGGCTTGACCGAATTAATTTCTTGCCAGTTTGTCTCGATAGCGTTAATAATAGCATTATATTTAGACTTTTTAATATTTGCCGACGTAATAAACTCTGCGGCAAATAGTAGTCTTTTTTGACTACCTTGAGTAAATCTCGTAATAAAATCAGCTAATTCGTAATTAGTAATATATTCCGAAGTAAAGCCATTAGTTGTTTTGGAATCATCACTTTGTCGTAATGATTCAGGAATTAAATCTAACCAAGAATTAACTTGATAATAATTACCAGTGAGCTTATTATTAGAGGCAAAAACTGGTTGCAGCCATTGATTTAATTCAGGATTAGCTAAATTATTTTGAAAATCTAGCCGATAAGCACGGGTACGATTATTGAAATCACAACCTTGACTATCAAACGGGTGAAGTTCTAATAATTCTTGAATTTTTATCTCATCAACTCGATAAAAATCTTGAAAAGATTTTAGCCATTGCTCTTGTTGAATTTGGTTGTAAAACATCGTCTGCCAAATATCTTTAATAGTTAGTTGTTGCAGTAAATTGAGATTAGCTTCAGCATTATGGTGCTGCGTTACTTTATTTGATTTAGGCTGTATTTGCAGCAAAGACTGATGTTTTAAGCAGATATTAAGCTGACTTACCCAATCTAAAAAACTAAATTTGGAGTTTGTGCTACTTCCAGCTAAAGGTGAATTAATATATTGGTCTTCTCCTAAACTAATGCCATCACCATATATAGTTTTTAAATATATATATATTCTCCAGACTTTTTTAAAAGCATCTGCCTCTGATAACACAGCTTTGGAGGGTAAAAAACTCCGTAACAATTCTAATGTTGGCGCATAATTAAACAATTGAGGAGAATCAGTAGACATAAACCTGACACCTAATATTGTCATCACAATATCTAGTATCGCTAACCCAGGAATAGCGGTCTACCACAAATTTGTATTGTCTTAAAAGTAAATCTATCAAGTTAAGGAAAACCAGCCAGCCATGATACTTAACTTACTTGTTGAAAATCATCCCCCTCAGCAACCTTACCAAAAACTCCAAATTCCTTACAATAAGCAACTTCCAGCTACAGTCCTCAAAGAATTAAAGTTACCAGATAACATCAACTGGAATCATGGATTGGTAATTGATGGTAGCGCACCTAACTGGCTTTATGGTTATTTAGCTAATCAACTTCAAAATGCGGCTTGGGTAGGCTGTTATTATCCTCAGAGGGAAGGAATAGTAGTCATACAGACGCACAACACACCCAATGTAGAAGTCGGAGAAGTTTTAAACTCTACTAAAGATGATGAGTCTAATGGTAATTTAAAGTTAACAGTAGATGAATTCACTACCATCGAAGGCGATCGCTATCAGTGTTTATTAATCGATGCTGTGAATATCTCTCCTCAGACTCTAAAATATTTGACTCTGCCAAGCAACATAGACTGGAACCGCGAAATAGTTTTATGGGGACAAGCACCATTATGGCTTTATGCTTACTTAGTGATTCGCTGTCAACAAGCCTCCTGGATAGCTTGTTACAACATGAAAACCACCGAAGCCGTAGTAGTGATGAGTCGTTCCTCACAATTGATTCCTGGCGACACATTTAAATTAGTACCCAAACCACCTTGTGCAGCTATTGTCTTTGGTGGCCCACCTGATAGCGGTAAAAGTCTCCTGGCCTATACCTTAAAACAAACCTTAGTCAATCATGGCTGGAACAATAAAGTTTATTTACATCGAGTCGCATGGGATGGAGAAGGAGACTGGTTTGCTAAAACAATGGCTAGCAATCAAGAATTAGCTAACGAACTATCAAAAATTGCAGGACGCTGGAAACAACCCGAAAACCTAGCAGAATATTTCTCTCAACAGGCTCAAGTGATTCAAGAAATTCGCAAATATACAGATTTAATCTTAATCGATATTGGCGGTCAGCCAAAAGAATCTGATAAAATGTTGTTACACAGTGCTACTCACTACATTATTATTAGTAACTCTTTAGAGGGTGTAGCACAATGGCATGAATTCTTTCAAAAACCAGACAAAAACACTCAAGAACAATTAATTCCCTTAGCAGTCATCCACAGTGCAAAAGAGGAAAAATCAGAAGTAATTGTGAATAACCACTCATACTTAGAAATGATTGTCGGCCCTTGGAAGTACGAGCAAACTGAAACAGTTCCTCAAGAATTACTAGAAGCGGTGAAAAAATTGATTAGATGAAACAATCTAACTCCCATTATCTCACAACTATCAAATGATTTTCTATCAAATCAAACCCCTGCATCAATGCAGGGTTTTTTATTGCTCACTTCCCATTTGCACAAAAATAACAATCATGAGTTTCTAAATGCTCTACATTAGTTTTATGCCAAACAGAACCAGGGAACTCATAAATCCAATCAATCCCAGCATCTAAATTTAAAAAGCCACTCACCATTCCGTGAATTATCCCAACCCCGGTGCTAGCACAAATGCTATTTAACCAAAATACTGCTGGGTCATTAACGCCTTCTAAATAACCTGCACCAGCAGCCATTTGATTAATCTCCATCGGTGCAGACTCTAAAGCGGCTCTTTGCAAACTAATAATATTTCCGCACATCAAACACCAGCCACCGCCAAGAGGAGGAACAGTCACACGACAGTACATCCGTGGTTGGTTATCTGATTTCTTAATATCTATATGAGTACCTAAACAAACCAAAGGACGCAGATATTCCAAGGCTAATTCTTGAGCGACTTGGCGCGAAAGATGATTATCTGTAGCTACAACAATTAAATCAGAAGATGCAATTTCTTGTTTGGCTAATTCATTTTCAACTGATGTTGGTATCGCTTTGACACAAGAACCTGTTTGATAGATTCTTTTAATGAGATACTTCACATAATCTACCTTATACCATTGCTGCTCTGCCATTTTTTGTGTAGCTCCCGGCATTCGATTCAGATTTACTGGTTCTAAACGGTCTGGGTCAATTAATACCCAATTTTTCACACCTAAACGTCCTAATAATTCTGCAAATATTGAACCAATACCGCCACAACCGATTAAAGTAACTTTCAATTCACTCAGATGTTTTTGACAAGCATCACCAAATATCTGCTGTCGGATAAACATTGAATTGATATTACTCAAAGAATTTGGATTTTCTCCAACCTCTAACCATGAGTGACAGCATTTAATACTTTGATAACTGCGTCCTTTTCTATCCCAGATTCTAAACTGAGACTTTTGTAAAGACTCATCAAATACCCCAGAAATCAACCGAGGTTTTTTCGGGAAATGAGACGCAATAAATCGAGAATATTCCGATTCATAACGGTCATCAACCAAAGAAAATTCAGGACAAATATCACCCGCGTGGGTATGGATATGCACCACATCTAAACCTTCAGACAAATAATTTTTTAGCAAATGCCAATGAAACTGCTGTGTTAAGACTAAGCCGCTTGCAGATTGGCGTTCGTAACAATCAGGTAAAGGTACTACCCAAGCTTTGGGAATATAGCGGATTTTATTTTTTGATATTTGCTGGCGTTGACAAAAGAAAAACCCAATAACTTCTTCATTCATCGAGCGATACTTTAGCATTGCTTGGCAAAACTGCAACCACATTTTTGGGGGTATATGCAGAGAAATATTTGATTGCTGCTTTTGAATTTTCATAGTATTCTTACACTCAATTATTTACAGACAAATGCTATTAATTATTGACTATTCATCACTATTAATTGCGTGACGTGCGGTGACAAATAATGTCGCTAAATTATGACCTTTATCAACCTGATTACTGGGTTTCCAAGAATTGAGCCAAACTTCTTGATTAAATCCTCCACCCAGTCCTACACAGTACCAGTACCATCCTTGCTCGCTTAAAAATGGCGCACCATAGTAACTTTGTCTCGTAAAGTGATGGTCGCCTTCTCCTGTAGTATTCCAAGGGTAATTAAGATAGCAGCCAATTGGAGGTAGTCGAGGATAATCAGGAGGTAACAAAAACAAAACATCAGTATTAGAAACAGTGAATTTTTTAGAAGATAATGGCATTCCTTTAACTAAAATAGCCGTGTATTTGGTGTTACCAACTGTCTTACTTCCGACAATAATATTCTTGGCAACTTTTTCTAGTAGTTGTAGTTCTTCTACAAGCCTCGCAGATGGTTTAAAACCTGATTTATCCTGACTAATTGTGATGGTCATACTTCACCTTTAAGATTAATATGCAGTAAAATCAAAACTTGCAGAACCTTTGACAATTTTGGGAACTGTCCATACTTTGGAACCTTCTTTTAAGGCTTCTGTATTTTTTAGAGGTCGAGTTCCCCCAAAACCTTCTTCCATTACGTCATCATTACCAATTTCTGGTAATCTCTTTCTCAATTCTTCTACTGTTGCACCTTCTGGTAAATCAACCAGTTTGCCATTAATCACTGCTCTCATAACAACTCCTTAATTTGTGATCAACCGTTGCATAAATGTGTTAGTAAACTGAGTGGTGTTTAATTTCAATTAACTGGGAATGTTGTTGTGCTTTACTTTTTTGATGTGTCGGCTGTATATTATTTCCTAGCCAAAACCACAACCCGATTAAACCAATTGCACTACAAATATTCATTAAGACAAGTTTTTTGAATTGTTGAGAAACTGTTTGTTCTAGATAAATTACTTTTTTATCTAGTTTATTAACGTAGTTTTTTACAGCATTTATTTCTTGTAAATACTGGGTATTTTGTTGTTGACTAATCGTAGTAATTTGTGATTCTAAATGTTGGCAACGTTGAATTATACTTTGGGTTTGTTGCTTGAGTGTATTTAGTTGATTTTGTTCTTGAGCGATTAATTTACCGTTAATTGTTTGCATTATTTACCTCCTGAAATAAATTTGAAATAGTAGTCAATAGACAACACAAATCTTGTACTAGGCGGCTACACAGGCAAAACCCTTTATTTTTGATCAGTCCGCGCAGGTGGTCACTGAGCGACTGGTGAGCGCAGTCGAACCATGTCGAAGTGCGGACTTTGTTTGTATAGCCGCGAATTACATTCGCTGGGGCTAATCATTAATCAATCGAAGACATTAGCATTACCAATGCGGTGATAATTTTCGTTGCCATTTTGAGCGTTGAATGTATCAAATACCTCAATTAAATCAACAACACTATTAGCAGCATTTTTTAATTCATTCCCTAAAGATTGTTCTACAGATGCAACTTCAACGCGCATTCCCCGCCTTCTGAGTTTTTCAGCTAAATAAGCAAAATCAGAATCTCCTGTTACTAAAACAACAATGTCTGGTTTGACTTCTAAAGCCAATTCAATTGCATCCATCGCCATGACAACATCTACATTAGTTTCATAATCATCTCCTTTGGCTTTACCTTCTTTCGCAACAACTAAAAAACCATTGCTTCTTGCCCAATATATAAATTTTTCTTTAGTTTTTCGTTGTTCTTCAAATCGTTCTCTAGCTGGAGGTAAGCCAACATAAATGACCATTTCAATTAATTCTCTCCCTTCTTTTGGGTCAGCGAGATAGTTACGAATTTTTTGCCAGTCGATTTTTCTGTTAAAGCTTTGTGCTGATAAAAATGTATTGTCACTATCTGCAAAAATTAGGACGCGACGATTTGTTAACATATATTGTGTTTGGGTTTGTGCTTGTATGTGGATTATTAAAACCCATGCTTGGAATGAGGGTTTTCTTCAAGGTACAACAACATAAAATAATTTTGTGGAATTACGTGTTTCCGGCAGGTTGATACTTTGAATTCATACAACTTTTAACGCCGGAGATAAATATGATGAAATTAACTCAAGCAATGACTGTTACTACTGGTCTTGCTGTTGGATTTGTAGTAACTGGTTCTGTAATTAATCAACCTATGTTGCGAGATATGGGAAAGTTGGCGGGAATGGGTGCTATTTCTACAGGATTTCTATTAAAAGTTCATTCTTTAGAAAAAGAAAAACAAAAACAGTTTAGTCAGTTTCAACAACATAATATTGGTTTGCAAGCTAAACTCAGCGCAACTCAGGCTGAACTGCAAAAGCTAGAGAAAAAAGTTCAAACTCAAAATACACGTCAGCGTCTTTATCTCTCTAGTATCCAAAAGTTAGAACATCAGCAAAAGCTAATTTTAAAAACAGTCAATACCTTTGAAAAAAGCTTAGTTAATACAGTACAACCTGTCAGTTCTCCAGCTACTCATATTTCCACGAAATTTAATCAGACTTCTAGCGAAAATTTAGTTTTAGCACCTAAACCAGTAACTCGTGTATATATAGATGGTAATAACTTAAGTTTTGCGGCTGATAGTTTGCAAATAGAAGTTGATTATGATGCTTTACGCATAGAACTTTCACAAAATGCTTTGCGGACTAATTTTAAATATTACACTGGTGTACATTCACCAATTAGTGAAGGTCAACAGCGATTTCTCAATTATTTAAATCATCTGCGTTATGAGGTGATTGAACTGCCAATTTTAGCTAGACCTGAACAGCAAACTTTTAAAACCGTTGGTGATGATGTCAAAATTGTGGTTGACATGATGAGAGAAGTTAAAAATGGAGATGAGGTGATTCTTGTAAGTGGTGATGGCGATTTTATTCCAGCAGTTACAGATTTACAGTGTCGCAATGTCAAAGTCACTGTGGTTGCTAAGAAAAAAATGTTAAGCGATAAGCTTGCTCAAATAGCTGATGTGGTGATTTATTTAGATGATATTTACTACAAAATTGCTAAATATAAAAAGTTTGATGTGGCTTAATTTGTAGTGATGTTATTCGTTAAATAAAAACCCTCCTATTGTTAGGAGGGTTATTTTTTTATGGCGTTGCATAAATGCGGGATGAATTAAGCATTTTTAGCAAGGTTAACTATCGATGTTTCGCGCAAAGGCGCAAAGGCGCGAAACAAAAAACATCCCTCTAATCAGCAACGCCTTTTTTATTTATAACTATTCCGATTTAACCCAATCGGTAGGGTTCACTACCATCCTTCTGCTTCAGTTTCATAGGAGGTTTCCAACTATTCCGATTTAACCCAATCGGTAGGGTTAAAGACCGTTAGCGAAGAATTAAGAAAAGGTTTCCAACTATTCCGATTTAACCCAATCGGTAGGGATGACAGACATTTCTCGGTCAAAGAACCGAACCGAATGGTTTCCAACTATTCCGATTTAACCCAATCGGTAGGGTTCTATCCACTTTATTTCCTCTAAATGTGGCACTGTGGTTTCCAACTATTCCGATTTAACCCAATCGGTAGGGTCAAGTTGGTGCATTCCAGGTGAATGGCCAACGTTTCCAACTATTCCGATTTAACCCAATCGGTAGGGTGAAGAACCAATTGGTACTTGAGTACCATTATGGTGTTTCCAACTATTCCGATTTAACCCAATCGGTAGGGCTGATGCAAGTAATGTTGCGGAAATTTTGAATGCGAAGTTTCCAACTATTCCGATTTAACCCAATCGGTAGGGAGTTCGTCTAGGAGCCTTTACCCAGTAAGGGTTTCAGCCGCCAAATCGACACACCTTAATATACCACTATATATTTTGGATAAAAACACTGAATTATACATAGCTCAAATCCTTACCCTGTAAGCAATCGACACACCTCAACGAAAAATATAGGGTTTCAGCGATTTGTCGAGGTGTGTCGATGAACTTGTAATTTATCACCATCAAAATCTCCAAAACTTAGATAACATAATACTTCGGCGGTGGTTTGGGATTCTCAGAGCCAATAGTTAACACCCTGGAAACCGCTTCTTGAGAAATCCAATAGAACCGCACATTGTCCTCCGATTCCTTCACCTGCTCCTTTACCTTATGGAATAGTTGGCGCATCTCCTCTAAACTTAAAAAACATTCAAATACAGAAAGTTGTATTCTTTGTCCGTACCCCTCCAAAAAATTAGATAATTTTGTGCGTCTTTTATCATCAGGAATATCGTACACAACAACGACTAACATTAAACAGGTCTTAAAAAAGGTTCATATTTTATAGAAGATAATAAACACCGTTTATAGCGTCTTACTTGTAATTGAACAGCATGACGGTATGTGACGATAGACTGTACATCTGGATGAGAAACCTCTTCATTCATCCGGTTTTCAAAGTATTTAAGAAAAATTCGTCTAGCTGATGTACTTAAATAAACTCCTCCCGTATTAGCAATAATTTCAAAATCTTTAGGTTTAAACACAGAATTGTTAATAATCTTTAAAACCAATCCGTCAACAATCGGAGAACGAAATTCTTCCATCAAATCAAAAGCCAGATAAGGTTTTTGCTTTTCACCATAATGAAAATTACCCAAATAAGGAGAAAGACCTTCAGCAATAATAAAACTTAAAACATTATTAAACAACAATGTGTAGCCAAAACTCAATAAAGAGTTGATTTCATCGGTTGGTGGTTGACGAAATCTTTGAGCAAAACTAAAGCTAGAATTAGTAATTAACTTGCCAAACGCAGGAAAATATCTAGCCGCAGCAATGCCTTCGTAACCTCGTAGCGAATCTAAATTATCAACAAAATCCAGAGAATCAATGTCTTGATTAATGCCAAAGATGGCTTTTTCTACTTCTGCTAATTTGCGCTTGCGATTAAACCGTATGAGTAACTGCTTAGAATTTATCAGCTTGCCTAAAACAATACTTTTAGAAACGTTAAATTGAAAGTAATCATCATGGCGGCGTTCAATTTGAATTAATTGATTATCGAGATTGGTTGATTCTTCACTCCATAAATGACCATGGTATTGACCAGATTGACTGAGAAATAAGACAGTGATATTTTCGCGTAAACAAGCATTAATTACATGGGTTGATAGCTGAATATTACCAAAAACCAGAATTTGCTCAACTTCTCGAATTGGAACTTCAAGTTTTGGTTTTTCGGCAACATAAATAATAAACCGTTGATAGTCTTTGTAAATGGTTGTTCCTTGTTCAAGTAGATATATTGCTGCCATTTCTTGATTCCAGATATTTTTCTGCCAAGGACTTTTATCTTCTTCATTGTCTGGAGATAATTGTTCAACTTCTGTCTCTGCAAGGAAAGGCTGATGTAGAGATGCTATTTCGGATTGAGTTTCGAGTAGATATATTTTATCTAGTTCTAACGGTAGATTTTTTTGCTTTTTTTGTTTTTGTGCAGTGTTGGGACTTTTTTTTTAGCTTGAAATTTTTCTATGCCAGATTTTAGCTTTTCGGAGTTAGTATCTAGGGGAAAAATCGCATTTTCTAAAAAACCATGTCCTAAAAAGCGAAATCCTCGTGCAAAATTAGTGATTTGGGTTTTTTCAGGATTAATCATCAACCCCAAAGAGTCTAAAAGATGGATAATTTCGGGTTTTGCTTGGAAAATGCGCTCTTGAGTCTGTGCTAATATCAAAAAGTCATCTGCATAGCGTACAAGTTTTAAATCTGTTGCGGTAATAGTCTCATCAAAATTATGTAGATAGATATTAGCTAATATTGGCGAAATTACTGCCCCTTGGGGTATGCCTTTTGGTGATAATATCAGTCCTTCATCGGTTTGTATGCCTGCGGAAATCCAAGCTTTAATTAAGCATAAAATTCCTGGATTATCTATATAGACTCTGACTGCTTGTAATAATTTTTGGTGGTCAATATTATCGAAAAATTTAACAATATCTGCATCGAATACCCAAATATAACCTTGGTCTCGCCATTGGGCTACTGTTTCGACTGCATTTAAATAAGATAAATTAGGACGATAAGCAAAACTTGAGGTAGAAAATTTTGCTTCTACCACGGGATAAATTACATTTAATAGAGCTTGCTGAACAATTCTATCTCGGACTGTGGGGATTTTTAACTGTCTCGTACTCCCATTATTTTTGGTCATTATTACTTGCTTACATGGCAAAGGTTGATAAGTACCATTATTAACAGAATCTCGCAATTGATAAATGTTAATGGTTTGATTCTTGGCAAATTTATCAATAGTTTCGCCATCAATGCCTGCACAGCCGTTGTTTTCAGCAACTTTTTGCCATGCTTGTTGAAAGTTACTCAATTCCAGAAATTCATTGACAATTTGATTGATAAGAACTTACGATGAGCTTCCTTATTAAAGGTTATTCAGATTCTTAAACTCTTCTGAATTCTCACATTAAATATATTTGTGCTTAGGAAACTCATGTTTCCAAAAGAAATAAGGTTTCAGGCGTTGCTGATTAGAGGGATGTTTTTTGTTTCGCGCATAGACGCGGTAGCGGCTTCCCGCAGGGTAGGCGCAAAGGCGCGAAACATCAATAGTTAACCTTGCTAAAAATGCTTAATTCATCCCGCATTTATGCAACGCCAGGTTTCATTATCGTTTCAATATCTTTGCGAACAGTTTGAATCAACCTTTGAAAACTATTCCAGTCACAATACCTATAAGTCAACTGAAGGCAAGAGGCAGGAGGCAGAAGGAAATAAAGCCACCCACAAGGGGTGGGGCTTGAACCTTCCCCCCAAAAAATGTCAAATTTTGCCCGACAAAATGACAACAATTTTTAGATAGCGAAATTTTGAATACAGGCCTTTTTCATCAAGCTTCTCAAAATGTTTTTTTCAGCAAGACTTGTTCATAAAGTTTTCCGGCGATATCCCAAGTAAATTCAGATTCTACTAATTGTCTGCCGTTGAGAGACAATTGAGAACGCAGATGTGGATGATTGAATAATTCGCTAATAGCTGTAACGTATTCTGCTGGTGTATTTGCCCTGAAAGCACGTAATGGTTTGTTGGGTATATCTACAGCTAGTCCTTCTAAACCGCGATCGCTTGCTACTATGGGTACACCAGCGGCCATTGCTTCTAAGGTTTTATTTTTAATTCCAAAGCCAGTTCGCAACGGAACAACGCACACACTAGACTGATGCAAGTATTCCACCATTGACGGTACGCGACCAGTGACAACAACGCCAGGAAGCTTTTGCAAGTCGAGAACTTCTGGTGTCGGTCTAGCACCAACAATACTAAATGTAGTCTCGGGATAATATTCTTGCAGTTTAGGTAATACTTCCACGGCAAAAAACCTGGCTGCATCGACATTATGTGAGGCATCCATCGCCCCCACAAAGACTAATTTATATCCACCAGGGTCTTGCTGACGATAGGGAAATAGTTCTAAATCTACGCCGTTGGGAATGACTTCAATTTCAATATCAGGGCGCAGTTTGAGAAATTCTTGGCGATCGTCTTGTGTTGTCACCACAATATTAGAAAATTTATTGCAGTATCGCTGCTCGTAACGCTTGAGAACCAAAGATAAATAAAGCCTGTCGCGTAGTGGATTTTGCGCTGCGCCCATTTCTAAATGGCCGCGAATCCAGCCGTAAACTGAACTGTGAACATCGACCACCGTATTTACACTGTGACGAAATTCTGGTTTAATATAAATTTCGTTTACACTGTGTTCACAAGTAATTACGTCACACTTATTTAAGCGCACATAATCATCTACAAAGGCTTGAATCTGTGGTGAATAGCGATGTAACACGTTTGGCGGTGTGGCTTTTAGCACAGATTCTAGGAACCGCACTGATTTACCGACTAGACGAGCGATCGCATTTTTTTCTTGGGGTTCTGGCGGTATCGGGAAAACTATCAGTTCACTTACGTATTTCCTTAATTCCTCTACCTCTGCACTAGAAACATCCTTATGATTTTGCGTAATCAAAGTAACAGAATGGTTTTGTTGCAAGTATTTAAGTAAATTAAAAGTTCTAATTTCGGTTCCGCCACGACTAGGTGGATACGGAAACGTTGATGATAGCATTAGAATACGCATATATTTAAACCTTTTCATAACCAGTGTTATTTATAACTTATAAATTATCTTGATAAACTCAGTATCTATTCTGATATCACTTTTAGAGGTTTTAGAACAGGTTTAATTTTTAACTGTACTGATTTTTCTGCATAATCAATATAAGGAAAACATGAATAATAAACCTTTTTTGACTATTGTGACTGCAACACGCGGCAATTATTCTGATTATTGGTTAAAGCAGTTATTGAAAATCAAAGGTGAAATTCAATTTATTTTAGTTTATCCGCCAGACGTAAATATCAAAGACATTGATGACCCTAGAGTAAGCATTTTAATTAGTCCTTATCAAGGCGAAGTCATCCAAAGATTTACAGGATTAATTAATGCCGATGGTGAATATGTGATGGCATTAGATGATGATGACTTTGCGCACCCAGATATTTTAGAATTATGTCAAAAATACTTTCAAAGATTTCCTACAAGTTGGGTTTTGAGGCTCAAAATTAAAAATATTAATAATTACGATACAGCACGTATTCAACAAGCCTGGGAACCTATTCCGAATATAGAAAAATTAGCAGTCGATCAAAAAACACCAGAAAACCCATTTCCCTATCAACAAGGAAATTACCAAGGTTTACTAGAAGTACCAATTGCACCTTTAGATAAAGCCTTCGATATTCGCCATCTAATTTTACCTTGGAAACAAAGAACAGACCAAAACGGAATTCATTTCGAGAACTTTAATAATAGAATTTGGCAAACAAAAAGAGTTAAAGCAGCACTTTATGAACTATCACAAGCCATGAAAATTATTGGTGCGCTAAAATGGGTTCCTTCATGGAGTTTAGATAGGTTGTTAGGCTTATTTTTGCAAGCAAAATTTTATCAAAAAGATGCCATTATTGGTCATGCTCTGCCTAAGTCAGAACAAATCAGATACATTGTTAAGGATAGTGCGTTAAAAGAAACTAGATTATATTTAATGGCAGAAATTATGCTGGTGAAATGTTATCCCCAGTATGGCTATTTATGGAATTTGATTATTTGGCAAGTTTACACTATACCGCGAATATTTGCTAAGTCGCTAAAGCTGAAGTTGAGTAGATGGAAGCAATTGCAATTAAAGCAGAATTAGCTTTATTTGTAACAACTAAGAAACTAAAATACCTGATTTTTTAAAGAATTTGGGTATATAATTATTTCTATTTTTTAATAAAAATTTACAGGTATAACTCAGTAGTTTATATGCGATCGCTATCTATGTTGTAGTCACTTGTATTAATTACAGCTACGATAAGAAGGTGTGTAAATTATTGCCCTTCGCGCTAGAGTATAGCTGAAATTATATACAGGCTTGATGACTAGCATGGACACAAATGAATTAAAGTTTCTTCTAAAATTATTGGGATTTGCCAATTATCGAGCAGGATTGAGTGCAAATACCTTTAATTCGTTTAAAACTGAGAAAAACAAAATTTGTCGGGATTTAGGCGATCGTGAACTGGTAGACTATACCCGTGAGATTGCCACGGTTAAGATTTTATCTACTGGTCAAGCCTTGCTGAAACTCCCAGCAGGAGAAGTACCTATCACAGACACAGAACTTAAGGTGCTGGAGAAAATCAGTAAAGCTTCTGGTAAAATCGCACCCAGCAAAATCGCTGGTTTAAAAGCTGCTGAACGAGACACAGTATTAAAAACCCTCAAGGAACGCGGATTAATTGAAGCTGAAACCCAACTCAAAAAAACCAAAGCTGAAGTTTGGCTAACGGAAAGAGGAATTGAGTTTCTCCGGGATGACTACAACCCCAACAAAGGTGTTCAACCAGCCATCAGCTTAGAACTGCTGGGTAATTATCTAAGATTTTTACGCAAGACTTTGCGAGTTAAACCTATATTGCCGCCTGAACCACCCAGCATTAATATTAATGACGAAGAAATTTTACGAATTATTGAGAAATTAGATAAAGAATTAGGAACAGAGAATTATCTACCAATTTTCCATCTACGTCAAAAATTACAACCGCCATTATCGCGTGATGAATTAGATCAGGCTTTGTATCGGTTGCAAAAGAATGATCTAATTGAATTAAGTACATTGTTAGATCCAACACAATATACACAAGAACAGTTAAATACTGGTATTCCTCAAAATATAGGCGGTTCGTTGTTTTTTATCAGTGTTAATTAACACTGACAGTAATAATTTTTTCTTGCACTTCAGGTTGCTAACTTACCAAAATTTAGATATGACATCAATTGACGATATTATTAAACGCGAGGTTAATCCTTTTGACCTTGTAAACTTAAAATCTGGTAATTTTTGGAGTGAAAATCAAGAGTCAGAATCAGTAGTTGAGTCAATTCATCAAGAAGCAATCAGAGAGATTGAAGAATTATTAGACTTAGTAGAACAAGATCATCGTACTCGCACTGTTTTACTTACAGGTGATTCTGGCTCTGGTAAAAGTTATTTACTTGCTAGACTCAAACTTAAATTTAATTCTAGAGCTTTTTTTGCCTATATAACCCCTTGGCCTGATAACGATTATATTTGGCGGCATATTTTACGTTATACAGTTGATAGCTTAATTCAAATACCGAAAGGGCAACAAGAGTCTCAATTAATACTATGGCTTAAAAGTTTATCCGCTTTTACTAAGCAGAGTCTTAAGAAGCGTATTTTTAATAATAGTTTATGGGAATTATTACTCAGCGATCGCCAAAATTTTATTAAGGAACTCAAGAAAACATATAAACAAGTAGGTATATATAATCCTGACATATTTTTTGGCATACTACATGACTTAACTGATCCAGAATTATATCCTTTAGCTTGCGAATGGTTACGAGGCGATGACTTAAGTGAAGAGTCAATGGCTATATTAAAAGTTAAACACTGTATTAATAGTGAAGATGCAGCAAAGAATGTTTTAGCAAACTTTGGTAAAATATCTACTGATAATCAACCAATAGTTTTGTGCTTTGATCAAGTTGAGAGTCAAGCAACTTGGGAGTCAAATCCTCAGCCAATTTTTAATATTAATACTACAATCCATAATGACAATCTCAGAAATTTTCTCATAATCATCAGCATAGTTCAAGCAGAGTGGAGACTAAAGAGTTGCCGAATTTTACAGTCAGATAAAGCTAGAGTAGATAAGCAAGTAATACTAAAACCTATAAATTTAAATCAGGCAGAATCACTTTGGATATATCGTCTAAACTCTCTACATCAAATAGCTAATCCAAAGCCTGATTCACCCATTTTTCCTTTAGATAAGGAATTATTAGAGAAAAATTTTCCAGGTGGTAAGACTCTACCAAGAAACACCTTGATTTTAGGGCGGTATGAGTACCAAAAATATAAGCTTTCAACAATTCCAACACCACCTCCTATCAAGACTCCACACCCAAAAACAGAAGTAATAGATCCAAGAACGGTTTCTATACCTTTAGTTACAACTCCTGAGGGTACAAGAAAAATCTCTCCACCACCTCCACCACCAGATAATATTGAGCAAGTCCAAGCAGAGTTTCAACTGCTGTGGCAAAAAGAATATAAGAAAAATCAGGATAAATATAGCAAGATTTCATTGTTATCATCACCTGATCTAATTGCGATGCTGCAACAAACATTGATAGCCTTACAAATTCAGGAAATTAAGCTGAAACTCTTAAGAGGTAACTATGCTAGTTATTCTTTGAGTTATCAGGAATCTGGTAAAAAAGAGAGAGTAGGTATAGTATGGACTGAAGATGCAAGTATGGCAAACTTTTTTCATGTTATGAATGCTTGCCAAAGAGCTATTCAACAAAATTTATGTCACACTCTATATTTAATTAGACTCGGAGGAGTAGGAACATCAAAACTAGCAGGGAATCAAATATATCAACAAATTTTTACTCATACCAACCATCATCACATAAGACCTAATCTTACATCGGTTCACTACTTAGTAACATATCAAAATTTGGTAAACTCTGCGCTATCTCAGGAATTAGTGTTGACGAGTCAACGTAGAGCAATAAACTTACAAGAATTACAATCTTTAATTCGACAATCAAAAATTTTACACAAATGTACTTTATTACAGGATTTAGGAATTGTTGCAAAGCAAGAACCTGTTAAAGATACTGGAAGCTCTAAAAAGGAAGATTTACGCCCTGTTAAAGATTTTTTAGTAAATCTAGTTAAAACCCAAAGTTTTATGGGTGTACCTACTTTGATAAAAAATTCTGTTGAGCAGTTTCCTAACGTGAAAGCAAATGATGTTCAGTTATTAATTGAGCTTTTGTGTCAAGAGAAGAAAGTAAAAATAATTAACCCAAAAGCGAAGTTGCAAGACCAATTAATTTGTTTAGTCGCCTAACTTATGTTTATTCAATGTCATCAATGCACTACCTGACAGAACCAGCCACAATTCAAGAAGTAATATCGCAACTAACAACGGCTAAAATATTGTGGTTAGATACAGAAATTGCTAATTGGTATACTCCCCAACCTAAATTATCGCTGATTCAGGTATTAGCTGACCCTACAGATAGCACAGGCTCATCTGCCTATATTTTTGATGTACTAAATAATCATGGTTTGGTGACTAATTTTATTAATCAAATCATGATTAACCCGCAAATTGAAAAAGTGTTTCATAATGCTGTATTTGACTTAAAGTATTTAGGAAGTCATCTAGCAAAGAATGTAACTTGCACTTTACAAATGGCGAGAAAAATTACACGTCAAAAACTGCAAACATCGAATTTAAAACTGAAAACTTTAGCCGTTGAACTCTGTCATTTTTCTAATGTCAACATAGCAGAACAATCAAGTGATTGGGGAAAACGCCCTCTCAGCCAAAAGCAGTTAGAATATGCTGCAATGGATACAGTTTATCTAGCTGCTGTGCATCATCAGCTAATTAAAATATCTCATCCCAATATTGTTATGGTTAACAATGGCTCACAGCATTTAACAAGTAAATCGCAAAATTCTGCTTTAAGTGTTACTAAAGTTAGATTGGCTTTTGAGTGTCCAAGGCTGTTTTATCTCAATCATCAATTTGGTGATAAAGCAATATTTTTACCACAAGATACAGCTATTGGTATTGGTAATCCTTTTCATCAGTTAGCAGATAAGTTTGTTAAATTAGCTATTGTTGAGCCACAGTTTAGTAATTTATTTAAACCACCTGCATCACAGTTAAATCTAGAAGAAATTACTACTGCACTACAACAGTTATTTTATCAAATTGAGTTTTTTCCTTATTTACAAAAAGCTATCCAAAAAGATGGCGAACAAGGACAGACGCTTTTACAGGTTTGGAATGGATTACAAGGACTCATCAAACGCTTTGCAGAATTATTGTTAACTAATCGTCGTCATTGCAATGCAGAGACATTAATTAGTCATACTTTTTTATCTCAAGAACGCAATATTGAATATAAATTTACTCTACCAGATAAAACACAACAATTAGTTAGAGGTGAATTTGACTGTCTGGTGTTTAATTTTGAAATAAATCGCCTGTGTGTGGTGGAGTTTAAAACTTATCAACCTGTAGATCCTTCAGCGCAATTAGCTCAGGTTGCACTTTACAGTTATATGTTACACCAACAGAAAAAAGTTCCGGTTGATTCTGCGGTTTATTGTGTCTTACCTGAGTTTAAAGAGTATCGTTATTCTTGGGAACAGTTAGAAAATACAGTACATCAATTAATTCCTCATAAATTACTACAAATGCAGCAATGGTTGACTTGGGAATCCCCTCTTCCAAATCCACCACCGTCAACAACCCAGCCGCATTTATGCAAAATTTGTCCGCAACAGCAAAAGTGTCAAACTTTTTTTGGTGTTGTAGAATTTTATCCCCCCCAGCCCCCCTTAAAAAGGGGGGAGGAAGATGTAGAAGATAGTCAAGAAACAGCAAATGCTGATGAGATAGGGGAAACTTTAATTAATACTTTGCAATCTTTTGGTGTGGGTGTTGATTATCAAGGTGCTGCTGTTGGGCCTGCTTTTATCAGGGTTAAATTGAAACCTCATTTGGGTGTGAAAGTGAATGCTTTACTGAAGTTATCGGATGATTTGCAAGTGCAATTAGGGTTAGCAAATGCACCTTTAATTGCACCGCAAGCGGGATATGTCAGTATTGATTTACCCCGTCCAGATAGGCAAATTGCCCATTTGGAAAAGTATATTCAAGCAAAATTTTTACCTGCAATTGCACCTGTAAAAATTGCCATTGGGGTAAATATAGAAGGGGAATTAGTAGAGGCTGATTTATCAGATCCGAATGCTTGTCACTTTTTAGTTGGTGGGACAACTGGTAGCGGTAAGAGTGAATTTTTGCGATCGCTCCTCCTCAGCTTACTATATCGTTATGCACCGCAACATCTCAAAATTGCTTTGGTTGACCCCAAGCGCGTTACGTTTCCAGAGTTTGAACGGATGGCTTGGTTATATTCACCAGTCGTCAAAGATAGCGATCGCGCTGTCGGACTTATGGAAGAATTAGTAACAGAGATGGAGTCTCGCTATCAGCAGTTTGAAAAAGCGGGATGTGCTGATTTAAGCACTTATAACCAGCGTTCTTCCAAGTCTTTACCTCGCATTGTCTGTATATTTGATGAATATGCAGACTTTATGGCAGAAAAAGAAATTCGCACCGTACTAGAACAGAGTATCAAACGTTTAGGAGCAATGGCACGCGCCGCAGGTATTCATTTAATCATTGCTACCCAACGTCCAGAAGCTAAGGTAGTGACACCCATTATCCGCGCCAATTTACCAGGACGTGTGGCTTTACGCACAGCCAGTGAAGCAGACTCAAAAATTGTCTTAGGAGGAACCGAAACCTCTTCTGCTTACTTATTAGGGAAAGGTGATTTACTTTACCAAGTAGGTTCTCAACAGCATCGTTTACAAAGCTTATTGGCTACAAACGTTCAATTACCCTCAGTTTAGGTAAAATATCTTGCACGCCTGCGACTGAAGTCGCGGCTACACAGGCAAAACCCGCACTTCGACAAGCTCAGTGACCACCTGCGCGGGTTCCCAACCCTTGATTTCTCGTCAGTCCGCGTGGTGCGCCAAGCGCAGCGCAAGCGCGATAGGCGGACTACCCTGCGGGAAGCCGCTTGCGCGTCTACGTTTGTATAGCCGCGAATTCCATTCGCTGGGGCTAGGTGCAAGATGTGATTAAATAGGTACTGCTATAATTTGAAAGTTTTAATTTTTGATTTCCCACAAATATTAAATTTAACGAAAGTTTTAGCTGTTCAGGATGGGTGTACGCTACCTAGATGGGAATGCGTCGTCAGAGGAATTAACCAATGGGATATGTAATTGCTACTGCAAATATGAAAGGCGGTGTAGGCAAAACCACTCTCACCGTCAACTTAGCTACTTGTTTGGCGAAAAATTACGGTAAAAAGGTATTGGTATTAGATTTAGATACTCAAATTAGTGCCACGCTGAGTCTGATGTCGCCTTTAGACTTTGCCAAGCTTCGCAAACAAAGGCTGACATTTAGATACTTAATCGACGATGTTATCAATCCAGATCCCAATAGCAAGGTAACAATTAACGATATTATCCAACCCCAAATTTGTGGACTTAGCGAACTGAATTTATTACCAGGTGATATCGATTTATATGATGAGTTTGTGGTGTCAGAAATGCTGCACAAACAAACAGTTGCTTTTGGTGAACAAAACTTTGAAACTGTGTGGAATCGCTTTGAGCGAGTCTTGATAAATAACATTTTAAAACCTGTGCGCGATAAATATGATTTTATTCTGTTAGATTGCGCTCCTGGTTATAATTTGCTGACTCGCAGTGCTTTAGCTGCTAGTGATTTTTACATCCTCCCCGCCAAGCCAGAACCTTTATCTGTCGTAGGAATTCAACTTTTAGAAAGACGCATCGGCCAGTTAAAAGATAGTCACGAACAAGAAGCGAAAATAAATATCAAAATGCTGGGAATTGTCTTTAGTATGTGCAATACTAATTTGCTGACTGGCAGATATTACAAACAAGTTATGCACCGAGTTGTGGAAGATTTTGGTGTAGAACAAATTTGTAAGGCACAAATCCCAGTTGATATTAATGTGGCGAAAGCCGTTGATAGTTTTAGTCCGGCTGTATTGAATGCACCTCAATCTGCTGGTTCTAAAGCATTTTTGCAGTTAACTCAAGAGTTGTTGCAGAAGTTGTAATAATTCTTTTTAGAGACGTTATATATAACGTCTCTACTTTTGCAAAATAATGGATGCTCTGGTGATTCTCCCATATAGATTGAGTAGTTCCCGCAGATTCAATCAACGCTGACAGTTAAACTATTATGCAATGAGAAGTTATTTATTTGCAGGCATTAAAATAATGGATAAAGGCTTTAGCAATTTTATTTATAATATTATCCGCTTACCAAATTTGACTTAAATCTAAAACAAATCCTGGTAATAGATTTTCACCGCTTAATGTCGAAGGATGATCTAATTCCTCTACAGCTTTTTCAGGACGATAAATAAATACTTTTTGTTGTTTTCTATCGATTAACCAACCTAATTCTGTACCATTAGCTATATATTCTGCCATTTTTTCTTGTAATGTCTTCAAATTATCTGTCTCTGAACGCAATTCCACTACAAATTCAGGACAAATAGGTGCAAACCTCTTTCTTTGTTCTAGAGTTATTGTTTCCCATCTGGCTTTTTTTATCCAGGCTGCATCAGGAGAACGCACTGCACCGTTAGGTAAGGTAAAACCACCGCTAGAACCAAAACCTACACCTGTACCATCTTGCTTTGTCCAAATACCTAACTGGACAATTAAATTAAAATTGCGTTCATCTGTTTCTGAGCCTGTGGGGGGCATAATCAATAATTCTCCCTGGTGATTACGTTCAATACGAAAATCACGGTTTACTTGACAGAAATCAAAAAGTTGCTCGTCACTTACGATGATGTTTGGTTGCATTTTCAGCACCATTCCTAAGAAGTCTGTGGTTACAGGTGATTGGGTGTTCATCATCTTGGAAAATATAAATTCCTAAATAAATGTAGAAACGTTTGATCAAACGTCTCTACATTCATGTTAAACCTGTTTTAAAACTCACCAACTAAGGCAGGGATGCACCTTTCACACAATAAAGGATGCTCTTGTGATTCTCCCACATGGGTTGAGTAGTTCCAACAGCGATCGCATTTTTCGCCATCGGCATTCACTACCCCAATTCCCCAGTTATCAGACTGCGAGTTGTATTTCACATCTTGCAGTTTGTCAGCAGCATCTAGCATTTCCACCTGTGAGGAAAGGAATAAATAACGGAGTTCATCGATACCGTTACCAACTCCAGAATTCAGGGTATTTACAGAAGACCGTAATTTGTCATCTTTGACATAGAGCAATATTTTTGACTCTAGAGAAGAACCGATTAACTTTTCTACCCTCGCTTGCTCTAATACCTTGTTGACATCAGTACGGATTTGGCGGAGTTGTTGCCAAAACTCCGCCAATTTGGGATTATGCCACTTATCTTCTAACTGCACCCAACCAGCTTCAAACACTGATTTGTAAGGTGTTTTGTAGGGGAGAAATTGCCAGATATCTTCCGCAGTATGGCAGAGAACAGGTGCGATCGCTCGTGCTAAATTTTCTAAAGCGATGTGTATCACTGTCTGACAACTGCGACGGCGGAAAGAGTGGGGCGCACTGATGTACAATCGATCCTTGGCGATATCTAAATAGAAGTTAGATAAATCCACGACACAGAAATTCTGCACCGTTTGGAAGAACCGGAAGAATTGGAAACTTTCAAACGCTTCTGTTACTTCCTGGAACACCTCACGAATGCGGTGCAGCATATATTTATCTAAGTCTGGTAATTCCTCAAAGGGTACTGCATCTTTTTCTGGGTCAAAATCATGCAAGCTACCTAACAAGAACCGCGCCGTATTGCGAATCTTTCCGCGCACATCGTTCAGTTGCTTGATGATGTTTTTCCCAATGCGGACATCACCAGAGTAGTCTACTGAAGATACCCACAATCTCAATACATCTGCACCATACGCCGGGTCTGATTTTTGATTTTTCCCGCCTTCAATGATGGCATAGGGGTCAACCACATTTCCTTCTGATTTACTCATTTTCCGACCTTGTTCATCCAAAGCAAAGCCGTGAGTTAACACAGTTTTGTAAGGTGCAGTGCCATTTACCGCTACACTAGTCAGCAAACTCGACTGGAACCAACCGCGATGTTGGTCAGAACCTTCTAAATACATATCAGCCGGGTAGCGTAACTCTGGACGTTGCTTGGCCACAGCCGCCCAAGACGAACCAGAATCAAACCATACATCCATTGTGTCTGTACCTCTGCGGTAAGACTTGCCGTTGTTACGATAAGCTCCCGGTAATAATTCTTCTACCGACAATTCCCACCAAGCATCAGAACCTTTTTCGGCGATGATAGCTTGAACATGGTTGATAGTTTCCTCATTCAGGAGTGGTTCGCCAGTTTCCTCATCGTAGAATACGGGAATTGGCACACCCCAAGCACGCTGACGAGAAATACACCAGTCAGAACGTTCCGCCACCATTGGCGTGATGCGATTTTCACCTTGGGCTGGTATCCATTTTACAGATGCGATCGCCTTTAATGCATCTTCTCTAAATCCTTCCACTGAAGCAAACCACTGTTCCGTCGCCCGGAAAATCGTTGGTTTCTTCGTCCGCCAGTCATAAGGATACTTATGGGCGTAAGCTTCCTCCTTCAACAGCGAACCCGCCGCCGTCAAAGCATCAATCACCGCCTGATTTCCGTCACCCAATACATTCAACCCTGCAAACTGTCCCGCTTCCTCGGTAAAGTTGCCATGATCATCAACTGGTGCAAGAATTGGCAAACCGTAACGCTGACCAACAATGTAGTCTTCTTGACCGTGACCAGGGGCAGTATGTACTAACCCAGTACCCGACTCAGTAGTAATGTAATCACCGCCAACTATAACCGGACTTTCTCGGTCATATAAAGGATGACGGTAAGTAGTATGTTCTAACTCCTTACCCTTAAAAGTAGCCTTCACCGTCAACTCAGCCGAGATAGTCGCCGCCAACCGTTCCACCAAATCCGCCGCCACAATCAAATACTTGAATTGACTCTGCGTCTCTGCGCCTTTGCGCGAAACTTCCACCAAAGCATAATTCAAATCCCCATTAACCGCCACCGCCAAATTCCCCGGAATTGTCCAAGGCGTAGTAGTCCACACAGCCACGCCCAAATCAGGCAAATACTCACCCAAAACCGACTTAACCGCCTCAGCCAAACCCGTCACAGGGAACGCCGCATAAATACTCCGCGAAGTATGCCCTTCTGGATATTCCAACTCCGCCTCAGCCAAAGCCGTCTGAGAACTAGGACTCCAGTGAACCGGCTTCAAACCCCGGTAGATGTAACCTTTCAAATACATCTGACCAAACACCCCAATTTGCGCCGCCTCATATTCCGGCTTCAGCGTCAGATATGGGTTATCCCAGTCACCCCAAACACCGTAGCGTTTGAAACTTTTACGTTGGTCATCTACTGTTGCTAAAGCAAATTCCTTAGCTTTTTGCCGCAATTGCAAAGGCGTTAAACTCTGACGTTCTGCCGACTTGAGATTTTGCAAAACCTTCAGTTCAATTGGTAAGCCGTGGCAGTCCCAACCAGGCACATAACGAACCTTACGCCCTTGTAACAACTGGTAGCGATTAATAATATCTTTAAGAATTTTATTTAAGGCATGACCAATATGCAGAGAGCCATTTGCGTAGGGAGGGCCATCGTGCAGTATAAATAATTCGCCTGGATTTTCTTGTGATAGGCGTTCAAAAATTTGATTTTCTGCCCAAAACTTCTGAATTTCCGGTTCACGCTTGATGGCGTTAGCCCGCATTTCAAAATTAGTTTTAGGTAGATTTACAGTGTCTTTGTAACTTCCAGTTTCCGTCACAGCTTCATGCCTAAGAATATATGTGCAGGTTTTATCAATTATAGAAGATGGCAGGAAGTCTAAAATTAACTCTTTTGCTCACCTGTGCAGGTTTCGGTAATTAATAGCACTTTAAAATATGACAAATTTGAAAAGTTGGAATTCAATATCGAAGAAATTAAATTATTAGATTAACTTCAGCTATATGCTTTTAAATATTGTAGTGGCTAAAATCTATACATCTTACTTAAATATTTTCGTTGCCAGATGACATCTCCCGTACCTTACTACATATCGCGTAAGCAAGCTCAAGACTTTCTCGCTAAATTTACAAAAGCACTGGAATCTCCAGAGTCTAACCCACTACTATTTCAGATTTATGGGTTTGGAGGAGTTGGTAAAACAACCCTGACAAAGAAACTCAAAGAGATGCACGAACCGCAAGCTGACTTTGCAGAAGTGTCATTTGGTCTTACACCGGGTATCGAAACGCCACTGAAGTTAATGGTAAAGCTTTATGAGCAATTACCAAAGCGTACAGGACTTTTACGAACAGATATTTTGTCTAAACCCGACCCCTTTACATCAGTTTATGAGCAATATGAAGAAACTTTTTATAAGTTAAAAACTGAACCAGTTCAAGGCAAATCAGTTGATACAGAACAACAAAACACGGTTAAAGATTGGCTTGAACTGGGAACAGGAATGTTACTAGCAACAGGTGCAGCCCATTTAGGAGATCCTGCAACAGCGTTAAGTTTAGGTCTGGATGCTGTGGTCAAGGCTGGAGGAATGTTATCAGATACACCACAAGCAATAAAATCCAGCAAAGAGCGTATGCAAGAACTATTGCAAAAGCATCCAGCAACGAAGAACAACAAAGAGCTTCAGGAGTTAATGCTTGAACCAATACCAAAGTTAACTCATGCCTTTGCTCAAGGTTTAATCCAGAAAGCTCACAAGCATAAGCCATCAATTGTGTTAATTTTAGATACTTATGAAAAAGCACCTTCAGATATTGATACTTGGCTGTGGCAATATTTATTAGAAGATACAACTTTAAAATCTAATCCTGTTCGCATTGTTGTAGCTGGAAGACGTTCTTTACTTGAAAAAGAAAGTTGGCGAAAGTTACAGCAGGATCGGGATTTGATATATGAACAAAGGCTAGATGAATTTAGTAAAGAACAAACTAAAGAATATCTTCAACATATAGGCATTACCAAATCTGGTGAAATTCAAAAAATATATAACGCGACTAAAGGTTTACCTTATTATCTCAACTGGATTAAACGCGAAAAGGAAACAAATAGAGATATTGATTTTTCGCGTGGCAACCAAGCCATCACTAATCTGCTATTGCAAGGATTGAGTACACACCAAAAACAGATAGTTCAATTAGCCGCCTGTTGTCGTGGGTTTGACCGCTCATTAATTGAGTATTTAATGCAAAAGAAAGGAATAGATTTTGAAACTGGTGCTTGTGCAACTAGCAACTGTTTTGATTGGCTAACAAAATGTGACTTTGTTGAATTTGTTCAAGGTCGCTACCGACTTGATGACGTAGCCCGTGATATTTTTCGCCTTTCGTTTTGCCAGGATGATAAAACCCGATTCCGAGAAACACATGAACTACTAGCTAAATATTTTGAGCAAAGGGCAAACCAAGAAGTTACATCAGATAGCCCTGAGCCACAAAAATACGAAAATGCTGACTGGCGGCAATGCACTGCTGAATTTATTTATCATGCACTTTTTGCAAGAAGGGATGAAGGCCAACGTGAATTCATTTACCATTTATTTGCTTCTCGCTATATGAAGCAATTTGAAGTAGTCATGATTCCTTTTGCAGCAGTTGTTACAGAATTAGCAGTAGAAAATTATCGCCTGTTACCTGATTCAACTGAGAAGTTTTTGAAAAGCATAAAATTGGGATTTCTATTTAGTTGGGTAATGTTAGCAAATGAGCCAGCTAAATATGATATTGACTATCAAGATGGAACAGGCCCTTCCAAAGAAGAGATAGAAGCAGCAATAAGGCCTTGTTTCACTCAAGTTGACTTTTTAAAAGATGGTCTAGGTAAATATGCTGGGCTTGTATATACAGCGTTAAGGAGCCACCCTAATCAGCGAAAGGATTTGCTACTTCAAGCTATTGAACAAGCTGAATTTATTTATACTAATACTCATCCTGAATTCAGCAGTCGTCTGTTTTTAGATATCAGTGATCATCTGTATAAATTAGGAGAATACGAAGAGGCTTTGGCTATCCAGGAAAAAGCCTTGGCAATTCAAGATGACTTCTCCGAAACTTGGAGTAATCGGGGTGCTTTGTTGATAAGTTTAAAGCGTTATGAAGATGCAATAATTAGCTGTGATAGAGCTTTGGTGATTAAAGATGACTTCCCTGAAGCATGGTTTAATCGAGGCTATGCACTAATTAATTTAGAACGTTATAATGAAGCATTAGCTAGCTACGATAAAGGTTTAGCAATTAAGGATGACTTCTTCAGGGCATGGCTTGATCGAGGCTATGCACTAATTAATTTAGAACGTTATAATGAAGCATTAGCTAGCTACGATAGAGCCTTAGAAAGGAAGGATAACTACTCTGAGGCATGGTTCTATCAAGGTGATTTATTAAATGATTTAAAACGTTATGATGAAGCATTATCTAGTTATAATAAAGCCTTAAATATTACACCTAATGAGCCAACTTACTTGAATTCTAAGAGTTTAACCCTGAGTTTTTTAGGACGTTATGAAGAAGCACTGGCTAATATAAATGAAGCCAAAAAAATTCTACTAGAGGAGCCTTTATTGTGGACTAATCAAGGTATCATACTAGCTCGCGCAGGACGCTACCAAGAAGCAATGGCTAGTTGTGAAAAAGCACTACAACTAAAACCAGATGATGAGAGTGGCTATTATGGCAAAGCTTGCTGTTATGCTTTGCAAGGAAATATTGAGTTAGCAATTGAAAACCTACAAAAAGCAATAAATATCAACTCTTCCCGATGTCGTAGAGAAGCAAAAAGAAACCCTGATTTTGACAGTATTCGGGAAGATGCACGATTTCAGGCATTACTACAAGCTTAAATTAGCGGGTTGCACTGCTTAAAATACACTAATTTTTAGCAGTGTTTAATTTTGTTGACTCAATAAGACTCCTATCTCCCTCGTTTATTTAGTAGCTAGTTTAATTTGTGCGATCGCCACTTTGATACAAGCAAAACCCAACATGATATGAAATTCAAGCTGGGTTTCACTCTATTTAACTAGCCTAACTATTCGGTGGTGTTTGTTCTGGTGGTGCTTCGGCAGGGGGAGCAAGCACAGCATCAGGCGCAATTTCTTCTACAGCGACGGGTTCTTTGTCTTCTGGTTCTGGGTGTGCTTGTGCTGCTTCCACCAATTCCGGGGATGGGGGATGGGGTGGAATTACTTCTGGAACAGTTTCGGTTGTTGCTTCGGTGTCTGTAGTGGGTGTTGCTTCCTCAGTCAAAGGTGCTTCAGGTATAGCAGTGGTTTTATCGATAATTTCCACAGCAGGTTTTTCATTTGCTGCATCAGGAGTCCTTTTAATCACAGGCTTTTGTGCTTTATTCTTGGCTCCACTAAAAACGCTACCTAAACCTTGTTGCAATTTACCTAAGCGTTCTTGCAGAGATAGCTTATTTACTTGTTGCTGAAGCGATGCTGTCACTTCTTCAGAACTAGGTACGGGAGTTTGTTGTAGTTGTGGGGTGACTTGTCGCCGCAGTGATAAAGTTTGCCAACCAAACCAGACTAAAAGTGCCACACTAGCCACATGGCCTAGTAATAAACCTCCCCAAATCCGAGGTGCAAAAACCCATAATACTAAAGCATAAAACAGGCCAATACCACTCCAAATAAAATCATTCTTACGGTGGATTTCAGGGAAAAAGAAAGCTGATATGTATAGACCCAAACTACCAAAACCAACTACCAAAGCTAGGATGTATGCCAGCATTTTTGGTTACTCCTTAATTGTTCACTAGAGGCTAGAAAAGTCTGAAGTGTGAAGTATGAAGTATGAAGTATGAAATTTTAGCCTCCATTCTTCAGCCTCCTGCATCCCTAGCCTCTTTAACTCAATATTCCAATTTTGCAAATTTTGCACGGAAATTGTTGATTTAGATACAATTTAAAATTTGTTATATGTGATGTTAGTTCTGAGCTTTTGTGAGTTCAAGCAACTCTTAATGTCTTCTTTAGGGGAGAAGAGAAAATCTCGGATTACCCTTAAAGATGAGAAAGAAACTGCAAGAGTTAGCCAATAAGTTATGACACTACAAAGCTTTGGTGTGATTGGATTAGCCGTTATGGGCGAGAATATCGCTCTGAACGTAGAACGTAATGGCTTTCCAATTGCAGTATACAACCGCTCCCGCGAAAAAACCGATGCCTTTATGGCAAACCGCGCGCCTGGACGGAACGTCAAAGCCGCCTTTACTTTAGAAGAATTTGTGGCCTCATTGGAACGTCCCCGCAAGATTCTAGTGATGGTACAAGCTGGTAAACCCGTGGATGCGGTAATTCAACAGCTAAAACCCTTACTAGATGAAGGCGATATCATCATCGACGGTGGCAACTCTTGGTTTGAAGATACTCAAAGACGTACTGAAGAATTAGAACCATTAGGTTTGCGCTTTCTTGGTATGGGTGTGAGTGGTGGTGAAGAAGGTGCATTAAACGGCCCTTCACTCATGCCTGGTGGTACACAAAGTTCTTATGAATATCTCTCACCAATTTTCAACAAAATTGCTGCCCAAGTCGATGATGGCCCTTGTGTAACTTACGTTGGCCCTGGTGGTTCAGGTCACTACGTGAAGATGGTACACAACGGTATCGAGTATGGCGATATGCAGTTAATTGCTGAAGCCTACGATTTGCTGAAAAATGCCGGTGGACTTGACCACAATCAGCTTCACGAAGTATTTGCTGAATGGAACACCACTGATGAACTCAATTCATTTTTGATTGAGATTACAGCAAATATCTTCCCCTACATTGACCCCGACACCAGCCTACCTTTAGTAGACTTAATTGTGGACGCAGCAGGTCAAAAGGGTACTGGTCGTTGGACTGTACAAACTGCTTTGGAATTGGGTGTTTCTATTCCTACAATTACCGCAGCTGTAAATGCTCGGATTATCTCTTCGATTAAAGATGAGCGGGTAGCAGCATCTAAGCAGCTGACAGGCCCCAGTGGCAAGTATAGCGGCAACAGCAAAGAGTTTATCAACAAAGTACGTGATGCTCTGTACTGCTCTAAGATTTGTTCTTACGCTCAAGGGATGGCGTTGCTATCTACAGCTTCCAAAACCTTTAATTGGAATTTGAATCTGAGTGAATTGGCTCGCATTTGGAAAGGTGGCTGTATTATTCGCGCTGGCTTCTTGAATAAGATTAAGAAGGCATTTAACGAAAATCCTGCATTGCCCAACTTGTTATTAGCTCCCGAATTTAAGCAAACAATTCTTGACAGACAAACAGCTTGGCGGGAAGTAATTGTAACAGCTGCACAATTAGGTATTCCAGTACCCGCGTTTAGTGCTTCTTTAGATTATTTTGACAGCTATCGCCGCGATCGCCTGCCTCAAAACCTTACTCAAGCACAACGCGACTACTTCGGCGCACACACCTATCTACGCCTCGACAAACCAGGTGCTTTCCATACTGAGTGGGTTCCCATCGAAGAGGCTACAAAATAAACTTTCGCTCCTCTAATTTATGAGTATATTGTGAAAGTTTAAATTGCTACGCTTTTTACCTGAGAAAGTGACTCTGAATTTCAGGGTCACTTTCTGATTGAGAACCAATAATTTAAAAAATAAAACTAATTTGACCAATGATGCCGACAAGCTTACTTATGGATTTTGATTATTCCCCAAATATTTAGCTTTTAATTCTTCTAACTCTTTATCTATTTCACTTTTACTAGCAGGCTGAGTATTTGAATTTACTGGCTGCACTTTATTTGGTTGAGGTTGATTTTTAGCCACTGTCAATTGTGTTTTTAATTCTTCTAGTTCTAAATCAATTTGACTAGGTGTTTGATTCACAACTGTAGGCGGTAAAGTAGGTGAGGCTGGAGTAGGAGTATTAACTTTTGGTGTTTGTTGATTTAAATCTTGCAGAAGTTCATCGACTGTTTGATAGCGTTTGGCTGGAATGCTTTCTAGCATTTTATTGAGAATGCGAGTTAAATGATTGCTGATGGGAGTTTTTAGGTATTGCTGCCATACCCAAGTGCCATGATTGGTATCATAAGAATCAAATGGCGATCGCCCAGTTAATAAGTTAATACAAGTAGCCCCTAAACTATAAATATCACTAGCAAATAACGCCCTACCTCTGATTTGTTCTGGGGCGACATATTCAGGGCTACCAATACTAGTACCAGTTCGATTTAACGCTGTACCCACTGCAGATTTAGCTGCCCCAAAATCTACTAAAACTAGTTTGCGATCATGCTCACGTAAAATAATATTCTCTGGCTTAATATCACGATGAATTACTTGTCTCATATGACAAAATTGCAGTACTGGCAATAAATCATGCAACAGTTGATAAATCTGAGTTTCACTAAAAGCTCCGTGTTGTGCCAATTCCTGCGCTAAATTCTGCCCATTAATAAATTCTTGTACTAGATACTGCCTATCATCTTGAGTAAAATATGCCAGCAGTTCAGGAATTTGAGGATGTTTACCCAATTCATCTAACTGCACAGCTTCTTGGTTAAATAACTCCACAGCTTTTTGTACAGTATTTGTACCTTGAGCTTGGGGATAAAATTGCTTGATGACACAGCTTGGTTTTGACGGTTTATCTTCGTCAACTGCTAAAAAAGTTCTGCCAAAACCACCTTGTCCTATCGGTTTGATAGCACGGTAGCGTTCTTTAAGCAGTAACTTAGAACCACAAGTTTGGCAAAACTTAACATCGTGGGGATTTTCTGGCTTGGGACAGCGGGGGTTAAGGCAGTAGCTCATTGACAGGATGGCGTTTTACGTCGCTCTAACTGTTTTTATTTTGCCCTGTACTAGCCAACAGTGGTCACATTTAGCTAACTATCTAGTTTCAGGTAAAAACTTCATTTTGATGGGAGATTGAGTCACGAAAAGCGATCGCTATGAATTAGCCTGAAATCAAAGCTTGTGAAAGTAATAAATATTATCAATTATTTGGGAGTAATATTTTCTCGTGATCCCTGAGTTATGAGAATAACAATAATAAAAATTTAATATTTGTTTTACTATAAGTTTAATAAATAATCCGGGTAATTATTTTCTTTTGATAAAATCTTACAGATCGATATTGCTAACTTTAAAATACTCTGGTACAAATACCTAAGTTTAGTACAGTTATCATAAGGAAATTTACAATGCCATACATCAAAGGGCAGCATCTAACCCATTTAAAACATCTTAGTAGTACAGTGTTGCTAACAGGATTAGCAACAGTATCTTTTTCATTACTACCAATTTCCGCACAAACAGTCACAGAAAATCATTCGCTTTGGTGTACTTCTGCTAAACCTATGAGTAATGTCCCGGATAGCGAGACCAGACCAGTAGAAGTAGGCGTGAAGTTTACAACAAGAGAAAGCGGTAAAATTGTCGCCGTTCGCTTTTACAGACAAGTTCCTATCCCCTCTGGCTATCAAGCTCATGTATGGAGTGAAGATGGTAGGTTACTAGGTTCAGGAGTAGCTATAGAAGGACAAGGGCCCACTCCTGGTTGGCAAACAGTTCAAATTTATCCGCCAGTTTCCGTGGTTGCGGGAGAAACATACATTGCTTCTTATTTTGCCAGTACAGGGCAGTATTCCGCAGATTTAGATTTTAAAGGTATAGATAACGGCCCACTAAGTGCGTTAAGCCCCACGGTTGATAATCCTAATGGAGTGTATGTATACACTCAATCTGGTGGTGTTTTCCCTAATAATAGTTACAATAATACTAACTACTGGGTTGATGTCATATTACAGACAGTAGTAGCTCAATAATTGTGCTTGTTTGCAAATTGGCAACTATTGAGTAAAAGCGAAATTTACTTTATTCTCCTACAGAGATACACATACTTTAGAGATTAACAACCGTACAAAACCAAGCATCACAATTTTTGTGTTTGTTACTTCAGTCAGATGTAACTAATATTTGTGATGCTTTTTAACATTCTCCGGGTAATTGTTTATGTATAGGCAATATAAATTTAATTAAAAATTAGATTGATATTTTCGATTTAGTTGTTCACTTTGTCACCGAAGAAAGGCAGCTATGCTGGAGGCTGGAGAAAGAAAATATATTTTTGCCCTCTGCCAAAAGGGTTTAAGCACCATTATTTATGCCCAGGATAAAAATATATTTCCAGATGCGAAGCACAAGAAATATTGCGTCCTTGTCAAATCCCCTAAATTTATTTATGAGGATTAACTCCTGCCTCCTTAACTGCAATTATTTGCTGCCTGTTTTTTTATTAAGTGCTGCACACTTGTTAATGCTCGATTTAATTCATAATTGCGCCTTTGGGTATTTTGCAAATATGCTTGTTGCTCTTCTTCAATCATTTGCACATCTTGAACTACCAAGCCATCAAGTAACTTTTTTGCAGCGTTGAATAAACTATCTTTAACAAACCGCCGAAACCAAATTGGTAATTTATGCAATCGCCAAAAGGCATTTAATGATGTGAAATGAACTAAGTAAGCTTTGGTTTGTGTTTCATTGATAGGACAAAATAAACAGTAAATCTTAAAGTCTTTACCTAGTGTAGACATCCAGTGGGGATAAATATAACTTACATCTAACGGTTCAGGATGTAAGCATCGCAAGGCGGGAAAAAATAATTGTGATATAGACCAAATTTTGTCTATTTTATAATAACTTTGCGCTATGTAATGAGCATCTACACGGTGATCATTTTCATCAATATCTTGTAATGAAGCTTCTGCCCAAGCTTGTAAATCTTGATGTAAATGTCCATGATACATATCCATCAAGTTTTCAATTAAATAAGAATAATGAGCTTGACAGTTAATAACTGCAACTGAAGCAATATAATTTAAATGATTCCACTCTGGTAAACCTAACGGTTCTACAGATGGTTCTCTATCACTAGGAAATAACCAAATAAAACCGTCTTGTTCTTTAACTGGATAACGGCGAATTTGACAATTTGGTAGTTTCTGATTTGCGGCTAAATAAGGAACCGTTGCACACTCTCCTGAGGAATTGAAACGCCAACCGTGATAAGCACATTCCAATTCATCACCGAGAACTTGTCCGTGACTCAGTTTAACTTGGCGATGGGGGCAACGGTCTTCTAAAGCGTGAACCTTGCCTATACTATCACGATAAAGGGCGATCGCCTGATGCCATAATGTTACTCCCAAAGGTTTATTTGTAACTTCGTGGCTACGTGCAACTACATACCAGTGATGAGGATTAATCCCCAATTGGCGAACATCACCAGTTTGCACCGCTTGAGAGAGAGATGACATAGTAACAGGCATCCTTATTAGCTGAGTCTTTCTGTGTGCTACACCCTTTGAGCAGAACAGGTGCAGTAAAAATATATTACAAGTAATTTTTCCGAAGTTTACGCTCCTGACAATATCACCCAGGGAGCTAAAACTAATTTTGTGTACAAGCTATAAAGTATGTGTAGATAAACGAGTAAACTTATTGGGTCAAAAATCTGTATGGCAAGCTACCAAGAAGCATTAACTAACGACGAATTCATCAAGAATTTAATTGAGGAGACAGCAACTATCAATCACGTAGAAATCATTGAAAACGTCATCGACTCTTTAGAACAAGATGACAGCGCAATGGTTAGCCATACTCAAGACGGTGGTTATCTATGGAAGTTTAACTACGGTAGCGTGGAAGTGTTCGTCCGACTTACCGGAAAAACCGATGAAGATACAATTACGGTTTGGGCTGTAGTCTTGAAATTACCTGTCAAAGACGAAACCAAATTAATGCGAAAACTGTTGGAAATGAACTGCTCTAGCACCTTGGAAGCGCGTTTTGGGATAATTGAAGACAAAGTTGTAGTCATCTCCACACGCACACTAGCTGAGTTATCACCTGGTGAAGTTTCGCGGTTAATTACAATTGTGGCAACACTCGCCGACAACAACGATGAAGCTTTACAATCTGAGTTTAGTGCAGTGTAAGTATTAATGTCTCGCAAGCAAGTTTGGCGACTGATTCCTTTACTAAAAGCATCTGGTAACGTGCAGATGGCAATTGATAAATGGTTATTAGAACAGCACCATTCAGGAAAACAACCTGCCACTCTGCGCTTTTATACTTGGTCGCCAGCTGCTATTTCTCTTGGTTATCATCAACGGCAATATCCCGAAGCATGGCAGAATTTGACTTGGCAAGGTGAAAAACTCGATATAGTTCGCCGTCCTACTGGTGGAAGGGCGGTACTACATCAAGGCGATTTAACATACTCTGTGATTACATCAGGATTGAGTGGGAATCGTTTGGAAGTATATGCCAAGATTTGTGAATTTTTGATTGAAGGATGGCGATCGCTCGGTGTGGAATTAAGCTATGGTACAGATGGGCGAGGCTATATTCATAACCCTAACTGTTTTGGTACGGCGACAGGTGCAGATTTAATTTTACCCAATGGCGCGAAATTTATTGGTAGCGCACAGATGCGGCGGGGTGATGTAATTTTGCAGCATGGTTCTATGCGTTTGCAACCTGATATGGAATTGTTTGCGAAGGTATTTGGTGGAGAGTCGTTGAGTGATGTGCAGTTTTCTTTGAGTTTAGAGGAGATTATGACGGCTTTGGTTGGTGCGGCGAGAGATTGTTTTGCGATAGAGGTTGAGGTGCAGCCTTTATCAGAGTTGGAGTGGGGGGAGATAAACGCAGAGGTACGCTGAGGTTAACGCGGAGGTGCGCGGAGGATTTTTTGTTTCACGCAGAGGCGCAGAGGCGCAAAGAAGAATGCAAGAGTATGGATATAGCTAACAATTTAAATTAAATTGCTTGATTATTATGGGAACTCGATATTCAAACATTAGTTTATGGGGAGTTTCACAAGATGAGTTACTCGCTTACTTGTCTCACATTAATTTAGATGCTTACATTTCCCCAACCATTAATGGATATACAGTTTTATATGATATAGCTTCAACAGGTTATCCACATAACCTCCCCAAAATTATACAAACAGAATCAAATTTAAAATCTATACTGCGAAAGTATTTAAATGGTCAACAAGCTGCAATGGTTTGTTTGTCATCTCATCTATCTAGACAATTTAGTTGTTCAGTATTAGCTGTTTTTGTAATAGACAGCCTGAATCTTTGGTATCACCTTTCTTGTAATGGTCAAATGTTAGATGAGTATATAACTTGGTGCGATAAACAATGGCAACCAGGACAATCAATGGGTAAGCAGACAGAGGGTGAAACTCAAGGCGGAGACAGCATAAAACTATGTAGTGCATTTGGGAAAGAATATGCTGTGCTTGATATAGAAAAAATTCTTCGGCAGCCTGTCTCATTAAATTTTGACTCGATGAAACGCCATGAAAGCTTGGCAAAAGCTCTAGGAATTAGCCCGTGTTGGGTTGTAGGTACAAATTATCTTTGTTGTACAGGAGAAGATGATTTTGAATCTCACTATGACAGCCATCAGGAAGATAATGATCCTACTTATGAACAAGCCCTCATAATGATTAAAAAAACGCTGTCTCATAAAACTTAAATTTCACTACATCTTAGTAAAACAATCCTCTCAAATTCTTATTTCTTTGCACTCTTTGTGTCCTTTGTGATTCATTTCAAACAATAACCGCCAACACTCACGAATCATCAACTCTAGTTTTTGCACAAGTCAATATTTGCGAGCTTTTCTTTGCGTCTTTGCGCGGCAGTCGCTTCAAGTCGGGAAACCCGCCCAACGCGCTGCCTTGCCTTTGCGCGAGACAAAAAAAGATTTATGCAAGAGGTCTATTCATCCGTGTGCATCGGCGGTTAAAAATTTAATTAACAGTAGACTTGGCAATTACACCCAACTGCAAACCTGGCGGATAACTCCCCTCTTCTTTGACGCGCTTAATCTCAACATCGGTGAATGGAATACTTAACTTTTGTGCAACTGCACTGACAATATCCCCCCGGTCAATTACACCCGCTACAGCACCAGCAGGAGAAAGCACGGTGATGCGTGGTAACTGTTCATTGTCTAATTTGTTGATGACTTCAGCGATAGAAGTTGATTCGGTAACAGTTGGTATTTCTGTCAAGGGATGGACGATACTTTGGAGAGTGCGAGTTTCCCATTCGCTTCTTTCGACTAAGCGTAAATCGTCAATGGCAACCATACCACGGTAACGACCGTCAGAAGCAGCAAAATAAACTTGTGGCGCAGCCGTGTCTAATAAATATGAGTCGGCGAAGGTGCGTAAAGTTTGGTCAGCATCAACTACCCGAAAGTCACGAGTCATCGCATCACTAGCGACAATTTTCAGTAAGGATTCTTGTAAGGTGGTTACGCGGTCGTAGGAATTAGCGTTACGAATGGCAAACCAACCTATCAGCGCAATCCATAAACCGAGTACCAATTCTCTTGTAAAGAAGTCTACCGCAAATCCAGATGCGATCGCCGCATATCCTAAAATTTGTCCTGCCTTTGCTGCCCAGTGTACCGCTTGAAAGCGATCGCCTGTCACTTTCCATAGTGCTGCTTTTAACACTTGACCACCATCTAAGGGCAAGCCAGGAATTAAGTTAAATAAGGCTACGACTAAGTTAATTCTGGCTAAGTCTCCCACCATGATACTGAGAGGATTACTATCAGGGATAGCAATTGCTACCAGTCGCAATAAGAAAAATAGCCCAACACTTACCAAAGGCCCGGCGATCGCTACTTGAAATGCTTTACCAGGAGTTTTAGACTCTTCTTCAATGGCGGCAATTCCCCCAAATAAAAACAGGGTAATAGAATTAACTTTAATGCCTTGCGATCGCGCTGCTAAACTATGACCTAATTCGTGTAACAGTACAGAAGCAAATAGCAGTAGCGCCATGACTATTCCCGCACTCCAGGCTATAGTCGCCCCCCATTCTTGGTAAGCTACACCAAAATTCAAGGTTGCTAGCCCCAAAATTACAAACCACAACGGGTCTAAAAATAACGGGATGCCGAATAAAGTCCCAATTTTCCAATTTGTTTGCATTACATTGTCCTAAAACTAGATATTTTCAGCAGTTAATTCTAAATTTATGTATTTTTTGAAACTAAAAATCTCCAATTAATCGCACCCTCCAATAAGAATCACCTAATTGAAGATTGTTTTTTAATAGGCTCCTACTTCCAGAATAGACAATTAAGCCTCTGGAATGCTAATTTCTCTGGGTAGTGACAAAAATTAGAAATAATATTTAAACTTTTTTCTTCAAAGCTTTCAATTGTTGATGAGCTTCGCTTTAGGGGCAATTTTATCCAAAAAAGTAATTCTCAAATTGTCTTTCTTTCTCCAGCAAGAAGCAATTAATTAATTTATCAGTCATAAATTTTGATGTCATCTGTCTTGAGTTAACAGCAGCAACAAAAATTATACTGAACTAATATTGCCTGTCATGTTGCCGGAGAAAGAACGAGAATCAGCTTTTAGAGATGGGAAGTTACAGAGAATTTTACTTCTCTGTCATTTCCAATTTACAGGCGACCAATATTAGTCAACCCTAAAACGATCCCGATACCGATGATATGACCAAAAGCCATAGCCGCAATAAATGTAGGAACACTTACGGGTAGGACTGGCAATTTTGCCCCTACTTGCGGTTTTTCAATTCGGGTAGATAGCAAAAGAATGACTATGCTGCTGATGCTAATGATGATTCCGACTGTAGGAGTCCACGCAGGGGTGGCGGGAACAGTGTCAACGGCTGCCAGTAAATTTGATAACATCGAGGTTTTGTCTCCTAAATGACAAAATTCATCAAACCTCCAAAATTATAGAATTACTGAGTAAGCAACCAAAAATTATTAGCAAAAATTCGCTCTTGAAAATTATATGCGGGTCAAAATTTGCGGCGTCACTCAACCACAGCAGGCTAAAGCGATCGCTTCTTTAGGCGCAACGGCGATAGGATTTATCTGTGTACCAGGCTCGCCTCGTTATGTCACTGCATCCCAAATTCATGCAGCCGTGACAGAATTACCAGATAACATTGACAAAATTGGTGTGTTTGCCAACGCTCCCATTGAACAGATTAGCCAAGTTGTACATGATTCGGGTTTAACTGGTGTGCAGTTACACGGAGACGAATCTACTGATTTTTGTCACCAATTACGCCAACAAATACCTCATGTTGAAATTCTCAAAGCTCTAAGAATCCGCAACATTGAACATTTGACCCAAGCATCTACTTACAGCCAACACGTAGATACTTTGTTGCTAGATGCCTATCACCCCCAGCAGTTAGGCGGCACAGGTCAAACTTTAGATTGGAAAATGTTAGAACAATTTCACCCCAGTCGTCCGTGGTTTTTAGCTGGAGGCTTAACACCAGACAACATTCTCCAAGCTTTAAGCCAAGTCAACCCTGGCGGCATAGATTTATCTAGTGGCGTAGAAATTAAACCCGGAGATAAGGATTTAAATAAAGTAGCACTACTATTTGACAGGTTGAAAGCCTAAAGGAGAAGCATGAAGTATGAGATTTAATTTTTCATACTTCACACTTCATACCTCACACTTCTAAAAGAATGACGGTTGGTGGCGAATCAAGTTCAAGAATTCTTCGCGGGTTTTTTGTTCATCTTGGAAGACACCTAGCATAGCACTGGTGACAGTCCAAGAACCAGGTTTTTGCACACCACGCATCACCATGCACATATGAGTCGCTTCCATCACGACTGCCACACCTTGAGGTTCTAAAATTGTCTGAATTGCTTCGGCGATTTGGCGAGTCAGTCTTTCTTGCACTTGCATTCTGCGAGAATACATTTCCACAATCCGGGCTAACTTGCTTAAGCCCACAACTTTTTGGTTAGGAATGTAAGCAACGTGCGCTCTACCCATAAAAGGCAGCATGTGGTGTTCGCAGAGGCTAAAAAAGGTAATATCTCGAACTAATACCATCTCGTTATGACCTTCATCGAAAATGGCGCCATTGAGCAGTTCTTCTAAGGATTGGTTGTAGCCACTGGTAAGAAACCGCATAGCTTCAGCAACGCGCTTAGGAGTTTTTAATAGTCCTTCGCGGTCTGGGTCTTCGCCTACGCCCACTATTATGGTTCTAACGGCATCCATCATTTGCTCCAGATGTTCCTCAGAAGGCGGTTGCAAATTAGGTTGTCGTCCGTCGTGGGTGTTGCGATCGGGTCTGGTATTAATGGCATCTGCCAAGTCCTGAATCAGAGGAGATTGAGAACGATTGGAACCGTTAGAACTAGCAATAGTCATGATGTAACTTTGAGTAAGAATTTGGATGTTTGTTATGAGTCAATGGTTATTTGTCCATCACAAAGGACAAATGACTAAAAAGTACCCGCATTAGGCATCAGAATTAATTCATCAATGACTGCTTGTGGTGGTAATAAAGCAGTGTGGAGAATTGACTGAGCCACAATTTCTGGAGTTAGCATTTTTGAACGGTCAAAGTCGGCATTCACTGTTTCGCTATCCCAAATTTCTGTATTGACAGAACCAGGACAAATCGCACTCACGCGGATGCCGTGGGGACGTTCTTCTTGTGCTAGGGTTTGAGAAAGAGCGAGGAGTCCTGTTTTGCTGACGCAATAAGCTCCCCAGCCAGCAAAGGCTTGCTTGGCAGCGATGGAGGCGACATTGATAATTGTGCCTGTGCTGCGATCGCGCATTCCCGGTAAAATCCCTTTAATGCACGCAAATACACTGGTGAGGTTGAGGTTGATGACTTTCTGCCAGTCTTCCAAACTGGTTTCGCTAATAGTACCTGTGTAGCCTATGCCAGCATTGTTGACCAAAATATCTATGTTGCCAAAATCTTGGGCGATCGCTTGGATTTTTGCTTCTACTTGCGATAAGTTCGCTAAATCTAGCGCATAAGCTTTGGCTTCTACTCCTGTTTGCTTGGCTGCTGTTGCTACCGCCTCTAATTTATCTAAAGAACGGCTGACTAAAGCAACGTCTATTCCTGCTTTGGCAAATGCTAAAGCAGTTGCTTTGCCAATCCCACTACTTGCCCCAGTAATTAAGGCACGTCGTTTCTGCTCAATACTCATGCTGTCTCCAATTTTTTTGGCAGTTCCGCAAGCCTTTGGCCACCCAATTATTCAAGTCTTTCGGATTAGATAGATTAAACTAACCTTAAATTCCGATAATTTTTTTTGACAATTGCTATAGTAATTGTCAACGTGGGTATTTCTTCCCATCCGTTGTTTCCCAGTTATCTGCTGGAAATTTGGGTTGTCTACTCGCAGTGAGCTACACAATACTACACAAATCTCTCATTTAATAGAGTCGATTCATAATATATACAAATGCCTGCGGTTGAGAAGATTGTTAAAAATCTTTACGAACCACAGGCAATTATAACACTGCTATTGAAACTTTGAATGAGCTTTAAATTGCTAGTGACCAATTTCGGTAAAAACGCCGATTTTGCGGAATTTTTCGTAACGTAGTTGTCGTCTTTCTTGTGATGTTAACTGTTTGAGTTCGTCTAAGTTTTCTAAAAGTGCTTGTTTGAGTGTGGTTGCGGCTTCTAGAGGATCAGAATGCGCCCCACCAACTGGTTCAGACAAAATTTGGTCAATAATTCCCAGGTTTTTTAAGTCGTGGGAGGTAATTTTTAAAGCCACAGCAGCTTGCGGAGCTTTACTAGCATCTTTCCACAAGATAGCTGCACAGGCTTCAGGTGTGGCAACGGTATAGACAGAGTGTTCAAACATCAGCAGCCTATCGCCAACGCCCACGCCGAGCGCCCCACCAGAACCACCTTCACCAATCACTGTGCAAATAATTGGCACATCCAGAGAAAACATTTCTCGTAAATTATAAGCGATCGCTTCCCCTGCGCCTTGTCTTTCGGCAACCACAGTGGGCAAAGCCCCTGGCGTATCAATAAAAGACAAAACTGGCATCCTAAACTTATTGGCGTGTTCCATCAAGCGCATAGCTTTGCGGTAGCCGCCAGGGGTAGCCATACCAAAATTGCGCGCAATATTATCTTTGGTGTCGCGGCCTTTTTGATGACCCAACATGACTACAGGTTGTCCACCCAAACGAGCCACACCACCAATTAAAGCAGGATCATCACCACCACAGCGATCGCCATGTAACTCCATCCATTCATCGGTAATCGCTTGAATGTAATCAAGAGTACTTGGTCGTCGAGGATGACGAGCAACTTGCAGTCGTTGTGCTGGGGATAGGGTGCTAAAAATCTCCTCACGCAGTTTTGTGGCGCGTGCTTCTAGTTTGCGAATTTCACCAGATACATCAACACCATTTTCATCTGCAAGTTGCCGAATCTGCTCAATTCTGTTTGAGAGTTCTGCTAACGGCTTTTCAAAATCCAACAGTAGTGGTTTACGCTCGGTAGTAGCCATATAAACTAGGGATTGGGGAGTGGATATTTAGGAAGTCAAAAGGCAAAAGGCAAAAGGCAAAAGTAAAAAGATTCTTTTACCTTTTTACTTTTTACTTTGTTAAAGCAGCAGTGGTCTAAAGCCGTGTTTCACCGATGCTTGACCAATCTGCTCCATTTTGTCTACGGTAATCTGATTGCGCCCCCAAGAAAAGTTCGTATGTAACTTCTCAAATTCCAATAGCATAGCTTCGGCAAAACAAGCAAATAGCTGGCGTTCTGGCACTTCCATATTGACGATTTGCATAATTTTCCAGTCAATATCTAAAGAATGTTCAACAATGCCACCGTTGAGTATATGAACGTCAGGATGCTGAATTTTCGTGGCTAGATTTTTAGGATAGCCGCCATCAATTAGTAGGCAAGGTTGTTTCAACACAGTGGGGTCAATTTCTACACCTTTGGGCATACTCGCTACCCAAACTACAATATCAGCTTCGGGTAAAGCTTCATCCAAAGCCATGATTTTTCCCCGCCCCAGTTCGTCTTGTAAATTCTTGAGGCGTTCTTGGTTACGGGCAATCAGTAAAATTTCTTTGACATCAGTTTTGGCATCTAGCCAGCGTGTCACTGCACTACCAATATCCCCAGTTGCGCCACAGATAGCGACTGTTGCTTTCGACAGTTCAATTCCTACTTGTTTTGCAGCTGCTTCGACCTGCCGACAGATAATATAAGCTGTGTGTGTGTTGCCTGTAGTGAAGCGTTCAAATTCTAATGTGACGTTGCGGACTTGGCCAAATTGTTCTAAATTAAAGTTCTCAAAAATGATGGATGAAAAACCGCCTAAAGCTGTGATGTCAATATCATGCTTTTGTGCGTGAGCCATTGCATTTAAAATTTTGCGTGTAGCTGCTTTAATCCTACGATTAGCCAGCATTTCCGGCAGAAAGCAAGACTCTACATACTTGCCTTCTATGGTTTCTCCAGTCAGACTGGTAACTTTAATATGATCAACAATCTGCGGCGGGGCGCTGCACCAAAAATCTAGCCCTTGGTCGGCATATTCTGGGTATCCCAATTGTTGAGCTACCGCTTGAGCGTGTTCTAAACTAGTCAGATGTCCAATTAGACCAAACATTATTGATTTATTAGGCGTGTGCTGCGTCGAAAGCGTGGAACTGAGTAGGTAAGTGACTATACTTAACCTTAAAAATACAATAAAGCGTGATGTGTGAAGTATGAAGTGTGAAGTATGAAGTCTAAATTTCACACTTCATTCTTCATACTTTTTAAGCAGCGGTGAGTCCGTAAGCTGACAAACGCATGATGTCTCTGGTTGTGAAGCCTATATTACTCAACGCTTCACCGTATTGAATCATGAAGTCTTCGACTAAAGCGTCTTTTTCCATTCCCAAAATCAGGGCATCGTCCGCTACTTGGTTGAGCATTTTCCAAACTATGGGTAGGTTTTGACGATTTGCTTCTTCAAGTTCAGCCTTTGATGCTTCAAAGTTTTCTTTGAGCCAAACTTCACCAAAATTTAAGTGACTGTATTCGTCTTTTACTACTCCCTCAGTAATTTTACGAGCGAAATCATCGGCAACGGGAATGTAAATGTTGTATGCGGCGATCGCAAAACATTCAATAATCAAAGATTGAATCAATAAGCAAGTAACAACTTTACCTGCGGCTGCTGCTATTTTAAAATTGTCGTGCAGAGGTGCAAAAAACTCCTTGGCAAATTGCAAATCTGGTGTGACGCTTAAGTTACGACCACAGGCTTCAAACCCTTTTTTGTGGCGGCTTTCCATTTTCGACAAACGAATCAAATCATCATGATTATCAGGCAGCAGTTGGGCTAGTTTGGTGTAATTATCGAATGCTTCTTGTTCCCCTTCAATCACGATCGCATTAATTCGACTATAGGCATCTTTGTATGTTTCACTTTGGAAGTCAATTCCTAATTCGGCTGCCACCTGCTGCATGGTAAGTTCACTCCTGTAAAATGAATTATTTGATACAGACGTTTAATTTGCCCTCAGAATTGGGCATAATCTTCACTGTTGTTTAATTTAACTTAACAAGTCACTATGTAATAGATTAGCTTTTGCTGGGGGCGATGCTCTAGTTCTAAAGAAACAAATGTAAAATGCTAATTCATTTGTCATTTGTCAATAGTCATTTGTCAATGGTTAAGTGTCATTTTCTCCCTCACCCTTAAAATTCTGCCCCTAGCTACTGCTATTTATTACTTATACTTATGGTTAAACCTAATTGGAATCAAACTTCTGGCGATATTGCTAGCTTGGCAGTGCTGCTGCTGGGAGCATTAATTGTATTAGCACCACTTTTGATTGTTTTTCTCACATCTTTTGCACCTTCTGGCGCAACACTAGAATTATGTCCGAAAAGTTGGTCTTTCAGTAATTACCATGATGCGTGGCAACAAGGGAAGTTCCTCTTGGCATTTGCTAATTCTACGTTAGTTGCGATCGCAGTGACGGCATTTCAGTTAATTACTTCTGCACTAGCTGGTTACGCGCTGGCTCGGTTGAAATTTCGCGGTAGACAAGCTCTACTATTAGTTGTCTTAGCCACTTTGGTGATACCTTTTCAGTTATTAGTTATCCCTATATTCTTAGTGTTGAAGTGGGGCAACTTAATCAATACCTACGGCGCATTGATTTTACCAACGGCTGTTAACGGCTTTGGCATATTCCTATTACGGCAATATTTTCAAACTATTCCTGTAGAACTAGAAGAAGCAGCAACGATTGACGGCGCAAACAGGTTACAAATTTTATGGCGTGTATTACTACCCCTAGCCCGTCCTGCTTTAGTGACGCTGTTTTTGTTTACCTTTATTGGCGAATGGAACGATTTATTTAAGCCTTTAGTATTTACCACACGCCCCGAATTAAGAACCGTACAGTTAGCATTAGCAGAGTTTCAAGAACAATTTACCAACAACTGGCCTTTAATGATGGCAGCAGTGACTATTGCAACTGTGCCAGTCATGATCCTGTTTTTGATTGGGCAACGCCAGTTCATTCGTGGTATTGCCACTACAGGAATGAAGAATTAGCTAGTACAGGCCGGCGTAAATAAACAGACTATAAGAAATTGCTAAAAGGCTTGTAGTATCCTTATTCGTTCTTTTTACTTTTGCCTTGCTGTACTAGGGCTTGCTGAAAAAGTTCTTGGCTGGGGATAGGTCACAGTATCATACCCTAGTTCCTACTCCCTACTCCCCATTCCCTACCAAAAATAAATGCCTCCCAGTCGTGGAGGCAAAGCGTAAAGCATCCTAAATATTTCTGGTAGAACAATAACATGGGTTGACTGAGATTCAAAGAGGGCGATCGCCCTTCATCCCATTTCGCATTTTATCCGCCACGTCAAAATACACGTTGCCAGAAAGTGATAATTTCAGCCCAAGCGGAGGTAGCCGCAGCTGCGTCGTAGCGATAACCATCATCGCGCATGAAAGTATGTTCCGCTTCGTATAAAAATACTTGATGAGTTACATTAGCATCTTCAATTGCTTTAATTAAGATATGGCGATCGCTTTCTGGGATGTGAGGATCAAGAGTACCGAGTATCAGCAGTAATTCGCCTTTAATTTCACTCACTCTATGAATAGTATCTGCTATGCCTTGACCAAGTTTGCCACTGGGGATACCAGTCGGGTAACAGCAAACAGCAGCTTTGATTTCGTTTTGGAAGGCGGCGCGAAAAGATAAATGTCCGCCGATGCAAAAACCAAGAGTGCCGATTTTATCAGGGTTAACCGCCGCGTCGGTTTTGAGAAAATCAATTACAGCATGACAATCTGCATCATACTCTGCGATCGCTGTTCTGCGCGCATCATCATTACCGCGCATTCTCCCCAAATCATCTGGCTCAATAACTGTACCAACAGTTTCAAGGCGGTGAAAAATTTCGGGTGCAGCGACAACATAACCAAATCCTGCTAGGTAGTTTACCAAACGAATCATCGGACTACCTAATTGATAAATATCGCTATAAAACAAAATACCTGGGTAAGTTCCAGCTGGTTTAGGAGAAGCGACATAAACACGCATCAAGCTGTCATCTACTCTTAACTCGATATTGCGCTTTGTGATTTGCACTTGTTTGGCTCCCAGTCATAATTGTTTTCATTAGCTTTTACAGAATGAAGTGATGATATCGGGATAGTAGAGCGATGCCTCAATTCTATTTACACATATCTTGCACGCCTGCGACTTCAGTCGCAGCTACACAGACAAAACCCGCCTGCGCGGGTTCCAAACCCTTGATATTGCGTTAGTCCGCGTAGGCGGACTTCGTTTGTATAGCCGCGAATTCCATTCGCTGGGGCTAGGTGCAAGATGTGAATTTAGGTAACATTCAGACTTCTAACTGACTTGTGTTATTAGTTCAAATCAAACAAACCAGAAAAATTAAAATGTCAGGCAAAACTTTATAATCTCCCCAAGCTCATAACATTACTCATGTTTAAGTAAAATATTTATTCAGCATCATCAACTAAAAGCAAAAATACTTCAAATTTCGATAAGTAAATTAATCAAACGGTGTTAAGCTGACTATAGGAATCAAAAAGCAAGAACGCAAAAGACTTCAAAAAAATATTGAGTTTACCTCAATAAAGTCCTTTTGCTCTGGTAAATCCACTTCAATATCGTGACGCTTTTGCTAACGGTAGAAATTAGCCAGAAAAACAGGATTGTAACCTCAGTACAAACTTGAAGTCAGTGATCACTTGCTTAGATAATTACTAGTAACAAGTGGCTATACAAGCTAGTATTATCAGCCAGAAAAAATTACTCTAGGAGCCTGGGAAGAAAGACTCTTAGTACAAGCTGGCATTCTAAAATAAATCAGCATGGTTACTGAAAATAATGCAAGTTAAATTAACCTATCTTTGTCATAAAAGATTGATTTTATTGCATTAATTACTAGCAAATTGAGCAATTTTCAGGAATATTTGCAAGCAATACCAAAAAAGCAACTAACAGCATAAGTTTTGCAAAAATTTGACCTATTCAAACCAGGCAAATTGTAAGTAAGAGCCATTCAGAGTGGAGTGCAATTTTGGTTGGTTAGGTTTATCAAAACCTAGGGAAATGTCTATTGCCATTGTCACCATTCTTAAGGCTTGAGCAACCGATGGGGATTTAATTACACCAACCTGTAAAGTTTATGTCCAATTTTTCTCAAATTGGCGTTATTGAAATCTGCATTTTGTAATACTTGCAATATTTCTGCAATCCAAATTCTCATATATGCCGCCTTTAACCATTATTGACTCTCGAACTTTGCAATCAAATTAATTGTAGGAAAACACCAACCATGAGTATTGACAAAAAAATCAGACAAATCGCTTTCTACGGTAAAGGCGGTATTGGTAAATCTACCACTTCTCAAAACACCTTGGCAGCAATGGCAGAAATGGGTCAACGCATCCTCATTGTAGGTTGCGACCCTAAAGCTGACTCTACTCGTTTGATGCTGCACTCTAAAGCACAAACTACAGTATTACACTTGGCTGCTGAACGTGGTGCAGTAGAAGACTTAGAACTCGAAGAAGTCATGCTCACCGGTTTCCGTGGTGTGAAGTGCGTAGAGTCTGGTGGGCCAGAACCCGGTGTAGGTTGCGCTGGTCGTGGTATTATTACCGCCATTAACTTCTTAGAAGAAAACGGCGCTTACCAAGATGTTGATTTCGTATCTTATGACGTATTAGGCGACGTTGTATGTGGTGGTTTCGCAATGCCTATCCGCGAAAACAAAGCACAAGAAATCTACATCGTGACATCAGGTGAAATGATGGCGATGTACGCTGCAAACAACATCGCTCGTGGTATTTTGAAATACGCTCACTCCGGTGGTGTGCGTTTGGGTGGTTTGATTTGTAACAGCCGTAAGACAGACCGGGAACACGAACTCATCGAAACCTTGGCAAAACGGTTGAACACCCAAATGATTCACTTTGTACCCCGTGACAATATTGTTCAACACGCTGAATTGCGCCGGATGACAGTGAACGAGTACGCACCCGACAGCAACCAAGCTAACGAATACCGCACCTTAGCTAACAAAATCATCAACAACGAAAATCTCAAAATTCCTACCCCAATTGAAATGGAAGAATTAGAAGAATTGTTGATTGAGTTCGGTATTCTCGAAAGTGAAGAAAATGCTGCCAAAATGATTGGTAAACCTGCTGAAAGCACCAAGTAATTTTGATGTAGTCATCAAGTCTTTTTAAGCAACCAGAACCTCGGTTTTATCAAAGCCGGGGTTCTGGTTTTTTTCATTATTACTTTTTTTGCCATCAATTAAGTAAATTGTATGGTAAACGGAGCAATACAGTTAAGTTAAGGCAACAACTTAGACTGGTGTAGGTTGGGTGGAGGAACGGAACCCAACATTTACGCATACTTTGTTGGGTTACGCTACTATTCTCTTAACTGAACCGTATTGGTACATGGGGTTTTAAAGCTCAATGTTGAAGTTCTGAAGGTGAATGTTGAACCTTTTTACTCAAAGTTTGGTGTTTTGAGGTTAAAAGTTGAGCCTTTTTACTCGAAGTTTGGTGTTTTGAGGTTAAATGTTGAACCTTTTTACTCAAACTTTGAGGTTCTGAGGGTGAATGTTGAGCCTTTTTACTCGAACGTTGAGGTTCTGAGGTTGAAAAGTGAGCCTTTGAGGTGGAAGTGTCAGGAAATTTTCTGCGTTAGGTGTTATAAAATAGGGGATTTTTTCACGCAGAGGCGCAAAGGCGCAGAGAGGAATAGGAGAGTTTTTGATTTTTTTGACAATTGCTTTGCGAAAATTGCTGAGTCCGGCATGATGTACTTAACAGTAATCAGTAAACAGTAAACAGTAATCAGCAATATATTTTAAAATCCTCACTTCTAAAAAGTGGTAGTTAACAAGAGTTAAATTCCCAACTAAAACCCTGATAACTGATAACTGATAACTGATAACTGACCTATACAAGCTTGTGAGTTGACTGTGAAAAAGTTATTTAGCGAGATTAATGCTGCGGGTATATGTCTTGCACCTTGGATGGTGGCTGGTGCGATCGCAACAGGTGTATTGTTAAGTATGCCAGTCACAGGAATAGCACAACAGCAAACTCCCGCATATTCACTAGAGGAGCAAGCTGCTTTAAAAGAAGCTTTAGAACTGAATCAGCAAGTAATAAAATTATATCAAGAAGGTAAATACACTATTGCTATTCCCTTAGCAGAACGTGCGTTGGCGATTAGAGAGAAAGTTCTGGAAAAAGAACATCCCGATATCTCCACTAGCTTGAATAATTTGGCAGTACTTTACACTTCACAGGGGAATTATCAACAAGCGGAACAATTGTATCAACGCTCCTTGGTTATTGATGAGAAGGTGTTGGGCAAAGAACATCTTTCGGTCGCCACTAGCTTAAATAATCTGGCACTACTGCATAAAACACAGGGGCAATATGAACAAGCTGAACCCCTGTATCTCCGCGCTCTGGCTATTAGAGAGAAGATGCTGGGTAAAGAACATCACGATGTTGCCACTATCTTGAGTAATTTGGCAGGGCTGTATGATTCACAGAGGAAATATAAACAAGCTGAATCGCTGTATCTTTGCGCTCTGGCTATTAGAGAGAAGATGCTGGGTAAAAAACATCCCGATGTCGCCTATAGCTTGAATAATTTGGCAGATATGTATTATTCACAGAGGCAATATGAACAAGCTGAACCCCTGTATATCCGTGCTCTGGCTATTTTAGAGGAGGTGCTGGGTCAGGAACATTCCCTTGTCGCCACTAGCTTGAATAATTTGGCTGGGCTGTATATTGCAAAGGGTGATATCACTCGTGCTACCGATTTCTTACGCCGTGGGTTAGAAGTTCAAGCACAAAATCTGAATTTAATTTTTGCTGTCGGCTCCGAAAAAAGCAAACAGGATTACATTAGAACTTTTTCAGGCACCACTGATGCTACTATTTCTCTATCTCTACAAGAAGCTCGCAATAATCAAGCCGCAGCATCTCTAGCATTAACTACTGTACTCCGTCGCAAAAGTTTGGTGTTAGACGCTGTAGCTGACAGTATCCAAATCTTACGCAGTAAACTCGACAAAAACCCCGAAACTCAAAAATTATTCACTCAATGGCTGCAAGTACAACAGCAACTTTCAGCCTTAATCTACTCTCAGCCAGAAAAACAAGCTGCTAACCTGAAAACTCAACTAGAACAACTCGAAGCAGAAAGAGAAAAGTTAGAAGCAGCAATTAGTAGTCAAAGTGCTGAATTTCGTCAACAAACCCAATCAGTAGAGTTAGCAGCAATTCAAGCCAAGATACCCAAAGATGCAGCCTTAGTAGAAATTGTTCAATATGAACCATTCAACGCTAAAGCCAAAACAGATGCTCAAAAATTCGGTAAACCACATTATGCGGCGGCGGTGTTGCATTCAAAGGGTGAACCGAAGTTACTTGATTTAGGTGAAGCGGCAGAAATTGATAAGTTAGCTATTGATTTTAGAGCAGCATTAGCCACAGGAAGAACATTTAAAAAGCTGGCGCGGACATTAGATGAAAAATTAATCGCACCCATCCGCCCTTTATTGGGTGATGCGCGTCATATTTTAATCTCTCCCGATGGGCAATTAACATTAATTCCCTTTGAGGCTTTAAAAGATGAGCAAGATAAATTTTTAATTCAGCGTTATGCTTTTTCTTACCTCACCAGTGGGCGGGATTTATTACATTTTCAATCAAAGAATCACAATGCTTCTGCACCCGTAGTCCTGGCAGATATTGACTACAATAACCAAACCCAAACTGTAGCTTCTGCTAAAACAACTAGTTCGCGTGGTTTACAAAACCGCGGTTCTGGTGATTTAGCAAACTTAGAATTTGACTCATTACCTGCAACTAAAGAGGAAGCAGTAGCGATTAAAAAGATTTTACCAAATGCCAAGTTACTGTTAGGTAAAGATGCAACAGAAACGGCTGTTAAACAATTACACAGTCCCAGCATTTTGCATTTGGCAACTCACGGTTTTTTTATTACTGATGTGGAACAAAATCTCAACGCCTCACGAGATTTAGAATTAACACCAAATCAAGCGAAGATTATAGAAGTTGAAAACCCGTTGTTACGTTCTGGGTTGGCGTTGGCTGGTGCAAATAAACGCAATCAAGTTAAAAACGGTAGTGATGATGGTGTGTTGACGGCTTTGGAGGTGGCTGGTTTAGATTTGCGTTCTAATCAATTAGTTGTGCTGTCGGCTTGTGACACTGGTAAGGGTGATGTGAAAGTTGGCGATGGGGTGTATGGTTTGCGTCGGGCTTTGGTAATTGCCGGTTCTCAAACTCAGGTGTTGAGTTTGTGGTTAGTAGATGATGCGGCGACTCAGGAATTGATGGTGAAATATTACCAAAATTTGCAAGCCGGAAAGGGGAGACATGAGGCTTTGCGGGCTGCACAGTTGGAATTGCTTCAAAGTAAGGAATATGAACATCCGCAGTATTGGGCAGCGTTTGTCCCTTCTGGTAATTGGACTCCTTTGAATAAATAAGGGTGTAAGCTCTTGATCAATTATTAATCCCAATCTTCTTTTTTTTGCTAATAACTGTAATAGGTTGAAGTTTCAAAGCAAGTTGCTCTGGCTTGATCTGTGAAACAGACTCTTTCAAGATGATTGTGAAGGGATATCTTTGAAAGACAGCCGCTTTACCTTGAGATAATAGTACTCTGGCATGACTAATACGTACGGGAGATAGAGGCTGTTGATTGACATCAAGAATTAAAACTTTAGTCATAATTGAAGAAAGTATAAGGTCAGTCACTGAGCGATCGCAATTGCTGATCTTCTCAGCCTTAGAGGAAATTTTGCTATTTATAACCGACGATAAGAAAGATGAGAGGCTAGAGATTAACTCCAGCACTCTCTATAATTACCGCCCATTTAGCTGTGATATCAGTGCTATTAAACAACGGTTTACCGACTGGCTTACCGTTGTTTGCTTTCCATGCAAAATCTAGCACATACAATTTCAGAAAGCAAGCAAGTTAGGATAGTTTTGCCGCGAATTAAAAATCTCTGTAATTTCTGGTAAAATCTACGATAAATCGATAAACATACAGTATTTTTATAGGAGACTGGGATAAAATTTAGCAAAAATTGGCACTTTGAACTCAAAAAAAAGCCAAATACGCTCATCAGTTGGCAGTAAAACCTAACAATAAACAACACAGAAAATATGCGTTATAACCAATTAGGCGAGAGTGACCTAAAAGTTTCGGAAATTTGTCTTGGGACAATGACCTATGGACGACAAAATAGCATAGAAGAATCCCATCAACAATTAGACTATGCTATTGCCAACGGTATTAATTTTATTGATGCTGCAGAAATGTATCCAGTACCACCAAGTAAAGAAACTTATGGCTTTACTGAAACCTATATCGGAGAATGGTTAAAAAATCAGCAGCGAGATCAAGTCATCGTCGCCACTAAAATTGCTGGCCCAGGGAGAGGCTTTAAATGGCTGCGTGGCGGAGCAGAAGCTATAGAACGCGATAATATTAAACAAGCTGTAGATGATAGTCTCAAAAGATTACAAACCGACTATATCGACCTGTACCAAATTCATTGGCCCGACCGCTATGTTCCGCGCTTTGGGCAAACAATTTTTGACCCTACCCAAGTCAAACCATCAGTTCCGATAGTTGAACAACTAGAAGCTTTTGCTGATATTATTCAAGCCGGAAAAATTCGTTATCTTGGTTTAAGTAATGAAACCCCTTGGGGAGTCACCCAATTTAGTAATGCAGCCAAACAGCTAGGATTACCTAAAGTAATTTCCATTCAAAATGCTTACAACTTAATTAATAGAGCATTTGATGGAGCTTTAGCTGAGGCAGTTTATTACGAAAATATTGGTTTATTGGCTTACAGTCCTTTAGCATTTGGCTTTTTAACGGGTAAATATCTCAACGGTAAGCCAGAGAATACGAGAATTACATTGTTTGAAAACTTTGGTCAACGCTACCTGAAACCAAAAGTTACCGAAGCAGTAGCAGCTTATGTAGAATTAGCCAAACGCCACAACATTAGCCCTGCACAGTTAGCGATAGCATTTGTGCGGAGTCGGTGGTTTGTGACTAGTACAATTATTGGGGCTACAACTCTCGAACAACTACAAGAAAATATAGAAAGTGTGAATGTAGTTTTAGAGAAAGAAATTTTGGCAGAGATAGATGCAATTCACTTGCAAAATCCCAGCCCTGCGCCTTAGAAACAGTGGTTGTAAAGCAATTCTGCCCGGGAAATTTAATACAGCAGTTGATGTTTATTTTTATTCATTAGCTGTTGCAGAATCTAGTTTACCGTTGCCATCTGTGGGCGATCGCATTTGAGCCACTAACCGTAGCGAATCACTGATACTGCGGGGTTTTGGTACTGCTTTTTTCCCAGATGGCCATCCTTCACGCTGATGGGAGCGATCTCCATCTGTTTCTTCTGTTTGGTCATGGAACAAAATTTGCTGAGTCGGGAAGGGCAAATCTATGCCATTTGCGACTAAAGTCTGCTTAATTTTTGACAGAACCTTGTCGCGCGAAGCCAGATCATCTGCACGCCGAGGCGGTTTAATCCACCAGCGAACGCGAATATTAACAGTGCTTTCAGCGAGTTCCATGACCAACACATCAGGCGCAGGGTCTTGTAATATTTCTGGAATGCTTTGGATTGCTTCTAGAATTAGTTGCTTTGCTTGGTCAATATCATCGCCGTAACCAATCCCCACATCGTACTGTAGCCGACGACTGTCAAAAGCCGTATTCACTGTTACAGAATTAGTAAATAATTCCGAGTTAGGAATTACAATGCGACGACCATCGTAAGTTCTGAGTGTTGTCGCCCGTGTTTCGATATTTTCGACAGTTCCTTCAAAGTCTTTAAAAATTATTTGGTCATTGATGCGGAAAGGTTCAGTCAAGAGGATCAAAATTCCCGCCAAAAAGTTTTGTAAAATATCTCGAAACGCAAAACCAATTGCTACACCACTAATTCCTAGTAGTTGTACTAAATCACCTGCACGAAAAGTAGGGATCACAATCGATAAAGCTATAAATAACCCTACCAAAAGTGTTGTGCCTTGAGCCAAACGTCCCAATACCAAACCTAAATTGCGGGCTTGATGGCGATCGCGTGTTAATCTTTTGACTAATTTTTTAATTGATCTAGCAACAAAAAAGAAAATTGCAAAGACAATCAATGCCAGCACCATATTCGGCAGCAGGACAATAAATCCATTAATCATTCCCTGGATTTGGTTCCAGAGTGCAGATATATCAGCTTTCATACGACTTGCTTTTTAATCAGCATCGCTGATGATAAAAAATAGGCTGGTTATTTAATTCCATCCATAGTGAGTTTTTCTCCTCTATAAATAGGGTGAAAAAATAAAAACTCTGAAAACTCAGAGTTTTATTTATGCTTTATGCTGATTTTGAGGAATTTAGAAGTTGCAACACTCAAAATTTCCTGTTCAGTGCTTAACTCTACTAAGGCACGATTAACACCGGGCAAGGGGAAAGATTAATTACCCGTGTTGTCACGCTATCAGTTGCACCCTCATCAGTTAAACCCAGCCCTCGACAACCCATAATAATTAAATCTGCCCCAATTTCATCAGCGACATCACAAATAGTAAATGCAGGTTTTCCCTGTCGTTCCAAAACTTCAGACTGAATGCCTTGCTGAGAAAACAAGACTTGAGCATTTTCTAGCAGTTTAGCAACTACCTCTGGCGATACCATTGGATCGGTACTTGGTGCTTCTGCGTTAGGTTCCTCAACCACAGATAGCAATACCAAGCGGCTACCGTACTTCTGCACGACGTTAACCACGACATCAGCAGCTTCGCGTGCTTCCCGACTTTGATCGATTGGAAATAATACTGTCTTAAACATATCTCTCCTCCGCACCCCAGACTCCGGTAAAATCTTGATGGTTATACTTTCAAAACGATAACAAAAAGGCAATCAGGAGGGTTTGGCTGTGTCCAAAAAAAGTTTAGCAAGTTTATCGGCGGCTGAGATTTCTGGTAAACGTGCCTTAGTGCGGGTTGACTTTAATGTGCCTGTTGATGATCAAGGTAACATTACCGATGATACTCGTATCCGCGCTGCGCTGCCAACCATCCAAGATTTAACAAGCAAGGGTGCTAAGGTAATTCTGGTAAGCCATTTTGGTCGTCCCAAAGGCGTAGACGACAAACTGCGTTTAACACCAGTGGCCAAGCGTTTGTCTGAGTTATTGGGTCAAGAAGTTGTCAAGACGGATGACTCTATCGGTGATGAAGTCGCTCAAGCAGTTGGCGCTTTGCAAAATGGGCAAGTGCTTTTACTAGAAAATGTCCGCTTTTACAAAGAAGAAGAGGGGAACGATCCAGAATTTGCCAAAAAATTAGCAGCAAACGCTGACTTTTATGTAAATGATGCGTTTGGTACTGCACACCGCGCCCATGCTTCTACTGAAGGGGTGACTCAATTCCTGAGTCCTTCTGTGGCTGGATATTTGGTGGAAAAGGAATTGCAATATCTACAAAATGCAATTGAAAATCCTCAACGTCCTTTGGCTGCAATTGTTGGTGGTTCCAAAGTATCTAGCAAAATCGGCGTTATCGAAACTCTACTCGAGAAGTGCGACAAACTGATCATTGGCGGTGGGATGATTTTCACCTTCTACAAAGCCCGTGGTTTGAATGTTGGTAAATCTTTGGTAGAAGAAGACAAGCTAGAATTAGCAAAATCTTTGGAAGCCAAGGCGAAAGAAAAAGGCGTTACCTTCTTGCTACCTACAGATATTGTCTCGGCTGATAAATTTGCGCCCGATGCCAATGCAACCACCGTCAGCATTGAGAATATCCCTGCTGATGGTATGGGCTTGGATATTGGCCCTGACTCTGTGAAAGTCTTCCAAGAAGCTTTGGCTGATTGTAAGACTGTAATTTGGAACGGGCCTATGGGCGTGTTTGAGTTTGATAAATTTGCTGTCGGTACAGAAGCGATCGCGCGTACTCTTGCAGATATTAGCAAAACAGGTACAACTACTATTATCGGTGGTGGTGACTCTGTTGCGGCTGTAGAAAAAGTCGGTTTGGCTGATCAAATGAGCCATATCTCCACTGGAGGCGGCGCAAGCTTAGAATTACTCGAAGGCAAAGTTCTGCCCGGTATTGCGGCTTTAGATGAAGCGTAATTAGAAGTATGAAGTGTGAAGTATGAAGTGTGAAATTTCATACTTTCATCTTCATACTTCATCTTGATAATACGCTAGTGTAAAAAGGCACAAGGCACAAGGCAGTCCCGATGCAACAAGTTTCATCACCAAGTATGAAAGTACGACTGGTATTTTACTCAGCATTCAGCACTTTCAAGCTAGGAGGCAGGAGCTAAAAGACAGAAGAAATAAATTTCAGGCTTCACACTTCAGACTTCATACTTTTTTTGCTAGCCACAAAGCCAGATTACGCACATAAACTTTAATATCTTCTAAAGCGCGTGGCTCGTTTTTCATCCCCTCTCCTGGCGGTTCATCCACAAAACTAGGACAGCCTTTTGTAATATCCCAGTTGTAATCAACAAAATGGTGAAAACTGGAGGTAGCTACTGTACGTCCTAAAATGTTACCGTCTGCATCTTGATAATTGTCAACTGCGACAATTAAATTAAAATCACGACTTGTAACTAAACTTTTACCTAAAGCAATTACCTGTGCTTTTGGATTGCTAGGAGGTATACCAATACCACCTTCGTGCGGATGAGCAGGGAAAAATTCAATCTTGCCTGAAGGTGAATTTGGATTTTTTAATAGTTCGTGAATTGGTTCAATAACAGTGATTTTTTGATAGTCGCCATTCGCGCCTGAATGATAGTTAGGCCAAGAAATGTAAGTTGTATAAGGGTCATCTCGACACCAACGAGATTCATCAGGGTCGGGGTTTTTAGTATTGAAATAATGAATTTCGCCAATATCAATTAAATCGCACATAGAACAGCCCATATCTTGATGGTCGCGGGTGGTTAAAATACCGCCACCGCGTTGACGAAAGGCATTAATTCCTGCAATATCTTTGGCGGTTAAACCGTCACCAACATCTAGAGCAAATAACCAAAGTTCGTCAAAATCAGATTGGTCAAGGCTACCTAAAATCGGATCATTACCTTCTGCATCTGATGTGCGATCGCGTGCTACAACTTTAAATAAATAATTCCCCTCATCATCTTGAATCGATGCTAAATATTCCTGAAGCATGGAGAAACGGAAAATGTTCCAGTCATCTTCAGTGGTAGTAATAGTAGTCTGTAAGAGAATTTGAATTGGTTTTGCCATACCCTCTGCAATTAAATTTTTCAGCGAATCGAGGCAATACTCTAACTAACATCAGAGTATATGGGTATGGCGATCGCTTACTACTTTTTTTGTTATTTAACCTTGGCGCGGAAGCGAATAAAACCGTAAGAACTCGCTGGCGTACCAGAATTAGTTGCTGCCGGAAGATTTGGTAAATCTGGGCTTCTGGTGACGTTGACAACCACAGCACCATTAGTGTTATTACCACAATATGAAGGGGTAGCTGAATCATTGGCTGCATAAAAAGTTCCACGGTCTGAATCTGCTATGTTGCTGAGATACACAGTAGGTGTACTAGAACCAACAGCCAAAGCAATACCGCTATCTGCGCCTGGTAAACCACCATCACGGGGAGTTAGACCATTAAAAGCAGTAGGTAGAAAAGTTGTGTTACTAGGAACTAAGTCACAAAATTTGACATTGGTCGCATTATTTGGCCCCTTGGAGAGAAAATAAATAGTATATTCCACCTCATCCCCAGGCTTTACAGTGCCAGCATTAATTAATCCACGCAAATAGCTAACAGGCCATTTGCTATCACTATCATCAGTAGCATAAGGTTCTGGTACATAATTGGCAGCATTTGTAGCAACATCACTACGACCATCTACAATGTCTGTTAAATCTTGACTATTAATGCGGGTGATGCGTTTAATTAGCAAAAGCTTGGCATTAGTAGCAGCACCATTATTACTTTCACCAACGCTAGTAATCCGGCTTCCAACCGTATCAGTATCTCTAGTTGGCAAGTAATTTGTACACCGCGTGCTAGCATTCCCACTAGTAGTAGCTTCCCAGCAAGCACTACTATTACTATCTTGACCATTTGGAGTCAAGCTAATAGATTGACCATTGCTTGTACCAGCTAAAGAGGACTGATAAGTGTTATTCCAAATATTGAGAGAAGTTGGCGGAGGCGTATTAACTTCACTACCCGCGCCATAGGCAACATAATCGATAATTTGATTTTGGTTATCGTACAACCAAACATCATCACCAGAGTTATTGAGTTTAGGAGTCAGTCCCAACCAAGTTTGAAAAGCTGCTGCTGTAGCTTGTTGCTTGGGTTGATTATTGCCCAGCCAAATTACCGCATATTGCCCTGATTGTAAGGTTGTACCGCTAGGAAATGTATAACTAAACCCGCCAGCACCATCACTACTACCAACAATCAAATTACTATCTGTGAGTCTCACACCACTCAAATCTACAGCCGATGTAGAAGTATTATAAATTTCAATAAACTCATCATTAGTATCAGCAGTAGTACCTGTTTCGCTGTAGAGAACTTCGTTAATTATGACTTTGCCTGCTAATGGTGAAACCTGGGGAGAAGTTGCTGGGATAATATTTAAATAAGTAAGAGTTGCTGTACTAGGTACATAAGTCCAAATATCTAATCCTTTAGCATCCCCAAAGGAGCCTGTACAAGAACCATTAGTGTTACTACCAGGATTTGCACCAAAGGCCCTTTGAGTGCTAGTGGTATCAAATCCTGTCACCAGATTACTGTTAGGTGTAGAAGGTGGATTCAGACCACACAACACAGAATTCACAGTTCCCACATTTACCCCAGACAATGTACGATAACCGCGATCGTCATAAAATCCTGTTTTTTGTCCCAAGGGATTAGTCACATTCAAGAGGGTAAAGCTTGGCCCTCCGTTAATACTATTTTCAGCATCTATTAACGGAAAGTGATATTCTCCCGCATGAGTTGTAATTTTAACCGGGTAGTCTGTACCTACTGGGAAAAAGTTACCACTATTATCCTTACCATCCCAAGTCACAGTTTGGCTGCCAGTTGTTGCCATGATGCCGCGTAACACACGGTTATTGACATTGCTCGGGTCAAAATCCTTACCATCTTTGCTGATGATAATTTCATAGTTGCCTGATACATTGGTGTCGAATTTAAAAACTCCGCCTGTGTTTTGGTTAGAATTATTACTTCCAGCCGTACCCGCAAAGCTAGAATTACTAACTACTGGAAGTACTGCTACTAAAGGAATACCACGGGCTGCGATCGCATCATTTGCACCAGAGTTAGTTTGAGGATCACTGAAGAAAATGACATGATTAGGTAGGGCCAGATTAGTTCCACCTTGAAGAGTTGTCAGTGTACCACTATTGCCGAGAACATCATGATATAGGGGCGTTTTTCCATCACTGTCATAGTAACCAATGTCATTACCATAAATCACAAATCCGTTGGGATCTAAGCCATTGAGAGCAGTTCTATATCGATAACCATCTTTAGTGACAAGATAAAATACAGATTCAACAAGTCTGCCATTACCGCCTGTAAATAGTGCTAAGTAGTCGGCAAATAGTCGCCCATTAATATCGGTTGTAGAAGTTAGACTGCTGCGTACTGTTACGTCCCAGGCAGCTACACTAGTTCCTGTTTTATCTACAAAGTTACTACCTAAGTCTATGTTTTCTGTAGGGTTTCCATCAGTAGTACCATTAAATCCGTCACTTCCAGTGATAACTACATAGTAAATCCCGTCACTTCCAGCAGGGACTTGGTAATAACAAGGAACATAGCCAGAAGTTCCGTTATAAGTGACTTGGTTTCCTGGTGTTGCATTAGTTGTATTGGTAATTGTGTCTGGCCCTGCTAATTCTTGGTTACGACTACTGATTTTGCCCTGATTAGTATTTCCTGTCTGGCTTCTTTGGGTAGAGCATTGAAATTTCAGATTAGACAAAGTTTCATTTCCAATTCGACCTGTTTTGTTGCCATACAAGAAGATGTCGCCATTATTAGAACCAACAGAACTAGAACCTAAAAGTATATATTCTCCAGCTTTAGCATAAACTTGTAGCAACGTTCGACGCGCCAGAGAATTATCTACAGGAGTAGTAGGGCCATACCTACTTGATGTGATAGCCCGCCATTCTAGGTTAGCTCTAAAACCAGTTGCACCACTAGGGTACAAATTCCTACTACCTTCAGCTTGAACTGGTTGCATCCATAAACCTAGGGCGCACAATGAAAAAGCCAAGCTAACTAGTGGTTTGCTCTGAAGATTAAAAAGATTTTTTGTCGTTTTTTGTTGGCTAATAAATAGTATGTTTTTTATATTTCTTTTCATAAGTATTTTTTATAATTTGGTACGTAGCAAAGAGACGTTGCATTGCAACGTCTCTAAATTGTGGGATGGGGTATCTTCGTTAATTTGCTTAGGTTGGTCAATAATAATGCCATGTACGTGATTAGGCATGATGATGTAGGTATCAATGTATGTGTAATTAGAATGATTGGACTTGACTGTTACTAACATTCCCAAAAAAATGGGTGCGATCGCTTGTACAAACAGTGACAAAATACCAACCATTAGCTGCACAATTGTAATCGGCTAAACGACTAGACTCTACTCGGTATTTACCCTTAAATTTAGCTTGGGTCATAGTTGTACAAATATCCCGAATTTCTTTCCGGTAGGTAGAGACGCGAAATTTCGTGTCTCTACCTACCGTGGTGGAATTTTCTGCTGTCCAAAGCCATCAAACAATTCGTTGAGTTTTAAGGTTAACCCCAAATAAGGGCCACCAGCAGAACGAGTACCCGAAAAATCACGGTCATCGACATTACCCAAGACATAACCAGCAGCTAACCGCAGATTTGGCGATAAATAATAACCAGTTTCAATCACAAAGCCAGTTTCACTGTAATTGGATTGTCCTATCCAACGGGCTTCTCCGACTACATCCATTTTGTAGCCCAAGCGGTAAGTCGCGCGTAGTTGCGCCAAATTCACAGTACTAGTCCCTGCCAAATCATTAGCTAGATATGAAGTGCTATGACGCAAAGCATACTTGCCATAAAACTCCCACTTCCAATTAGGCGCATAAATAGCTTCTAAGGCGAAGGTATGGTCTTGAGAACCTGTCCCACTGCCTAAGAGAATAGTGTCAGGAATAACTGCCGGATTTTCTCGGTACTCATAACGTAACAAAGCGTTGAATTTGTCGTTACTGGGGTCACGGTAAGCCAAACCTAATTTCAGGTTGACAGTATCACCTAAACCAGTGAGCTTTTGATTAGCAGAATTAGCCTGTTGATAGCGGGCTAAGGCTGTGAGGGAGCGGGAAATTTTCCCGGTTGCTGCTGCGGAAATTACTGTATTAGAACCACTAGCAGAGGTACGATGCTCATAACGCGCACTCGCTTGAAAGTCAGGGTTATCACTGTACTCTAAACCCACACTGTAGCTATCGCCACTCTCAAACCCAATAGATGAAGCCGCTTGACCAACTGTAAAAGGTTGGGCATATTGTTGTCCGGAAGCGGTGCGGTTAAAGAAGCTGCCAAATACGTGTTCGTAAGCCAGATTTAGCCGCAACCCAGGAGCTAATGTCCAACGATTATTTAGACCAATCGCTCCTTGTGTTGTGAGTTGATTAGCACCTCCTAAAATTGAGTAACGAGTGGTCAAAGTAGTATCTGTACCTAGTTTGTGTTCGCCATTGATACTTAAGCTGGTAATGGCATTACCACTCAACTGACCGCTACTGTAAAACTGTTGAGCCAGGCTGACATTTACACCGGGCATAGCTGCCCAATTTAAGCCAAAGATTGTACGGTCTGGATAAACAGTATCGGCACTAGATGAGAGTGTAAGTTCATTTTGCGCGGCGAAAGTCAAGTTTTTGGCAATGGGAAATGCAAGGCGAGAACGCAATTGATGAGAGTCACTAGTCAAAGCAGTAGCGGGAATTCTATCTTCTCGATGGCGATGAATCCAATCAACATCAACCGTAGCCTTACCAAAGCGTTGTTGAATCCCCGCCGAAATTGTGGTTAAGGAGTTATCAACTTTATTGCCTGGTGTTGCTTCCGAACGCGGTGCAAATAGTTCTTCAAAAGTATCTAGAGGTTGGGGTGCAATCCCAAAATTATCTTCATGGTCGTATTGCGCCCGAATATTAGTAGTTGGAGAAAGTCTACCTGTTAATTGCGCTCCATAGCGAGTTTGTCCAGGAACAAAACTAACGGTGGCGTTATTCGCAAAACCTGTATCTGCAAAACGATAATAAGCACGTCCTTGAATAGTAGTGGTAATTTGTCCTTCAGCTTCTAAGCGGTAAGCCGCACCACTAACTTTCCCCATCAGTTCGGAATCATTCGCCGAATGGGCATATTCAGCTATTAACCTGCGATTACGACCTAACGAAATCAGCGCATCTGCACCATAAAGCTGAAAATTTCGTATACCTTGATTTTCTTGGACAAAAGTTGCACCTAACCAACTTTCTTGGTTCAAGTTACGGGAGAAATTATATTGCAATCGACCTGCATAAATATTGCTGTCTGAGTTTTGACTTTCGTATTGATAGCTAACGACAATACGTCTGACTAAGACTTGTCCAGTACTATCTATATCGGTACGCAGAATCGGTTCACGAAAGATTAATGTACCTCTGTCGTAGTCAATTTCATAGTCTGGGCCACGATTGAGTTGTTTGCGCTCTAATACAGTCCCGGGACGATTTAGTTCTTCTAATTCCAAAAAGACATTTTCACTACCGTTAACTAATAATCGCCGCGAGAGGAAATAATAACCACTTGTACCATCAGGAGCAATAGTATCTCTTTGAAAACCTTGCAAATGGTTGCCATAGAAACCTGTAAATTGCAGATTGCCAAAGTTGTAGTTTGTTTTAAAGCCGTGTAATTGACGCGTGATAGAGGTAAATTGCTGGGATGTCCGGGCAAATTCTTCTGTATCGTAGTCACCCCACATGAAATAATCAGGAGCCGTATGGGGAATTTTTGAGGTTCGCTCAAACCGCACAAATACACTATCAATCGATGGTGCGACGACATCGATTTTCGAGCTATCACCATAGACTGGATAGTTTTGTTCGCTAAATTGATAAGTTCTAAATAGACGGTTATCGCAATTACAATCTTCGTTGAGGTTGCGCGAACTATTATATGCACCTGTAAACAACCATTCTCCCAACGCACCTGTAGCAAATATCGCTGAGTGAAAATCTAATTGGGTACTTCTATCTTTATCAGGACGGACAAAATCTCGAAAACTACCGTAATAATCTGTGCCTCTAGCACCTAAACGAACATCGATAACGCCAGTCAATAAACTGGGACGCAATGCAGTTTCAAATTGCAGTTGGGTAAAGGCTTCTAAATCATTGGCAATGGCGCGAATTCTCACGGTTTGCGCTTGTAGTGGCGATCGCAATTTGGCTGTAAACTCTCCCGCTTTGGCTTCTACCTGAAATCCTGGTTCATCTGGTTTAAAGTCTTGACCAATTAATTCTCCTGCACTCGGTATGATTGTCACAACGGCATTGTGGTTAGAGCGATTGCCATTTTCATCAATTAATTGACCGCGAATAGTAGCCGTTGAACGTCCATCAGCCGGAATTCGCGCCTCCACTGTTTCTAATGTGAGTTTTTTGGGCGCACTCCGCACTACTATTCGCACTGTAACAGATGATTCTGGTTTACCGACCTCTTGTGCAGAGATGAAGTTCTCACCTTCTTTGAGCGAAACACCATACCATGTCTGCGTGACTAAATTGTTTGTACTATCAGTTTCGGTTTTGCCCACTAACGATGAGTCTACTAATATGTCATTGACACGCAATTCTATCTGGCCACCATTGGAGAATTGCACACTGACACTAGTAGCCGGTACATCCACCACACTATTAGCCGTTGGTGTCAAAATTTTGATAGTTGTGGTTTCAGCAGGTTTATCTTGATTGTCTACAGATGCAGCAATTTTGCGTAAGCCTTTGGGTATTTGAATATCTGCTATTGGTTGAAATGGTTGGATATTTGTTGTGGGTACAACATCATTGTCTACAGATGCAGCAATTTTGTGTAAGCCTTTGGGTATTTGAATATCTGCTGCTGGTTGAAATGGTTGGATATTTGTTGTTGTTAAAATCGGCTCAACAGCATTGAGTTCGTGAATATCGGACACAGCATCACTAAACTGAGTGTTTGGTGTTGCGGGAATTTCTGGATTTAGTTCATCAGCTGCTGAGGCTTTGTCCACAGCAGGTTCATCTAATAATTGAGAGGGCTTATCTGATGGGGTAATATCCACATCCGCAGGCACAGAAAAATCATCCTGAACACTATTTTCGGTCTCAGGAATAGATACTTGTGCTTTGACTACGGCCGGATACCAAACAAAGCTGATTGCACCTGCTAAAGCACCCAGCAGTTTCAAATTAAAAGTAGTTGCACCGTGCAGTTTAGGTTTCATACTTTATTTACTCCTGCTGGGGGTAACAGCAAAATTCATTCTGACCAAACCGCCTGGTTCTAAACGCACCCAGCGAGATTGACTATTGCGTTCGCGGAATTTTTGGTTAGGAGCTAAGGTATAGCCGGGAATGCTGCTGAGGTCGAGGACACCTGTATGGCTACCAGGCAAAACATTAGCAACAGAAAATAAGCCATTTGGGTCTGTGGTGATGCGATTACCATCTTGGAGAAAAATTACAGCATTGGGAATTCCTGGTTCGCCAGTTTGCTGTTCGCCGTCAAAGTTTTTGTCTTCAAACACGCGACCGATAATTGTGCCGCAGTCAGCGACAATCCCCGAACGAATCACTAATTGGTGAGTTGCTGGGCCATCTTTGGTGCTGAAGCGGTTGTCAATTCTCAAGGCGTTAGCGATCGCACTATTACGCCCATTTCCTCGCAATGCATCCGGTGTGAGTTGAGCCGCGTAGGCAATATTTAGAACTTTCGCTGATGGGATGCTTGCATCTGTGCGGAAGGTAACTGTATTGCCGTTATGATCGGTGGTGATAGTCACTGGCTGACCATCTATCTCACCCCGTACAGACTTAGGTATAAAGTGGAAGCCTAGGGGTAAATTATCTGTAACGACCACATTATTTAAACTAACATCAACCAAATTTTTGATTGAAATGCGGTAAATAACTGTATCTCCTGGTTCCGCAGAGGCGCGATCGCCTGTTTTAATAATTTGCAACTGCTGTGCTTGACACATATTGGTTGTCATTGACAACGCAAACAAAGTACGTCGTCTGATTTCTGCACTAGGAACTTCAAATAATGTGTCTTCGACTCTGGTTGCTCCTGTATTATTCAAAGGTTGTCCATCTAAAGAAGACGCTACATACTTGAGTTTGTTATTTGTTGTGCTATCACTACCAATAATTTGAATCTTAATTCGCCGCTGTTGATAACGAGAATTTGCTGGCGGATTAATTACTAAAATATAAGTTTTACCCGTTGCAGTTTGACCTTGATTCGGGTCGAGGAGAAAGTTGTAAGCTCCTGCGGGATTATTAGTTAAAAAATAAGGATTGGCATTTTCAATATTAGGTGCTTGTCCGGCAGGAATTCCATTATTAGGTACATCAGGTAATTCTGTCTGAGTTAACGAAACTAAATTACCCAATTCTGCACCTGTTGGGTCGTTAGTTTGAGCTTCATAAAGCCCAAGAGAAAATCCCTGATAATTAGAGATAAATGCACCACTACAACCCAATACTTCACCGGATTGACTAATTGTTGGATCGGTATTTAATTGAATTCTATTAGTAATTCCTTGATATAGAGTATTGTTAACAGAGTTGGTATAAGTATAGTTAACTTGGTTAGTTAAGTTAATTGCACTACGATTTGTAGCTGTTTGGGCTGTAGTTGCTGAGGAAAAATTAATTGTCAGCAAACTACTCAGCACAATAGTAGCTGTCAAGCTTTGATAACAGCTACTCTTAGCAAGAATCTGCTGAGATTTTTGAGAAATACTCGCTACATTCATTGACTCGGCAAAGCCTTATTTTGATTAAAAAATAACTATATTTTTGTTCAGGACGTACGCAATAATTATGAAGAAACGAACCGCAAAGGACGCATAAAAGCGATCGCGGTGAAGCAGTGCGTTGGGCAGGTTCCCCGACTTGAAGCAACTGCTGAACCCGTTAGCGAAGCGGTAGCGAGTCTTCGAGCGTCAGGGCTTCCCTTCAATAACGCCTAACGGTGAACCCACAGGATAGGACAAGAAGTCATAAGAGTTTGAGAGAGTTCTTGCGTAATTCCTATTGTTAAGAAAATCGGATTTAAATGATTAAAAATAGCCTAGTACAACAAGGCAAAAGTAAAACCTGAGCCATTGCGGTGGACGGGTTTCCCGACATCAAGGAGACAGTGCCTGAGGCAACTGTCGTCAAATGGCGACCCGAATTGCAAAAGGAAAAAGAAAGAATCGTGATATCACAAGCCTTTTAGCAATTTCCGATGGTCTATTTATTTACGCCAATCTGTACTAGTAATACCGTTTCACTTTAATTTTGATACAAATAGTTCATCGGGAGCAGGAGGAAAGAATTAAAAACCAATGAATTTGAATCAAGATTTTCGGGAAATGGTATAACATCAAGAGCCAATCATAAAAATGTAAGTATACATCCGTCAGAATCCAGGAGGCAGAATGGGAGAAAATTTAATCACATTCTTCAGGGTAAAAATAGCCTGATTATCCTAAATTACTCTTAAATTCTGAATTCTGACTTCTGTGGGCTGAATTTTTACCATAAAATTACGTATTGGTCTCTTGATTAATTAACGAATTTGAGTTTGATAAGTTGTCTTAATTGTGGTTTTTGCACCTAATAAGGGAACGGACAACCGAATATGTGTATAAGCACTAGCTGGTGCTGGTTGAGTTTCTACTTTGCCGTTAGGAAGGGTAACTTTAACAGTGGGATTTTCGACAAAATTACGTCCACCATCAATGCTATAAGTAGTTTTAGTATTTTTAGGCGTGTTAGTAGAGTTCAATACGTAAACCATTCCTTGGGAAATTGGCTGATTGAGATGGAGATTTTTAATTGGGCGATTGCTAATATTTTCGACATTTAAGGTGTAGCGCAATACATCTTTTGGTTGTACCACTACTTGACCTTTTAAAGTTTGCCATTTCTTAATTAATTTACCTTGCTGATCTTTGGTCAGCACTTGCTTTTCTGCTTCTAGAAGTAGCTGAATTTGCGGTTGAGTTTTGATATTTTGGGCAATAGCAGTTCCAGACTGCCCAAAAGAAGCTAATCCTGGTATTTGGTTAGATAATGAAACTGTAGCAATTAAAGCGATCGCCCCTATACTTGCAAGATAAACACCCTTCATCTGATAACCTCCAAAAATTGTCTTTTCGACGATGAAAACTACTAAAAAATTTCAATTGAGGCATTGCATCAATCGATGAATCTGCAACGCCTCAAAATCCTCCATCAAATTAATTCACTTTACGTTGGAAAGTAAAGGTTCTTTGTTCGCCTGGTGCAACTTTGCCAGTCACGCTATCTACATACTTCGTGACATCAGTAGTTACTGTAGTTCCTGTTTGATCAATAGTAGATGTGTTGGCTGGGTTGTTACCGCTGTAGAATTGGATATTTGCCGCCCCAGAATCTTTAGCTGAACCTACCACATTACTAGTATCAATTTTGCCGTCTTTGTCGTTGTCTAATGCCCAATTGTTACTACCAGCAGGAGTGTCATCAAAGGTTGTACCATCTTCAGTAATCACAACCTTGTCAGCATTTAAAATCACGTTTCCACTGCCAGCTTCCGTATCAGAAATATTGAGATAGCGAATTTGATACTCAATAATATTTCCTGGTGCAGGTGTTCTGGGGACATCAGTAACGTTGGAATTGGGATCAATACCATTACTAGCGGGTGTAGACTCAAAGTCATCTTGACCTGTACCAACAGCTGGCCCAGTACCTGCTAATATGCGTGACACTTTCACCAACTTCAAATAACCAGTGTAGACGCGATCAATAGTGATGTTTTGACTATCAGCATTGCGATCGCCATTCGTATCAATCGAGGCTATGATGTAAACCGGATAGCCAAATTCTTTATCATTTGTATAGTCGGGAATAGTATCAGTTGACAAGGCCGTGTTGCTTGGCAAATCAACTTCTACACCATAGTTAATCGTTGCTCCAGCCGCAACATTAGGAATAGAAATTGCTGTACTTGTTGTATTGAATGTTCCCGTTGCTTGATTGTAAGTGTAGACTGCAGATTGCCCACCGTACGTGATAGTTACTTTAGTTCCATCTGGTAAATCTTTGCTATTGCTTGGTGCTGTTGGCGTAATTGTAATCGTGCCTGGGTCTGTACCGCTGTTTTTAATTGTGTTGGTAAATCCAACTGCGGCTGGGTCAACTTTAGAACCAGGTGCTGTACCAGCAGGAATCAGAGAAGATTTGTTAGTAAAGTCATCATTGGTTTGACCTGACGGGCCAACCGCATCAGGAGCATTTTGCGGCCCGTTGAGAATGCCTGATGCAACAGGGGCTTGGACAGTGAAGACGTTGGCCTCACCACCTGAACCAGTACCAGTGTTGTTATTACTTAAGTCTGTTCCGGTTTCGGGTGCTGTGGGAGTATTAATATAGCCGTCATCAACAATGGCTGCTGTGAGAGTATCAGGGACACCATCATTATTGGTATCTGTACCTGTAGGCGGTGTCATACTACCAGCAGAACCATCGTAGTTACTGGGATTTTGATCGCCAGATTCATCGTATACAGGTGCGTTAGTACCAGGAGTTTGACCAAATAATTGGGCAATGTTAGCCACAGTCAAAGGCGATGTTGCGGTAGACTCGACAGCTAGCTGAATTGAAAAGCCACTGACTGTCACACCAGGTGCAACAGAAGTAATCGAAGATGGCTGATTGATAAAACCAACACGGGTAATACCAACAAGAGTGTCAGAATTTTGTAATGGAAAGGTTTTCCAGTTAGCTGTATTGGCATCAGTTGTAATCGCATCAGTGGTGTAAACTGCTTGCCAACCAGGTGGTGGAGTTGGTGCAATGGCTAAATCTGTACCCGCAGGAATCGCATCAGAAACTAAGATCCGGCTAACAGCTGAACCATCAACATTAATGGTTGTACCAACTAATGGTGCTGGCGTGATACTTTGTCCTGTTGGGTCATTAGACTCAACTCGCAAACTCAAATCATAAGTAAGTTTGTCATCTGTAATTTGAGATGTGCCGGCGTTGTTGTAATTACTGCGAGTTTTGAGAATTGTGGCTAATGTATAAGTCTTGGCTGTAGCACCTACTTGAATTTGTTGGGTAGCACTGGCTTCTCTTGTACCGTTGACAGGTACGCCAGCAACTTCACCAGTAACGCCGCTATTATCAGGGTTATCTACGGTGTAAACGTCACCGCCATCGGGAGTTCTTAGTTGGTTTTGTGCGTTCCCAGGAGTATTACCAAGAGTAACTGTAATTACGTCGTTGGTTTGTGCGCCAGCTTGTACGGTTACTGGTACGCGTACTAGTATGCTACCACCGGGTGAAACTGAAGGTGTCACAACTTCTGTACTAGTAATATTTTGCCAGTTTTGACCACCGTCGGTGCTGTACTGCAAACTATTAGCAACACCACCGGGCAATGTACCAGCAACTACACCAGGGCCAGTGGTAGTAGCTAAATTCGGAATCCGAAATTGAGTGGGGTCATTACCTACGTTTGTCAGAGTGTAGGTGTATACCAGTAAATCACCAACTCCAATCGTACCTCCATTGCTATCTTGAACGCCCGCAGATGAGACAGTAATACCAGCAACTTCAGCTACAGTCACAACCACAGTATTAGATGTTGCATTAATTGTTGTTCCTGGACTATTAGGATCTTCATAGGTAGCAGTTGCTGTGTTGCTAATAGCTTGACCAGCAGTTGTACCATCTGCTAATACAGGTAGTGCAACCAAAAAAGTCCCATTAGCTAATAATAATGACCCTATTAGATAACGATAAAAAGCAAACCTATTTTGGACAAATTTACTGTACAACATTCGGAGATTGGGAGAAATCAACATTAAAATCTAACCTTGATATTTGTGCAACCTTAATACCCAAGCGAATTTATCAGCTAATTTTTGGACTTTTTAGCTGAGTTTATTTAATGAGAAGATATTTTTTAACCTGTAATAACTATTGGTAAATAATTATTCGATAGTTAGTTATTTGTATAATTACTCTGCGGTTAAAGTATTAATTAAATCTGAAGAGGTATGTTTTCATTGTTCTCAATCTTCTCGATGTTTATAACTACTTCAGTACTGTAGTATTGCCAGATTAAGGGATTGGCGACACGATATGTAATAGTGAAAATACTAGTATTAAAAAACCTAGAAAAGATTTCACAATTGAGTATTCATACTCTAAAGTCTCCAAAAAAAATAATTGATAAAGATTTTTTATACGCAACTACGGAGCGATCTTTGATTTACGGCAAAGTTTGATTTTTCAAGATGTGATTTTCCAGATGCTGAAGATCACTTTTTGTTTCCTGAATGTCCCGGAAATCAAGTCATACCAGCAGTTGACCTCCTGCTGCATGATTGCGGATATTGGGTTAACTGCTTTGTTGCGCTGAACTCTTATCTTCATGAAATTTATATCCGACTAAAATAGTCGGATATGTTTGACTAGTGATTTTTGCTCGTGATAGTATCAAGCGACAGTTGACGGACAAACAGGGAAAGCGATCGCTATGACTCAGGCAATCTCCAAAACCACTCAAACCACCACAGCTACCTTAGAAGCCTTGAAGTGTAAGGAATGTGGTGCAGAATACGAACTCAAAGCTAGTCATGTATGTGAGTTTTGCTTTGGGCCGTTGGAGGTTAAATATAACTACAACAATATCCGCCTGAGTGTTAGCCGCGAAAAAATCCAAGCCGGGCCAAATTCAATTTGGCGCTATCGTCAATTTTTACCTGTTGCAACTGACAATGTAATTGATGTGGGAACTGGGATGACTCCTTTGGTAAGTTCTCAACGTCTGGCTCGTCGCCTGGGTCTGAACAAGCTTTACATTAAAAATGATGCCGTCAATATGCCCACCCTCAGTTTTAAGGATCGGGTGGTATCTGTAGCCTTGTCTCGGGCTAGAGAATTAGGTTTTACTACAGTATCTTGTGCAAGTACTGGCAACCTAGCAAATTCTACCGCAGCGATCGCGGCTCACGCAGGTTTAGACTGCTGTGTGTTCATTCCTTCTGATTTAGAAGCAGGCAAAATTCTCGGCAGTTTAATTTACAGCCCAACTCTGATGGCTGTCAAAGGCAACTACGATCAAGTTAATCGCCTCTGCTCAGAAGTTGCAAATACACATGGCTGGGGTTTTGTCAATATTAATCTCCGCCCATACTACTCAGAAGGTTCTAAAACTCTCGGCTTTGAAGTAGCAGAACAACTGGGTTGGCAATTACCAGATCATATAGTTGCACCTTTGGCTTCTGGTTCTTTATTCACCAAAATCTATAAAGGCTTCAAAGAGTTTGTCGAAGTTGGCTTAGTAGAAGATAAAAATGTGCGTTTTAGCGGCGCGCAAGCAGAAGGTTGTTCGCCCATCGCCCAAGCTTTTAGAGAAGACCGCGACTTTATCAAGCCTGTGAAACCAAATACAATTGCTAAATCGATCGCAATTGGTAATCCAGCAGATGGTGTATATGCTGTCGAAATTGCGAAGAAAACAGGCGGTAATATTGAATCAGTGACCGATGCAGAAATTATTGAAGGCATCAAGTTGCTAGCCGAAACCGAAGGTATCTTCACAGAAACAGCAGGTGGTACAACGATCGCTGTGCTGAAAAAATTGGTAGAAGCTGGCAAAATTGATCCAGATGAAACTACCGTGGTTTATATCACTGGCAATGGTTTGAAAACCCAAGAAGCAGTTCAAGGTTATGTTGGCGAACCGTTGACAATTGATGCCAAACTAGATAGTTTTGAACGTGCCTTAGAACGTTCTCGTACACTTGACCGCTTAGAATGGCAGCAAGTTCTAGTCTAAAGTCTGAAGTCTGAAAGATTTAAACCCAAAGGGGTTGCTCACAGACTTCACATTTCACACTTCATACTTCATACTTCACACTTCAATTATGGCTGTAACTGTTTTAGTTCCTACCGCTCTTCAACAATTCACTAACAATCAAGCAACTATAGAGTGTAGTGGCAATAATATTTTCGAGTTGTTTGAGTCTTTAGAAAAAAACTGTCCTGGTATTAAAGCTCGTTTATGCGATGAGAAAGGACAACCACGACGCTTTTTAAATTTGTATGTTAATAGCGAAGATATTCGCTTTCTGGAAGGAATAGCTACACAATTAAAAGATGGTGATGAAGTCAGTATTGTACCTGCGGTTGCAGGCGGTTAAGTTTTATGGAGTAAGCTGGTATAGCAGGGAATAAATTACAGGTTAATTGTCCTTGGCTATGTGGCGATCGCTATAAAACAAAATATTGAAAATAAAAACTCTTGTCAATTGCTTTTTTTGATCAGAGATAAATTTGTTACCTAGCTAGCAAAGTTGGGTTAGCTGTTGTTGCCAATAATTATTGTTATCAATTGTCAGGATAACCCTGTTATAGGATTCATCCTGTAATTCGATGATTAAATAGTTACTGTCTTGATTTACATACCAAAACTCTTTACCTCGGTCGGTATAATAAGTTCCGGCTTTAATAACTCCTGGGATGAATGTACCAGGGGCGCGGAGTTCTTTCCAGTGACTTTGAGGTTTGGCTGTTGTCACTTCTTCGATATTTGCTAGTGGTATTTGCCAGAGTTTGTTCAAGCGAGCTGCTAATAATCGCTCCTGCCAAGTAAACTCTATCTGTAATTTGTTTTCCACTATACTTAGTTGCATAATCAAACCTTCAGGCAGTAATTTGTCTTCTAGTATTCCCCAATAGTTACTGCTGATAACTTTTGGTGTAATGTGGTTTGATGACTGATAAATTGCGGAAAAGCTTCCTAGGCAAAATTCTAAAAGCAGAGTTTGGAGTCTGCACAGTGAAAGATTGATTTTTCGCGCCTTTGCGCCTTTGCGCGAAAAATCAATCTTTCATTTTGCTTCGACATCTTAATTCATGCCGCATTTATGCAACGCCAGATTTTGATGTTCTGTCCTCAAAAACTAATCGGTGTTTAAGGGTATAGGTATCTAAATTTTTACACTCTATACCCTTACGCCCCTCACCCCAGTCTCCACAAATAAACTTTGTGCGTCAGTCCTAACTAACTAGAATGGGGGTTTGGTATTGGTTGTTGGGTTTCTAAAGCTAGATTGTCTATTGTTCGCGGTAGCTGAATTGCGAGAAAGAACATATTCACTGCCATGTATGCTACAAGAGACATCCACAAAAGTTGGTTGTTGTGAACATACCATGCAGTAATCGCTAAAGGTAAAAAACCCAATCCAAAGGCAATTAAGACTGCGTTACGCAAAGTAGCACCTTCTTTTAAACCGATGAAGTAACCTTCTAGCATAAAAGCGATCGCTGTTAGTCCCAAAAGGGGAACCAACCATATAGTATAGGTACTAATATGTTTATTCACCTCTGCATGGCTAGTTAATAGCCCAAAGACTGTATCGGGAAACAGCACTGATACTGCGGCAAAACCTAATGCAATTACTAAACTCGTTAGTATTGAGACAGTTAATAAAGAACTCATTTGTTCTTTAGCACCTTTACTCTTAAAATTGCCTGTGAGGGTTTGAGTTGTCATCCCCACACCTTGAACCGTAAACTGACTCAGCAGGGCAATCTGTAAAAGTAAACCATTTTCTGCTAAAGTTTCTGTTCCCATTGCCGCACTGAGGTTTGTAAAAATGGCGTAAGTAGAAATCAAGACTACAAATCTGATGAGAATATTGCTTTTTAGCACCACAGTCTCTTTCAAAGCCACCCAATCGAAAACTTCTTTTAAAGCTGCGGGTAAAGTTTGCCAGGGAATACTAAAGCAAGCGTAAATCAGCCCAGTGAACAAAGCGAGATACTGACTAATAGCTGTTGCTAGTCCGGCTCCCATGCTTTGCCATCCCCAAAGAGAAATCATGAGATAGTCCAATACCACATTTGAACCATTGCCAATTACAGACATCAGCAAGACTACGCTATTTTTTTCTTGCCCCATAAACCAGCCAATCAACACAAAGTTGAGTAAGACAGCTGGCGCGCCCCAAATTCGGGCTTGAAAATAATCTGCCCCAGCAACTTCTATATCTGGGGAACCACTCAAAATCGTAAAGCCAATTTTTTGTAATGGGTATTGTAACAACAAAATTAGTAAGCCAATTGCTAAGGCAATTAAGCCACTACGAATTCCTGCCAAAAGTACAGTTTTATCATCTTCCAGTCCCACTGCTTGTGCAGTTAAGGCATTCACACTGGAGCGCAGGAATTTTAATACTCTGTATAAGTAGTCAAATATGATAGTGGCAAGGATAACTCCTGCCAAGTGACGAATGTCTGCTAAATGCCCCAAAAAGGCAATGTCAACCAAACCTGCCAAGGGAACCATCATATTGGAAAGTACACTGATGCTTGCCAGTTTGTAAAACCGAGGCAAGAAGTTGTACTGATTTGAGACTGCAATTGTCATAGATTGTTGGCTGTACTGGATATGAATTAGAGGCTAGGGATTAGGGGTTAGGGATGAGAGAAAAGAGCTTTTCAGGTTTGTTTGTGACAATTTCTTAGGAATAGCTCTAGCCTCTAGCCTCTAGCCCCTAGCCTCTTTCATTTGTCCTATTGTACCTAGTTCATCATAGCTACTTAATTTCCCTGCAATTGTGCATTTAAGGCTTTTTCTATGCGATCGCGTGTTTCGAGCAGATGAGCTTTGCTATATTCATCATTAGAATTCACTTGAGCCAGTTTCTCATCTAGTTGCTTAAGCTTATACCAAGCTAGTGTCCGGGCATCTTCTGGCACATATTCTTTTCGCAATACCATACTAATTAAAATATCCAGGTATTCTCGCTGCAAGCCCCGCCGCACACTCGATATTTGCACTGAGCCTTGGGGTTTGATCACTTCTGTCCAAATTCCGGTTTGTAATGTATCAAATAGCTCTGGCAAAGTCAGGGCTTTTCCGGAAGGTGCTTTTAGTTCCATATCCTTGAGGCGGTAGAGGCGATCGCCTGAAAGTAAATCCCGTAATACTGCACTTTGGAAGAATAGTACTAATTCGTGAATGGGATAATCTAAACGACCGATGCGGGGAGAACTGCCCCAATGCCGCCAACGCGAAGGTGCTAATTTATTCAATAAGTCGGGAGAAAATTTTAACGCATCTTCAGCAAAGACATATTTTTGCAGTGTTTTTAAAGCTTGTCGTTGTTCTTCTACTGGTACAGGTTCAAAGGGTAATTTAGCTTGGCGAGTATTTTGGCTGCTAGATGGGGTATCACCACCATGGATGCGATAAAATGACTGTCCACCAATATATTTACTGACGTAGTAAATTTGTTGAAAATAATTACCTAAAACTGTACCAAAGCGATCGCTTAAATCGCTGTAGCTTTCCCCGGCGGTAGGATAACCCCGATTCAGCCGCTCCCACATCACCCGGGAATTATCTAACTGCCATTGGGAATAAACCAGCACATTATTACTATTGTCCCAAGCATCGGCTGTGGGGTCGAGGTCAAAGACATCTTCATCGGTAGAATAACTGTACTCTGGCTTAAATGATTGGTTAGCAATGTCTTGTAAAAATGGCTTTTCGGCAATTGGTGTCGTCGCTGCGAATGGTTGATAACCATATTGAATTGCCCAGTCATCATAAGGCCCTACTGCATCTGGGAAATAATCACCTTGCTTAGTACCTTGAGGTGCAATATTGGGCGGAATATAATCCATCACCGAGGTAGTTAAACCTTTATTGTGGGTAATTTCTTTATTATTCATTTCCTGGGGTGAGAGTAAGGTACTACCCCGGAAGTTATGGCGTAACCCCAAAGTGTGACCGACTTCGTGGGCAATAATCAGACGTAAATATTGATGAATATATTCTTTAACTTGCTCTTGGCTACCTTTATTATCTTGCAACAGTGTCATAGCTAGAGAACCGAAGGCAAACTGGTTAGCCCCTTCCATGCCATAGCATAAATCATACTCGCCGGCTAGTTTAGATAAATTTCGCATCAACCCACTTTGTTCGGGTTGCGGAGAATTCTGATCTTTTGCACCTAAACCGCTACTGCACAAAAAGCGATTTTGTATCCAAGCTGATAAAGATGTGCGGTTTTGGGTTTGATCTTGGCTGGGTTGAATAATTTTGCGATATTCACTCTTGAGTGCGCGGACAAAACTAGCATCTACTAAAATATCTGCATCTAAAATTTCCCCAGTCAGGGGATTAACACGGGATGGCCCCATTGCAAAATAACCATCTACAGTATTAATCCAGCGAATTGTGTTGTAACGGATATCTGCGGGGTCCCAAGTGGCATCGTCTGGCATTTGTCGGGCTTCAATCGCGTCTTTAAACCCGGCTTTGAGGAAAGCTTTGTTCCACATAAGGATGCCTTCTTTGATGGCATCACGGTATTCTAAGGGTACAGCATTATCAATCCAAAAGACAATTGGTTTTTTAGGACGAGAAATTGCGGCTTTTGGGTCGGCTTTTTCTAAATTCCAGCGATTGATATAACGCACAAAGGGATCGCCATTGTCTTTGGTTAAGTCTTGGTAAGCGGTGATAAAATAACCAACTCGTTCGTCAGCCAGACGAGGGCGGTAACTATTGTTGGGTAATTGGGAGAGACTGTAGTGAACGCGCAAAGTAAAACCGCGAGAGTCTGGTAGGGTAGCAAAATTTAATAGTTGATTTTCACGGTTGTTACTGCTGCTACCAGAGAAGTTCAACACCGATTCAATTTCGACGTTGTGCGGAAAAGCTTTAGCATCGCCGAAATAAGATTGATCAGAACTGGCCGTTACGCCTAAATTTGCTGATAATCCGGCTAAATCTGCTAATAGCAAATCACCCAAGTCTACCAATATAGTTTTGCGTTCGGGATGAATGCTTTTAATTGGCAGCATATAGAGAATTGAATCGCTAAAAGAACGGGCAAGCGATCGCGCTTGTGGATCTCCTTCTCTTGTACGAAAATTAACATTGCGGACAGTAAACTGTAATTTATCGTCTACTCGCTGCCAGTAAAACAAAAAGTCTTGCAATGGGATGCCACTATAAATACCGCGTTCGCCAATGCCTGATTCTAGGGTGGCTGTGGCTAAATAATTAGTATTTAACTGTTCTGGTTTGATTTCTAGATAGATTTTATTATTTTTTTTGTTGCGATAGAGGGTAAACAATCCCTCCTTTTTTTCTGTATCTTTAACTACTTCATCAAACGGTTCTAATTCATCTTTACTGGCTGGTTTAGCAGAATTAGGCTTATTTACAGGTTTTTTAGGTGATTTACCAACTTCGAGAAACGGTTGATTTTGGGCTTGCTGAGTATTTTCTACTACCCAAGTAAAAGGCTGCTGTTCTGGCTTTTGTTGTTTATTAATCACCCAAACTTGCGGCAATGGCAAGAGGTTTGGGCTAGATGCTAAATTGTTGTTAACAGCAGTGCCTTGTTTAGAGCTTTTCAATTGCCAACTAAGGTTGGGTTTTTGATTAACCCGTAGTCCTTGATTGACAGCATTATTCTGTAATGACGCAGCACTCGCAGTGGATATTCCCAACCACAAGCCATGCAACAAAATTACATAAAAAGTTACTTTATTCATTAATTTCATCCCTGATAAACATAGTTAATTGTTAATTTTGCAAAGGAAATACCGCCACTGACATCAGTAAAATCAACTTAAAAATGTCTAAGCGATTCTGTGACCAAATGCAAATTTTTTAGTTTTATGAGAATTTTTTCGTTATGGTTTTCCTACAAATCCTTGGGTCATCAACAGTAAGTATTATTTTTGCACCAGCAGAGTAAATGTGCTGGTAAAAATAACACAATTTAGTTAAAAACTTTTATCCAGGTTAATTTTGCTAACTAAATAACTATTTTTAAACCTAAAAATAAAGTTTAACGTGGGCATACATCAGCCTGATTCCGGGATTCAGGATGCGGGAAAATGTATTTAAATTCTGCTCAATTAATAGACGAATTATAATAAATAAACTATGGATAGAAGCAGAAACGCTGCTGATAAAATTAGCGATCGCCTACCCTAAGAAAAAATTTAAGATAACTTAAGCAATGCGATATTGACAAGATAGATGACAAAGAATTAATCAAATTGTACATTGCTGCTAAAAATATTTAGTTTTGCTGAGTTGTAGACTTCAGCTAGTTCTATCATTTAGATGTTTCGGCTGGCTAGGGGCAATTTTGAATTAAGAATTGCTATCTGAGTATAGCTTTTGTGATGAAAGTTTCATGAGTATTATTGCAAATAGATCGAGCTTGATATCAGAAATTAAGCAATGTCTTTGGTTAGCTGTGCCTTTAGCAGCAGCACAGCTGGCGCAATCGGCGACTGGCTTTGTTGATACCGTCATGATGGGCTGGTTAGGCAGTCAAACCATCGCCTCTGGTGGTTTAGGTGCTGCACTATTTACTTTTTTACTTTTAGTGAATACGGGTATTTTGTCGGCGGTTAGTCCTTTAGCGGCTCAAGCCTATGGAGCCGGAAATCCTGAGCAAATCGGCAAAATTGTCCGACAAGGATTAGGAATATCGCTGTTTTTGGGTATACCACTAGTCATGATCCTTTGGAACGGTGGTAGTCTACTGCTGTTATTGGGTCAACATCATACCACATCAGCACTAGCAGCCACTTATTTAAAAGCGATCGCACCGGGTTTTATCCCTGCTTTAGGCTTTGCAGTCCTGAAAAGTTTTCTTTCGGCCTTATCTCAACCGCAGTTAGTCATCGTTACCGTTGTCTTAGGCACTTTATTCAACATCACAGCCAATTATATTTTGATGTTTGGCAAACTAGGGCTACCTGCTCTCGGGCTAACTGGAATTGGATTGGCAAGTACACTATCACTTTGGAGTATGTTTCTAGCTTTAGCCATCTATATATATAGCCAACATCGATTTGCTAGCTACCGCATATTCCAGCTTGAATTTAACTACTGGACTCCCGAGAATCGGCGGATTTTTTGGGAGATTTTTCAGGTGGGATTGCCTGTTGGCGGACTAGTAGCAGTAGAAGCAGGACTATTCACCGTTGTGACGTTTATCGCGGGAAAATTAGGCGATACTTCTTTGGCTGCTCATCAAATTGCTTTGCAGACTGCGGCTATGTCCTTTCAAATGGCATTAGGAATTTCTTTGGCGACAACTGTACGGGTGGGACAATTAGCCGGAGAGCAAGATTTCGCTAACGTCCGGCTAGCTGGATATGTAGGAATTAGCTTAAGTGCTTTATCTATGGCTATGGCGGGAATTATCTTTTGGTTATTCCCCAAATCGGTTGTTTCCCTTTACTTAGATATCAACAATCCCAGTAACCAAGAAGTAGTCAAATTGACAGTGCAGTTGCTTGTCGTAGCTGCGGTTTTTCAAATTTTTGATGGCGTACAAGTTGCCGCCGCCGGAGCATTACGCGGGTTAAAAGATACGCGTATGCCGATGTTGATTGGGATTTTTGCTTACTGGTGTCTTGGTTTAATTACTGCTTATGTTTTAGGTTTTTGGTTAGACTATGGTGTGCTGGGGTTGTGGTGGGGTTTGGCAATTGGTTTAGCGGGTGCAGCTATAGTTTTGACTTGGCGGTTTAGGATGATGGCAGGAAGTAGTCCCGATTAAACAAGTTTCATTGCCAAGTATGAGCGTGGGGCTGGTACTGTTCTATATTGAATTTGCATCAAATGACAAGATGTCCACCCCACAAGAGTTTGATATAATTGCAATCTGCAAAATAGATGTTTTTTAGGTTATTCCGATTTTTTCGCATTAACGCTTTTAAACACTGTTCCCTTCCACAAAAGATTGAGTTATCTTTTCCAATACTTTCAAACCTTGTAAAGAACCACGAATCAAGCGTGTGGCGGCGACGGGTTGGCGAATGAATCTCCAAGCTAAAGGTAAAGGTTTGAGGGAACCATCAGTACTGATAGCTGAATTGAGGTTAGGTATATCGTGTTGAGAGTTATCACTAACTACGCGGATGACTGTGGCGGCTATTCCCATTTGCTGAAAAAATTCTAAGGCGGCGAAGCTTTCCATATCTACTACATCAGTATCGAAGAGTTCGCCTAAATGACGCTTTTCCACAGCAGAGCAGATAACGCGATCGCTTGTCAATCCCTTAACTAAAGATACCTGTTGATGTAACCGAGAATATAACTGAGTAGTAAACAGGCGATCGCATTCTAGTACCTGTCCTTGATAACTACAATTTTGATAAAGTACTATATCCCCAACTGCATAACGCTGGCTCAAGCTACCACACAAACCCATTACTAACACTTTCGGTTGAGATAAAGACTGGGTTAGGGTATTGTCATTTTCTGGTTTTGACCCCATCGGTTGCAATATTTTCCGGTGCAATGATGGATCTTGTTGCCATTGTTTTAAATATTGAGTTAACGGTTTGATACCAACTGGTATAGACACAACATTGGGTTTTGAGCCAGTAATTTGATTCAGACCTTTACATACTGCCTGATATTCTGCACCTTGGGGCACCAAAATAGTATTAATCATTTTTCATCCTTAAATTGTCTGCACCCAGACCCCTGTTGACAGAATGTTCTCCACCAGCAATGCTGATGATTATCTTCACCTTGTAAGGCGATCGCTATATCTAAAATGGTAAGTATTCAGCACACAGAAGTCAGAATTTAAGAGTTATTGAGAATGATGTCTATTGTTACCCTGAAGAAAGTGATTAAATTTTCTAACATTCTGGCTCCTGGATTCTGACTCCTAAATACTTATCTAAAATGCGATAACCTAGAATGCCCTACTTTTGGGCTAAAAGTAATATTGTGATTCTTTATCTTTTATGCTTTTTTGATAAACATTTTAAGTAAGATTGCTCACGATCGCAAACCCAACTGCACAAACATCAAACGATTACTGTAGCATGACAAATAATTGAGTCACCTGCACAATTTTCCAGAATGGTAAAGCTTAGTAGCGCAAAATCTGCACGAGAACGCTTCAATATTTCCAAATTGGCAATTGACTTCTCGTGGTTAACAGTGAGTTTTTGGATTGCTGTGACGGTAGCTGGGCTTTTAGCTTTCAGTTCCCTGAAGTATGCTTTGTTTCCAGATATTACGTTTCCTGTGGTGGTAGTAAATGCAACAGCCCCATTAACAACGGCTCTGGATACAGAAGCAAAACTCACCAAACCAATTGAAGAGCGTCTCGGCTCCCTAGAAGGGCTAGATAATCTTCGCTCATCTGCATATCCTGGTCAAACGGCTGTGAGTTTAGCTTTTACAGTCGGTACTGATTTAGAAAAATCTACAAAAAATGTAGAAACTGCTCTCAAACAATTAAAATTACCTGCGGGCGCAAATTACAAAATTATTCCTCTCAATCTCAACGAATCAGCAGCCATCAGCTACGCCATTGAGAGTTCCTCACGGAATATCACAGATTTAAATAAGGTAGCAAAAGACCAAATTATTCCCGCTATTGCTAAACTCCCTGGAGTCTTAAAAGTTAACTTGTTGGGCGGAGATCCAAATGCTGCACCGACATTACCAACTGCACAGACAACTGCGGCTACTCCTCCCCAAGGTGGTGCAACATTAATTCGGTTTAATGGTCAAGATGCACTGGCATTTCAAGTCATCAAACGTGGTAATGCTAATACTTTAGAAGTGGTGAGTCGAGTTGAGAAAGAAGTACAGAAGCTGAGAAACAACCTCAAGGATGTCAAACTCACCTTAGCGGCTACTCAAGCAGAGTATATTCGTCACGCTACTAAGTCAACAATTGACGCGCTGATTGAAGCAATTGTGTTGTCTATTGTGGTGATATTTCCTTTTTTGTGGAGTTGGCGAGCAACTTTAATTTCCGCCCTGGCGATTCCAACATCATTGTTGGCGACATTTATCGTTATGGCGATTTTCGGCTTCAACTTAGAAACAATTACACTCTTGGCTTTGGCTTTGGTAATTGGCAGTATTATTGATGATGCGATCGTTGATGTCGAAAATATTATACGCCATGTTGAAGATGGCGAAACTCCCCGTCAAGCGGCTTTGTTGGCTACCAATGAAATTGGTTTGACGGTGACTGCGGCGACTTTGACAGCTGTTGCAGTATTTTTGCCAATTGGTTTGATGGGTGGCGTAGTTGGACAATTCTTCAAACCTTTTGGGATTACTGTTTCGGCAGCGATGCTGGCTTCTATGCTGGTAGCGCGGACTTTATCACCAGTGTTGGCTATCTACTGGCTCAAGCCTGTATCTGCAAAACCCCGTAGGCGAGAAGCAAAAACTTGGGTAGGTTTTAACCAAGCGTACCGCAACTTGCTGCACTGGTCTTTACATCATCGCAAAATTGTAGTTGCGATCGCAATTCTCAGTTTTGTTGGTGGGATAGCTTTAATTCCCTTGATTCCCAAAGGATTTATCCCCAAACTTGATCGCGGCGAATTTAATATCACTTATACTGCTCCTTTGCCGAATATTCCAGATTTAGCCGCGTTGCAAAAACAAGCAGCACAGCAACCAAGTCCAGCAGATTTAGCCGCGTTACAAAAACAAGCAGGACAAACAGCTGCTTTACCAGTTTCTATTCCCAATCCTTTAAATGACTCTTTAGCGGTTGCCAAAAAACTAGAAGATGTCGTGAGAAAATCACCAGCAGTAGAAACGGTATTTACTATTGTTGGTTCCCGTGAGGGTGAGCCAAATAAAGGGACACTCTACGTCAAACTCAAAGAAGACCGCAATATTACTACCGCCGAACTGCAAGACCAATTCCGTACAACTTTGCCTAAGTTGCAGGGAGTCACAACCAGTGTCGAAGATATTCAATTTGTCGATACAGGTGGACAAAAACCTTTACAAGTAGCGTTACAAGGAAATGATTTGCCAGCTTTAAGCAAAACAGCCAAAGCAATTAAAGACCGCTTGGTAAAAATTCCCGGGTTTGCGGATGTCACAGTTACAGGTGAAGCCAATCAACAAGGGCAAGTTTTACAAATTGAACGCTTAGATAATCAGCGAGTTGCTTACATCAGTGCCAACTTGGGACAAAATCTGTCTCTAGGTGATGCTACTGATAAAATTGTGGCAGAGGCAAAACCAATTTTACCTGCTGGTGTTTCTCTAGACTTGGGCGGTGATTCTGCTCGCTTGGCGGAAGTCTTCGGCAGTTTTGCTTCTACTCTACTGCTATCAGCACTATGTATTGTTGTGGTGCTAATTTTACTTTTCAAAACCTGGATAGACCCGGTAGTAATTGGTGTTTCCTTGCCTTTGGCACTAGTAGGGGCGTTACTCGCACTGTTGTTTACCAGAAGCGACTTCGGTATGATTTCGCTAATTGGCTTTGTCTTCTTGTTAGGACTGGCAAATAAAAACGCGATTTTGCTGGTTGATTATATTAATCAGTTGCGAGAGTCCGGTTTAGAGCGCACCGAAGCAATCTTGAAAGCTGGGCCAGTGCGCTTAAGACCAATTATGATGACAACTGCTTCCACTATTTTAGGGATGCTACCCATTGCGTTGGGTTTAGGTGCTGGTTCAGAATTGCGCTCGCCTATGGCTGTTGCTATTGCTGGTGGGCTGGTAACTTCTACAATCCTCAGCTTAATTGTTGTGCCAGTAGTTTACGCTATCTTAGATGACTGGTTCCCGCGTTTTCGTCGTCAGGAGGCGAAAAACTAATGCAGGCCTTTGTCACGGGGGGAACTGGTTTTGTCGGTTCTCATGTAGTGCGGTTGTTACTGCAACAAGGATACAAGGTTAAAGCTTTAGTCCGTCCTAGCAGCAATTTAGCCAACTTACAAGGCTTAGATGTAGAACTTGTCAAAGGCGATTTAACTGATCCTGATATTTGGCAGCAAATGGTGGGTTGTCAAGCTTTATTTCATGTAGCCGCCCACTATTCGCTGTGGCAAGTAGACAAGCAATTGCTGTATCGTCACAACGTGATTGGGACGCGCAATATCTTAGAAGCCGCGCGCAAAGCCGAGATTGAACGCACTGTTTACACCAGTTCTGTAGCGGCGATTGGCGTTGGAGCGGGTATTGTTGATGAAACTTATCAAAGCCCTGTGGAAAAGTTGGTAGGTAGCTACAAAAAGTCTAAGTTTCTCGCTGAACAAGAAGCCAAACAAGCCGCCGCTAGAGGGCAAGACGTCGTAATTGTCAACCCTAGTAGCCCGATTGGGCCATTGGATATCAAGCCAACACCCACAGGAGAGATTATTCTGCGGTTTTTGCGGCGAGAAATGCCCTTTTATATGGATACTGGCTTGAATTTCATCGATGTGCGAGATGTAGCTTGGGGCCATTTATTAGCATTGCATAAAGGGAAGTCAGGCGATCGCTATATTTTAGGCAACCAAAATCTCAGCCTCAAGCAAGTACTAGATCAACTTGCCCAAATCACTGGAATACCTGCACCACAACGCACCATCCCATCTTGGATACCCTTGAGTGTGGCTTGGATTGATGAGAAAATTCTCGCACCCTTAGGCAAAACGCCCTCTGTTCCTGTCGATGGTGTGCGGATGGCGAAACAACAAATGTATTACGATGCTACTAAGGCAGTTCGAGAATTGGGCTTGCCTCAATCGGATATCAAGCAGGCACTCAAAGATGCTGTGGATTGGTTTATGGCAGAAGGCTATGTCAAATGAAGTCTGAAGGATGAAGTGTGAAGTATGAAAGGGAAAATTTTTGTGAGGTAGGTATCTTGCTAACCCTAATCATCCAGCAAATAAGCAATGCTGTTGAAATTTACGTTTCAGACTTCAGACTTCAGACTTCACACTTTTATGTGTGGTTGTATCTATCAAAGAGGAGTGACAACTAAAGTGGCGATTAATTTACAACAAGCAATGGATATTGGGAAGTATCTTGTGACTCAGCGTCTTTTAGGGCGCAAACGCTTCCCTTTGGTATTGATGTTAGAACCACTATTTCGCTGTAATTTAGCTTGCACTGGTTGTGGCAAAATTCAGCACCCTGTTGAAATTCTTAAGCGCAATCTTACCCCAGCAGAATGCTTTGCGGCCGTGGAAGAATGTGGCGCGCCTGTAGTTTCCATTCCTGGCGGCGAACCGCTACTGCATCCTCAAATTGATGAGATTGTTAGGGGATTAGTAGAACGCAAGAAATATGTTTACTTGTGTACCAATGGTTTGTTATTAGAAAAAAGCCTCGATAAATTTCAACCTTCGCCTTACTTTACTTTCAGCGTCCATTTAGATGGAATGCGCGAGTGGCATGATAAATGTGTAGATCGCAAAGGCGTATTTGATACTGCGGTAAAAGCCATTCAGGCTGCCAAAGCCAGAGGTTTTCGCGTCACCACTAACACCACTATTTTTGAAGGTGCAGATATCAAAGAAATGCAGGAATTCTTTGATTTTCTCGAAAGCCTCAATATCGATGGGATGATGATTTCCCCTGGTTATAGCTATGAGTGGGCGCCAGATCAAGATCATTTTCTCAAGCGCGAACAAACCCGCGCCCTTTTCCGCCAAATTCTTGCGCCTCACACCTCAGGTAAGAAAAATTGGAACTTTAATCACAATCCCTTGTTCCTAGACTTTTTAATTGGCGAAAAAGACTACGAATGTACACCTTGGGGAAGCCCTAGTTATAGCGTCTTAGGTTGGCAAAAACCCTGTTATTTATTAAATGAAGGGCATTACACCAGCTTTAAAGAATTGCTAGAAAAAACAGACTGGAGTAAATACGGACGCGCCAGTGGTAATCCCCAATGCGCTGATTGCATGGTTCACTGCGGCTACGAACCAACCGCCGCGATGGATGCAATGCAACCACAAAATATTGCTCGTTCTTTGGGTACTGTGTTTGGTAGGAGTTAGATAGATTTAGATATGAGAGCGCAAGGCTTTGCACTCTCATATCAAGGACATGATATCAGGTGTTTTATCTGTGTAGAAGCGACTTCAGTCGCCCGGTACAAGATATACAGGACTTACGCACAGCCTACGGAAAATCGAACCACAGAGACGCAGAGTTCACGGAGAAATAAGAGTTTGAGAGTTTTTTTGCGTAAGTCATAATATAAATCAATACATTTTTATTTTTTATACTGCTTGACTACGCAATAGTCGTAAATGACCATCGGAAGCAATTTTTTCAAAACAAGAATCCATTTCTATAAAAAGCTCCCAATACTCTTTATGGGATCTTTTTACTAACATTTTCATAAATAAATCTTCTAATTGATTGTTACGCTTGCCTTTCCAAAGTGTATCGCTTAAGGCAACACATATCTCTTCAAAAGAACATTCTATTGTTTGCCATTGAGCATGAGAACGACAGCAACGCGCCAGAGTTGAATCAACTCCATTGTTGATGAGTAAATTCTCACCATCAGCTTCGTGATTGTTACCTTTAGCTGTCAATTCCTCTGGATGAATAATTTTACCTGCATCATGAAATGCTACACCCAAACGCAAAAAACTTTCATCAAACTGCACCTGTAATTCATGTAATTTTGAGATGAGTAAATCAGCAGCTTCGCCAACTAATTTAACGTGAAGTATCAGTTTTGGTAAAGCTCCCAATTCCTCTAGAAACTGATAAGCTTCGTTGACTGTTTGAAAGGTTTTGCTGTGATGACTCATGTACAATTACTCAGCAGTTAACTTTGTAGCCTTTGCGTAAGTCCTGAAAAATAGCGATCGCACTTCCCATACCAAAATATATATAAATATTAAGAATACTTACCCAGAGTTTATGAATAAATATTAAATAACGGCTTTATCTTGCTAACAAGATTTGCATAAGACTAAGAATTATTTCCTTAAACAATATATATGTTGTTTAAATTAAAAGCCAAACTCTAATCATCACATAGGTTTCAGCGATTCTGACACCAATCAACTAGTAAATAGTCCTATTTCTTCCACGCTACAAGTTTTGGGACAATCAAAGACTAATAATTTCGCAATCATAGTCCACCTCTGATTTTGTTCACAACGGAGAACGAAGAAGTGAAATTGGCTTACTGGATGTATGCAGGCCCAGCCCACATTGGTACTTTGCGAATCGCTAGTTCGTTTAAAAACGTTCATGCGATTATGCACGCTCCCCTCGGAGATGATTATTTTAACGTTATGCGTTCCATGCTCTCACGGGAGCGAGATTTTACGCCAGTGACAGCCAGTGTTGTAGACCGTCACGTATTAGCACGCGGTTCGCAAGAGAAGGTGGTTGACAATATTACCCGCAAAGATGCAGAGGAACACCCTGATTTGATTGTGTTAACTCCCACTTGCACCTCTAGCATTTTGCAAGAAGACTTACAAAACTTCGTCGAACGGGCGCAGCTAGAAGCCAAAGGCGATGTCATGTTGGCGGATGTGAACCATTATCGCGTCAATGAATTGCAAGCAGGCGATCGCACCTTACATCAAATCGTGCAGTTTTATATCGAAAAAGCCCGCAAAAAAGGCGAACTACCTACAACCAAAACCGAAAAGCCATCAGTTAACATCATCGGTATTTCTACTCTGGGTTTTCACAATAACCATGACTGTACAGAACTGAAAAAACTCATGGTTGATTTGGGAATTGAGGTAAACGCCGTCATTCCCGAAGGTGCTTCCGTTCACGAATTAAAGAATTTACCCAAGGCTTGGTTTAACTTAGTTCCTTACCGGGAACTTGGTTTAATGACAGCTAATTACCTGCAAGCCGAATTCGGAACACCTTGCGTAGATATTACCCCGATGGGTGTGGTAGAAACTGCCCGTTGCATCCGCAAAATTCAACAGGTAATTAACGCACAAGGCGCAAATGTTGACTATGAAGAATATATCAACGAGCAAACCTTGTATGTTTCCCAAGCGGCTTGGTTCTCCCGTTCGATTGACTGTCAGAATTTGACTGGTAAAAAAGCTGTGGTATTTGGCGACAATACCCACGCCGCCGCCCTTACCAAAATTCTCTCACGAGAAATGGGGATTCATGTAGTTTGGGCAGGAACTTACTGCAAGTATGATGCTGACTGGTTCCGTGAACAGGTAAGCGAATATTGCGACGAAGTACTGATTACTGATGATCATGGCGCAATTGGGGATGCGATCGCACGAGTCGAACCCTCAGCCATCTTTGGTACACAAATGGAACGCCATGTTGGTAAACGCTTAGATATTCCTTGCGGTGTAATTGCTGCACCAATTCACGTCCAAAACTTCCCCATTGGTTACAAACCATTTTTAGGCTACGAAGGTACAAATCAAATCACAGATTTAATCTACAATTCCTTTACTTTAGGAATGGAAGACCATTTATTAGAAATATTTGGTGGACACGATACTAAAGAAGTAATTACTAAAGGAATTTCTGCCGAATCTGATTTGAATTGGACAAAAGATGGTCTAGCAGAATTAAATAAAATACCTGGATTTGTGCGCGGTAAAGTGAAGCGAAATACTGAAAAATTTGCGCGCGATCGTGGTTTCAAAGATATCAGTGCTGAAGTGCTGTATGCTGCCAAAGAAGCTGTCGGAGCTTAGTAAATATTAGGGTGGGTTTCCTCACCCTAAATTACTAATTTGGTGATTGTACTAATCTGGCTATATCTTCGCCAAGCCTGGTAAAATCATTGGCGTTAAGAGTTAATAACACATCCACATTGGCTTTAATAGCAGCTTGAGCAATTAAAGCATCGTAAATGCCCCCACCGGGAAGATTTAAACTTACCATCCTAGCTATTGTGTCTTGATAATCTTCAGTAGTGAGAACAATTTTGTGAAATTTAGCGAGATTTTCTTGGACTAGTCTTTGTGCTAGTTCTGGTTTAATTTTTGGTTTTTGAGGAAGGCGAGTTAGTATGGCATAAAGTTCAGCTAGAGTATGATTTGAAGCAAAACCTTCTATCTGCTCTGCCTGAACACGCTGTAACCACGGTAAAGTTATTGAGTAATGCGGATGCTCTGCCACAATTGCAGCAACAAGCACAGAAGTATCAAATAATATTTTCACCAAGATGTAAATTTTTGAATTCGTTCTTCTCTTAAATCATGAACAGCATTTTCCCAGTTGTTTGGGCTTTGAGTATGTACTACTAAGACACCTTCAACATATTCTGTAAAACATTCTTCTTCTACTTGTTCATTTTGTGATTCTGTGAGTTCTTTGTAATTTGCCTTTCTCCATTCCAAAAACTCAACAAAATTTAGAACCTCCTGTAATTTATTTTCAGGTAATTGCTCTAGTTTGCCTACAATTTTTTCTTTAAGAGAATCCATCTTTAATTTCACTATCTTTACTTAAAATTTTAACTCAGCATTAGCGTTGAGAGTTTATTCATATCTCTTAATTTATTAGTTATTTTTATTACATTTTCCTAATAAGTAATTTTATGACTAACTAATGCAAATCTCTACACCTTGACACGGAAAGCTTTTTCCTCTATTGGCGCAAGCTGTTATCTTAAGGTTGCGGATTAATACTGATAAATAAAATTTAATCCAGACAAATTATTACAATACAGGTTTATTAGTAGAGCGATCCCGCCACGGAAAATAGCTCACCTACTGATTAACCGTTGTATTTCCAACAACGAAGTATAAAAAATTATCTAAAAAACTTAGTAGTTGCCGATCAAAAAAATCGGGGTAGGCATGATAAGGTTTAAATCCTATTGTTTCTTTTCGCGCTTTTCATCATGTATCTACACTATCTAGAACCCAAACACCTTGAAGAATTAGTCAAGGGCAGTAGTATAGATTTACACCTAGCGCAACTAAATTTTAAGTCTCTCCAAGGTGCGATCGCCTACGAATATCTGTTAATTTCCGAACTCCTCCCCCGCACGAACACTGGCATGGTAAAAAGCGGCTGGTTGCAGCGTTACAGTCATATCACTGCTGGCGGTTGGTGGTGTGGGGGACTAGATCCGCTAAATAATTGGCAAGCAATGGAATGGGGATGCTTTAAGCCAAATCAACCCCGCATCAAGGATAATGGCAAACCAATCAAATATGAACATCCTCCCAGCACACCTACAAGGGTATTTTGCTTGCGGGTGACGCTGGAAATCTGGCAAGAAACTGCACAGCGTTACAATCTCAACTTACCTGAGAATATCAGCGTTGATGCGAATGGCGAAGCGGTGGGTTTTTGGCAATGGGTGATGGAAGAGAATATACCCGTGATTATTTGCGAAGGTGCGAAGAAGGCGGCTGCACTGTTATCGCAAGGGTATGCTGCGATCGCAGTTCCGGGAATTACTAGCGGTTATCGAGTCGTCAAAGATGGATTTGGTAAAGTCACCCGTCGTCAACTCATTCCTGATTTAGCGTTGTTTGCGACTGCAAAACGCCACATATATATATGTTTTGATTTTGAGACTCAACCTAAGACTATAGCAGCAGTGAATAATGCGATCGCTCAACTTGGTTGCTTATTCCAAGAAAAAAATTGCTTAGTCAAAGTTATCGAATTACCAGGGCCAGAAAAAGGCGTTGATGAATTCATAGTTGCGAAAAATAGTAGCACCTTCGATAAAGTTTATCGCCAAAGTGTTGATTTAGAAATTTACCTCGCACACACCAAACCACATACAGAATTAACCATTCCGGCTGCACTCACCATCAACCGTCCCTATTTAGGAGAAATAGCCTTTCCCAACTCAGGCTTAGTCGGAGTGAAATCAGCCAAAGGCACAGGTAAAACCACAGCTTTACAAAATATTGTTCAACAAGCCAAAACCAAAAACCAACCCATCTTATTAATTACCCACAGAATCCAACTCGGAAAATTTTTATGTGACAAAATTGGGATTCAATGGGGTTTAAATACTAATAATAATTTATTCTCTTACTTTGATAGTCAAACTAGCGATTCTTTGGGTTTATGTATTGACTCCATTTGGAAAATAAATACAGATAAATGGCAAGGTGGCATAGTTATCTTAGACGAAGTAGAGCAATTATTATGGCATTTATTAAATAGTGATACTTGTAAAAATAAACGTGTCAAAATCTTAAAAAACTTTCAGAAATTAATCGCTACAGTTTTGCAAACTGGCGGTTTAGTCATTGCCCAAGATGCTGATTTATCAGATGTATCTTTAGAATATTTGCAAGGTTTATCTGGAATTAAAATTACCCCTTGGTTACTTGTCAACCAATGGCAACCTGCACGCGGTTGGGATATCACTTTTTATGATTCACCCAACCCCACACCTTTAATTCATCAACTAGAATTAGATTTACTCGCAGGCCGTAAATGTTACGTCACTACCGATAGTCGTTCTGGACGCTATAGCTGTGAAACTATTGAAAATTACCTCAAAGAGCGTTTAGAAAAGTTACGCTATCAATTTCCTAAAAGTTTAGTAATTAGCAGTCGAACTACAAATACACCTGACCATCCAGCCGTTGAATTTGTTGGTAATATTAATCAAAAAATTGCAGATTACGACACAATTTTCGTTACTCCTAGCTTAGGCACTGGTATTAGTATTGATGTGCAGCATTTTGATAGAGTTTACGGTATTTTTCAAGGCGTAATTCCTGATTCAGAAGCCAGACAAGCTTTAGCAAGAGTGAGAGATAATGTCCCTCGAATTGTTTGGTGTGCTAAACGCGGGATTGGTTTAATTGGTAGTGGTAGTACCAACTATCGTTTATTATCTGATTGGTATCAAGCCAATCAACAAGAAAACTTAGCTTTACTTAGTCCACTGCATAAAATAGATGTAGATTTGCCTTTGGTATATGACCCAATTCATTTACGGACTTGGGCGAAATTATCTGCAAGAGTCAATGCTTCTATTCGCCTTTATCGCCAGTCTATGCAAGATGGATTGAGCAGTGATGGACATCAAATTTGGCTGCGGAGTAATGCAGTTCACAATAATATTATCCGAGATTTGCGTTTAGCCTTTTTAGCGACTGATGCTAATGATTTAGCAACACGCAAGCGATTAATTTTAGAAATCATCAAAGTCCAGAGAGATTGGACAGATAAGCGGCAAAAGGCGAAAGATATTAAACGGCAAATGAAAGACATCAAGCTCAAAAATCAATTAGCTACTGCCAAAATTATTGCCGACGCTCCAGATATAAATTATGTAGAATATCAACAGTTATCATCTAAAAATTCTCTCACAGATTTAGAGCGTCATCAAATACATAAATATACGCTCAAACAAAAGTATGGTGTAGAGGTTACACCAGAACTTAAATTAAAAGATGACCAAGGCTATTACTCCCAATTATTAATTCACTATTATTTAACCCATGAAAGTGATTATTTTCATGTTAGAGATCAACATGAATGGCAACAGCAATTATTGTTAGGCGAAGGTAAGGTTTTTTTACCAGATATCAAGACTTATACTGTCAAAGTTGAAGCAATGAAAGCTTTAGGAATGCTAGAATTTATTGCCCCAAGCAGAATTTTTATTGAAAATGACCCTGATTTACTTTGGTTGCAAGATGTTGTTTATCAGCACAGTCAACATATCAAACGGGTTTTAGGAATTAACCTAGTTAGGGAAGAAGCAATCACTTCACAAATCAAAATTCTCAGCAAGTTACTTAAGTTATTGGGATTAAAGTTAAAAACCGTTAATCAAGGTTATCAAATAGATCCAGTAACTTTTGATGATGGCAGAGATAAGATATTTACTGCTTGGTATCAACGTGATGAGTTGATGTTAGCTAATTTTAAAGGTGTACAATTGGAAATACAGGATTTTTCTAATTGGAAGTTTGAACCTGTTAAGCAACAGTCTGTCTTAGCTAGTTTATCAACAAGATAAATTACACCATTCTGAATTCAGAATAGTCAGGAAAAATTATGAACGCTTACAAAAAATACATCACTATTACAGATCCCAAGCAAATAATATTATCTGATTTACCTTTTGCAGCAGGGCAGAGGGTAGAAATTATTATCATCGCAGAGGATAACCCTAGAGAATCTATTAGTAAAAAAGTAAGAGATTTATTTGATAAAACTCAGTCTTTACCAGAAGTACAAAATATTACAGAATCCGAAATAAACGCAGAGATTGAAGCCTACAGACGCGGAGAATGAAAGTTGTTGTTGATACTAATATTTTAGTTTCTGCTGTTCTTAAGGGTGGAGTACCAAGAACAGTCATTCAGTTTATCTTTGATAATCCTGAATATGAATGGATAGCTTCATTAGAAATTATCACGGAATATAAGGAAGTATTAAGTCGCTCTAAGTTTAAACTGACAGACGAAGTGAGAAATTCATGGTTTGAAATTATTGATACATTTGTGAAAATAATTGAGGTCACTGTGTCAATTGATTTTCCTCAAGACAGAAATGACGCAAAATTTTTAGCCTGTGCCATAGCAGCCGAAGCAGATTTTTTGATTACAGGTGATTATGATTTTAAACAGGCGCAAACTTTAGTTCATACAACAATTATTTCTGTGTCTTTATTTAGCAAGTTAGTTTGCAATCAAATGTGAGTTGTCCTTTAATTGATCAATATTTTTTAGTTTATTTAATTACAAATTAATCCTACCCAAGGCTATGACTGCATTTTGACCACCAAATCCAAAGCTAAAACACAAGATATTTTGAATTGAGCTTTGTTGGGCAGTCATGACAAAATTTAAATCAAATTCTGGTTGCTGCAAGCCGACACAAGGCGGTAAAACTTGCTGCTGCAACGCTTTGAAAGCAAAAGCAACTCCTAAAGCACCGGAAGCGCCTAGAGTGTGTCCTGTCGCGCCTTTGGTGGAACTGACTGCTACTGTTTGAGGAAATAACTGTTGGATAATTTTGCTTTCAATTCGGTCATTTAACTGTGTAGCTGTACCGTGGGCGTGAATGTAATTTATATCATTTGGTATCAGATGACTGCGTTCTAGACATTGTTTAATTGCAGCGATCGCACTTTTTCCATTTGGTTCTGGCTGGTTGGTATGATAAGCATCTGCGGTTAAACCACAGCCTTTAATTTCACCATAAACTTTGGCTTGGCGTTGCTTGGCTAACTCGGCTGATTCTAAAACCAACACCGCCCCACCTTCGCCCAAAACTAAACCTTCTCGCTGCACATCAAAAGGATAAGCACCAGTTTTGGCTAAAGCATTCATCTGCTGAAACCCGCAGATAGTTAGCGGTGTAATTGGTGCTTCGACTGCGCCAGCAATTACTCGTTCACATTGCCCAGTTTGAATTAACAAAGCAGCTTGGGAAATCGCCCAAATCCCCGTAGCACAAGCCGCCATCGGTGCAGCAACTATCCCAGTAGCCCCAATTTGTCTAGCAGCTGCGATCGCATTCATCTGGGGTAAAATATCTAACCAATCTTCTAATGCGTAATTGCTATCTTTGCCATTCATCCCCCTAGCTAGAGATTCCCACGCACCTTGATAACTGCGACTCGAACCAATCACTACAGCACACTCAGGTAATGGGGGACTTAAATCAGCATCTTGTAATGCAGAAGCAACAACCATCTGAGTCAGCATTTTTAACTCAGATGGTTGTTTATCTATCAAGCCTAAAGGAAGCGATTCCAGTTGTGCAAATGGTTGGTGATGTTTAATTCCTGATCTACCTGATAACAAATTTTGCCAGCTATCTTCTAAGCTTGTACCTAAAGCAGAAACTAAACCAATACCAGTGACAAAAACCTTAACCAATTTTTTATTAGGGGAGTGGTGAGTAGGGAGGGGTAAGTAGGAATTCAACACTCAAAAGTAAAGATTTGACAATCAAAAAAAATTATATTCTCTTAACTTTTTAACTTTTGATTTCTTTCCCCTATTCTCTACTCCCCATTCCCTAGCTATTGAGGAACTTTCAGGTTTTCTGCACCTTGAGTGACTTTAGCAGACTCAATGCGATCGCCTTGTTTAATTTTGTTCACGACATCAAAGCCTTGGGTGACATAGCCAAATACAGCGTAGTTACCATCTAAAAAACCCAAATCAGCTAATGCAAAATAAAACTGCGAAGAAGCTGAATCTGGTTGTTGCGATCGCGCCATTGCCACCGCACCTTGTTTATGAGTTAATTCTGGTGGTTTAGTAACCCCAGCCATTTCAAATGTTTTGCTGTAAATTGGTGCAGCTTCACCTTGAGGTTTGATTTCTAAAGGTATGTAGCGTTCATTACCAGTTTTAGGGTCAATGTAACCACCTGTCCCTAATCTACCAGCAGGAAATTTTGGGTCTTTGCCCTGTGGATCACCACCTTGAACTACGAAAGGTTGAGGATCTCGCACTACTCGATGAAATACTAACCCATCGTATACACCCTTTTGAACTAAATCGACAAAGTTACCGGCTGTAATTGGGGCATTTGTGCCATCTACTTCGATAGTGATTGGTTTACCGTCTACCGTAATCACTACAGTAGCTTTACCTTCGAGCCGTGGTAAATTGTTCATTCCTGGGATACTCTCACTTGTGGTTTCAGATACAGACGTTGCTTCAGTAGTTGTTGTAGTACTGGTTTGGGCAGCTGTCTCTGCGGGAGAAGAAGCGTTAGAACTAACTTGCTGTGTAGAACAGCCTCCCAACATTAAACCAGCCACCATCAAAAACGTAACTAAAAATTTTGTCACTTTTAACCGCATTTTCAGGTACTGACTCAACCAGAGTATCTTATCCTTTCAAGTGAATTAGCAACCAGGAATTTTAGAAGTGTGAAGTCGGAAATTTTCACACTTCACACTTCACACTTCATACTTCACAACCCTTCCAAAGGTACTTGCAAAAAGCGGGCTAATTCTGCGCCTTTGGTTTCTATTTCGCTTAAAGAAGGCGGTTGACCGACTCTAGTTAAAGGAACATCTCTTCTTCCCTTAATTCTGAGGTAAACCATACGCTTAGGATTCAGACCTTCTTTAATTTCCAGGCGTATAGACTGGACATCGCGGATGGGAGCATCAATTTCAATGCGCCGATTTTTGCCAGGAAATCCCCAACGGAAGATTTTGACAGTACCGGTTTGTTGATTGAATTCGTTGTAACCACCACCGACATCTAACAAAATCATTAGCCAGAGATACAAAGCCAAAAGTACACCAGCACTGCCGTACAAGCCCATAACTAACCCTTGGGGTACGAACAGTAATTGAGTTGGATCGGTGACAAATAGTAAATTAACTTTTAGATAACTAGATATCCCTGCCAACAAAAAGCCTGTGGCTCCTAAAGTTACAACAGTTGCCCACCAGTAGTTACTCAACCGACGAGAACCGAGAACTTTTTGATATAAAACGCTGGAAGAGGAGCGATCGCCATTTGGGGAATCGCCTTTGTTAACTGTTGTTGATGCCGTCATGGAACTACCTTGGCCCGTGTGTGCTTCCCTATTAGAGTCTGCCATTTGAGCAGTATCTCTTGCAAGTTGAGATTTGCTAAAGGCAGAATTCAGTTCCGATAAAATTTATTTTATCGCCTGGTATGACATAGCCCGTACTATGCTTACTGTGAGCATTCCAGTCAAAAACCAGATGTTTGAGATTTCATCCGGCAACTTCATACTTCACACTGCGTTTTTTGACATTTCTGAGAAAAGTTGTGTCAAATTGTAAAATTTCTGATATTCATATTATTTAATAGGTTTGCGATCAATACCGAATTTGCATACGTAGTTTAGGCAAAAAACCGAACTAATGTGATAAGTTAAGGATCATTAAGTTACTACAAGCTAGGTTACTAGTCAGTGGTACGTGTAATGGCATAAGCCTGAGAAAAGCCAACTTATCTAGAAGGCAAGCTCTCAGAAACTCAGTAGCCTTAAAGCTTCTGAGATTGTCAAAAAACGTTTATTCCTCAGAAGCGTTGAAATTTTTAGTAAAAAGAGGATTTTAGTCCGATGACCATCGCAGTTGGACGCGCCCCGAGTAGAAGAGGGTGGTTTGACGTACTAGACGACTGGTTAAAACGCGATCGCTTTGTATTCGTAGGTTGGTCAGGGATATTACTATTCCCCTGCGCCTTCCTCGCACTCGGCGGTTGGTTAACCGGAACAACCTTCGTCACATCCTGGTACACCCACGGATTAGCATCATCCTACCTCGAAGGCTGTAACTTCTTGACAGTAGCAGTATCCACCCCAGCCGACAGTATGGGACACTCCCTATTGCTGTTATGGGGGCCAGAAGCTCAAGGCGACTTCACCCGTTGGTTTCAATTGGGTGGGTTGTGGCCATTCGTAGCCCTACACGGAGCCTTCGGCTTAATCGGCTTCATGCTGCG
>NZ_JACJRU010000030.1 GCF_014697425.1 Nostoc sp. FACHB-110
TTTTTTAACCTTAGCCTGGTTATTTTATTTACTTGACGCAGGCTTGTTGTATAATTGCTTTCAAACTATAATATTTTCAAGGTTCGGTTCCTGACTGCGCCGCTTTTCTCGTCGGCTCCCTCAGGCACTTATCCAATATATCTAACCTAGATAAGAGTGTCAACTACTTTCTCAAAAAAGTTTGGGAATTTTTTTGCGACCTCTCACCTCTTCCCCACAGTAGGGCTTTCTGGGCAACAATGGTGAATGCATTGTGCTGATTAAGGGAGGGTAGAGCGTGAATTTTCAGTCGGTTATAGCCACACTGCATCAATTTTGGAGCGATCGCGGTTGTTTGATTGCTCAACCCTACGATATAGAAAAGGGAGCGGGTACTAAGAATCCGCATACGTTTTTAAGAGCATTGGGGCCGGAACCTTGGGCTGTTGCCTATATTGAACCGTGCCGTCGTCCTACAGATGGGCGTTATGGTGAAAACCCTAACCGTTTTCAACACTATTATCAGTATCAGGTTCTGATTAAGCCGTCACCAGATAATATTCAAGAGATTTATCTTGATTCTTTAAGGGCTTTGGGTATTCGTCCGGAAGACCATGACATTCGGTTTGTGGAAGATAACTGGGAAGATGCGACTGTCGGTGCTTGGGGTACTGGTTGGGAAGTTTGGTTGGATGGAATGGAAATTACTCAATTTACCTACTTCCAACAGTGTGGTGGCATAGACTGTCGGCCTGTATCGATTGAAATTACATACGGGTTAGAGCGACTGACGATGTATCTCCAGCAGGTGGAAGCATTTACTAAGATTCAGTGGACGGACAACATTACTTATGGAGATGTTTTCCTGCAAAACGAGATTGAGCAGAGTACTTACAACTTTGAAGCCTCAAATCCTGAGATGCTGCTAACACTTTTTAATTTGTATGAGCAGGAAGCTAACCAGTTGACGGAGCGTGGTTTAGTCTTACCAAGCTTAGATTATGTCATGAAGTGTTCTCACACTTTCAATTTGCTGGATGCGAGAGGCGTAATTTCTGTGACGGAAAGAACTCGCTACATTGCGAGGATTCGTCATTTGGCTCGCAAGGTAGCGCAACTATATGTAGAGCAGCGAGAAAAGTTGGGTTATCCTTTGCTGAAAAAAACAGCAGTGTAAGTTATTCAGCCCCGAAACCATTAAGTTTCGGGGCTGCTTGTTTTTGTCAACTTTGCAATTATTAAAAATTAACAAATATTTGCAATACTTAATGTTGTAGTAAAAAAATTACTGAGTGTCTATAAGGATTGCGAGTATATATGGTTAACTTCAGTGAAGCTTTAGAACCTCTTGCTGCTTGGTTTCGTTCTCTGGGAATTCCTGAACCGATTGTACATTGGGGACACCCGTTGATGATGGCGATCGTTGTTTTTGTGATGGGTAGCTATGTAGGGTGGACTGGTTGGCGAAGCAGACTGACTGAAGATAAAGATGTATCAGTGAAAAGTCGAATGGGGCATCGTTTACTTGCACCTTGGATGTTTTTCTTTATGGCAGCTGGTTATACAGGCGGGGTTTTGTCTTTGGTAATGCAGCATCAGCCAATTTTTGAAAGTCCACATTTTTGGACTGGTTCTTTGCTGCTGATACTGCTGTTAATTAACAGTGTCATCTCTTTAAGTGGTTTCTTTGGTGATAATAAGGGTTTACGTGCTACTCATGCTTATTTAGGTACTGTCATACTCGGTATGATGATTCTCCATGCTGTATTAGGGTTTAACTTAGGCATATCTTTGTAATTTGCAATTAACAAACGCAATAATTAGCCCCAGGCCTGAGTTTTCAATGCTTAAGGCTTGATTATGTGAAAAAAGCCTGCTAATGCAGGCTTTGTTTGTATAAATCTGATGAACTATACTTCACCAAAAGCAAAATATTTTTCGTGACTATTTTCCAGCCACGAATTTTAGTTGCTAGATACTTATACAAAAGTCTTATGATTCAGTCGAGTGGTGTAATTCTTTGCCTTGGTTATATTTTAGGATTATTGTTTACAGCCATACCTTGGGGTGGAGTTTGGATTTTAGCTCTTGGGTTAGTGGGAGGAATATTATTCAGAAAACGCAAGTTACCACCACAGCAACCAGAGAGCAATGGCAAAACTAAAACATCTGTTCAGAATTGGCAATTGAGTGCTAATTATCGAGTCTGGTTAGCGGCTGGGTTAGTTGGGTTATTGGCGACTCTATACTTTCAATGGCGAGTACCCCAACCAGGAACGAAAGATATTAGTCAGTTTGTGCCTTCGGGAAATAGTGCCAATCAACAACAATTGGTTATTGTTCGTGGCCAGGTAGAAAGTAGTCCTCGTTTAACTCGCAGTCAACGAGGGCAATTTTGGTTAACAGCTACTCAACTAGATGAAGTTAAAAACGATAAAGGCCCTGCAAGTGTACCAAAAGGTGTGAACGGAAAGTTATACGTAACTGTGCCTTTACTTCAAGCTACTGGGTTACATCCTGGACAAGAAATTGCTGTAACAGGGACTTTATATCAGCCAAAGGCAGCTTCTAATCCTGGTGGTTTTGACTTTCAGAAGTATTTGAAACAGGAAGGTTGTTTTACGGGTTTGATTGGACGACAAATAAATATTGTGAATGATGAGGATAAATGGGGATGGTGGCAAATTCGGGAGCGAATTTTAAAATCGCAAGTGAGTAGTTTAGGTATTCCAGAAGGGCCACTTGTGAGTGCGATGGTTTTGGGTAGCAAGGCTGTGGATTTACCTTATGATATCCGCGATTTATTTGTGAAGGTGGGGCTTGCTCATGCTTTAGCTGCATCTGGTTTTCAAACTTCTTTAATTTTAGGTGTAATATTACAGCTAACAAGGCGGGCAAATAAAGCAATACAATTTACGCTTGGCTTTTTAGGTTTAATTATCTTCTTGAGCTTATCTGGATTTCAACCTGCGGTACTCAGGGCGGTAATTATGGGTAGTGCTGCATTAGTTGGTTTGATATTAGATAGGAAGGTAAAACAGTTTGGTTCGCTGCTATTAGCGGCAACATTAATATTGCTGTTTAATCCTTTATGGATTTGGGATTTAGGTTTTCAACTAAGTTTTTTAGCAACATTAGGATTAATTGTAACTGCACCAGCAATAATTAAACGTCTGAATTGGATACCACCAACGATCGCATCTTTAATTGCCGTACCTCTAGCGGCGACAATTTGGACTTTACCTATCCAACTTTCTGTATTTGGCGTAGTCCCTGCTTACAGTTTGTTATTAAATATTGTGACTACGCCGTTTATTTCGGTGATTAGTATCGGGGGAATTATTAGTGCGATCGCAGCACTATTTTTTCCTAGTATAGGTAGTATGATGGTGGGACTATTACACCAGCCTACTGATTGGTTAATTCAGTTAGTAGAATTTTTTAGTAATTTGCCTGGAAATTCAGTAGTTGTCGGTAGTATTTCCACTTGGCAAATGCTGGCGGTTTACACCCTTGTTCTTTTAATTTGTTTTTTTAAATGGTGGCAGCAGCGTTGGTGGTTTGCTGGGTTAATGATTTTTGGATTAGTGCTTGTACCTGCTTGGCATTCTGCTAATACATTAGTGCGGATAACAGTATTAGATGCAGGTTCAGAACCAGTTGTAGTTATTCAAGATAAAGGCAATGTCACTCTCATTAATAGTGGTGATGAAGGTACAGGACGTTACACAATTATCCCATTCTTACAACAGCAAGGTGTGAGTAAAATTGATTGGGCGATCGCAAGTGATTTTAACAACAGTGATAATAATGCTTGGTTAGAAGTTTTGCAAAGTTTACCGATTAAAAATTTCTATAAATATGACCTCAAGCCAGATACTAATCTTGCTACTCAAGAAATTCAACAGGAAGTGCAAAAGCATCAGGGTATTTATCAAGCTGTCGCACCTGGTCAACAGGTAACGACAGGTTTAACTGTTGCCCAATTAATTAAGGATAAGTTACCGATTTTATATTTGCAAATTCAAAATCAAAATTGGTTATTAGTAGGTGATGTTGAACCTCAAGAAATAGAAAGATTAGCCAAGGTGGGAGGTTTACCGACACCGCAAGTTTTGTGGTGTAGTCCTGAATCTTTGAAGGATTTAATTAAATTGTTTCAGCCACTTGTGGCGATTGCCACTTCTACTAATCTTGATCCTAAAATTACTACGGAATTGGGTAAAAGCTCGACGCAAGTCTTCTTTACAGGTAAAGATGGGGCGATTCAATGGACACCCAACGGAAAGTTTGAATCATTTATTCAAGAAACTGAAAATAAATTATCTGTTTTGTAAGATTATGGAACACTCTTTTTTATTTAGTTAGCGGATAATTAGCATATCGAAAATTAATGCAATTTTCCTGAGATTTGTGATTTGCGTATATTCAGTATATGAACAAATATTCATTAATGATTTGGAGAATTGCAACAAAATTATAAGAAAAATGGTGAAATGTTCAATTTCACCTAAAATGGTTAAAACAATATGAAGAATATGCAGCAATATTACTCAGGAAAAGCGGTAGTTTTTTTTGGTAACTTTCCCCTGACTATTCGAGTACCAGCCATACCCAGGGATGCTCAATTAAATTATTTGCGCGATCGCATAATTTTTCATTCTAATAACCTTGTAGAATATGGGTTATGGGATGAGCCACTGAGTGATGATGAGATAGAAAGGATTATGTTAGATGTGGAAATTGAGCCATTACTTTTTCCCTATTTATGTAGTATTTTTTCTGTCTGGAAATATCCCTGGCAAATTTTGCAAACCTTGTTTAGACATTAAAACTTGATTCGGCTAAAGCCACAGCGCCCCAAAGTGGCGCATCATCCCCTAAAGCAGCAGGAACAATTTCAAATTCAATTTCACTTAAGGCTGTCTTACGCGCTGTTTTTTGTACTGTCTGCCACCAATTTTCTCCAGCTTTGGTCACGCTGCCACCTAAAATAAACAATTGGGGATTCATCAAGTTCGCTACATTACCAATACCTGTACCCAAAGCCCAAGAAGCATTTTGTAAGATATCTATTGCTAACTCATCGCCTTGTGCCGCAGCATCACTAATAGTTTTTCCTGTAATTAAATCTAAATTATTATTAACTAAGGATTGCAATATTTTGCTAGAGAATTTATGTGGTTCGGTTAATAAAGACTCTTTAGCATCCTGCGCCATATAAGGGCCTGACGCTAAACGTTCTACGCATCCTCGTTTACCACATAAACATATTGGGCCAGCAGGATTAACTACTGTATGTCCAATTTCGCCAGCCATACCTGCTGCACCTCGCCAAGGTTGACCACTGAGTATCCAACCGCCACCTACACCAGTGCTGATGGTGATGTAAAATAAATTATCGTATCCTTGACCTGCGCCAAAACGATGTTCGCCTAAAGCCGCTACATTGGCATCGTTATCGACACTTGCAGCTACACCAAATTCTTCTTCTAGCAAATTTTTGAGGGGGATATTTTCCCAGCCAGGAACGTGATGAGATAGTCGCACTGTTCCTGTAGTAAAGTCTACCGGGCCGCCAAAGCTGACACCAATAGCTGAGGGTGTTTCACCTTGGAGTAAGGTGTGGATAAGCGATCGCATAATTTCTAAATCAGTGGTAGCATTACTATCTGCTGGTGATAACTGACGTTCATAACGCAACCATTCACTATCACCAAGTTGAGTGACAGCTGCGGCTAATTTAGTACCACCAAAATCTAGGGCAAGAATTAATGACATAACTCCAGGAAATTTTAAAAATCTTTTAAAGATGAATATACAGAAACTACGCAAAAGCTGATAGCGTCAAACAAAGGAAAATATTTTTGTGGAAGTTACAGCTTGAAAACCCGTTCTAATTACTGGCAACTACTACCCTATATCAAACCCCAGTGGCCAAATATTACTAAAGGATTTATTGGTATTATCGGCTATGTGCTGGCTACGCTGACGCTAATTAACCTGGCGGGAAAGTTAGCAGCACCCTTTGGCCAAGGTAATGTAGTAGCGATCGCTCAACTAGCTGGTATTTGTGCTTTAGTATTTTTAGTGCGCGGCTTTTTTCAGTCTGTGCAAGATATTTACATGGCGAAGGTGGCTTTAAGAATTGCTTATACTCTTCGCAAGCAAGTATACAGTCACCTGCAAAAATTAGACTTGAGTTATTTTGAAAAAGCGAAAACAGGTGATTTAGCTTATCGCCTCACAGAAGACATTGACCGTGTTGGGGAAGTTGTCAATAAAGTATTTCACGATTTTATACCCTGTGTGTTGCAGTTGATTGCCATACCTATCTATATGATTTACCTGAATTGGCAATTAACCCTAGCGACAATTGTAGTTGCGCCGTTGATGGGGGTGTTAATTGGTTGGTTTGGGGAAAGGTTACGCAAGTATTCCCTCAAAAGCCAAAATCGTGTGTCGGGTTTATCGGCAATTTTGACAGAGGTGTTTAGCGGAATTCGCCTTGTCCAAGCTTTTGCGGCTGAAAATTATGAAATTGCCCGTTTTGGTTATGAAGCTGAACGGAGTTTAAAAGCGAAGTACTCCGCAGAACGCCTCAAAGCAATTCAAATTCCCATTGTGGGATTTTTAGAAGCTTTAAGTGCTTTATCTTTATTAATGGTGGGTACGTGGCAAATTTATCAACGCAACTTAACTGTTGGAGATTTTTTCAGTTATCTAGCGGCGGCGGCATTGTTAATTGACCCGATTGGTCATACTACTAATAATTACAACGAATTTAAACAAGGCGAAGCATCGGTAGACCGAGTATTTGAGTTGATGGCGATTCAACCAAGGGTAATAGAAAAAACAATTGCGATCGCTCTGCCCCCAGTCAAAGGTAAAGTAGAATATCGCCACATTTGTTTTGCTTACAAACCCGGTGAACCAGTCCTGCAAGATATTAGTTTACTAGCATTACCCGGAGAAGCGATCGCTTTAGTAGGTGCTTCTGGCGCAGGGAAAACTACCTTTGTGAATCTCCTCCCCCGCTTTTATGACCCGATTTCTGGGCAAGTTTTGATTGATGATATTAATATTAAGGATGTCAAATTACATAGTTTGCGGCGACAAATTGGCATTGTTCCCCAAGAAACAGTGATATTTTCGGGAACTATCGCTCAAAATATTGCCTTTGGTCAAGATAATTTTGATATGGAAGTAGTGGTAGCAGCTGCGAAAATTGCTAACGCCCATCAATTTATTACTCAGTTACCAGAAGGTTATCAAACTTGGGTAGGGGAAAGGGGCGTAAATTTATCTGGTGGACAACGCCAAAGAATTGCGATCGCGCGGGCTGTACTGCTCAACCCACAGATATTAATATTAGATGAGGCGACCTCTGCATTAGATTCAGAATCAGAAGCCTTGGTACAAGAAGCCTTAGAAAGATTGATGCAGAACCGGACAGTATTTATTATTGCCCATCGTTTGAGTACAGTGAGACGGTGCGATCGGATTTTGGTTTTAGAAAAAGGGCAAATTGTCGAATCAGGCAATCATGAAGAACTATTAAGACTGGAAGGTCGCTATGCTAGATTTTATGCCCAGCAATTTAGTTAGTAGTTAATGAGAAAATTACCTGTGAAGTGCGATCGCATTCTATGCAGGAGATGATGAATTGGAGCCAACGGTAGAGCAAAAAACAGCAATGTACAGAATTTGTCAGCAATTAACAAAGATGTACACGCCAATATATTTAGTTACTACTGACACCAGAACAGGCGACTTAATAATCATTGCTGGTGAAGAAATAGAAGTATCAGTCAGCCCAGAAGGAAAGGTTAATTATGAATCAACCGAAGCCGAATTTTGAGCAGATGACTACTAAGCAACTAAGAGCTTACATTCTAGCTCACAGAGATGATGAAGATGCAATACACGCAATGGCTCTACGTCTGCGGAATCAAGGAAAAACAAGTACAGTGGACGAATATTTAGCACATTTAGAGCATAAAATCACTGAATAGCTTGGTTAAACATTTAGCTGGTCTTAGTGCAAGATATGAGGATCGCTTCACTCCACTTCGTTGCGATCGCAATGACATTCAAAAAAGTGGGATGCTTTCATTAACTCTTCTACCTCCCCAGCTTTTTCTTGTAAATCTAAATCTCGATAAATTTGCAAACTGTTGGTTAAAAACTGAGTAGCAATTATTTCTGCATCTGGCTGATTTTTTTGGCTACGTTTGAGGTAAATTTCGCCTAACAACTTGTATGCAGCAGCTTCTAGTTTGCGGCGGTTATACTCTTGAAAAATTTGCAGACATTTTTGAGCAATTTCTTCACTAAGATTTAGGTTTTCTAAAGCTTCTATTTCTAGGTAAGCACGAGCCATATCGAGAGATTCGTTAGCTTTATCGACTGTTTGCCCTAGTTCATCAAGATAGCTTAAGCCTCTATGATAATATTCTTCAAATAATGCAATTTTTTCTGGAATTGATGTGTCTTCGTTAGGTAAAAGGCGTAGATATTGTGAGTAGAGTAAACCAAGAATAGTGTAGTCGTAGGCAAGGTTTCCTTGATATTTATTTGCAGTATTTATTTCTATAGCTTGGCGAAGATTTTCTTCCGCTTGGGTAAGTAATGTGAGTGATTCTACGTTAGTCTCACAAGTTTTAGAGAATAGTATTTGGTTATATCCAATTCTCCTTATAGTCCAAGCTACACCTGAATCTATATTTAGATGTTTGTAAAAGTCAATGCCATCCTGAAAATACTTAGTTGCCTGCTCATACTTCCCCCATTTTCGATAAATGTTGCCAAGCTGACTGTAGGCTAAAGCCACTGATGGTTGAATATCTAATTTTTGACGTAGCCTTAAACATTGGAAATGAAAATCTATGGCTTGCTCATACTTGTCCCATTCTAGATGGCAATCACCCAGCCAATACCATAGGTTAGATACATCCTCATCTTTACCTAATTGTTGATAAAGTTCGCGGCTTTGTTGATAGTAATTTGTTGCTAAGTCGTATTTCCCCCAATCTTGATAAATTCTGCCTAATCGCCAATAAGCTAGTGCAACATTAACTTGCTCATCGAGTTGCTGACGAATTGCTAAGTCTTGATTTTCACACTCAATAGCTTGCTCGTATTTTCCCCATTCTCGATAGCAACTAGCCAGCCAGTACCACTGATTAGCAACATTATTATCTTTCCCTAATTTTTGATAAAGTTCCTTACTTTGTTGATGGTAATTAATAGCTAAATCGTATTTACCCCATTCTTCATAAATCCTACCTAATTGGGAATAAGCTAGTGCAACACTAACTTGGTTATCTAACTGCTGCCGAATGGATAAACATTGATTTTGACACTCAAGTGCTTGCTCATATTTCCCCCATTCTCGATAACAAGAACCCAGCCAATACCACAGATTACCTACATTATTATCTTTCCCTAATTTTTGATAAAGTTCCTTACTTTGTTGATGGTAATTAATAGCTAACTCGTATTTACCCCATTCTTCATAAATCCTACCTAATTGATAGTAAGTATCAGCAATATTAACTTGGTCATCTAACTGCTGCTGAATGGATAAACATTGATTTTGACACTCAAGTGCTTGCTCATATTTCCCCCATTCTCGATAACAAGAACCCAGCCAATACCATAGGTTAGATACATCTTTATCTTTCCCTAATTTTTGATAAAGTTCTCGACTTTGTTGACGGTAATTAATAGCTAACTCGTATTTACCCCATTCTTCATAAATCCATCCTAATTGGGAATAAGCTAGTGCAACACTAATTTGGTCATCTAACTGCTGCCGAATGGATAAACATTGATTTTGACACTCAAGTGCTTGCTCATATTTCCCCCATTCTCGATAACAAGAACCCAGCCAATACCACAGATTACCTACATTTTTGTCTTTCCCTAATTTTTGATAAAGTTCCTTACTTTGTTGATGGTAATTAATAGCTAACTCGTATTTACCCCATTCTTGATAAATTCTGCCTAATTGATAGTAAGTATCAGCAATATTAACTTGGTCATCTAACTGCTGCTGAATGGATAAACATTGATTTTGACACTCAAGTGCTTGCTCATATTTCCCCCATTCTCGATAACAAGAACCCAGCCAATACCATAGGTTAGATACATTTTTATCTTTCCCTAATTTTTGATAAAGTTCTCGACTTTGTTGACGGTAATTAATAGCTAACTCGTATTTACCCCATTCTTCATAAATCCATCCTAATTGGGAATAAGCTAGTGCAACACTAATTTGGTCATCTAACTGCTGCCAAATGGATAAACATTGATTTTGACACTCAAGTGCTTGCTCGTATTTTCCCCATTCTCGATAGCAACTAGCCAGCCAAGACCACTGATTAGCAACATTATTATCTTTCCCTAATTTTTGATAAAGTTCCTTACTTTGTTGATGGTAATTTATGGCTTGTTCGTATCTTCCCCAATTTTGATAAATCTTGCCTAATCGCCAATAAGCTAGTACAACATTAACTTGGTCATCAAGTTGCTGACGAATGGCTAAGTCTTGAGTTTCACAATCAATAGCTTGCTCATATTTTTCCCATTCTTCATAACAATCAGCCAACCAAGACCACTGATTAGCGACACTATTATCTTTACCTAATTGTTGATAAAGTTCACGACTTTGTTGATGATAATTAATTGCCTGCTCATATTTCCCCCATTCTTGATAAGTTCTACCTATATGATACAAAGCTAATGATTCATCTTGAAGTTTATTAATCTCTCTACTAATAGTCAGCATTCGCTGAAAGCAATCTAAAGCTTGTTCATATTTGCCATGTAATCTATGACAAATACCTCTGTTTCTCCAAAACATTAGAAATGCTGATGGCTCGATATATCGAGCCAATTTTTCAAAACATTCTTGATAATAAGCAATTGCTTGTTCAAATGCTTCTTTTTCTTGATAACAGGTAGCTAAAGACCAGGCAATATAAGGGCTAAATCTGCTATCTGAGTTATTAGTTAACAGTTCTAATATTTCAATTGCTTTATCATACTTATCTTTACGCAGATAAGACATTGCTGTGAGAAAATTTAATCCTGTTTGGCAATCTTCTTCAAGATGATAATGCTGGCGAGTAAGTTCAAGATTAGGTGTCATGTCATCACCCAATTCTTGAATCAACTCTCTCATACTGCAAAATAATGAAGGTTCTAATTGATTAATAATTTCTGTGACGCAATCAGATAATCCTGTTGATTCACCACAAGCAATATAAAGAATAGCTGCTTTTGCCTTAACCCGAATTTCTTCAGATAAAGTTGAATCATTAGCTGCTTGTTGCAATAAATCTATGACTTCACCTTTTTGACAAAAAAGTTCAATTTTACGCAATAGCTTCAGTATTTGCTTGGTTATATCATCTTCAAAATCAGCATCTATACCAAGATAAGTAATTACTAATTTGTTTATTGGCTTTTTGCGAATAACAATATTATTAATTTCAATTTCTGCAATTACCTGTCCTGCAAATATTAAATTTCTCAGTTTAAATTCTAATTGTTTTAACGTATTTACTGATTCATTTTTCTTGAAATAAACAATAGTGGCATCATCAGACGCTGAACTTTTGATTTTAATCTCACCATGCTGTAAAACGGGTTGGTAATCTTCGATATTAATAAATAATTTTTCTGCTAATCTCTTAAATTGCGTCGAAAAATGACTACCGTAATATCCCAAAGCTAGTAATAGCGGCTCATTCCAACGTGGCTCATGCAGATGTTTTTGAATTAACTCTAAAATTTCACTTTGTTCTTTATCTGCAATATAACGAGCTGCAAAATACTCTTCAAATGTCAGGTGCATAAAGCCATAAAAACCAGGCATTCTTTCTACAAATAACCCTGTGGTTTCTCGCACCTTCCGCAAAAATTCTCCTACCGCTTGGCGCACAGAATCAGATTCAGGTTCAGCATCATTTAATTCTGCTAACTTAGCTGCTAGTTTCTCTTCTACTTCTGCTTGTGTTACCAAACCAGAAGGCTTTTCTTCGTGCATCCAATATGCTAAAGGTGCTAAAAGTTCCACTACCTCAGTTTCTTTTAACACCACCCTTGGCGCATCGGGTAATTTTTTACCAAGTTGCCAATCTTCGGTTAAAGTTTGGACTGCCAATTCATACAGTTTCACGCGGCGGTTGGGTAGCCGTTCGCCATTGCGGTGAATCAATGCCAAAATAGTTAACAGCAAGGGATTTGCCGTTAATCGCTGTACACCAGGATTATCTTTAACCGCCTGTAAAATTTCCTGCGCTTGCTCTGTACCTTTTTTTAGCCATTGCTCTTCACTAGCATCTGGCTGCTGTGCTTTTTCCACTGTTCGACACCAGCGATACAAAAACCGTTCTACCTGTTCGCTGTCCATATCTTCAATAGTAAACTCGGCAAATCGACTGCTGAGTTTTACATCACTGTAGCCAGCAATCCGGCTGGTAATAACAAATTTGTTGCTAGGGAATTCATCAACAAATTTGTTAATCCGTTCTACAATCTGTTTGCGACTTTCTTGATCAAATACCTCGTCTAAACCATCCAAAAGCATCAAGCACTGTCCTTGACGCATGGCATCTAAAAGTAAAGCTGCTACCTCATTTCCTATTTCTACCTCTGATTGAAAATGAGTTTCCCACTGGCGGTAAAACTGACACAAATATTCCAGTAAAGTTAACTCTGGTTGTTGTTTTAATTTTTCTGCATAATCAGCAATGCGGAAGAAAATAGGTAACAAAGTTTTACCTAAGTCTTTGTTCTTTGTCTCCTCAACAGTATCATCTTCAACAACAACTATTTCTAATTCGTCTCTTTTGGCAATGGCAAAATGTAGTGCTAAATAACGCAGCAGAGTCGTTTTTCCCGCACCAGGACTGCCTAAAATCACGCTATAGCAATTCTGCCGCACCGCCTCAGATAAATCTACCTTTTGGGTAACGGTTTTAGTGCTGGAAACTAATGTTGATATTGGTACTTCTGGCAGTGGTTCATAATAGTATGGTTCATCCCAATCATCCAGGTTAGAACCCATTTGTTTTAACCTACTACTACTCTGAGCTTGCCGTACAGTTAACGTCTCAAGTTCTCGTTGACTGCGTTCAGAAGTATCTGTAACTTGTTGTCGCCATTGTGCTTGCAGGGAAACATAAATTTGGTCAAGAAAAATATCGACTTGACGATTTACCTGCATTACACCACTCATTTTTAAATAGGAATTTTCGGCAATCAGCCAATCTAAATAGGGATAAAGCAAAGGATTTCGTGTTTCAAATTCCAGTATCTTTCCTCGCCAATCCCAAAAATCTGGCGCACGCTGACGAAATTCATCTAAAAATTCGTTGTTATTTAGCCACAAAATCAAACATAAATTTCTGCCAAATAGTTCTTCTCTACCTAAATTTAACTGCCTCATTTCTTTTACTAAGCGCGGTGTTGGTAATTGGTCAATGCCAAATGCCATTACCAGTTTGCGCCCAGTTTCTAGACTTTGATGTTGATTATCATCTAAGCTATACAAAAAATTATGGAAGGAGTTTTGACTATAATAAAAGTTGGTAAATTCAAACTGTTCTTCGCTAACAGCTAATGATTCTTTTAGCTGTTTGACCACAGGATGTTGAGGGCTACTTTCTGGTGCGATCGCAAATATAATTGTCGTCCCACTAGAAAGTTCCAATACACTAACTAATTTGTTTAATTCTGCTTTGTCAGCTTCGCTCAGAGAGTAATTAGAATCTTGTTCCGACATACATCCAACCAGCATTTAATAGTGATTTTCAAGAGCAACCCATACTTTTAAATATTTTTATTTGCAGCCTGCCAACGTTCTAAATCTTCAATTAAAATCGGATTAATATCAAACCAAGATTCTTGCATTGAGTTGTAATACCCTAAAACTAATTTATTTTGCAAAAGTTCATCACAAATAATAAATTCACCTTTATTTGGCAAACTATGTATTTTAGTTGTGAGTTTACCAGTGCGATGAATTAAATCTAATTCAGGATAGTGATAATCGCTTAAATTATATTCTCGTCGGACTTCACGTACTGCTTCTTGTGCAGTAGCTAAATCTACAAAACTCAACTTATTTCGTAGCCCAATTTCACAGGCGGTACGTGCTAACCTGACTAAATCTCGCATCACTCCGCCACTTTTTTCACAAATTAATTCTAGTGCATCAGGGTTAAATAAACCTTTGTGACTATCGCCCAAAGTAGCCAAACGTTTGTTAATCACATTAATTAGAATTTCTCGACCTTTTTGATCAGGCTTGCTAGTTGGACACAAATTAGCATCAGATTCAAAAATAGGCGGATTATTTAAATCCAAACATTTTTGAAATGCTTCCATTGGCTGGCGAAAACTCGGCGAATATCGCAAAGAGATAGGAATAGCATAGATAATATGACAATTTAATTCTATCAACAGAGGACTAGAGAACATTTCCAATGCTGTTACTTGATCATGTCTATCTAATCCATCCACAACAATCAGTAACTTTTGTTTTTGTTCTTTTTCCGCAGCTTCAATAATATTATTAACTCTGGTGATAATTTCACTCAACACAGGACGGACATTAAGTGTTTTTGTCACCTCCCTTGTTAAACCACGTTTGAGAATTATACCTGCCTTTTCGATAAATTCTGGTACTCCCAAACCTTCATTTTGACTTCCTTTATCTTCGTAAACTACACTTTTTAAGCTATCCAACAGAGCATCTAATAATTTATCTTTTTTAAATAGCCAATTAGATTGAATCGCCTGAGCAATTTGTAAGCCAATCAAAACTACAACTTCTGCATAGCCTATGTTATATCTGTCTAGGGATGTTTGCGTATCAATCCAAACAACTGTGTAGATGTCAGCTAATTTTTGTTCTAATCTTCGCAGTTCAGTAGTTTTACCTCCACCTCGATGACCTGCTAGTAAAAATTTGGCTGGATCATCTTCCATTTCCAGCAAGCTAACAAGCTTATCGACCGGGCTATTTTCTCTCTGAACGTAAAAAACTTTTAAATCTTCAGGTGTAGTTAAAGGTTCTTCTGGTTTAAATAATTGGTAAGCAGATTTCCAAAAACTGGTATTGCTCATACTGTTTCCCAATAGGAAAGTTTGTTTTGATTAAACTGATTATTGCCAGTATAAGCAGGAGATGAGCAGTGACAAGTAATACTTAGTAATATTTTAAAATTTAATACCTGACACCGCTAAAACTTCCGACAGAGATTTTTTGAAGGCAAGTAAGCATTTATGTCCGCCTTGATGCCCTCTTATTGATGTTCAACAGCGATCGCTTCTGTTTATTTGATGCTAAATTTGATACTTGGCTAATTATCCCATCTTAATTTTTCGTCTAAAAAATACTATGTATTTTGCTGATGTGTCCATATTAGTTTGAATAATTAACCAATAATATTGATTAGTTTATTGGCTTTTGGATTTGCCTTTGCTGTTCTTGCAGCCAACTTTCAAAAAGCTCATTCAGCAAACGTGCTTTCATTGCGTCATCAAGTTGTGCTGGAATTAATTTTTCTAACCGTATAATGACAATCCATTCAGCAATACGGGCTGGGGGCATAACTTGGCCTGGTTGACTACTAGATAGCAATTGCATCATTGCCGGATGAAGTGTCTGTATTTCAATTGGGCCGACTAAGCCATTTGTTTGCGCTTCTGGGCCTTGAGAATATTCTTTGGCGATTTCTGCAAATGACTGTTCTTTTGCTTGCAGTCGAAAGTAGAGTTCTTGAATAAGTCCGATATCTTGAGTGCGTAGTAGGGAATAAATTACTTTATCTAGCTTGGCTTTATTTTGAAAGAAATAAGCTTCTAGTTTGTTACCCCAAGTGACTAATTTGAATTTTTCAATTTTCAGCCTGCGAATTGTCACAGATTCTAACTGATCTACTGTTATGCCGTGATATACCATCCAGGCTTTAATGTCGTCATCGGTTTTTAATTGTCGCTCATTGTAAAACTGTTGTTGAGCGCGAGTGACTTCTTCTGGTGTACATTCTATAGATGCGATCGCTTCATCGATAATTAATTCTCGTTGTAACTGTGGCAGCATTTGATAACCTGCCAATAAAGGAATTATTTCAGCAGTTTTGATTGTACGGTTGCCAATTTGGAGAACTTCTGTCATGTTTTATCCCAAATGCGATCGCCTCATCAAGCACCTTATTTTTACATATTTAGATGCTTTAGTACGTATTCTGCCTGAGATATTGTTGCCAAAAAATAAAGATGTAGATAAGTAAACCCTACATCTTTATCAAGTTTTTAATTTTGATCACCAGTAAACTCTTATAAAGTTTCCAAAAAGCTCAAAAGGTCAGCCATTTCTTGGGGACTGGGCTGAAATTTAGGCATAGGAGGTGTTTCACCGCTAATTACTTGGTGAATCAACTTATAACGAGATTTACGTTTAGAAACAGCTTGTAAACTAGGGCCGACTCGCCCATCTGCTTGCCAACCATGACAACCAGCACAATTAATTTGAAAAATTGCATTTCCTTGCACAGGGTCTCCAGTCAAGGAAAGAACAGTTTTTACGTAAGGATCTGAGGCTTCTACCATTTGAACACCAAAGATGCCCAAAGGGATTGCTAGCAGTATCGCTAGGGCAAACAAGGCGATCCTCTGAATCAGAATTTCAGGTTTGGTAATCTGGTTATCCAAAAGGTTTGCTGTAAAAGTGTAAGTGTGCCAAAATTTTTCATTTCCTACACATAGCTTAAAAGTTCTTGATTTGTACCGCAAGCACAGATGACCTATTTCTTTGCTGGCATTATCGCGCCAAAAGATTGCAGCAAGCGGGATTCGCCGTAATTTGGTAAAATCAAAAACGGGATACAAATCGTTAATAATTGCAAACAGGAGATTTAAAGTGGTTGAACCCCTGCTTTCAGGCATTGTGCTTGGTCTAATTTTTGTAACTCTCGGTGGTCTATTTTACGCTGCATACAAGCAATACAAGCGTCCCAACGAGTTGGGTGGTTGATCAAGAAGTGCTGAGTCACCGAAGTTTGCTCAACGCGGAGAACCCGCGCACGCAAGTTCTCTCCGCACGCAACTTCTCGCTGAGTGCTGAGTATTAAGTGTTTGTTAAGTGGTGAGGATATAGAATAGCAGTTTATGACTCTATATCCTCATCACTGCTTTTAAGTGAGTCAATAATTCTGTAGAAAGTTAAAGCGGTGTTACCGTAGACTTTTTGGCGACAGATTTCCCAATTGGTTATTACTGGTGGTGTCCAACCTTGGGGATTATGTTCTACGGCGATTTCACCTTTGGGGTCTAGCAAATTATATTCAGCGATCGCTTCTAACACAGGTTGATATAATCCACTAGCATAAGGCGGATCAAAATAAATTTTGTCAAACTGTTTTCCTGACAAAATTTTTGACTGTTGAATCACATCACCACGTAACATCTGCCATTTTTGTTCGTTGCTGGCTAATTGCTGCCAATTTTGTTGAATAACTGCACAGGCTCGGCTTGATTGCTCAATTCCTACTACCAAGCTGGCTCCTCTACACAAAGCCTCTGCACCCATCGAACCACTACCCGCGCACAAATCTAGCCAGCGACAACCAACAATTTCGCCTTGCCAAATATTAAAGACAGCTTCTCTTACCCGCGCGCTGGTGGGTCTGGTTTCTTTCCCTGGTAAAGTTTTAATCGGGCGTTTACCGTAAATTCTCAAACTCATGATTTATGGTCATTGTTTATGAGTCACTGGTCATTAGCCATTAGTCTGTAACTAAAAATGACAAAAGACAAATGACAAACAACAAACCCTAGGCTGCAATTTGTTCACGAACTTGAGAAACAAAATTAGACAGGATTTGCAATCCTATATTAGATGATTTTTCTGGGTGAAATTGCACTGCCATCAGGTTTTCTTTGGCAATGGCCGCGGTAATAGTTTGAGTACCGTGGGTAACAGTTGCAGCTTTCACTTGCGGATCTGTTGGGTCAACATAATAGGAATGCACAAAATAAACCCAAGGATTAGCTGGCAAATGCTCCCATAAAATGCTTTTTGGTTGCGTTAATTCCAGTTGATTCCAACCCATGTGGGGAATTGTAATTCCTGGTTCATGCTGAAATCGGCGAACTTTTCCTTTAATAATTCCCAGTCCCGGTTGAGTTCCTTCTGCACTTGATTCAAAAAGAATTTGCAATCCTAAACAAATTCCCAAAAAAGGTTTGCCAGATAATATCGCGTCTTTTATCGGTTGTTCTAAATTCCGTTCTCGTAAATGCTGCACTGCGGGATCAAATGCGCCAACTCCTGGCAATACTACTGCATCTGCCAAGGATATTTCTTTAGCAGAATCTGTAATCTTAGGAGTTGCCCCAGCTTTTTCTATTCCTTTACAGACTGAGTGCAAATTTCCCATGTCGTAATCTACGACTGCAATAACTGGCATTGACCTGCTCCTTGTAAATTTATTATGGAGGGTTTTTCTATTCTAAATAATAATTCTAATGAAGAAAAGATTTTTATTAACTTCTTTTGACACTTGGTTAAGCGATCAAGAGTCAAATTCATCTGATGATTTATTACAAGAAGTGAGTAAAGTTGAATCGATTCCCCACGATTTAAATTTTCTGCGACTTTTACCTGTAGACGTGATGCTGGCTAGTTCCTGGGTAATTCAAAAAATCGACCAGTGGCAACCAGATTACATTATCTGTTGTGGCATGGCTGCTAGTAGACAAAGATTAAGTGTCGAGGTGGGTGCTAATCAAGGCGCGATTTTTTTGCAGTCAGCAGTTAATCTGGAAAAATTAGTTTCGGGAACAGTAGCAACTGATATTAGTAAGGACTGCGGTAAGTTTGTTTGTGAGGGTCTTTATTATGCAGTTCTTGACTATCTACAGGAATATCAATTGACAAGTCGTTGTATATTTGTTCACGTTCCAGTTTTAAATCAAGATAATTTTCTGCCTATTCTTGCTGATTTCTTATTAATTATTAACAATTTGGCACTCGCATAAAATGGTGTGCGTCTTGTAGGAAAAAATAGTCACCTAAGTATATGTTGTCATTTTTACTCAGTTCATTGATTGCTCAAGCAACTCCGCCTACACCACCACCAGAAGAAGTTATCCAACAGCAACAAGTTTTGCCCTTACCAGGAAAGTTAGATTCAGTACCTACTTTTAATAGCAACAGTCCAGAATTAGTGTTGAAAGAAGGAATTTTATTATCTACTTTTCCTGGGGATGGCAAAAAAGTACCAACGGCACATTTAAATTTTCCGTTTCGGGGAAGATTTGATATTTTTGCTCATCATGTTGCTAAAGCCGAACCACCAGAAAATCTGCGATCGCTCTATCTCGGTATAATTTTGCATAACCCGACTGAGCAACCAGTCACCATCAATATATTGCAAGCGGCGAGTTATTTAAGCCAACCAGATGCGCCATTTATTGAGTTACCGCCGTTTGTCGAAGATGCGGCGGGAAAAGTATTTGCTGGGCCAGGCGATCGCGTCATGTCTGATATTCTCAGAGGCAGACGACAATCAATCTTTCCCGCGCAAATTGTCCTTGCACCTAAACAAAGTCAGATGTTGCTGAACCTCCCTATCCCTGTGCAGGGACTAACACCACCTTTAAATGGTCGTTCTACCCTAATACGTTTGCGGAGTAACGGTACAGTTTATGCTGCTAGTTTAGCGATGTTTGCTAAAGATAATCCTGATGGTAGTGAACGTGCGCCGACTCTAGAAGAATGGCAGAATTTATTAGATAACGGTGAATTATCCACCCCACGCGATAAAACACCTACTCCCTTAGAAGAAACTGGTAAGCCAAGAATTTACGGGCGTGTAGCGGGAGTTGCAGGTGGTTCTTTTTGGAGAGCATTTATAGTAGATAATCCCAAAGCCAGGTTTTTGACAATTCCCCAGCCAGGACAAGCTGTTTCTTACGCGCTAAGTACCCTGCATGGCGGAACATTGGGGACTAATCAAATTCAAAGTGCGCCAATGTTAGTGCGTTATCCCGACACTGCATATCGCGCACACGGCAACTATGCAATTCAATACAACCTGAAGTTACCGCTATACAACAATACTGCTACAGCAAAAACTGTGGCGGTAGCAATGCAAACTCCAATTAAAGAGGATCAGTTAATTAAACCAGGGCTGCGCTTTTTTGCTACCCCAGCACGCCAAACCTTCTTTCGCGGCAGTGTGCGGATACGTTACAAAGATGATCAAGGTTTACCCCAAACCAAATTTGTGCATTTAGTTCAAAAGCGGGGGCAACCAGGAGAACCACTGGTAGTATTAAATATGAAACCAAGCGATCGCAGATTAGTAGAAGTAGATTTTCTCTATCCGCCTGATGCTACCCCACCGCAAGTATTAACTGTGTTAACCCAAAGATGATTTATAGAGACGTTGCGATGCAACGTCTCTAGTTAAGAATTATAAAATGAATAGACTGCTAACAGACCATTATATTCAGGTAAAATCACCAGTCCTTTGGTCTGAAAATTGCAGTTTTTATTTGTAACTATACCCGGTTGATTTACCTCATTTTTCTTCCAAAAACTGAATAAGTTGATCAACTTAGAGAACCAGTTTTCTGAAGCCTGCTGGCTAACTAACCCAGTTCCTATTTCACCAAATCGAATCTTCTTAGCTTCAATTTGAGCTTGCTTGATATACTCTAAAGCTTTAATGTGCTTTGCTTGAGTAACAATGCTTTTACTCCAATATTGATTTTCCGGTTGATATTCAGCAAGTATTTTGAGTGTTGCACATTCTGGATGCCATAAATTGTGAGTATCAACTTGTTTCAAGTAAATGGTGGCTTTAGTTGGAGAATGAATTTCTACACGCTCAACTAAAACCTCCCAACTTGCACCACCGGCATAACTGGGAGTGGAACATACTCCAATGAATAAGATTGCACTTCCCAAACTTTTGAGAATTTTGCGTTGCATTATTTTTGAAACTTATATCGAAACGTTAGTACAGTTCGCCATGAAGAGTGCTGAGTTAAAAAGACCACCCACAAGGGGGAGCCACTGCGGTGGACGGGTTTCCCGGCATAAAACAAGTGGCGTTGGGGTATCAACCTTCTCTCGGTAATAGGATTCCGCTTAACATCGGGCGGGGCTTTTACCATAGTGCAAAAGTACTCAGTACTCTTTCTTCTTACTCAGCACGGGCTAAACGCCCCGCTACCGCTAACAGCACTCAGGACTGAGCGTTGTAAATCAACAGACTATCAGAGGATGTTTGGAAAGATTGGAAATCGGGGCTACACAGACAAAACCCACTGGCGTGAGTTGGAAAACCTTGATTTTGCGTTAGTCCACGTAGGTGGACTTTGCTTGTGTAGTAGCGAATTCTATTCGCCCAATACTTTTCAAACATCTTCTCAGAAATTGCTAAAAGGCTTGTGACATCGTTATTCTTTCTTTTACCGTTTGCCTTGTTGTACTAGTCAACACGTTGAATACCAATATGTTGCGTAAAGACAAACCAATCTTTGGAAAAACCTCTAAATTCGATATCCTTGAGATTAAATTTGAGATGATTATCCTGAAGGGCAAATTTCACAATATTATTAGTATCTGGCTTGTCGGTTAATAAAATTAATTCTGTACCTGCTGGGATTTTTTGCTTAGATTGATCGTTAAGCACTTTAGAATCTACAGGTTGACGTTTAATTATAGTGTCTGTGTTAAACACCAATTTCAAGAAACCTTTTGTATCTCCAACACTTTGACGATCTACAGTAATTTTTACCGCATCTTTGGCTTTTTGTTGAGTTGCGATCGCCTGAATATTTGTTATAGGGTTGACTGCATCTTGAATAATTTTGACGTGTTGAGCAAAAGCATACCAGTTACTACTAAAACCTTTAATCTGGATATCGTCTAAAGCAAATCTATAGTGGTCGGCATGATTCGCAGGTATTTCGTAATCATTCAATACAAGTAGTGTGCCAATAGGAATATTTTGCTGCTTGGTGCTAGGCAATTGACTCGATTGGACTGGTTCTTGTTTGATTACCGTATCCTGGATAAACAAAATGCGATTTAAGGTAGCCATATTCTCACCCGGACAACTTATATCAAGTTATACAATATGTTTGATGTAAATTGTGCAGCACAAAACAATAAACAAGTAGAGACGGGAAATTTCGCGTCTCTACTTAGTGTCTAGTGACAGATGAATGGTTCCTAAGAAGTGCGATCGCCTTTATTTCTCAGTGCTAAACTTTAACTAAAAGTAACTAATCTTAGCAAAAACAGGACAAGAACAAGTTAAATGAATACTGTAGTTCTCAATCTAGAACCCATAGCTCATTTAAGTGATGAGCAATTCTATCAATTGTGTATTGCTAATCGTGATTTAAACCTAGAAATGAGTGCAGCAGGAGAATTAATTATTGTGCCACCCGTAGGAGGAGAAAGCGGTAATCAAGAAGCTGAACTAATAACTGATTTAGAAATCTGGAATCGGCAAGCTAAATTAGGCAAAGTTTTTAGTTCTTCAACTATCTTTATCTTACCAAATGGTGCAAAACGTTCTCCTGATGCAGCTTGGGTAAAATTAGAAAGATGGCAAGCTTTAACACCAGAACAGCGTCAAAAATTTCCGCCACTTGTACCAGATTTTGCCATTGAACTGCGTTCCCAAACAGATAGGCTCAAATCTTTGCAAGAGAAAATGCAGGAATATATGGAAAATGGTTTGCGTTTAGGATGGTTGATTAATTACCAAGATGCCGCAGTAGAAATTTACCGACTAGGAAAACCTGTCGAAACAAGACAAATACCCACAATTCTTTTTGGAGAAGATGTCTTACCTGGATTTGAAATGCAATTGATCAGGACTTACGTATGAAACCAAAAAATCAAGTCAAGGGTGTAGGGGTGTATCCAAAACCGATTAACCCAATCTCCACAGACAATCTTTGTGCGTAAGCCCTATTGATATTAACCTAACCTCTTTGAAAACCTTTGACTGGTTGTTTTTGTCCTTTAGCCTTAGGTTTAGATTTACTCACTTCTGCCAGTGCTTCTTCAAATAAATTATGCAAATGTATAGGAACGCTCGCAATTTCTGGTAATTCTGGCTCAATAGATTTACCAAATTCTTGCAAGATATTATCTAAATCATTATTCAAGTTAAACTCAGGACGTTGTAAGAAATCTCGCAGGACTTGTTCTAGCTGAGTGGGATATTTTTGTGCTAATCGCTGCCAAATATAAGCACTAATACTTTTATCAGTTAAATAATAGCGGATTAGTTTTTCTGCGCCTTCAATACTTCGCCAATCATCCGCTAATAAAATAGTAGTGACTTTAGTATATGTTGGTAGAAAACTCATGCCCCAACGTGGATGAGAAATTGCTGTGACTTGTTCAGCTTTGCGTAAATCGGTTGGTAAATCAACTTTAGGAGCAGCCATTTTTTGAGTGCTATTTTTGCCATTGATGATTTGCGAAACTGCCTGAGCATCAACACCAAGTTCTTTAGCAGCAGCAGTTAATTGCTCTTCGTTAATTCCGGCTTTAGCTACTATCTCATCTAAAGATTGAGAAGTATCAAGTCCAGCAGACTTGAGATATATCTTGCTAATTATTTCTTGAAATTCGGTGATTTTTTTATTTAGTTTATAGCCTGGCAATGTGACTTCATCACCTCCAAAAAAATCAACAAACTGCTGATGATAATGCTCTACTGATTTCCATGCTTCTTCTAACAAATCTGGAGCATCGCTATAAAGATTGCTTTTATAATTATCTTTAAAATTGCCGATAGCGACGGCGAGTTTTGGTTTACCAAGTTTACCCAAAAAGGTAGATGGGCCAGAAAATATCCACTCGCTTTCGGTAAGGGGAGAAATGCGTGTGAGGAGAATATCTCCTGGTTGAAAACGAGAGATACCTTGTTGCTTTTCGTTAGTAGTAGGCTTAACAATGTAATTTTTGGCTGTCAGGACAATATAATTTTTAGCTGTCAGCCAGTTGATTAGCTCTAAGCCATTAGGTAGAATTTGCGAAATTTTAAATAACCCAATAAAACTACGATGCCAGCTATTGAGTAAATGGCGATCGCTTGCTGATAAATCTGGATGACTAGCAATAAATAAATCTATTGGTGAGCGATCGCCAATTTTTCCTTCTGTAATAAATCTATCAATAATTAAGTCTTGTTGCGTCTTGTCACTATGACCACGCCGCAACTGTTCAGCTGCATATATCTCTAGTGCTTTTGCTAGTTCACCTTCTGCATCTAAGACAAAATTAACTAAAGCTTGTTTAAGTGTACGCGCTCTTTCTACTATTGCATCCACAAGCGAATCTCTCTGCTCAACAGTTGTAGAATATAGCGTTTTCTTCAATTCTCACATCTAGCAATAGCTAGATTTCTTAAGTCAGACTTCCATACCTTTATGCTGGGGCTTCAGACCTTTTGTGTTAAGCGCGATTATTACTTTTTTTTACTCAGCACTCGTTACTCAGCACTCAGCACTGTTTCGGTGAATTGGTAAATTCTTTAACTATGCTAGTATGCCCTTAAACAAGGGATAAACTCAGCATTCTTTAATACTCTTCAAAACACTAGCGAGAATTTACCGTGAGCTTATCTATTTATTTCCTTCGTCACGGACAAACTGAGTGCAGCCGCAATAATGCTTTTTGTGGTTCCATAAACACAGAACTGACTCCAGAAGGCTTGGATATGGCTGAAGCTTTTGCCAATGCTTACAAGTCTCTAGCTTGGCAGGCAATTTTTTCTAGTCCAATGCACCGCACCATAGCCACAGCTAAACCTCTATGTACAGCTATATCTATGGAACCACAGCTGCGCGATGGTTTAAAAGAAATCAACTACGGCCTATGGGAAGGCAAAACTCCACAAACCGTTAACCAAGAATATCACGATGATTATATTCGCTGGTCAGCAGACCCAGCTTGGTATGCACCCACAGGCGGAGAAATGGCGATTACAATTGCTTCTCGAGCAATGGGAGTAATTGAAGAAATTAAACATCTTTACACCAATGGCAATATTTTAGTGGTGTCTCACAAAGCCACAATTAGAATTATGTTGTGTAGTTTGCTGGGGATTGATGTAGGACGTTTTCGCTATCGCTTGGGCTGTCCTGTTGCTTCTGTGAGCATTGTAGAATTTACTGCACACGGGCCATTGTTAAAGGCATTAGCCGACCAGACACATTTAGATGCTCATTTACGCAATTTATCTGGCACTTAAAGATTTTGGACTATTTAATTCTTCGCCCAGCAACAATAAATGACTTGAATTTGCTCCGAAAGTGGGATGAGCAACCTCACGTAATTGCCGCAGATCCTCATGATGATTGGGGGTGGGAGTTAGAACTTGAGCGCATTCATCAATGGCGGGAGCAATTAATTGCTGAACTCAATGGTCGTCCCATCGGATTTATGGAGATCATCGACCCGCTACAGGAGGATAGCCACTACTGGGGTGATGTTCCCGCCAATCTGCGTGCGATTGATATCTGGATTGGAGAAGAGGCTGATTTAGGTAAAGGCTACGGAACAAAAATGATGCAGCTTGCCCTTGCTAGATGTTTTGCCAATCCCCTTGTACAAGCTGTTTTGGTCGATCCTCTGGCTAGCAATACTCGCGTTCACCGCTTCTACGAACGTTTGGGTTTTCGATTTGTTGAGTTCCGAAGATTTGGTAGTGATGACTGCTGCGTTTATCGCTTGAATCGAGTAGATTGGCATGATGAAAGTACAAGCTTGTAACTAAGTATCCTGCTATTTAATTGGTCATTTGACAGATAGCTGTAACTTTAGTTGGTAATATGCGCGATCGCCACTCTCCCAAAAAATTCTGCTTGTAAACTAACATTAATGTTGGAAAATAATCTTTTCCCGCTATTCCCTGTTAGCTGTTGACTTTTACCAGCTATTAACTCAGCATAACAAGTATGTAAAGCCATGAATATTGTTATTTGTCCTGGAATGCACGATCCAGAATTAACTACAAGCTTTATATCAGGTTGGTTAGGAATACAGAGCAACAGCACAACCAATCCCAGGATCATTGTGTTTCCAGAACAAGGGATTTTGACTTTATCTGCACCTCATATTTTGCGTTGGTTATGCGATCGCATCACCCCCAAATTAGAGCCAATCATAATTATCAGCTTTAGTGCTGGAGTAGTCGGTGCAGTAGTCGCTGCCTGGAATTGGCACATCTTAGGAGGGCAAGTTGTAGCTTTTATTGCTATAGATGGATGGGGAGTGCCATTATGGGGGGATTTTCCTATTCATCGCTTGAGCCATGATTATTTTACACATTGGAGTTCTTTGTTACTGGGTAGTGGGCATAATAATTTTTACGCAGAACCAGCTGTTGACCATCTATCCATGTGGCGAGCGCCCCAAACTATTCAAGGTTGGTGGGTAGACTCCTCTTCTCAGGTTTCACCCCAACAAATGCGCCTAACTGCTGCCGAGTTTTTGCATTTTTTGGTCAACCGCTATGAATCACAATAGTCCGGAAAACAGCTTCAGTATATAGGAGTGAGAAATAGAAGCCAGGAGGCAGAAATTAGTAGTTTTATCTTCCCCTGCTCCCCCCTGCTCCCCTGCTCCATTACCCCTCTTCCCATCCCATCTACCCTAGTAATTATCACCAATTAACTGATGTTTCCCACTGAACCTGCTACTGTCAACAATGGGTTTAGCGCACTGCTAAAAAACCGTGGTTTTATGCTCCTGTGGATTGGGCAACTCATTTCCCAATTGGCAGATAAAATATTTTTCGTGTTGATGATTGCCTTGTTGGAAGTTTACCCACCGCCCGTTGGCATAGCAGAAAACTCGATGTATTCGACCTTGATGGTGGCATTTACAGTACCTGCAATTTTATTTGGTTCTGCGGGGGGTATATTTGTTGATCGCTTGCCGAAAAAGCTAATTATGGTAGGCTCCGATATTGTGCGGGGGCTATTAACATTATGTTTGCCCTTTTTACCAAGGGAATTTTTCATTTTGTTAATTCTCACCTTTGCCATCTCTACAGTGACTCAGTTTTTTGCCCCCGCAGAACAAGCCGCCATCCCACTATTGGTGCGACGAGAAAATTTAATGGCCGCGAACGCACTGTTTAGTAGCACAATGATGGGTGCTTTAATTGTGGGTTTTGCCATCGGTGAACCCATCCTAAGTTGGGCAAAAGATTTAATTGGGGAAGAATACGGTCAAGAAATTATTGTTGGCGGACTTTATGTTCTCTCGGGTCTCATCATGCAGCCGATTAAATTTAAAGAACACAAACCCCACAGAGAAAGTCGCACCTCTGTCAACCCTTGGGCAGAATTTACCGAAAGTATCCGCTACCTCAAGAAAAACCGTTTAGTCTTAAATGCCATGCTGCAACTGACAACTTTATATTGTGTGTTTGCCGCGTTGACAGTGTTAACAATTCGATTAGCAGAAGAATTTGGTTTAAAAGAGAAACAGTTTGGCTTTTTCTTAGCCGCCGCTGGGGTAGGAATGCTCTTAGGCGCAGCAATTTTAGGACACTGGGGAGATAAACTACACCATAAGCCCTTACCTTTAATCGGATTTTTGGCAATGGCATTAGTTTTGGGCGTATTCACCTTTACCCATAATCTTTTGCTCGCCCTGGGACTTTGTGCCTTATTAGGTATCGGTGCTTCGTTGATTGGCGTACCTATGCAAACTTTAATTCAGCAGCAAACACCGCTAACCATGCACGGTAAAGTATTTGGTTTTCAAAACCATGCCGTCAATATTGCTTTATCAGCACCTTTGGCAATTACAGGCCCGTTAACTGATGCTTTTGGCTTGCGTGTGGTATTAGTGACAATGAGCATTGTAGTTGCATCTGTTGGTGTGTGGGCTTGGCAAAATACTCGCAAAGTTTTACAAGATGTTATTTAATCAGTTTTTCATGACTGATTGATTGTCTATGATTGAAGATAGTCAAATTCACTAACATACTATATAAAGACTATATTTTAGGCTGAACATAGCGATCGCAAACAGATTTGTGGGTTTATCACCTCTATCGCCTGATTGATCTTTCAAAATAGATCAGCACTTAATTGAACTTTTACACTAAAATGAAATCTTAAATACAGAATTGAAGCGTTAACTTAGCTATTATCTGAGGTTCGACCGTGACCTTGAGCTTGCCTTCCCCGATTAGTCCTGCAAAAACCGAGAATCAAAATCAGTCGGCTGTTTCTCAATCGCCAATCCTATCGCCCCAGCGCGCCACTGGTGGTTTCGCTTTATTAGACAGCCTTCTCCGCCACGGCGTTGAGTATATTTTTGGTTATCCCGGCGGAGCAATTCTGCCCATTTACGATGACCTATACAAAGTCGAATCCACTGGTGCGCTAAAGCACATTTTGGTGAGGCACGAACAAGGCGCAGCCCACGCCGCAGACGGTTATGCCCGCGCCACTGGGAAGGTAGGAGTGTGCTTTGGTACTTCTGGCCCAGGCGCAACAAATTTAGTCACAGGTATCGCTACTGCCTACATGGATTCGATACCGATGGTAATTGTCACAGGACAAGTACCCCGAAAAATGATCGGTACAGATGCGTTTCAAGAAACCGATATTTACGGCATAACTTTACCCATCGTCAAGCACTCTTATGTAGTGCGTGACCCGAAAGATATGGCGCGCATTGTCGCTGAAGCTTTCCACATCGCTAGCACCGGCAGACCAGGGCCAGTATTAATTGATGTCCCCAAAGATGTAGCTTTTGAAGAATTTGATTATGAACCGATAGAACCAGGCACAGTCAAATTACCAGGATATCGCCCAACTGTTAAAGGCAATCCTCGCCAAGTCAATGCCGCGATTAAGTTAATCAAAGAAAGCCGCAGACCACTATTGTATGTTGGCGGTGGGGCGATCGCGTCTAATGCCCATGATCAAATTAAAGACCTAGCTGAGTTATTTAATATTCCTGTCACCACTACATTGATGGGGATTGGGGCATTTGACGAAAATCATCCCTTATCTTTGGGGATGTTGGGAATGCACGGCACAGCTTACGCTAACTTTGCCGTGAGTGATTGCGATTTACTAATTTGTGTCGGTGCGAGATTTGACGATCGCGTAACTGGTAAATTAGATGAATTTGCCTCCCGCGCGAAAGTTATCCATATCGATATTGACCCAGCAGAAGTTGGTAAAAACCGGATTCCTGAAGTACCCATTGTGGGTGATGTTCGTAACGTCTTGCTTGACTTGTTGCGCCGCTGCAAACAATTAGGCATCAAAGCCACACCCACCCAAAATCAAGAATGGCTCAACTTAATTAACCGTTGGCGAGAAGAATATCCCCTAGTCGTACCCCAACACCCCGATAGCATCTCACCCCAAGAAGCCATTGTCGAAGTTGGTCGCCAAGCACCCAACGCTTTCTACACTACCGATGTCGGTCAGCATCAAATGTGGGCAGCACAATTTCTCAAGAATGGCCCACGCCGTTGGATTTCCAGTGCTGGCTTAGGCACAATGGGTTTTGGCTTACCTGCGGCTATCGGTGCAAAAGTGGCCTTCCCAGATGAAGAAGTTATCTGTATTAGTGGTGATGCCAGTTTCCAAATGTGTTTGCAAGAATTAGGCACAGCAGCACAATATGGAATAAATGTCAAGACTTTAATTGTCAACAATGGTTGGCAGGGAATGGTACGCCAGTGGCAACAAGCTTTCCACGGCGAACGTTACTCTTGCTCAAACATGGAAGTAGGGATGCCAGACATTGAGTTGTTGGCTAAAGCCTATGGCATTAAGGGCATTGTTGTTAAAGAACAGGCGCAACTCAAAGATGCGATCGCCGAAATGCTAGCACATAAAGGCCCGGTAATCTTAAACGTCCATGTCACCAGAGACGAAAACTGCTATCCGATGGTAGCCCCTGGTAAGAGCAACGCCCAGATGGTCGGTTTACCCAAGCAACCACCAACCAGCGCAGTAGAACCTGTTTGTTGTAGCCACTGCGGTAGTATGAATGCTCCTAACCATAACTTCTGCTCTGAGTGTGGTACTAAGCTCTGAAGAGTGCTGAGTGCTGAGTTCTGAGTTCTGAGTAGAAAGTTTCTACCACAAGGCTTTAGGTAAAAATAGCTGTATAAAAACGCAGGAGATAAACTCTCCTGCGTTTTTATATGGAAAAAAAGTTTACAAAAAAAAAGATAATGCCTGTGTTATTTCGGATTTTTCTGGGAATGCTAAAAACGAAGCGATTTTCAGGATAAGAAATTGCTTTTTAGCCACTAACAAACTTTTACAGGATTTCTATGCCTAAGCGTTTGCCCAGAGGCCGTAGTGCCAATTCAGTTGCTTTAGAACCAGAAGTTGCGATCGCGCTGATAGGATTGTTCTCAGCTGCTGCTGATGGTGAAGGTATTACTTCCAGCGAAGAATATGCTTTGAGTGAAATGCTCGAAAGTGTTGCTCAATTTGAAGATTACACAGACGAAGACTTTGAAGCATTAGGTGAAAAAGTAGCCACTCTCATTGAAGAAGAAGAACCAGAAGATTTAATTGTCCAAGCAATTAATTCCTTACCAAATAAAGGTTATCGGGAAGCTGCATATATCACTGCTATTTTAGTAGTAGGAATTGACGAAGAAGTATTTGATAGCGAACAAGACTATATCTCTGAGTTACAAGAAGCCTTAAATATTTCTAATGAGCGCGCCCAAGAACTCATTGATGAAGTATTTGGAGCAGATGAAGATGACGAAGATGATGAAGATGACGACGAATAACCATTCTTTTTGGTGCTGAATTTCTAGTGTTAATCAAAGTGGGTTAGGCAATTTTGCTAACCCACTTATTAGCAGAATTTATTCCCATCATCCAAAAGTTTCAGGGTGTTTTCTACTTTTTGTCTACAGCGAGTTGATTAATTCTTTGATGTTTGGGAACGCTGTTCCTGATAAAAATTCACGACTTTTCTGACATAAGTACCAGTAAAGCCATTATTGCAGCCTGTATAGTTGCCCGTCATCCACCAACAGGCTACGCCAGTGACAGCAGCAATTTCATTATTTTTTGTGGCTTGTAGCTGCTTGTTTAACTCACGGCTGGTAATACAAGAAATAATTTGGCGTGCAGTTGCGGGGTTATTTTCAAACTGGGTTGGGGAGAGTTCTTTTTTTAGACAAAATTTTGACCAAGCTTTGACAGTCCCAGGCTGCACTTGCCATTCGCTATAAAGTCCATCATCTTTTTTACCTGTTTGAGGTGCAGCCAGCCGCAGTGCTTCTACCATCGCAGCAACTTGGTTATTAGCAGGCTGTTGTGCTTGAACGAAAGACGATGAAAGTCCAAAGCTAAAACTCACAACCATTGCACCAATAAATAATCGCATTCAATTTCTCCTCATCATTCTGGAATTTAGTTTTAGACCAAAATGTAGGATAGTACATTTTCTTCATGGTAGGACTTACGCACGGGTAAGAAAAACAAACTACACAAGACATAGATTTCACCCAGGAAGAGGTCTGGCGTAAGCCCTAAATCAGTTTAAAACATCTCAAATAGCCCCTCATCTAACTCATAACCGAGCATTTGTGCCATCGATTTTAGCCGCGATGTACTGGGAATATCTTGCTGTTTTAACCAATCAGTCAAAACAAATATTTTATGCATCAAAAAGATTTCTAATGCTTCGGGATTAAATTGAATGCCCTCTTTAGAACTAAATTGGTGTGGAACCAGCATGGCGGTATAACGTGCTAATTCTCCAGCTTTCCAATCTAGTAAAAAAAGCAACCAAGGATATTTGGCATCTAAGCGAATAAACCACAACCGCAACTCGGGAACTTCCGAAAGTTCCCGGGGATCGCCAGGTTCTAAAGGGTAACTGATATCAAAGGTTAACTGCTGTTCGTGGGTCACGGCTCCCTCTTGCAGCAGTTTTTCAATTACCGTTACAGCAGGTGATAAATCTAATTTGTTAATTGAGTCAGCGTTGAGCGCGATCGCTATAGTCATAGTATTTTGTCAATGATAGTTGCTAGGCTGATAAAAAATAGGAACTATGAACTTTACTCAGCACTCAGTATTGTATTCAATTGTGGTAATAACTCTGCAAAAGCATTACCGCGATGGCTGATTGACTTTTTCACGGCTGGTGACATTTCGGCAAAGGTTAATTGCTGTTCTGGTACGTAAAATATAGGATCGTAGCCAAAACCACCTTCCCCACGCGCTGCATAAAGAATTTCACCACGACAAATTCCTTCAGTTTGCAATACTATCTCACCATGAGAATTTGCGATCGCCACTGCACAGACAAATTGTGCTTGTCGGTTAGTTTCGTTACCTAATTCTTTTAAAAGTCTCGCAATTCTATCTGCATCTGTTTTGCCATAACGCGCCGAATATACTCCAGGTGAGCCATTTAACGCATCTACCTGCAACCCAGAATCATCAGCGATCGCCCATTGCCCTGTAGCTTTGGCAACTTCGGATGCTTTTAAACAGGCGTTAGCCGCAAAGGTATCACCTGTTTCTTCAACTTCTAATTCTTCGGGTTTGAGAGTTAATTCCCACCCTGAATTTGTGAGGTAAGCTTGCATCTCTCGCAATTTACCCGGATTACTGGTGGCGACTACGAGTAGTTTAGTCATATGTCAGTTAACAGTTATCAGTTAACAGTTAACAATTAAAGGTGATCACTGACAACTGATAACTGTTAACTCAGATCACTCTGCCCAGTTTCTGGCCCAATCAAGGGTTTGATGTACTTGTTCGAGGGTGGGTGCTTCGCAGTAAAGGCGCAAAACAGGTTCAGTACCGCTAAAGCGAATCATTAACCAGCTGTTGTCAGCGAGGCGGAATTTATAACCGTCGATTGTTTGACAATCAATTACTGCTAATCCGGCAATTTCGGTTAAGGGTTGGGTTTGTAGTTGTTGCAAAAGACGCGATCGCACTTCCATACTAGCTAAGGGTAAATCAATGCGATCGTAGGCTGAGTTAAAGCCTGTTTGCTGTTGCAAGTGGCGATAATATTCACTCAAGTCTTGCCCAGATTCGACAATTGCCTCTAGCACATATAAGGCCGATAGTAAAGCATCCCGTTCAGGAATATGGCTACCATAGCCAATCCCGCCAGATTCTTCTCCACCGAGTAATACTTGTGAGACTAACATTCTGTCGGCGATGTATTTGTAGCCCACAGGTGTTTCAAACAGTGACAGGTTATGTAATTTTGCCACACGGGGAATCAAGTCAGAGCCACTGACTGTTTTGATAATTTCCCCTGTAAAACCGCGTCTTAAAGTGAGGTGGTCAATTAATATCGGGATTAATATTTGCGAACTTAAGAAATTGGCTTCTTGGTCTACCGCCGCGATGCGATCGCTATCTCCATCAAATACTAAACCAACAGTTACACCTGATTGATGAGTTTGGCGATGATTTTTGATGACTGCAAATAGTTCCCCAAGGTATTTGGGCAATGGTTCTGGCGCACCACCACCAAATAAAGGGTCACGGTTGCTGTTGATTTCGTTGACCTGATCTCCTAAGAGTCTTCCTAGTCCGCTAGCTGCTGCACCGTGCATGACATCTGCAAATACAGTTAGCTTACCAGAGGCGATCGCTTCTCGAATTTTGCCAATGTTGACTTTCCCTTCTAGTCCTGAGGTGTAACTAGGCCAAGGGTCAAAATGCGCTAATTTACCAGGAGTTTCTGCTATTGGTACACCTGTGGGCAAAAGTGCTTCGATATCTTTAGTTACTTCTGGTGATACTGAACCACCAAAATAACCCTTGACTTTTAATCCTAAATATGCACCAGGATTATGACTGGCGGTGATGACTAACGCACCTAAAGCGTTGAGTTGTTTAGCCGCCCAGCTAAAGGCCGGAGTTGGGGCATAACTTTCACTGAGTAACACATCAAAGCCTACTGCGGTGACAGTATCGGCTACAGCGCGGGCAAAGTCTTCCGCCATGAATCGGCGATCGTAACCGACTACAATCGTTCGGCTACCCACTGTTGAGTAATATGTATTGTATAATACTTTAGCGGCCACTGGTGCTACTAGGGCTAGGCGTTCAAAGGTGAACTCGTCACCAATAACGCCCCGCCAGCCATCTGTACCAAATTTGATTGAGCTAGCTACAACTGGCATTGGGGTATCCTAACTGTCCATCTGAGGATTCTAGCATTTGTACAGTTGAGAAAGTAAAAAAAGAGTCTAGTGAAAAGGTTTTGGGGAACCGGGAACAGGAAACAGTAGAGATGTGAAATTTCGCATTTCTCAAGGATCGGTGTAAATAAATATTTTGTGGAGTAGAACCCACAACCAGATTTTTCGGACAATGCTAATTAAGCTCCCTAAAATTAGGGAGGTTGCCAGCTAAACATATTGTTACAATGCTTAACATATTCCATTCGACTGGTGGCTTTCTTCATGATGGTTAAGACACTTCCCCCGACTTCCCAATCGACTGAGGGCGAAACAAAAATAACTGAAGTGGTATCAGACAATGGTACACAGGCTTTGGTTGTGCGCTCGCCCAATGTAATTATCAAAAACGCTGAGTATGAAGCAATTAAATATAATCCTGTAGATGTTGCAGCCCATTACAAACATAGACCGTTGCAAGTTATACAGCGCATAACTACAGTGTTGCAACCAACTTTAGCCTTTGTATTTGGGTTGTGGTGGGATAGCAAACGGGGAAAAGTTGTCAAAAATGACCGTCGTCGTGCGGCGCAACTGCGGGAACTGTTGACACGCTTGGGGCCTGCTTATATCAAAATTGGGCAAGCTTTGTCCACCAGGCCAGATTTAGTACCGCCTGTTTTTTTAGAAGAATTAACTAAATTACAAGACCAATTACCGCCTTTTCCTAACGAAATTGCGTACCAGTTTATAGAAGAAGAATTAGGCGCACCGCCAGAAGAGATTTATACAGAACTCTCACCGCAGCCTATTGCGGCGGCTTCTTTGGGACAAGTTTATAAAGGAAAGCTGAAAACAGGTGAAGAAGTAGCGGTAAAAGTGCAGCGTCCTGATTTGCGCGAGCGAATTACGATTGACTTATATATTTTGCGCCGCCTGGCTGGTTGGGTACAAAAAAACGTCAAGCGTGTGCGGAGTGATTTAGTCGGGATTTTGGATGAATTGGGCGATCGCATTTTTGAAGAAATGGATTACATTCATGAAGGCGAAAATGCCGAGCGATTTTTCCAATTGTACGGACATATCAAAGATGTCTACGTACCGAAGATTTATTGGGAGTATACCAACCGTCGCGTATTGACGATGGAGTGGATTAACGGCACTAAGTTAACCCAAACCGCAGAAATCAAAGCCCAAGGCATAGATGCGCGTTATTTAATAGAAGTGGGTGTGCAGTGTTCTCTGCGCCAGTTATTAGAACATGGCTTTTTCCATGCTGACCCTCATCCTGGTAACTTGTTAGCCACAACCGATGGTAAATTGGCTTACCTAGACTTTGGGATGATGAGCGAGATTAAACCACCCCAAAGATATGGTTTAATTGAGGCGATCGTTCACGTAGTCAACCGTGATTTTGAAGGTTTAGCTCAAGATTACGTCAAACTAGACTTTTTATCACCAGACACAGACCTCACACCAATTATCCCCGCATTTGCCAGAGTATTTGCGGATGCTCAAGGCGCAAGCGTAGCCGAACTCAACATTAAAAGCATCACCGATGAACTATCGGCTTTGATGTATGAGTATCCTTTTCGCGTTCCTCCCTACTACGCTTTAATCATTCGCTCTCTAGTAACCCTAGAAGGAATTGCTATTTATATAGACCCCAACTTCAAAGTTCTCAGTGAAGCTTATCCTTACGTTTCTAAACGCCTATTAACTGACCCCGCACCACAGTTAAGAACATCACTCCGAGACTTGCTGTTTAAAGAAGGTAAATTCCGCTGGAATCGCCTAGAAAACTTGTTGCGGAATGCGCGCAATAATGAAGATTATGATTTTAACTTAGTGCTAAATCAGGGCATAGATTTCCTATCTTCTGAACGGGGCGCATTTATTCGTGACAAATTGGTAGATGAATTCGTCAACGGAGTCAACGCTTTAAGTAAAAATGTGCTGCATAACTTCACTTACTTGTTGCGCGAAAGAGTAGGTTTAACAGCAATTAACGAAACGCCAGCTGCAACTGTGGAACAGCAACAAACCTTAGAGCATATCAAACGCATTTTAAAAATTCTGCAAGAAACCCGTGGTTTTGATCCCTTGCAGTTAGCTCCTCAGTTAGCCCAATTATTAGTCAATCCTAGCGTGCAGCACTTGGGTCAACAAATTGGGGTGCGGTTGGTGCAGAAATCCTTAGCACGGTTAATTCGAGAGTTGTTAGCCGCAGAAGATATCGAGGAAATTAGGGCGCAAAGAGAAATGAAAAGGGTGTAGGGAAACCCATACTTAAAAGCAGGGGCTTGTACCCTATGGGGTGTGGGAAAACAACCTCTAACCTACACCCCACACCCCGTTTTGCTCAGAAATGTTTAACTGAATTATCCCTCTTTTGTTATTACGGGGAGAAAAAAATACTAACCCACTTATGAATGCTAAACAAATTAAGGAATTAAGCGATCGCCATCTCACTTTATCATTTAAATACCCTTGTTGAGAATAAACGTAAAACTAGGATTTTCAGATTATTCTCTGCCGAAAGTAACAAAAGAGGGATAAGTAGAAAGGCGTAAAAAAAACGAAGTATGTAACTAAAAGTAAAGTTGCCTCAAACCTTCTTCCCTCCTGCCGCGTGCCTTGCCCTAACGATAAATATTCATACCCACCTACTTAAAGTGAAACGGTATTAACTGGCGTGGGAATGCTGCTGTATTTTTGCTAGATATAAAAGTTCTTGTGTCGTGAGACTGCGTTTTTTCTGCATTGACTCTTGCCGCACGGCATTCAAGACAGATTGGGTATCTTCGGGATTTAGCAGAATACCGTGTTGTTGCAGCACGTTAGATAATAGATGTCGTCCAGAATGCTTACCAACAACTAAGCGCCGTTCTTGCCCAATTTCTTCGGGGGAAAATGGCTCGTAAGTCTTGGGGTTTTGTAAAACACCATGAGCGTGAATTCCAGATTCGTGGGCAAAGGTATTTTCGCCGACGATCGCTTTCCACGGTGGTACGTGATAACCTGAGGCGGTGGCGACAAGTTGAGATATTTCTAACAAACGGCGAGTATCAATACTTAAATCAATCTTATATAGATGTTTTATTGCCATAACTATTTCTTCTAAAGCTGCATTACCCGCGCGTTCACCCAAGCCATTGACGGTGGTATTCACGGATAATGCACCTGCTTTAATTCCGGCTAGGGCGTTTGCAGTAGCTAATCCAAAATCGTTATGAGTATGCATTTCTAGGGGGATAGACAAGGAATTGACTAATTTTTTTACCTTGTCATAGGTTGTGAACGGATCAAGAATACCTACGGTGTCACAAAAGCGAAACCGCGATGCGCCCCATTCTTCAGCCGCTAAGACTACATCTAACAGAAATTGTTCGTCGGCTCTAGAAGAATCTTCGCCACCGACGGAGACAAACAAGCCTTGATCAAGGGCAAAGCTGAGGCTATCTTTGAGCTTTTGTAAAACTACTTGCCATTGTCCTTGAAATTTAGCGGCGATTTGAATTGTCGAGACAGGGATGGATATATGCACTCTTTTTAAGCCGCAAGCAATAGAAGCTTGAATATCAGAAATCACGGCGCGATTCCAACCTAAAAGATTAGCTTGCAAACCGAGATCAACTATTGTAGAGATCGCTTGCTGTTCCGTCTCACCCATCGCCGCAACGCCAATTTCTAATTCTGGCACGCCAATGGCATCCAAAAATTTAGCGATCGCAATTTTCTCGTGCAAGTTAAAAGCAACGCCAGCTGCTTGTTCACCATCTCTTAATGTAGTGTCATTGATGACAACCCGATCCATTTTTCAATTTTCTCCAAAAAAATCTGGGCTGGAAGAAGCATAAGCAAAATCTGACAAAAAATACTCCACAAAAGATGGGAGTTTGTCATTTATACTTATACTTTTAGAATTGATTTTTACCAGTTAATTCCCACTCAACAATGGGTATTTCAAAACTATATTTCTCTCCTGATAAATTGAGAATCAGGCAAATTTGAAAATATTTACTCCCTCAAGATACATCAACTAAAATTCATTACCATATTGATGCAAGTATCTTTGACGACTAAGTTATTATCCTAAACTCAACCTAGAATTAGTATAGAATATGTTGCCTCATTAAAGTACTTTACTGGACTGACAAAAATAAGATATTGCAATCAAAGATATTTTCTCAGTGTCTGCTGTTACCAGAAGATAAATGCTGACACATCTGCGGTTAGTTTATCTAAGTAAATTGCCACAAATTAACTGTGTCAGTCCGCTACATTTATTGATAATGAATCACTACTCTGAAGTTACTGTTTTATTAGATAACATTTCTGGTGATTCTGGTAATATTTCATGATGAGTTGTAGTAGCATTTCCAAACATTCGAGACATCAAAGGTAAAGCCACAAAAATCACTGCTAAAACGAATAAAAATGCAGAAATTCCAAAAAGCTGCTTCTGCTGTATTTCTAACACACCCCGCAAAATTACTTCACGTAATGCTGAAACTATCGTAATTTCGACGGCTGCTCCTACTGATATCTGCTGAGTTTGTAAGTAATCAATTAGTAACCGAAACAACTCGACAAGAATCAAAATAAATAGAATATCTGATGTGACTTCGCGTAAATCTAACGGGTGTATAAAGGAGAGAAACATATCTCCTAACCTAATTAACATCACACAGAATAACCCAAGACACAAAGAAACAATAATAAAGTCTTGAAATCTTTCTAGGTTGTTGACAATTGTCTCTCGCTCAAACCAACTATTGACTTCTCTAATTACCCGCTTTGGCATAATCTATCCCAAGACTTGGTTTACTTATCTATATAATAGGCAATTTAAAAAAATAAAAAGTTAATTGGAGTAATTATGAAATCCAGATTTCATAACATCTAATTGAGAGGATGTTTTAAAAGTTTTGGGCGAATATAATTCGCTACTACACAAACAAATTCCGCACTTCGACAAGCTCAGTGACCACCTGCGCGGACTAAGGAAAAATCAATGGTTTTGTCTGTGTAGCCAAGCCATTGCGTTGGGCGGGTTCCCCGACTCCCTCAATGGCGCGCGATTTCTAATCGCCAATAAAAGTATTAAATTAGACTTTTAAAACAACCTCTGAGCCAAATCAGAATTTACACCTAAAAAACATAAACTAAGATGTAAATAAATCTGTGCCCTCTTCTCTTTCTTAACAAATAAAATTGTTACATTAAAAAAGATAGCTAAAAGTACGTAATTTTGTTATCAAAATAACAAACTAATCAAGTTTTAGGTAAAAATCAAAAGATACCAGTTTCATCAATAAAACTGGCATCTAAAATCACAATTTTATTTTAATTAACCGAGCAAAGATAGAGAAATCTCATAGCGTAAAAGTGAAAAAGCTTCCTCGGCGATGATGTGATTTACTTTAGTTGTCAGATGTACTTGATCCCAAAATACATATTCATCGGGATGACCAGATTCTACTAGGGAACAAGCTTGATTTGTATTCGTAAAACCAAACTTCTGCGGATTAGCGATCGCCTCAGCTACAATAGACTTGACATCAAATAAGACCAGATTGATTTTGTCATCAAAAATATAGGCTATTTCTTTCAAAGCTTGGTTATGCTGCTGGATAACTTGACTGACTAAATCAGCATTGGTAATCTGATTTACTTCTGAGGCTAGAGGTGTTTTGCCAATATCGATGAGATTCACTAACAAAATATTTTTCGCACCCAGTTCTATTAAACCTTGAATTGCTGTAGAAATATTAGCGATCGTCGTGACAGGATCACTATACTTAGGAATACCGTTGACAAACGGTGCATAATCAGCAGCACCAGCCCAGATAATACACAGTGCATTTGGATTGATAGATTGCTGATTTTGTTGTAATAAACTGCTAAATGAATGTATTTGTTGCTGCAATCCTGATAATTCTGGTAAATTAGGTATCACAGCAGGAAATAAATTATCTAGGCCTGTAGTTGCACCTCCAACAGAAAAATTAAGACCTTGATTATGTGAAGTATTTTCTGTGCTTGGTTGTAGGCTGATTTCTAAGTTATCTGCTAAATAGTCAACCCAGAGATAGCCATTAGAAAATCTGCCATAATAGTTAGGAGGTGCGGCTAAAATTCCACCAGTAGCATTAAAAGCATTACCGATATCTGAATAGCTGTCACCAAAGATGTATAAATTGCTGAATGGCTGAGTCATATCTGTGCAGTACCTTACAGTAATCAGGAAATTGTCGATATTTTTTATACAGGTATAACACAAAGATACTGCGATAGGTTTATCAGTGAAATTTATGATTTTTTAAGGGCTGAGTGAATTAATTATGCAATTCATATTCATTTAAATGATGTAGTGATTTATTCCTGTAGCTAGGGAAATCTATAAGTATTAGCATAATTTTATTCCAGAGGAAAAAATAGTGTCGGCAGTGTTGAGGATATCAGGATATGACCTTCAGGAAATTCTGCATGAAGGTGTAGACACCATTGTTTACAGGGTAATTTCCCAAACTAGCCAGCAACCAGTAATTCTGAAAATACTTAAAGCAGACTATCCGAGCCTAGAAGATATCTTTCGCCTCAAACAGGAATATAAAATTAGAGGCAATCTTGACCATGAAGGTGTAGTCAAAGTTTATGGTCTAGAAAGTTATGAAAATCGTCTGGTGCTAGTTAGCGAAGACTTTGGTGGTATTAGCCTCAAACAATGGCTAGCAACACAACAACCTTCTGTGCTGTGCTTCCTCAACATCGCAGTTTCCCTGGCTAAAACCATTGAGTATATACATCAACAGCACATCGTTCACAAAGATATTAAACCAGCCAATATCATTATCAACCCCCAATCTCAACAGGTGAAAATTACTGACTTTTGTATCGCTTCACTGTTGAATCAAGAAACACCTCAAATCATCAATTCCAACCACATGGAAGGAACTCTGGCGTATATGTCGCCAGAACAAACAGGGCGAATGAATCGTTGTGTTGATTACCGCAGTGATTTTTACTCCTTAGGGGTGACATTTTACGAAATACTCACAGGAAAATTGCCATTTCAAGGCAATGATTTATTGGAATTAGTTCACTGTCATATTGCGAAACAACCAACGGCAATTCAAGATTTAAACTCAGAAGTACCAGAAGTTTTAGCAGCGATAATTGCGAAACTGATGGCTAAGAATGCAGAAGACCGCTATCAAACTGCGGCTGGGTTGTTAGCAGATTTAGAATTATGTTTAGAGCAAATCGAAACTTCTGGTAGTGTAGCAAAATTTATTCCCGGTGAGCGCGATCGCACTGCCAATTTTCTCATCCCGCAAAAACTCTATGGGCGGGAACAAGAAGTGCAAATATTATTATCAGCCTTTGCACGAATAGCAATATCACAATCACCAATGGAATTAGTACTCGTGTCTGGTTACTCTGGTGTGGGTAAATCTTCGCTAGTCAACGAAGTTCATAAACCAATTGTGCATCGGCGCGGTTATTTTATTCGGGGCAAATTCGACCAATTTCAGCGCAATATTCCCTATGCTTCTTTAATTCAAGCATTTCAAAGTTTGATACAACAATTACTCACAGAAACCAACACGCAAGTCGAAATCTGGAAACAAAAGTTACTGTCGGCTTTAAATAATCATGGGCAAGTAATTATTGATGTCATTCCTGAAGTTGAAGGAATTATCGGTAAGCAACCATCAATTCCCCAATTAGGTTCAAAAGAAGCCCAAAACCGTTTTCATCAAGTATTCCAAGCATTTATTCAAGTTTTTACTCAATCCGATCATCCATTAGTTATATTTCTAGATGATTTGCAATGGGCAGATTCGGCTTCTTTAGATTTTATTCAAGTATTGATGACCAATTCAGATACTCAATACTTGCTGTTAATTGGTGCATATCGAGATAACGAAGTTAGCAACACTCATCCATTATTAAAAATATTAGAAGAAATTGCCCAAGCAGGTACTCAAATTCACAATATTGTGCTGTCTCCATTAGGCATTAATCATGTACAGCAAATTGTGGCAGATACTCTCAATGATGCCGAAAAAACCTTATCTCTAGCAGAGTTATTATTTAATAAAACTCAAGGCAATCCTTTTTTTCTGACTCAATTACTCAAAACTTTATATCAAGACAAACTACTTAAGTTTGATTTTAACCAAGGTAGCTGGCAATGGGATTTATCGCAAATTCAAGCAACAGGTATTGTAGATAAGAACGTAGTAGAGTTAGTAGCAGGCAATATTGCTAAGTTACCAGACATCACTCAAACTACTTTAAAGTTAGCCGCTTGTATTGGTGCGCGTTTTAGTTTAAATATTTTAGCAACAGTCAGCGAACAGCGATCGCTCGTTGTCGCCACAGCCTTAGAACCTGCTTTGCAAGCTGGACTCATCTTACCTTTGAGCCATGAATACAGCATACCCCTATTGTTTGGTGATGCAGAATTAGAAATTATTGGGTTTGATGATGCTCAAATAACTTATCGTTTTCTGCACGATCGCGTTCAACAAGCAGCTTATTCTCTCATTCCTGAATCCCAAAAGCAAGCCACTCATTTCAAAATTGGGCGGTTACTCTTACAAAACAAAACCGCGTCCGAAATTGAGTCTCACATTTTCGATATTGTGAATCAATTTAATTATGCGATCGATTTATTTTGTACACCAGAGCAAAAAGATGAATTAGCTCGATATAATTTAATCGCTGGACATAAAGCAAAAGCAGCCGTAGCCCATGAACCTGCTGTCAACTATTTGCGAATAGCACGCCAACTCTTAGCAGAAAATAGTTGGCAATTGCAATATCAATTAACCTTAGATATTTATGTTGAAGGTGCAGAAGCAGAATATCTAACTACTAATTTTGAGACAGCCCAGGCATTATCAAATACTGTAATTCAAAAAGCTGCAAACTTACTAGATAAAATCAAAGTTTATGAATTAATCATAGACATGAATGTTGCCAAAGGTCAGCAATTTTTATCTGTAGAAATTGGACTCAAAGCCATAGAATTATTAGGAATTAATCTAGTAAAATATCAAGGTAATGTTAATAGTCTACCGCAATTACCATTGCTGTCTGATTTAACAACATTTCCAGAAATGACCAACCCTTGTCAATTGGCAACTATCCGCATTCTGAGTAAAATTACTGTACCCTCTTATCAATCTGCACCAGATATTTATCCGCAAGTAGTTTTAACAATGGTGAACCTGTGCTTAGAACACGGACACTCGCCATTAGCGGCTTATGTTTATGGTGCTTATAGTGCATTCTTACAATCTATTATTGGTAATCCCGCCGCTTCTTATCGTTCAGGCCAAATTGCTTTTCATTTATTAGAACAATACCCTAATAAAGAATTAGAAGTTAAAGTTTACATGGTAGTAAGTACCTATGCTTTACCAGGAAAAGAACATATCAAAGCCACATTTAGCCCATTAATTAAAGGCATTCATAGTGGTTTAGAAGTTGGGAATATTACCCATGCTGGATTGACAGTAGTTGCTTATTGTACACAACTATTTCTATCTGGGGAGAATTTAGAATTAGTTTACCATCGGCAAATTCAATATCTGGATTTACTCAAGAAATTAAAGCAAAAACCTTATTTTAGTTATGTGAGTATTTGGGCACAACTAGTAGAAAATCTTCAGAGTGGTACATCTACACCATGTTATTTAAATGGAGAAATTTGTAACGAGATAGATATTATCACCTGGTTTGAAGAAACTTCCTACTATCAAGGAATTTTTGCATCTTACACAGCTAAGGCAATTCTTCTTTATAATTTTGCTGAATACGAGCAAGCCGTTAATTATTTTGCAAAAGCCACTCCTTATCAAAAAGCAACTTTAGGCTTAGTACTAGCATCTGCCTATTATTTTTACTATTCAATGGCACTGTTAGCTAATTATATTCACGCTACAGCCGAGCAACAAATTCATATCTTAGAAAAAGTAGAAGTTAATCAAGCAAAGATAAAGCATTGGACAGATTACGCACCATGTAATTTTCAACATAAATATGAATTAGTCACAGCCGAAATAGCACGAATTCACGGACAAATTTTAGTAGCGATGAATTTATATGATTGTGCTATTGCTAATGCTCATGAAAATGGATATATCCAAGAAGCAGCCTTAGCTAATGAGCGCGCTGCATTGTTTTATTTAGAATTAGGCAAAACTAAAATTGCAAAAACTTACATGACAGAAGCTTATTATGGTTACATTAAATGGGGGGCAATATCGAAAGTTGCACATTTAGAAAAACTTTACCCTGAACTGATTACTCAAACTCAGATAATAGAGAGAAATACTCCAGAAATCGGTGATAGTTGGTTAAAAGCTGTCAACGCATCTCCTAGTCTGGCTGTAACTGTTAATAATACTAATAGCATTTACTCTTTAGACTGGGCAACAGTTATGAAAGCCACAGAGGCTATATCTAGCGAAATTATTTTAGATAACTTATTGAAGAAGTTATTAAATATTGTCTTAGAGAATACTGCAGCCGAAAAAGGATATTTAATTTTAGAACAAGATGGGGAATTATGGCTCAAAGCTACTGCTAAAGCCGTTGATAATTCCTTTACAAGGCTTCAATCTCCTGTAGAAAAAAGTCATAAGTATATTCCAGTTTCATTGATTAATTATGTGGCGAGAACGCAAAAAAATCTCATTTTAGATGATGCTCATCAAGAAGCGATCGCTATTACAGATCCTTATATCATTCAATATCAACCTAAGTCAGTTTTATGTACCCCCATTATCTATCAATGTAAATTAATTGGGATATTATATCTAGAAAATAATTTGACTACCCAAGCATTTACAATTACTCGCCAAGAAATTCTCAAGCTTTTGACTACACAAGCGGCTATTGCAATTGAAAACGCTAGCCTTTACGCCCGCGAACAAGAAAAATCGCTTCAGTTACAACAATCTCTGCAAAAACTCCAAAAAACTCAAGCCCAGCTTGTACAAACAGAGAAAATATCTTCCTTGGGGCAATTAGTAGCAGGTGTAGCACACGAAGTCAACAATCCTGTGAGCTTTATTAGCGGGAATATATCTTATGCTAAACATTACATTACAGATTTAATTAATCATTTATATCTTTATCAGCAAGAATATTCTCATCCTAATTCCATCATTCAAAAACATGAAATTAAAATTGAACTAGATTATTTAATTGAAGATTTACCAAAAATGATTGACTCTATGCAATTAGGTATAGACCGGATTAAAGATATCATGCAATCTCTCCGTAACTATTCTCGCAATGATGGAGGACAAAAAAGTTTTAGTGATATTCATAAAAGTATAGATACAACATTAATGATTCTGCAACATCGTCTAAAACCCACCTCTCAACGTCCGGCTATTCGCGTCATCAAAAACTATGGCGACTTACCACAGGTTTCCTGTTATTTTGGACAACTAAATCAAGTGTTTATGAATTTTTTGGCAAATGCTATTGATGCCTTAGAAGAATCTAATGTAGGCAAAATATATAAAGAGTTAGAGCAGAAACCAAATATAATTACTATCAAAACAGCAGTAGAAAATGAATATGCAGTAATTAGCATTGCCGATAACGGCATTGGCATCTCAGAAGATGTAAAACAGTTAATTTTCAATGCTTTTTTTACAACTAAAGTTGAAGGTAAAGGTACAGGTTTAGGATTATCTATCAGTCATCAAATTATTACTGAACAACATGGTGGCACTCTTGAGTGTATTTCTGCGCCTCATCAAGGTACAGAATTTGTGATTCGTTTGCCATTGGAGTAATCTTTTACCGGATACCAGATAAGTTCTACAAGAGCTAGACTAAAAAAAGCTACGACAAGATTGAGTAATGCAGTTTGCCCCTCTGTTTCCCTTGATTTACCGCATTCTTCAGCCGAGTTTTTCTCAGTGTCTTTGGCATGGCGATCGCTATTCTAAAACAATCGCCCTGACTTTTGACGACGGCCCCCATCCCCAATACACACCCCAAGTCTTAAAAGTTTTAGACCGCTATAACATTACAGCCAGTTTTTTTTGGTTGGGTGCTTGTGTTAATCGTGCGCCAGATGTTGCTAAAGCCGTAAGCACTCGTCACCATTGGATTGGTTTGCATGGTTACGATCATCGTTCTTTTCCTTTACTTTCTCCTGATCAACTCAAAGAAAGTTTAGAAAAAACCCAAACTGCTATTTACAACAGTTGCAACTTGCTGCCCACACAAGTTCGTGATGTTCGCCCTCCCAACGGGTTATTTACACCAAAAACTTTACAATTATTCCAGCAATGGAATTATCGCCCGGTGATGTGGAGTGTAGTTCCAGAAGATTGGGTCAGACCAGGAATTAACACTGTTGTGCAGCGAGTTCTTCAGCAAGTCCAAAATGGTTCATTGATTGTCTTGCATGATGGTGTATGTGGGGGTCAAGACGCAGCTGCAACAATAGAAATCTTGATTCCCCAATTGCTACAACAAGGTTATCAGTTTGTCACAGTAGAAAGTTTGTGGCAGCATCAGCTTTCCTAAATAGGCCGTCTTGTATTTATCGGCAGGAAAATAAACCCACAGTCCCTTAGCAGAAATAGGAACTGTAGGTAATTCAGTATATTTACGGTATCGCTATGTTAGCTACTTGTAGCTTTGGGCTGTTGAACTAATTCACCCTCAGGACTAGTAACTGAGGGAGGTTCCTCAGTACCCAAAAGTTGATGTATTTCATTTATCGAATTTGGTTTAGCTACAATAGGAGCCTCTGATGGTTCATTCACATACTCTATTAGGTCTTCTACTTGGCAATCTAATGCCTTACAAAACCTAATAATTCTTTCAATATGGTCTGTTCCAGTTCTGCCGCTTTCCCAGTTTTGAATAGTGCTTTCAGTCACGCCGACAAGACGCGATAGTTCAAGCTGGGTTAGCCCTGCTCTCTCTCGAAGCAAAGCGATCCTCGGTTTTGGCTTATGTTTCACAGCTACAGCACATTTATCTTAATCTATAGTCGTAGATCCTAGCACCAAAAAAAACCTGCGCCTAGAAATTACTTAAAAAAACTTAGTTTTCACTCATCATGGTGAAAAAATAGGGGCTAAAGGTTAGAGAAGAGAGTTTTTCTTTGGTAAAATTGCTGCGTAAATATACTAGCCTCTAACCTCTAGCCTCTGACTATTGACTAATTACACCTTATGTAATTGTCTTTCTAATTTTGCGCGCAACCACAAGTCTGATACTGACCAAACCCATAGCTGATTGGGTGCTTGAGCAAAATCTTCTGGTTTATGGGTAACGATCGCATCCAAAACTTGATCGGTGACACAAACTAACTCCACAGCCGATTCAAAATCTCTCAAAGGTAAAGAACGTGCTGTTTGTAGCATGTGTTGATCGACAATACAAATTTTGATTTTTTCTTGTAACCACTCAATTACCATTGCCGCAATTTGAGTATTTTGTAAGCGACTGGTATACGCAGCGATTTTTTGCCAGCCAATATCAGTTAAATAAATATGTATTGAGGGATGCTCAGTATCTAGTAATTCCCTGACATCTTTAGTTAATTTGTGGCGATTCATCAACGCATCTAAAATTAAGTCGGCATCAACTAAAATCCTGAACACTTTTAACTCCCGTTTTGGACTGGATGAATGCAGGTAATAAGGTTTGGATAAAGCTTTAAATTGAGTTTGTTAAAAATGAAGCTTTGTGAGCGCCGAGGTGTTGTGTGGTTGGCCTGCGATCGCTGTCTTGAATAGTCAAATTTATATCAATATAAGTACACATTAGCTACAGCAGTTACTTTACATAATTAAATACAAGCCAACCCAAAGTAATTTCAGATTTGATGTGCCACTTTGGGATGCAAAACATTAGGCTTGATACAGCGTCAATCTGGGAATAATACAGGTATAGTAGGAACCTCGCTTTGGGGCGGGGTGTAGGGTGTGGGGTGTAGGGGAAAATATAGATCCAACAACCACCTTTGTCACAAGCTCCGTCTTCACACTCAGCCACTCCTAATACCCTACACCCTATTTTTTGAACAATAGAGGCTTGATGGTACAAGCCTCTAGATTGATCTATGGGGTTAATCGAAAATCTAAAATTGTTTGACGGAACTGAGTCTCCTTAGTTCCTGATTTCCAGCTTTTTCTCTATGGTGTTGGCTTGAGTAATAGATAAAACAATTGACCATTACTGACTGTCACACCTGCCCGATCGCCTGCTGTTTTTCCAGTGCCTAAAAAATAATCGACTCTCCCCGCGCCTTTAATTGCCCCACCCGTATCTTGATCAAGCACATATCTGCTAACAATCTGATGTTCCAAGCTACCGTTAGCAGCGACAAAGGGAAAAGCCGCACGAATCAACGCCAAAGCACCAGGAGGCATGAGAGATTTATCGGTAGCGATTGAGCGTTCAGGGGTGAGTGGTACATTAATAGAACCTTGGGCTGGTGCGCCGTGGTTTTCTTGAAAAAAGACAAAGCTAGGATCGCGTGGAATATAAATATTTAATTCTTGTGGATGCTTTTGAAAATAGTCGAGGATAATTGGCATTGTCATCCCCTGCAGGGGTAATTTGCCATCATTAGCTAGTTCTCGTCCAATGCTTTTGTAGTTATAAGCGGTATTACCTGCGTAGCCAATGCTCGTGAAAGTTCCATCGGTTAGCTGAAGTTTGGCCGAACCTTGAATTTGAATCATATATGGTTCGAGGCGATCGCTAAACCAAAATAATTCTGCGCCTTTTAATTTGCCTTTGTCACCTTGTAAGCCGTCTGCGCCTTCCAATTCTAGGCGCGTAGGATGAGGCTGAGGCCAATTGTTAAAATCGCTTGGTAATTGATACACAGGATAGCGAAATTCTCCTGTTTTGACGCGACTAGCAATATATAGTGGTTCATAATAAGCAGTAAATAAAACTGTGCCTTTTTGGTCTTTACCTACTGATTGATAGTAAACAAATTCTTTTTCTATAGCTGCATGAAGTTCTGTGGCAGATTGAGAATTAATTAAGAGTTCGCGGAATCTTGTTAAACTTTTGATAACGCGATCGCGCGTAATTTCTTTGACTGGGTAGTTCTGATAAGCGACAACAGCTTGAGAAGTTTGGAGATATTTTAAGCTGCGGTCAATGGATGTTACTAATGCTTTTTTTTGGGTTAAATTACTGTTGTCTGGTTGGTAGATAACTTGATCTAAACAAGATAAGTCAGTTTGACAACAAGTAATGGGTAATCTTTGGATGAGTGGTGCTGTGTTGCTGGGTAAGGACTCTGAGAGATTCCACTTACTGATTTGACACTCTACTTGGCTCAGTTCCCGATTGCCTAATTGTGGTGTCTGCACCATGAAAACAAATAGGATGATGGGTATATTGATGCTGATAGTGGCTAATTTGTCTCTCATCCAAAAAATTGATCTAGCAAGTGATACCTAGGTTAGAACATTTAAATCTGTTCCCTGTTCCCCAGCCCTATTCCCTGTCACCTGCTATTCATTCATATTGCGATAGGTAGCAACAGCAGAAGGCGAAATCCGGTTGAGATAACGGAATATCCAGTACTTGAAAATTGTATCTAAAATTACCGGGAATGTAGCAATAAATAAGAAGATAAAATCTCGGTTAGCAGGTAAGCCCCAATGACGAGATACACCTTCTAAAATGACTTCCCAACCGTGGGGTGAGTGGAAACCGACAAATACATCGGTAAACAAAATGATGATAAATGCCTTAGCACTGTCACTGAGTCCATAGACTACATTATCAAAGAATTCTTTGAGGACTGCGATCGCTGGTTTACTTACCAGTAAAAACCAAATAAAAGCCACAACAGAAATTATATCTGCCACAACATTTTTAATGGCGTTGGTGCTTTCACTGCGAAATTCCTCGGCAATTTCCTGCGCCTTTTCTTTGAGGCGGTTTTCGATTTCTTCGGTTGAGATAGGAGGCGCATTAACAATCAAATTCTCAAATCTGATTTTTTCTTCAAATCTGTGTAACTGTTCTAGGGCTTCTTCTTCCATTTCACCATTTAAAAACACTGCTGCCTCAGTAGGTCTAAAATGGTTAATTACTGGGCTGAAAGCAAATTTAGATAGTTGATGGGTTAATAAAGGTATGATAATCAGGAACAGTATAAATCTGATAGATATAATTGTTCTTCTTTGTGCCTGACGAAAGTTTTGTACAACATCTTGCTCAGAATTAGGGTCTAGTTCAGTTTGTAAACGGCTGATAGTACTTAAAATTGAACGGGGCAATATACCTGTTGTATCAGCTTTGCCACGAGGTTTTGGCCTTGGTCTGGGAATTGATTCTAAATTTTTGATTGATAATGATACAGGTGATGGTGGCAAATTTGTGTTGTCAGCTTTGACTATTGATGGTTGCTCAACTACATCAGAAATTGGTTCAATATCAACTATTGTGTATTTTGATATGACTTCATCAATGAATCTTAGCTTTTCTAAAGTTAGGGCTGGACTAGGATATTCTATACCTGCTTTGCGAGCCGCTTTTTGATTAGATTCATTAGAAAACCAACGGCTAGCTCGAAACTCAGTCAGCCGCATTCTGGCTATTTTTAATTGTTTTCGCAAATCTATTTCAAAATAGTCCATCATGCTGCTGCTATAGCCGCTAGTGATAGCATCTATCCGCTTACCATTGAAATGTTCATCTTCTAGAGCTTTAATGTGTAGAGCTGCTTTATAAGCTTCATCAAGAGAACGCTGTGGTGTGAGCAAATACCAACGGTAAGCAGCCAGCAAGTAAGAGTAAATTTTTTGACCAAAACCAGAATTGTTCATCGGAGGCAATCATCCAGCCTTATTTAGTAATTCTTAACCCTAAATTAACGCAACAGGTATACTAACAAATCTATAAGGAGAAAGTTTGTGGTTTCTCAGTCTGTTTGGATTGTCGGTAATAGTCGCAGTGGTAAGACAACTCGTTTGGTAGAGCATTTTTGTCGCTGGCTAAAAATTGAAAACCAAAATCATGAATCATTTTATACTAAAACTAGAGTCCAAAAAACAGCTAATTCTTTCCCAAAAAAACTGGTTTTAAAGCAATCAGAACCAGGAGTTTTAGCCTTGGCAGCTAATGATGACAATCGTCGTGATTTTTCTGATAAGATTGTTACAAAAACTTTAGGTAAATATCCAATTCGTGCCAAAACTCCGCTAGGTTTTTTTCAAGATGAGATAATTTTATTTTGGCCTTTATTGATTGATTCGTTACACATAAAAGCCCAATTTCCGGTAAGACTACGCCCAGAGACAGAACAAGAATTAGCCACCAAACTTTGGCGCGAGCAATTAGATGCAGAAGTTTTGCAGCGTGCAGGGGTGAATGAATATCGTTTAGTACGGCGGATTTTAGACTTGTTGCAGTTAGCGGCTTATAGTGGGACACCGTGCGAAGGCATTGCGGAAGTTTTACAAACAGGTTTACCAGAAAGTGGCGTAAATCTAGAGCCAGAATTTTTAGCATCTTTGCTGCTAGATTGGCGTAACTGGTGTTTAGAGCGTGGTTTACTCACTTATGGGATTATAACTGAACTCTACACGCAGCATTTATTAAGCGATCGCCGTTATCAAGCACGTCTGCAACAACGCTATCAAGCCATTCTTGCTGATGATGTGGATGAATATCCCGCAGTCGCCCGTCAGCTGTTTGAAACCCTTTTAGATCAAGGGGCAGTAGGCGCGTTTAGTTATAATCCTGATGGTGCGGTGCGCTTAGGATTAGGGGCAGATCCTAATGATATGGAAGAATTGGCTAGACGCTGCCGAGTCGAAACTTTGTTTGAGCCAGCGCAACCATCCCTCGCCGAGCGACTCGCCACACCAATGGTAGAATTTATCACCCAACCGATGGTGATGATAGAACTACCGCCAATGGTGCGCTCAATTCAAACCACCTCTCGTGCCGAACTACTGCGCAAAACAGCTGAGGTAATTGGCAAGGCAATCAAATCAGGACAAGTACAGGCTCAAGAAGTAGCAATTATAGCACCTGGTTTAGATGCGATCGCTCGTTATACCATCACAGAAATTCTCACCAAGCAAAACATCCCCGTCGAGTCACTCAACGACCAACGCCCTTTGATTAGTTCACCAATGATTCGGGCATTACTCACGCTGTTAGCACTAGTTTATCCCGGCTTGGGGCGGTTAGTAGATAGAGATGCCGTGGCGGAGATGTTGGTAGTGTTGGGGAGGAAGGGGGGCAGGGGGCAGGAGGTAGAGGGCAGGGAGCAGGGGGCAGGGGGAGTCTTAAATACTCAGCACTCCTCACTCAGCACTGATATCGACCCAGTACGTGCGGGTTTAATTGCTGATTATTGCTTTGTTCCCCATCCTGAGCGCCCGAATTTGTTACCTGTCACAACCTTTGAGCGTTGGGATAGAATTGGCTATGTAGCAACCACAGCTTATGGTGAGATTTTACAGTGGATCGAAAAACAGCGATCGCAACAAGAACAACGTTTAATTCCTAGCCCGATTTCACTGTTGTATTTGGCAATTCAAGACTTTCTGTGCAAAGACAGCAACCCACCTTACGACCAAATGGCAGCACTGCGAGAATTGCTAGAAACTGCCCAGCATTATTGGGAAATTGATACTAGGTTAAGGCAGGAGGCAGGAATTGGGCAAGAGGCCAGCACTCAGCACGGGCTAAACGCCCCGCTACCGCTAACAGCACTCAGCACTCAGCACTCAGCTAGCACTACCTTAGCTGAATTTATTCAACTGCTGCGGCGTGGTACGATTACAGCCAATCCTTACCCGTTGCGTCCTATTGGCCCAGCCAGAAAAGCTGTCACCTTAGCCACTATTTTCCAATATCGTTCGAGCAGGCGATCGCATCGTTGGCATTTTTGGTTAGATGCAGGTTCGCCTTTGTGGGCAAAAGGTGGTGCAGCCACTTTATTTGGTGCGCCTTTATTCTTGCGAAACAGGTTAGGGCAACCGTGGACAGCCGAAGATGAAAAATTAACAGAACAAGCAAGATTAAAGCGAATTTTGGCAGATTTGCTATCGCGTGTATCCGACAAAGTTTATTTATGCCACAGTGATTTAGCCGTCAACGGACAAGAACAACTAGGGCCACTGTTACCCTTGGTGCATACCTGTGTGTCTGTTGTTTCTGATGTGGCTTAAGTTTGGTAACTTGCAAAACAGGCTTAATGGGAAAAGTCAAGAAGAAGTGTGTTGGGGGTGGCTGAGTCGGTTGTTGGGGCTGTATTTTCCCCTACACCCCACACCCCAACTGCGCTTGATCAGGTTTAGATAACGACAATATTAGTGTTATTGAAAGCAGGACTGCCTTGTAAGACTGCAATCTGTACTGCTGTAGAGCCGCCTAAGCTGCCATCGGCATCGAAAAATAAGGCTCCATTTGTTGTATTGTAAATAAACCGTTGGTTTGTCGTGTTTGCTGTCGTAATGCCTGCACCAGAACGAAAACGTTCTGCACTTAAAGAGCCTGCAACTAAATTTCCACCAAAACCGACGGCAGATATCTGAATCTTGTCACCAGCAGAGCCACTAAAATCATTAATTATATCTAAGCGATCGCTTAAAGCTGTAAACCGATAGTTATCTGCTCCATCATTTCCGGTTAGCGTATCATTTCCTGCACCACCGACTAGTAGGTCATTGCCAGTACCACCGATCAGTACATCGTTACCGCCACCACCAGTAATTGTATCATTACCTCCAGCCCCATTGAGGCTATCGTTGCCGCTACCACCAGCGATCGAGTTGTTCGTAGCATCGCCAGTGAATACTCGTCCAAGATCGTTGAGCGTCAGACGATATTCTCCTGTAGCCCCGGAACCATTAACATCGCCAAGACCCGTAACCGGGTTATAGTTAGAGTTTGGGCTAAGGGATACGCCGACGTAGTATGTACCCGCTTGAGTAAATGTATAAGCCAAGTAAGAGAACTGGCTAGAGGCTTCACCCGGTGCAGATCCATCGTTGTTAGCCGCCAGTTGTGTACCACTGGAGTTGAATATTCTGAGGTAAGTATTGAGACTTGACCCATTGCGAGAGTCCACATCAAACCCGACTCGCTGCCCAGCAGAGACGGTAAACTTCACCAAGTCTGTGTCATTTTGGGGATTCATGGTAAAGTCAACGAACTGCCCTAGTGACTTAATATTTGCAGTACGATTCGCCACTTCAGCGATTGTGTCGTCAGGGTCTTGACTTGGACTAACGAAGTTTGAGGTCAGCGTATAGTTTGTGGCTCCGTTAACCCCCAGGACGCGCACAAAATACTGCCCAGCACTTAGTACCCGTGAGAGCTTTTCTGTTGGCGAGTTCAAGACGTTTGAAGTCGCTAAGATATCACCCGCATCGATCACACCATTATTATTGGCATCCTTAATCAGTGCAAGCGATAAATCTTCACCAGCAACACCTGTGGTATTCAGGGTCACTTCATAAGTACTGGTCAGATTGAAGCGATAGAAATCGTTGACATCACTGGAAGCATCGAAAGATTGTTCGATGTAGTCTTGGAAAGTTTGATTTGGCGGTGTTGCCCCAGTGATGGCTGCGAGTTGTCGGGCTGTGCTTAAAGTATTCCCGGCGTAGTCTGAAACCAACCGCAGGTAGTAAGCGGCTTGTACACCAGTACCATTTGTATGTAAAAAGTAGGTTCCCGCCGCCAAGTTTGCACTCAGGGAACCACTACTAAACTCAGTAATTGTTTCACCAGCGTCAAGCCGTTGGTTATTATTCAAGTCTTGGACAATTGACAGAGTTGGATTTTGGGTAGTTCTAGAGTAGTAAGAGTTATTAAATGCGGCAGCTGAGAGTTTACCCGCAGCACTCATAGTGAACTTGAAGTAATCAGAGAAATCACCTGCACTGATGCCAAATCCATCATTAGTATAAGGTGTCTCCCCAATGAGAGTACCAAGCGATCGCGCCTTTGATAGATTGTTATACGCTTGTGGATCGCTGTTAACAGCATCAAAGTCTGAATCGAGATCGAGCTGATAGTTGGTATAGGCTCCGTTCTGCACCACCTGAATGTAATAAGTACCCGCTCCTAAGGTGGTTGAGATTTGGTCGTCTCCTGGGTTCGATGATGAAAGGAAAACTTCATCGGCTGAAATAAACCCATCATTATTTGTGTCACGGGCAAGGCGTAAATTGGCATCGAAGGTGGGAGTGGGGAAGGCCGAGGTATCGATGTCTAACCGGATATCAAGGGGTGAGGTTTTATCCAGAGTAAATTTGTAGAGGTCATTAGCATCTTCATAAGTTGGCAGCCCAAAGGAGCCTCCTACCATATCGTACAAGCGACGACTGCTGCCAGTGACGTTGCCCAAATCTCTTGCTGTACCAGTAACATCACCTGCATAATCACTGACAATCCGCAAGGTGTAGGGATCGGAGCCGTAAAGCTGAGTATATCTGACATAGTAAGTGCCAGCCGGGGCAGAGTAGCGGTCAACATTGAGACCATCACCCACAGTACCAGCGACAGTCTGCAACACGTTACCATTGGAGTCGAGCAATTCCATCCTCGCCTGCAATCCACCAGTATAGGTAAAATCCTTCATCCGCAAACTGATAGTGCCAGGAGCTTCCATCGTGAATTTCACAACGTCAACGTTATCACGATAGTCGAGATAGTCTTGCCAGTTAATTTTGTTATAAGCTAAGTACTTATCGCTGGTTTGCCCCCAACTAGTGCCGATATCTCTCGCTGTTGCTAAGGTTGGGCCAGAATAGTCATTGTATAAGTACAGCGAATAGTTTGTGGGGTTTCCCGAATAAAAATGTACCCTTACGTAGTAGTATTGGTTAGCTTGTAGCGAAACGTTGATTGTCTCGCTCTGGTTGCCACCCAGGTTACTAATGGCAACTAGGTTTTGGTTTTGGTCGTAAATATAGAGGTCAGCGTCGGCTGACAAGTTATTTAAAGGGGCGTAGAGGGTTGATGCACCGTAGAGGGTATAGAACTGGTAGTAGTCGTCAGTGTCACTTGAACTGACTGAATCGTTGATGATGACATTCTGCTCCAGGAAAAAGTTTGACTCTGGATCTATGGGTGTTGCGGTAGAAAAAGTATTATTAGGTTCTGTCATGGCGATAATTCTTAACTAAACTAGAGAGAGAAAAACAAACGAAAACATAGAATAGATAATTATTGAGAACTTTCCCATCTTCACAGAACTTACGCCTAATACACTAAAAATCTATAGACGCGCAAGCGGCTTCCCGCAGAGTACTACAGAGACACAGAATTGACGAAAAAATGAGGTTTTGAGAAATTTTTTGCGTAAGTTTTACTTCATTAAGAAGTATTTATAATAGTGCAATTTTAAAACTTTTTATGATGTAGAAAAGATTAAGTTTTCTTGAGAAAGAATCGGGAATCAGAACAGACAAATTTAGCTAAATATTGACCTGATTTTTGCTGCTCAAAAAGTCAGAACTATAAAAATTAGTTGGCGTAAATTCTTGGTGAACTGTTTCTTCTTTTCTAAATCCCGTGAAAAGTCAGGTGTAGGTTGGGTGGAGGAACGGAACCCAACATTCACGCATCCTTTGTTGGGTTAGGCTATCGCTACACCCAACCTACTATTCTCTTAACTGAACCGTATTGCCTTATAAGAATTGATTTAGGGTTATCTTAGTGCCATTCCACTAGGCATTAAAGAACGAATCGTATTAATGAAGTTTTGCGCGTAGTTGTGGGTGGAGAAATCGAGGGCGCGTTGGCGTGCAGCGACGGCGACATTTTGGGCAAATTCTTGTTCGTCTAGGTAGCGCAAAATTGCGATCGCCAATGCTTCAGAATCACCGTAAGGTGTTAATAAGCCATTCATCCCATCGGTAATAATTTCCGTTGGGCCGCCAGCATTACCCGCAATTACAGGTTTACCCAACGCCATTGCTTCAATAATCACAATTCCAAATGGTTCTTTATCAGAAGCATGAACGAAGACATCCATTGCTTGCACCCATTCGGGAATATTGCGCTGGAGTCCTGGCATAATGACTTTTTCTTCCAGTCCTAAATTGACTATTTCTGATTTGAGAAAATCTTCGTAGTCTGGTTCTAAGTCATGCTTACCGCCAACTACCACACAATGAGCATCAGGATATTTCTCTAACACTTTCGGCATTGCTTGAACGAGGACGTGCATTCCTTTCCAGCGTTGCAGTCTGCCCACAATGCCAATTAACGGCCCGTGTGATGGTAAGCCGAGTTTTTGCCGTGCTACTTGGGGCGAAGGTAAAGCAGCAGGTTCAAATCTATCTAAGGCTACGCCGGGATAAACTAGAGGTGTGGGACGATGGGGCCAAATTTGGGCTTGGGCTTGCTTACCATCTTGAGAGAGGGTGATAACAGCACGGGCGGGTAATGCTGTGGCGAGGCGGACTAACCAAAACTTGTCATGGGGTACTTCGAGTTGATACCACACAGATGGTAAACCCGCCAGCATCGCTGCCATACCACCGTAAAAATGGGTAATCCACATCCAATTGACGATTATATCTGCACGTTCGCGCCGAGCGATCGCCGCTATCCGCAAAACGGTAGTAATTAACTTATGAACTTGTCGCAACCTGCCACTTTCAATAACTCGCGTATCAATGCCCAACTTTCTCACTTGTTCCACCATTGGGCCTGATTCTAAAAAGATGGCTATCCACTCGACACCAGCATTCCGTCCTTGCTGCATCAAGTCTAAAAACATCATTTCACCGCCACCTCTTTGTTCGGCTAGGGGCATGATAACTATAGCTTTCATATCGTTTAATGTATGGGGATCTAAGTTATTACGAATTCAAACTGTTTTGATGCTGATAGTATTTATGTGCTGACATTGCCATTGCTAAAAATCCCCACAAAATCATCCCGGAGACACTCAACATCCCGCTACCGATGACTAATTGAGCGCAAGAACTAATACCAATGGCACGGGCGGCACTGACGAAGCTATCAAATCGCGCTTCAGTATACTGCATCACACTAAAAAGCATGAGGAATAATCCACCTAAATAAAATACGGCTCCAAACCAGCCGAGGGTGAAAAACATATCGAGAATGCCGCTATCAATGACAAATACTTCGATTTGTCCGGTTTTTTCATTGACTTTCCAAATATTTCCTAAACCATTACCCAGAATATTAGAAAGGGCGATGCCAAGGTTGCGGTCATAACTGCCTGATCTATCCCTAAAACTAGTATCGTTTTCGAGATTAGAAAAGCTTTCTAACCTGGCTGATACTACATCAGAAATTGGTTCAATGGTTGTAAGTGGGATAACACACAATGCCATCACCACCACGATCGCAATTAAGCGCATTTGGATTTTAGCTTTGACTGAACCCATAATCATAATTACGCCGAGTAACCAGCCTCCCCAGTTAGTCCGGGCTTGGGCTAGCAAAAATGACACGTAGCCAACAGCCGAAGCCGGAAAGATTAGCGGCCCAGAAGCGGTAAATAATAACAACAACCCCGTCTGCATCACCGCACCAAACGGCCCGACTGAGTGTAATGTACTCCAGACACGCATTCCGAATGGTACAGGGTTGCCAGAACTTGTGAATAATTTGGACTGAATTAGCCAGTATCTATCCCACTCTGGGGCGACAACAAATTGATAGATGCCGTAAGCACCTGTAACTAAGACGCAAAACAGAAATGTCCGTTGTAAGTTCTGGCGATAAGTGGGATAGTCCCGCCAGTTCATAAATAAGTGAAAAGCAAAAATAATGGGACTCAACCAGTCTAATAAGCCGCGCGCTACGGGGACTGGAGCGTTATAAATTAAACCTACAAGAAAACTATAAAATACGCCGATAAAAGCCAAAATAAAAGGTAAACCTCCCTGTCGAGAGGCTTTGGGAAAATGCTTTAAGAATGTGGCAATAGTAACAAATACAACTAAATAAGGGGCAATGAGAATTTGACGAGTAGGGTCCCAACCGACTCGATAATCGATTAAACGAGCAACTAAGGGTGTAAGAAACCAGACCCACCAAGTAAAACCGATGTATAAAATCGGATGACGTAGATATAAAAATATCGCTACGATTAAGGCTGTGATTGGATAAATTAGGCGTAAAGTCCCAGCCGCACCAGCAAAGTAACAAGTGACACCCAGCAATATAAAGCCGAGAATAGCACTCCAACCTTGTAGCGATCGCTGTTTTGGGGAAAATGGTGTTTGTAAGAAGCTATTGAAGAGTAATGATTGAGAAATCACTGTGCATTTCCTGATATTTTTTTAACGCAGAGAGACGCAAAGTTCAACGCGGAGTTACGCGGAGTTTGGCTGTCACTGGTAACTTGCCATGTCTGCCATCCTTGCCAGCGGCCGCGCCAGGAAGCTAATAATTTGCGGGTGGCGAGTCGGCCTTGGCTGGGGAAAAATCGCAGCCATTGGATGAGGCCGAAACAGTCTCTTGTCCCAACTAAGATTGCCCACAGCAAGAAGATGAGGCGGCGTAGGGGTGAAAAGTGTTCTAGTAAAACTAGGGTTTCGTTATGGACTAAGTTAATTTGCGCGATCGCATTAAAATTATTACGTTGGTCTTCGTCAAATCGCTGGGCGGGATAGTGGTCAACTGCCACTTGCGGGTCGTAAATTATCTGCCAAGCTGCACGTTTTAAGGTGAGGATGAATGCCATTTCAAAATGTACTTGTGCGCCTGTACCTCGCATTCTCTCGTCAAAGTGTAATTTTGCGATCGCCTGAGTGCGAAAACTCATGTTCACGCCTTTGAGGACATCAACAAAGCGCGCTTCGCCAACTCCCAAATGATGGTTGCCAATTACCCGCCCAAACCACTGCACTTGCCCAACTACAGCGCGCGATTCATCCTCAATTTTGTCACCGTGATGTATCCAATCACGCCCACCAACACCACCTATTTGACTGTTGGCGAGAAAGTGCGCGTTAATTTTCTCTAACCAATCAGGATAAGGGGCTGCATCATCATCAGTAATAGATAAGACATCTCCCTCAACTGCTGCAAGTCCAGCGTTGAGGGCGGCTACTACTCCTGGGATGGTAACGGTGACGGTTTGCAAAGGTAAGTTGTGTAAGGGAAATTCTGCTAGAAAATTCCAGGTGTCTGCATCTGTATCCCGGACAACGACGATGACTTGATCGACAGGTTTAGTTTGCGCTTGCAGTGCCGAAAGGCAACGAGATAGATCCAGAGGACGGCGATAGGTCGGGATGAGAACTGTGTTCTTCATTCTTTTGTAACTCCTCAAATAGATCCATATAGGTTTGGGCCATTGTTGACCAACTGTGTTGTTGGGCGACAACGCGGGCTGCTTGACCCATTTGCTGCATCAAGGTGCGATCGCGTACTAAAGAAGACAATGCAGAGGCTAAGGCATCAATATCATCTGAATCTGGTAAAACAATTCCACATTCGGATGTGACTATCTCTGCCCCTCCGGTGGCTATGGCGGTAATCACAGGCAAACCAGAGGCGAGGGCTTCTAACAAAACCAAGGTGCAAGCTTCATAACGGGAGGGGAAGACAAATAAATCTACTGCCCGCATGATTTCGGCAATATCACGGCGATAGCCGAGAAAATGTACCCGTTCGCTAATGCCTAAATCGGCGGCTAACTGGGGAAAGGGGCTACCATCAGGACTCCCGACCACGGCTAGATGTAAATCAAGTACTTTCACTAAGGCCTGTAAGACGCTATCTAAATTCTTCCTAGGTGTACGGATGTCTCCGGCAAATAATCCTAAATTTACGTTTTCTGGTAGGTTTAATTTTTGACGAGAAGCGATACCAGGGGTGAACTCTTGCAAATCTACGCCGTTGATTATGACTCGAATGCGATCGCGTGGTACGCCAATATTAATTAACTCTTGGGCGACTTTCTCGGAGACGGCGACAACCACTTTAGCGCGTTGAAAAGCTTGTTTTTCCCAACGGGCATTTAAGGCGGTGTATAACCACTGGTAAAAACCGTAAGCATCGCGGCGAATGCGAGAAATATGTACAGGCGATCGCAACCAAGAACTATGGACAAAATGTACAGCATTCACATCAGCTGCAACATTTGTAATTGCGCCATTGATTTTTAATAAATCGATTTGCGAGCGATTTTGTTGTAACCAGGCTGCACTTTTATATGAAAATATAAAATTACGAATAAACTCGCTTGGATAACCATCAACAGAAATTTTAATCCAGTTAACTTTACTGTTTTGCTCAATTTCTGGGGCTACTTCGCTGGCTAATAATGTTAATTGATGACCACGACGAATTGCTTCTTGAGCAACTTCATAGTTGACTCTTCCTTGACCATCACCTTTTTTGACTTTGTGCGTAACAATGCAAAGTTTCATTTATTTTGATACTCCTAGCAATTGATTAGCTAATGGTTGCGGAGTAAAACTGAGTATCAGGGCTACTAAAGTTCTGAGATTCAATTTTTGTTTTTTGAATGCTTGCCACAAATAAGAACGGGCTGCTGTTATTTGTTGATTTCGCAGTAATCCAATTCCTAAAGTTGTATGAGCTTCTAACCATTTAGCTTGGAAATAAGTATGAAATTCTTGTAAACGGCTATCTTCTATGAAGGTTTTATAGCAAAATATTTCGCTTTGAGCTTTGCGAATTTTGGCATTAGCATTTCTACTGCCACTTAACATTGTGTCAGTTTGTGCGTGGGCGCGATAATAAGTTAATCTTTCGGGATAATAGTAGGCACTATAACCAGAAATGCAGCAGAGATAAGTTAAATATAAATCCCACATCCCACCAACTTCTGGAGGAATGCTATCCCAGTCAATTAAACCATTACGAATTACACAAGAAGCTGCGGTGGCGATACTTTTATCAATTAAACCAATATTAATAAAAGATTGATGAATACCAGAAACTAAAATATCTCGCTTGAAACCGCGTGTATTTTCTTCTGTACCAATCTCGTTAATATTGCCATCATTATCAATGATATATTGGTCGCAAAAAGCTAAAATTAAATCTTGATTAGCTTCTAAAATAGGCACAAGTTTTGCTAAAAAATCCTCATGCCATAAATCATCATCGTGCAGGCTGGCAAGATATTTACCACTTGCCATTTTAAAGGTGTGCATTTGATTAGCTAACATCCCCACATTTTCAGGATGTCGCCAAAATTTAATGCGTGAATCACCAAAAGATTCGATAATTTGTTGGGGATTTTCAGGACTACAATTATCAGAAACGATAATTTCAATATTTTGATAATTTTGCTTAACTGCGCTGGCGATCGCCTGCTTTAAATATTCTGGTCGATTGTAAGTTGGGATAACAACACTAACCAGAGGTTGCTTTACGTTCTGTTGTAACATATCCCTTCACACTGATAAATTTATGGCTAAATAAGCTTTGGATAAAACTGAATAATAATGCGGCGATCGCTCTGATACTCAGCCTTTTGTTTTGCAAGACATACCAAAAATGATGGCGTGCTAATTCTGGTTGTCCAGCTTTTAATAAATTCATACCTAAATATTGGTTAGCTTCGATTAATCTCTGCTGGAAAAATGGATGTAAATCTTTTAATCTGACATCTTGAATAAACTGTTCGTAACAGAAAATATGATTTTTAGCTTTACGGATATTAATTTGAGCATTATCTGTTAATGTATCTGTTAGCTCATGTTCGCGGTAGCGAGTGAGTTTCTCTGGAGTATAATAAGCTCCTAAACCAGAGCGAGAACAGAGATAATTGATATACAAATCGTAGAAGCCACCAACCTCTAGAGGAAATGCTGTCCAATCTACCACATCTTTACGAATAACAGCAGCATTAGCAGTAGCTACAGACATATTTTCTATAGCAATTTGATAAAAAGGCTGATAAATTCCTGCTTTTAGATTAGCTCGTTTCCATGTTTCAGAACACTCTTGAGTCAGTTTATCATCTATTTTTCCATCAGCTTTAATCACGTAATGATCGCAAAAAGCTAAAGCCAAATCAGAATTAGCTTCAAGATGTGGAACAAGCTTGGCTAAAAAATCAGGTTCCCACATATCATCATCATGAAGGCTAGCAATATATTTACCTCTAGCTATGACAAAACCGTTGATAATATTAGCAACCATACCGATGTTTTGTGAATTGCGGCAAAACCGAATTCGCTCATCTTGAAAAGCTTCGACTATTGGTTGAGGACTAACATCACTACAATTATCACAAACAATAATTTCAATATTATTAAATGTCTGGTTAACAGCACTGGCGATCGCCTGCTTTAAATACTCTGGGCGATTGTAAGTAGGGATAACAACACTAACTAATGGTTCTGGTAATTCAATATTGCTCGACATACAATTAAATCGTTATATTTAATCAATTTATATGTAGACTAAACATCCCTAATTAAAGCGTTTCTCAGTGTGGTGTAGTACACCTTTCAAGGAGTAGAGAGACTAGAGACTAAATGTACCTCATGCATATAAAAAATGCTGTAATTCCTAAAAATCCCCTTGATAATTTCTTAATTTCATACTTCACACTTCACACTTCACACTTCACACTTCACACTTCATCGCCTATGAAATTCAGCAATAGTTTTGGCATAAACTTCAGTCAAACGCTGAACATGAACATCAATAGAAAATTCTTCTTGATACCAAGCTTGGCCTTTTTCACCCATTAATCTGGCTTTGGCATAATTTGTTGCCAATTCATTAATTGCCGCAGCTAACTGTGCAACATTATTAGGTGCAACCAAAACCCCTGTTTGACCATCTTGTACGTGTTCAGGAATTCCCCCGACAGCACTCGCTATTACTGGTCTATAGCGCGCATAAGCTTCTAAGGTGACTAAACCCGCAGGTTCTGGCCAAAGACTGGGAAAAATCACCGCCAAACACTGTTGATATAGGGTTTCTAATTGTTCAGAATTACACCAACCATGCCAAGTAACGCGATCGCTTAATCCCAAATCATGGGCTAATTTTTCCATATTTGGTCTATCCCAACCATCACCAGCGATATCTAAATGAATGTGTCGTTCAGTTGTATTTAAGGCTTTAAGTAGCCACTCTAAACCTTTATCAGGAACTATCCGACCAGCAAAAAGAATACGCTGATTTTGATAAATTGTCCGACTCAGAGGTTCTGTCACAACCTTGGGTAATTGCACACCGCAACGCAGCGTAATCACACGTTCTGGAGATATCCCAGCACTAATGATTTGCTGACGCACATATTCACTATTAGCTATTACAGGGATTTTTAATTTTTTCAGGTTATTTAGGGGATTGTATGCATTCCACCAATTACCTAAAATTTTGTGTGGTCGCCGACTACCACAACCATCAACTACATGACCCCAAGCACAGCCTAAAGGATTCATGACGCGATCGCAAATTTTACCTCTGTCTGCTAAATATTTCGTCCCACTCGGACAGTAACTACAATGATTGTGCAGGGTAAAAATTGCCGGACATTCTTCGCGTAAATCTGCTAAAAATTCTGGGTCGTGAAGGTGTAGTAATTTAAATCGCTTTTGATTTTCTGTTTTAATAGACTTGATAACGCTTTGATTTACTGTTTCTTGCTTGGAGATATTGCAAGATTCCGAAATTTGTGAAAGTGCTAAAGAAGCGACATAAGTTTCAATACCTCCACCTCCATTAATATTAATGTTAGTGCAGTGGTAAATCATGTCTGTATTGGTTACGTTTTTGCTCATCTTAATAGCACCTTCGGGCGAAAATTGCCCATTTCCTGTTTCTTTTTACAAACTGACATTTAGCCAAAACTTATGTCTTACATCATTAACATAATGCCGCATCGCAATTTTTGAGCTAGCAAATTTATCTGGATAAATGAATTGGTCTTCTACATTCAAAATATATTTTTGTGAACAAAAAGGTTTACCCTGATTATGGTGTATCGTTAAATGAGCAATTGTTTGTTCTGTAAAATATATAGGTTTATCTGGCAGTTTTGCTAACCGTTCAATTGCCCAACTCCAATCTAATTGATGGTTAAATAAAAGAAATCCAGCATTAACTGGCTGCAATTTTTCGCTTTCATCATAGATGAGTCTTTCATCTAAGGAAGCAGAACAATCAGGAAGATAATAGCAAGTTTTATCCGGCAAATTGGTGAATTTATCTAAATCGACACCACCAGGAAAGAATAAAATATCGGAATCTGTATAAATAGTTGTACCGTTTACCGGAATTGACATTAATGCAGCTAATTTTTTACCTAACGGATGAATTTGAACATAATTAGTCACACATTGAGGTAAATCATCCCGTAAAAGTTTTGTAATAGGTATAACGTCTACGCAAGGATGAATCCGACAAAGTAATTTACAGCTAGATTCGCTATAACTACCATCAGAAATGACAATAAATCTTTCTGGGATACCAATATTACGAATAAATGAACGAATACTCGCTACTTGTTCTGGCAAATCACGTTCGCAAGAAAATGAATAAACTGTAATATCAATCTGCCGAGGTTGTTTAAGAGGTAAAGTGCTAATTATATTAACAAATTTTGTATAGATATTACGAATAACTCTACCTTGAATTCTAGAAACATGGTAGCCAATATTTACCATTTATTTAACCTCAAAAATATCAGAATAATAATTAACCGCAGATAAATTTTTCCTTGCCAAATCAGAGCGATGATAGTGAAGTATGAAATTTCCCACTTCATACTTCCCTCTTCCCACTTCACACTTCACACTTCACACTTCACACTTCACACTTCATACTTCACACTTCACACTTCATACTTTTTTATCCCGCTTGTCCCATCTCGTACTGAGTTTTGTGATATTCCCAAAGCTTACCTTTTAGCTCTAGAAGTTCTTGATATTTACCTTGTTCAACGATGCGTCCTTGTTCTAAAACAACGACTTTATCAGCGTTGGCGATAGTAGAAAGACGATGAGCGATCGCAATTACAGTTCGACCTACGGAGAGCTTTTCTAATGATTCTTGAATCAGGCGCTCGGTCACAGAATCTAACGCACTGGTAGCTTCATCTAATATTAAAATTTCTGGGTCGCGTAACAAAGCCCGCGCGATCGCTATTCGCTGGCGTTGTCCTCCAGATAATCTTACGCCTCTATCTCCTAATTTAGTATCAAAGCCTTCTGGCATTTCTTCAATAAATTCTAGAGCATTAGCTAAACGTGCGGCTTCTCGAATTTCTGCGGCTGTTGCGCCTGGTGTACCGTAAGTAATATTTTGCCAAACAGAAGTATTGAAAATGAATGTATCTTGACTGACTACAGCAATTTTATTTCGCAATGAATTGATATCAAATCTTTGAACATCAACCCCATCAATCATGACATGACCTTCAGTAGGATCATAAAATCTGGGAATTAAATCAATTAATGTACTTTTACCTGCGCCAGTGGCTCCTACTAATGCTGTTGTCTTACCTTTTTCAACGCTGAGAGTAACGTTATTTAATACTAGATGATTGGGGTCATAACCAAAATCTACCGAAACAACATCAATAGAATGTTTTAACCCAGCAAATTGGATGTGACCATTACGTAAGTATGTTTTATCATCCGTTCTCACCAAGGCTTTAATATTATCTGCTGCACCAGCAAGGGTACTAAGATGCGCTCTCGTGCCATTAATATCTTGCACAATTGGCACAACCCGAAATAGCACAAAGAAAAATGTTAATAAAGATGCAACTTGCAATGTGCCATTTACGACAAAAACAGTAAAGGCAAAAATAATCATCCCGATGAGAATGGTACTAGCGATACTTTCAGCCAGAGGTCTGACTAATGCCCAAACAAAGATAACTTTTTTGGAAGTATTCACTACATTATCGCTAGCACTATAAAAACGCTGACGTTCAAAGTTTTGTGTGCCGAACGCTTGTACAGTGCGTATACCGTTAATAAATTCTATAGCTGTAGAGGTAAAATGACCGTTCGCAATAGAAGTAGTAAAACTAGTTTCTCTAGCACGAGAATTGAGAGTTGATAACCCCACACCAGCCAAGGTAAATAATAAGAAAGAAGCGATAGAAAGCTGCCATGACAGCAAAAACATCGAAAGAAAATAAACAGTGGCAGTGATAGCCCTCGTCATCAAAAAAGCAACACCGCTAAACCACTGTTTGATGCGTTCAATTTCTGTAGTAATGGTATTGATTAGTTCGCCAGAACGCGTTTTAGCAAAGTAACTTAGAGGCAAGCTTTGTAACTGTTCAAAGATTTGTTTCCGCAGGCGATCAGCTAAATGCAATTGAGTACTTTCTGTATAGACCTGAGCTAAATAATTAAACCCAGCCCGCATCCAGGTACTCAATAAAATTAGTAATGATACCCGATATAGTCTAGTAACTGTTGAAGAATTAGCAGCTAAAATCCAAGTATCAAACCACTCAGCACCAGTTTTAATTGGTTGAGCATTGGGATTAGTTAAATTTTGTAAAAATGACAGTAAAAAACCAATACTAAAACCTTCAAATGTTGCTGCTAGAAAGGAAAATAATAAAGCAAGAATAGCAATTTTACGGAAATGTTTAAATTCTCGTAATATTAAATAATTGTTTTTCCAGAAGGTGCTAGCTTTAAATAAATTGTGTAATTGTTTAGGTAGTTGAGCAAGCATGAGTTTTTGAATAAAGTTGTCTAAGTCCTACAGGTCGCTATATTGCAAACAATCTACTCCCTATTCCCGGCTTAAATAGAATTGCTCTAAATACTGGGATATTACATTGCTTTCGCTGAAGTGCGGCAAATGAAGTCATCAATTACCGCACTGCTTGTAGAGTTGTTTCGCTGGATAGAGAAGAGAGCAGTAAATAATTAGTAATTATGGATTATTAATTATTAAGTTTGATTCTGCTTGCACTGGCCACGCATTTGTCATCACAGGTAACTGATTAAGTTGTAGTTCTCTTTCAAAACTTGATTTCACTGCTGCTTCTAATTTCCAACAACGAGAGCCAATAAAACCCATTTCACCCCGCAGCATATTTAATAAGTGTGGTAAATTGTCGAGACCATATCTACACATCCAACGACCTAAGGGGGTGATGCTGCGCTTGGTTGTTATGGAGAATTTAATAGCTCGAAAGAGTTTACCTCGTTCTCCGACATACCACTCACGAGAAACTAGGGCTTCTGGTGACGAAATTTGCAACAGCAGCAGCAAGAGCAGCATAGTTGGACTGAGCAATAGCAACATTACTAAAGCCACAAACCAATCAATCAGCCTCACTAACCATCCCCAAGGTTGGCTATTTTGTTTAAACAGAAAATTTTCTGAAGATCCGCAAAGAAACATAGGCTTGTGTGCTTCTTCACAAGCATCAGCCCAAAACCTTACCCAATTTTCACCAATTTTTGGATCTACAGTTACTAAATTAATTGGAGAATGTTGTAAGCAATTTACTAATAACTGATGATTTTCTACAGCTGGCAGATAAGGCTGTTGAAGTTTACCAGCAGACTTAACCAACAATTGACCCCGCCGCCATTGAAGTGTGCAATATGAGGTGCGATGACCTGCTGGTTGCTGGGTTAAAGTATAAGAAGTTTGTAGAGTCCGAATAGCTGAAGTGGTCATGTGTCTTTGGATTAGTACAATAGTAAGTTGAGGAGCTAATCTCGAAGGCGATTCATGCCAAAGACTTTGATCTGAATCTTTTTTGCTCTAATAAGTTGTAGATGACTGAAGCAAGCATATATTTTTCACTTGCTATTTAAGCAAGTACACATCTTGCAGAATTCTGCTGATATCAAGATGTTTCAATTAGGTAGATAGCAATTAATACGCTGATAAATACTTGTAGGTAAACTGATAAAATTTCCCAAAAACAAAGTATGTTTACCTAATTCTTGAACAATTTAAGAAAACTAGTCCACTTTTGTCTTTAAGCTGTTTTGGAACGGGCTTTAATCTCTAGGATATAGGACTCTGTAGAAATAACTATATACTTAATTCAATTCTTTATTTAGTCTTTAAAGAAAATATATTTTAGTTTATTGATTATAAAGGCAAGATAAAAATACGTAATGTTTTGATAGTAATCCTAGTTAAATTTTAACACTAAAAAAGTTTTTAAATAACAAAAAAATACCTTCAATGTATAGCAATCTTCTTTAATTATTTTTAGAGTAGAGATGTTGTATATAACGTTTCTACATGATTAATATAGGAATCCGGTTTGATGTCTGAATCTAGTTGTGTAATTAGGGAGTAGGGAGTAGGTTTGAGGGAGTAGGAAAGAAGATTGATCTGGGTGTACTGATTTTTTTCATCAATCAAATATGAGTCCTATAGAATGCAGATGTTAATAGAATTGAGATAAAAATATAAAATCTCATATGCCCTAAAAAAACAGATCCCCGACTTCTTCAAGCAGTCGGGGATCTGTTTGTTCAAAAAAGTTAAGTTGGATTGCAACTTTTCTGCTAGTTAGAAGTCCAAATTTAAAAGTAATTCAGAATGATTAATCTATTGTTACTCTGAAGAATGCGATTAAATTTTCTAAGAGATTTCCCAGAAATAAGTTATTCATCTTGTGGGGTGGGCCGGACAGCCCGTCCTTAGGACTGGACGGGTGAGGACACCCATTCCACAAGAAAATTTTGGATATTTTTTTACTTGGAAGTCCCTAACATTCTGACTCCTGAATACTTACCTATTTTTCTACCGCTTGTTTCAATGCCAAACGATATTCTTTGGGATATTGTACAAAGCTGCTATCAGAGCTAGAAACGCCATTAGCCACAACACCAATTAGGTTTAGCTTACTTAGCATGGCTGTAGCTTGCGCCAGTTGATTGCGGGTCACAATACCCATGCTGGCTACTAGCACCACGCTATCGCAAGATGAGGCTGTTAAAATCGCATCTACCAACCCTAGAACTGCTGGTGCATCTATTAGCACCAAATCATAGTTCTCCTCGAAGGTTCTCATCAATTGCATCATACGGGGAGAACTCAACAGATGAGCAGGATCAGCAGGTCGAGGCCCGGCGGTCAAAATATCAATGTAGGCTGAACCTAAAGAATGAACACCAATCTGGTTAGGTAAAGTAATTTCGCTAGCGAGTAAAGTTGATAGTCCTTGTTCGTTAGGCAGATTTAGCTGTTCGTGCAGACGAGGATCGCGCAAGTTAGCATCGATGAGTAGCACCCGTTTGTGTAAACGAGCCGCACTCATCGCTAAACCCAACGCCATACCAGACTTCGCTTCATCAGGTAAAGCGGAAGTAATCATCAAAGATTTTAAGTTGGTAACAGTATTGAGTAGCTCAATATTTTTGTAAATCAGATCCAAAGATTCCCAACGTGGTGGAGACTGTAACACCTGAATTGTCCAAGGTGCAGGGGTTTCTGGTTTACCAAAAGGTAGCTTAATAATTGAATCCCTGACTTTGGCAGGTGGGAGTTTCGGTGTTGTACCCAACAAAGGTAAAGCTACTTGCTTTTCTAACTCAGCAGTTGTATGTACAGCATCATCAGATGCTTCTCGTAAGAAAGCAGCAATACCGCCTAACATTAACCCTACTACTGCACCTAACAAAAGATTTTGCTGGAGGTTGGGGCCAAGTTGCATACCTTTGTGGGGTTCTTCGACAACTTCCCAGTTGAAGCCTCCTTTGGCTAATTCTTGTCTAAGTTGCTGTTCGGCTCTTAAAAGCTGTTCTAATCTTTCGCGGCTAAATTGTAGTTGTGGTTGGATGCGGTTGTAATAAGCCAACAAAGGCGGAAAGCGTTTAATGTCTAAACGTAGTTGTGATTCTTTTTGGGCTAAAGTTTGATCGCGAGCGCTCAATGCAACTATAGTTGTTTGAGTTTCTACTAATTCGCTGGCAAGATTTAAGTCAATTTGACCAAACTGTCCTTGCTCTAAAAGAGAATCTCTAGAACTGCTAACTTCACCAGATGACTTTGTACCTAAAGTTCTGCCTACTTCTTGTTGTAATAGTTCCTTTTGGCTTTTGAGTTGTTCTTGTAACTGCTGGACATTAGGAGTTTCATCAGTGAAGCGTAAACGTTCTTGTGCTAGTGCTAGTTCTGTTTTTTGAATTTCGTTGAGTAGGCCTTGGTAGCGAGTAGACTGGCTCAAACGCGAAGCAACTAGAGCATTTTGCGGAGAACGATTTAGTTGTTCTTCTAAAGATTTTTGGCGTGCTACAGCTTCTTGATATTGCGCGCGAGTGGTGCGTCGTTCTTGCTCAACATTATTTAAACCATCTTCTAAAGCTTTAGCTTGAGCTACGGGATCGATTAAATTTTGGTTGCGGCGGAATCTTTGCAGGTTAGTTTCTGCTGCATTGACCTCTTCACTGGCTTTACTTAACTGTTCTCTGATGACTTGCAGCCCTTTTTGTAGACGCGCATCTTGCTGTTGTTTGTTGTAGTCTACATAGACTTGGCGAATAGCCATCAGAACTTGTTGTGTCTTGTCTGGGTCTGTATCGGTGTAGTCTACTTGAAAAATTTTGGTGGCGATATTATCTTCTTTAGTTTTTAGTTGGTTTAAAGCTAACGCGCCTTTAATATCACCTACTTTAATATCTGGATATTCTTTACGAAGTTTATCAACTGCTTTTTGAATCAGTCCCGAACTCTGCATGAGATTTAACTGAGTTGCTGTGTCTATCTCTACGTTCGGTTCGGTGAACTGATTTTCTACCCCACCTGCTTCTTTTTTACCTTGATAGTTAGGTTCTACTAATAGCTGCATTGTGCTTTTGTATGTGGGTTTTGCCTTAGCTGTGAGGATTGCTGACATTGCAATTGAAGCAATAAATACCCCTAAAAACCAAGGAAACCTGCGAATAAATACCGCTAAGATTTGCCCATAACCTGGTTCTGTGTCAACAACTGTATTCACACTCGGATTTAGACTAGTTTGAACCACGTTTATTATCCTTTAACTAATTTAAGAAGGGAATAGGGAATAGGGAGTGGGGAATGACAAGAATTAAGCTGTTGGTCTGTTCTCTGTTTATGGCAAACCTCACTGTTGCCTGTTGCCTATTTCCTGTTCCCTCTCCCGTTGGGAGTTAATTTTGACCAATAACTTGCTCAACCTTCCTGAAAAACACTTGTTCTGAAAAATTGTTCACTGCATGATTACGAATATTTTCATAATTCCAAGTGATTTGTCCGGACTCTAATAGTGCAGCTTGCAAAGAGTCTGGTGTTTGCCTGCTAAATAGAACCCCGGTTTTGCCATGTATTTGAGTGTCTAACACGCCGCCTGCTCCGTAGGCAATAACTGGCGTGCCACTGGCATTGGCTTCTATAGGCACTAAGCCATAGTCTTCTAAGGCGGCAACAATAATTGATTTAGCTTTGGCAAATAAGTCTTTGCGTTGGCGATCGCTAACGTGTCCTAAGAATTCAATATTACTTAGTGCTTTAGCTTTGAGGCGCGCTTGTTCTGGGCCATCACCAGAGATCAATAACCGCCATCCCAACCAATTAAAAGCTTCAACAATCACATCTAGCCGTTTATAGCTAATCATCCGTGCCGAGGCTAAATAATAATCTTCTTTGACATCGGAATAAACAAATTGACTCGTATCAATTGGATAGTTAATTACTATGGCTTGTTTGCTATAAATCTGTTGAATTCTTTTAGCAACAATGCTGGAATTTGCAATGTAAAGGTCAGGCTCTTGGGCATATTTTAGGTCTACATTCCGCATTAATTGGAAAATATGCTCAATTAATGGCGCAAAATATCTATAATCGCCATACTCGCGTAAATATGTTTCTGTATCCCACAAAAAGCGAGTGACGTTATGACAGAAACAAACATGATAAGCATCAGGACGTTTGCGTACAGCTTTGGCAAAACTCGTACTACTGCTAATAATTAAATCGTAATCTTGCAAATCTAAAGCACGAAAAGCTGGGAAGTAAAAGGGAGCCATCATTCTAAAATATTTGGCTGCACCCGGAATTTTTTGTAAAAAAGTTGTGTTGACTATCCGCTCACCCATATCAATAGTTTTTTGCGGGTCATATAAAGAAGTAAAAACATCGGCTTGGGGATAGCGCTTGCATAGTAATTCAAATACGCGCTCTGCCCCGCCACGTTGTGTTAAATAATCATGGACTAGAGCAATTTTCATAATTCTTATCCGAGGTGCTGCTGAATTTTGTGAGAAATAACTTTAATCAAGTAGTGCTAAGACTTTAGTGTTTAGCACTATAAATGTTTGAATTGAAATTATTAGTTAGCTGTAATACTTTTCTAGTTTTTTTAGCTGATTTATTAGATTTATATTTTGCAAATAATTATTGATCAATAAAATCAAATTTATAAAAATTGAGATGCTTATATCCCCGAATTCTTTAAGAATTCGGGGATATAATGGTTTAAAAATGTTTGAGAATTGCTTGATTCAGCCTAAATTTTAGCCAACTGTGGCGAGAACTTTTTCACAAGCAAAATAAGCGTTTTGTTCAGCCCGTAGTTGGTCGCAAAGTCTTCCTTCAGGTAACTCTACATCATCGTAAGTTAAGACGCGATCGCGGGGAATATCGCGTTTGAGACGACAGCCTTCTGCTAAACCCATTGGTAAGAGGTTTTGCGCCTGTACAACGTCGGAGTTTTCACATTGGCCGTAGGTCATATAGTAGCCTATACCATCTAAGGTTTCCCCAGCTTGCAAATCAATTTTGGCTGTGGTCACTACATCTACCAAGGGGCCGCCAATGGGAGCCATAACAGCATCGTGGAATAATACTGCACGCGCCACAGATAAGGGAACTTCAAAATGGCAAAGGTGATAAGGAGTATAGAAGCTATACAAAGGCCCTTCGCCTAATTTGTAGAGGTTGAGATAATGGCGTTGTTTGGGGTCATCGTGGGTGGCGAAGACAAATACACCAGGCCCTGGTTTAGCTCCGACTACATAATCAACGATACCGCCTAACTCTTTGAGTTGGTCAACATCATACATATTGGTCATTTCATCCACATGACCAGTAAAGTCATAACCGAGCATTCCGCGCTTGGCAACTTTCATCCCGGTGGCGTTAGCAACGATCGCCTGTTCAAAGGAAATTTTGCTACCATCAGCAAAGCTTGTCACCATGTGGGCTTTTTGTCCCCAACGTTTGGCAAATCCTTCTTGGGTGGTGGGGTTGCGATAGGGGTCTTGCAAACCTTTGATGTTACCGCACAACAATGGAGTTAGACCAATGCTCTTGACGAAGCGGTAAAGATTCATTTCTACGCCTGGTTGGTCGCCATCACACGCGCTGAGAATGACTCCGGCTTTGTCAGCGTAAACTTTCAGGATAGGGCCAACAGTACCATCGAGTTCAGCATTCATCATAATGATATGCTTGCGATGGGCGATCGCTTCCATGACGATATGCGCGCCAAACTCAACTGCGCCAGTCACTTCAATAATTGCTTCAATGCTTTCGGCTTGGCAGATGATTTTAGCATCATCTGTGACGGCGTATTTACCTTGGGCGATCGCATCTTCTAAATCGCTGACACTACTAACAACTTGAATATCTTCAATACCTGCTTCTGTGTAAGCTCGTTTAGCTCCATCAATACTGCGGTTGAAGATAGCAACTAACTCCATTCCTGGCACAGAATTAATAATTTGGTTAGCAATTCCTCGTCCCATAAAGCCAGCACCAATCATGCCTACTTTGATAGGATTACCCGCCGCCGCACGAGCTTTTAAAGCATTATCAATAATAATCATGAAATTCCTCTGATTCCCCTTGGTAATTTTTTAATATCGATAAATTATTGGCAGTTAAGCTAAGTCATCAGCATCTAAAAAATTGACAAATGACAACTTTTTTACCAACCTACTTATACACTTGCTGAAACTACTTCTGATTCTCCGACACGCATCATGCTCAACAGTGGCCAATTCAAATCTTTTTCAGATATTTCTGTAACTTCTACAGGCCATTGAATGTTGAAAAATGGGTCATCATAACGCAGACCACGCTCATATCCTGGTGTATAAAATTCACCAACTTGATAGATAACTTCAGCATCATCTGTTAGTGCTTGATAGCCGTGGGCAAACATTTCGGGAACGTATAAAGCCCGACGGTTTTCAGCAGTTAGTTCCACACCAATATGCTGTAAAAATGTGGGTGAATCCGGACGCATATCAATAATTACGTCATAAATTGCACCTTTGGTACAGCGAACTAATTTTGTTTCGGCTGCGGGTTGGAGTTGATAGTGCATTCCCCGCAGAGTGCCTTTTTTATAGTTATAAGATAAGTTGCATTGTGCTACTACTGGTTTTAAACCGTGAGCTTCAAACTCTTGAGCGCAGAAATAACGAGCAAAAAAACCACGATGATCGGTTCTTTGTTCTAAGTCCAAAATATAAGCATCTTTCAGTTCTGTAGCGGTGAAAATCATGAATTACCTCGATATTAATGTTGATTGAGAAAAAGATTCACAAATTAGTTAAACAAGAGCTTTATCTGGTTCAGATACAATCAGTTCTGCTCTAGGATAAGTATCATCCCAAAATTGTTTACAAAGGTCTGGTCTTTCGGGTGGGTTAGCTGTGTAACAAAAGAATAGTGTTGAGCGTGCTTTAGCGCGTACAGTTCCATGATGTAAAGTATTTTTGGTATCTACAAAAATGACTGTACCTGCTGGCCCTGGACAAGATTTCCAAAGTGATTTGGGTATGGCTTTTTTGACAATTTCATCATCAATACCCATGTAACTGGATTGGAAAAGTTTGTAATAAAGCCAATAATATTGCCAACTGAATAATGAGATTAAAGAACGCGGAATGTATTCAAAAGGCCCTGTTCTTTCGTCTACATCATGCAAGCAAACAAAGATTTTAATTAGGCGACGGTCTTCGGCATCACTATGCCATAACAAAGTGCCGAATTGATGATCGCTAGGAAAATCTTGACGTAAATGTACACCCTGAAAAGTGATCGGCACACCAATATAATTTTCGATTATATTTAACAGTCTTTTTTGGGTTGCCCATTTATAAAATTCTGGTAAACCCGTAACTGTGACAATGTGCGGCCACTTTTCATCTAGATGTTCGTTGTTAGGATTTGGCATCCGAGACAATTGCTTATCAGCTGCTTTGAATAACTCAAAGCTAAAATCTAAGCCCAAATCTGCTAATGTTGTCACATAAACGCCATCTCGGTTGAGAGTATCAACAATGATGCGATCGCGTTTTTGTAATGCAGGTAAATTTTTAATATGTCGCCAACGTTTGATGTTAAAAATCAAATCGGCGTACAGGGCAGATATTTTGTATTTAATTGTGTGGAACATGACTTGTGATTGCGCTGTTTGTCAGCAAAAAGTTGGGAATTAATTAAGCAATTTCTTGCAGGATTTCTGGTTTGGGGAAAGTATCATCCCAGTATTGCGTACAAAGTTCTGGTCGCTTGGGTGGGTTAGTCGTATAAACAAAAAATAGTGCTGACCTTGCTTCTGTACGGATAGTACCGTGATGTAAAGCAGTTCTGGGATCTGCAATTACAACTGTACCGGCTTTCCCGGGACAAGATTTCCAAGCTGATTTGGGAATGATTTTTTCTACTTCTTCATCGTTAATTCCTAAGTAACCAGACTGACGTAACTTCTGGTCAATTCGATAGGAATTTAAGCGAGGATATGATGTTAAAGATAAAGGAATATACTCAAATGGGCCGTGCTTAATTTCCACATCATGCAGATAAATAATTACCTTGACCATTTTGCGGTCTTCGGAATCTTTATGCCACAATAATGTGCCAAATTGATGTTCGTTAGGAAAGTCTTTGCGTAAATGTACACCTTGAAAAGCAACAGGTAAACCTAGGTAATTTTCTACTATCTTTAATAGTCTGTTATTACTTCCCCAATTAAAAAATTCTGGTAATTCTGTGACTGTATAAATTTGTGGTAGTCTTTCATTCAGATGAGAGTTATTAACAGCTGCTACTCTATTTAATTGATGATAAGCAGCTTGAAGCATTTCTGAGGTAGCTGGTATGCCTAAATCGGCGAGTGTGGTTACATAAGCACCATCCCGTTTAAGTGTATCAACAATCAAGCGATCGCCTAATTCTAATGCTGGCAGTTTGGATTTATGCTGCCAGATTTTCATTCTATAGCTCAACTCTGAGTTGAGTGTTGCCATTTTGCCTTTAAGTGTGTTTAGCATTGCCAGAATACCTCGTTAATTCACTGTGATGATGAGGAAAACGGGAGAAATTAATTGAGCAAATTAATAACCAATTTCTTGGAGTGCTTCTGGTTTGGGATAAGTATCATCCCAGTATTGAGTACAAAGTCCTGGTCGTTTAGGAGGGTTAGCAGTATAGACAAAAAATAGGGTTGAACGCTCTTGTGTGCGTACAGTGCCGTGATGTAGAAGTCTTTGGGTATCAGCAATAATGACAGTACCAGCTGGCCCTTGACATGATTTCCACGCTGATTTAGGCACAATTTCATTCAATTCTTCATCATCAATGCCTGTGTTATAAATTTTGTAATACAGGCGGTAAAAATTAGGGTTATATATAGAAGTAAAAGATGCTGGTACATATTCAAAAGGCCCATTTTCTTTTGTCACATCATTTAAGTAAATGATGATTTTGATAATGCGGCGATCTTCTGAATCTCGATGCCATAGCATTGTGCTGAATTGACTGGTATTTAAAAAGTCCTTGCGAACTTGTACACCATGATAGGCAACAGGAAGACCAATATAGTTTTCGAGAATATTCAACAGTCTTGCTTCGCTTCCCCAGTTATAAAAGTTAGGTAAATGGGTAACTGTATAAATTTCTGGGTAATTTTCTGAGGAGGCTGTGTAATTACCATTGCCTATTTTTGGTATCAAAGTATGAGCAGCATCCAGCAGTTGGGGAGTGGAATTAAACCCTAAATCAGCAAGTGTGGTAATGTAAATACCTTCTCTTTTTAGAGTTTCAACAATTTGGCGATCGCTTGACTCTAATTTTGGTAGTTTAGATGTATGCTGCCAGAGTTTAATTCTATAATCAAACTCGGAAGTTATTGCCGATATTTTGTCTTGGAGTGTATTCAGCATAGTCCAATTATTTTGTTTTAATAATTGATTTAAGTTGCGATCGCCTGTTATTTACCCCTCTTACTTCTTGAGGGTTAGGTTCATTAGCTTCGGCAAGTTTAAAGTCTTTTAAAGCCATCACATCAAAAACCGAAAGACTCACCAAAGCTACAAAAGGAATCGCAACTTTAATGGCAGATACAGGCCACCTTCTTAAAGCACCTAAGAAAACTTTTAAATTAACTTCTTTGCTATTTTGTAACACCATTCCTCGGCAAAATTCCTTAGAATAGCCACATTCACCAAGTTTTAAAATAACTTCAGGAATGTGTTTGTATTGCATTAAAAGTGCAGATTTTGGCTCTTTTTGCCAATAACTCACACCAACAATACATTCTAAATAGGTTTCTTTGGTGACGATTATTTTGCCATTTGCGGCACAATAACCTGCTATATATGCTAAAGATATCCAGTTACTCGCAGCGTCCGGCCAAAATTGCAAGGCGCGTTTTACTAAGTCGGTGCGATAAATACTAGCGGAGAGAAAAATAACTGCACCAACGCTTTTAGCAAAGCAGTGTTCAAATATGGCTTTACTATCTCCATAGCCATCTTCGGCATCAGCATCAAACCAGCGATTTCCTATAATAGTTGGAGGATGAACTGGTTCATTAGTAATTTTATTCCGTCCAGAAAAGTTGAGGAATAATAATCCTAAATCTTCATATTTTTTGAGCTTGCTAATTACGTAAGAAATCGCTCTATCTTGAATTGGATCATCATCGCCAATTGTCCAGACGTATTTGGTTGTAGCGGCACTTAGGCAGTACATAATATTTTTCATTACGCCTAAGTTTTCAAGATTTCTATGTGATTTAAAAGTGATATGGCTCAATTTTGCTTGCCATTTTTGTACCACATCTTGAGTGCGATCGCTAGAACAGTTATCTGAAACTAAAATTTCGCATTCAGATTCAAAACCTTCAATCGCTTTTGCTAACCAAGATAACTGTCTATCCAGTAATTCCGCCCGATTGTAAGTAGGTATAGCAATAGTTAGCAGTTTATTCATAAAGATGAAAATAATTGAACACGCAAACTAAAATTTAAATTTGGTATTACAAACTCGCTTTTAATGCTTTGGGTGAAGAGAGGGATTTTTGCAGTGACTTTAACACTAAACCCCAATAAGAAATAATGACATTGATTGCTAAAAGCGGCCATCTTCTTAAAGCACCTAAGAAAATTATCCAGTCGCTTTTAGTGATGAAATTTTGCAAAATCATTTGCCAACAAAAAGATTTAGCATAGCCAATTTCTAAAAGTTTGACGTAAACTTCTGGAATATAACTAAACCGCATCATGATTGACCATTTGGGGTCTTGCTCTAAATAGCTGGCGTGCATTGTACATTCTAAATAATTATCTTTAGTGACAATTACACTACCGTTCAGCGCACAAAAACCAGTCCAATATGCTTGAGCAGCTAGATTTTTACAAGACGATGGCCACTGTTGCAGAGCGCGTTTTGCTAATGCTGTTTTATACACCGTAGCTGTCATAAATAGTACGCCACCAAAGCTTTCTTTCAGGTAACGTTGTAATGTGGCTTTACCATTAATTTGCGGTGTATCACTATCACTATTAAACCAACGGTCTACAGTGATTTTATTAGTTAGTTTGTCGCGTCCGTAGCAATTGAGAAAGATTAGTGATGTTTCCGGATTTTGTTTGATGGTTGTTAACAAAAAAGATAGAGCATTATCCTGGATTGGGTCATCATCGCCGACTGTCCAAACATATTGACCACTAGCAGCTTGAATAGACAAAGCGATATTCGGCATTAAACCTATATTCGCTTGATTTCTATGAGATTTAAATGTAGTTTTGCTAAAGATAGGCTGCCATTTTTTAATGATTTCTTGAGTGTTATCTGTCGAACAATTATCAGAAATAATAATTTCGCATTCCGACTCAAATCCTTGAATAGACCTTTCTAACCAGGCAAGTTGTTGCTCTAAAAGTGCAGCACGATTAAAAGTCGGGATGGCGATTGTCAGTAGTTTATTCATTTTTTTATAGGTGTTAGATTTATTGCTATTGTCCAGATACCCGACTTCTTTAAGAAATCGGGTATCTAACTTTTCTAGTAAGAATTCACGTTGACAAAATCCAGAAGTTATCTAGCAGACTCTTGATTTATTCTGAATTCTGATTCAATTGATTTACTTCTTACTTAATCCAGAAGAAATCTTTATCTATTTGTTCGGTACGAATCAGATATTCTAGCTGTTTTAAGCGGGTGAATCCTCTAAATAAGAAAGTGCCTTCAGTCATATCGATTTGACTGAATAATTTGTATAATTGCTGCGCTCCTAGTTGAGCATTCCAATCACATTTGAATCCGGGAAGAACGCTATTAATTTTGTCAAAAGATACGCGATAGCTGCGGTTGTCTGCGCCATTTTGACCAAAACTTAATTTACAATCTGGGAAAGTATCAGCAATGATTTCCGCGATTTCTTTAACTCGGTAATTATTAGCTGTATCACCAACATTAAAGATTTGTTGATGTACGATGTCACGGGGTGCTTCTAAGGCACAAACAATGGCTTTACAAATATCTAAGGCGTGAACTAATGGCCGCCAAGGTGTACCGTCGCTGGTCATTTTGATTTCTTTAGTTGTCCAAGCCAAACCTGCGAGGTTGTTCAATACAATATCAAACCGCATTCTGGGTGAAGCACCAAAGGCTGTGGCGTTCCGCATAAATGTGGGTGAGAAATCATCATCCGCCAGAGGCATTACATCTCGTTCTACGAGGGTTTTGCATTCTGCGTAAGCAGTTTGAGGATTGACTGGAGATTCTTCTGTGACATCGCCTTCGGTAGCTACACCATAAACACTACACGAAGACATATAGACGAAGCGGCGCACGCCCATTGTTTTTGCTAAGTTAGCGAGGCGAACTGAACCTAAATGATTGATGTCGTAGGTGATATTAGGTGATAGTTGTCCGGTAGGATCGTTGGAAAGTTCCGCCATGTGAACTACTGCATCAACACCTTCTAAATCTTCTGGGGTAATGTGGCGGATATCTTTGTTGAGGGTTTTGGCTGTAACTTCTGTACCGTTGTATAACCAACCAACTTTATAAAAGCCTGTATCAACACCAATAACTTCATGTCCACGTTCAATTAATAGAGGAGGTAATAAAGAACCTAAATAGCCTTCTGTTCCAGTTACTAATATTTTCATTTGTGTTAAATTTTCTGTGTTGAGTGATGATGTTGGTAGATACAACCACTTCAACTAATTAAAGAAGGCAGAGGGCAGCTATGCTGGAGGCAGGAGGAAAGAATAAGTTTCAAAGTGCCTCAGGTAAAACTAGATTCAAGACACCAAACCAAAGATTTTATTGATTCAATTAGTGACTAGACTGAATTTCCTACTAATTGATCCTTCTGCCTCCTGCCTCTTTTAAAGCTTTGAGTTACTTACTAATGCTAATTTGAGGAATTTACGACTTAAACGCCGCCACATAGTATCGCGCCATCCTTTCCAAGCTGTCATGTCAAGGTATTGAAAGAATAAATCTTTTTTGGGATGTTGACATTCGCTTCTCAATCCGGCGTACCAAGGTTTGGGAGTATTAGTAAAGTGAATAATGCAAGGATGATGCAATAGTTCCTGATAAACATTTTCAGGGAAAAGATTATTTTTCCGAAATGATTCATCATAAACTCTTGGCATCTGATTCCATTTTGGATGAAGTTCCCCCCATTTTGTAGCCAAAATGGCATTTAATCCATCTTGGTCATTAGGCCGATATTGTTGGTTATCTCTGATATAGTCAAGAATTTTTTGACCGATATTTTCAGTCCGCCACTTTGCAATATTAATCACTAACAATCCGGAATTAAAGTATTTAGCATCTGGCGCAATACCTAATTCTTGATAGTTTTGCAAAGATTCACACATTGATATATTCAGTAGCACATCATCTTGTACTGCTAATACATAGTTGTCGCCAATATCGATATTCCATAACTCTGCTAAATTGCCTGTTACTACCATGTCACTATCAAGATAAATAGCTTTAGTGAACTCTGGTGGTAAAACTTGAGGCAAGAGTAACCGATAATAAGCAGTGATAGTCAAATGCCGTCCTAATGTTAAATCCGCAAATAGGGCATCATCGAGCTTAACCCAAGAAATATTAACTTGTTTGGACTCTAGTGATTTAGTAATTTTGCGTTTGTTAGTTTTGCTGATACCACCATCTAAGATAAACAAAGCTAACTGGCGATCGCTGTTAAAATTGGCTAATACTGAACGTACTGTGACTGCGAGAGGCATTGCATAGTTGTTATCAGCAGCACATACGAGAACAACGGGCTGCTGATCAGATGCCAAGGACTTAAATTTCGGCATAATCGTTGATGGGGTAATTCCAACAATTGACCGATATGCCATCAGCTGTTTACGCAGATGAGAAATTAAGGGGTGTATGGGTGTAGGGGTGTCATCAAAACCCTTACACCCAACCTCAACAATTAACTCATCTAACAAGTAGTGACGGCTGCTGGCATATCTGAGTGTTGGGCGATTTGTGCAACTATCGCTTTGCCAATTTCTAAAGAAGATGTGGCAGCTGGTGAGGGGGCATTGCAGACATGGATGGAGTTTTGACCAGTAAGAATCAAAAAGTCATCTACTAGTTTGCCGTCATCCATTAAAGCTTGGGCACGAACTCCCGCATGAGTAGGAACTAAATCTTCGGCTTGGACTTCGGGGATCAGTTTTTGCAGACTTCTCACAAAGGCGGCTTTGCTAAAGGAACGAATGATTTCTTGGATACCTTCATCAGCATGTTTAGCGGCAAGTTTCCAAAAACCAGGATAAGTCATAACTTCAGCAAAATCTTTCAAGTCGAAGTCGGTTTTGTTGTAACCTTCGCGCTTGAGGCTGAGAACTGCATTCGGCCCGGCGTGGACTGTACCATCAATCATTTTGGTAAAGTGAACGCCTAAGAATGGGAAATCAGGGTTAGGCACTGGATAAATCAGGGTTTTTACCAAATAGCGTTTTTCGGGGGTGAGTTCGTAATATTCGCCCCTAAAAGGTACAATTTTGGCTTTGGGTTCTACTCCACCTAACTTAGCAACGCGATCGCTATGCAATCCGGCACAATTGATGATAAATTTAGTTTCAAAGTTGCCTTGATTTGTTTCTAGTACCTGATTTTTGCCACTTGTAGATATTTTCAACACTTTGGTATTGAGACGTAAATCTCCACCTTGTTGTTGAATTAGTTGGGCATATTTTAAACAAACTTGTTTGTAATTAACAATACCAGTTGAAAATACCTTAATGCCACCTACACAGCTGACATGAGGTTCAATTTCTTTAACTTCTTCTGGGCTGATACGCTTAACTTCGATGCCATTTTCTACGCCGCGCTTGTAGAGATTTTCTAAGCGTGGTAATTCTTGGGCATCTGTCGCCACAATTACCTTACCGCAGACTTCATGGTCAATCCCATACTCTTGACAGAATTCTACCATTGAGCGACTACCATCACGGCAAAATTGGGCTTTAAAGCTCCCTGGTTTGTAATAAATACCAGAGTGAATTACACCACTATTATTGCCAGTTTGGTGAAATGCCCAGTTACTTTCTTTTTCTAATACTAAAATGCGCGCTTGTGGGTAGCGTTTACCCAAGGCCATCGCTGTGGATAATCCTACTATTCCACCGCCGATAATAGCAAAATCGTACATTGGTATTGTTGCACTTAAATGATGTTAATACGTCAATTATCAAATAAAGGATGAAGAATAAAGACTGAAATTCAATACTTCATACTTCATACTTCATACTTCATACTTTTCTTACCATACTTGCCAGGGAGCTTTACCACTCTGCCATAGCTCTTCTAGATAATTTTTATCGCGTAAGGTATCCATCGGTTGCCAGAAGCCATTGTGTCTAAAAGCCGATAGCTGTTCCATATCAGCTAGCTTTTCTAATGGTTCTTTTTCCCAAACGGTGGAATCATCCGCAATTAAATTAATCACTTCTGGTTCGAGAATAAAATAACCACCATTGACCCACGCACCTTCACCGTCGCGTTTTTCCCGAAAGCTGGTGATTTTAGTTTGCTCTTGTTCTAAAGAAATCGCCCCAAAACGACCTGCTGGTTGTACGGCTGTGAGTGTGGCTAAGGTTTTTTGTTCTTGGTGAAATTTAATTAACTCGGTGATATTTATATTGCTTACACCGTCACCATAGGTAAAGCAAAATGTATCATTGCCTACATGTTCGCACACTCTTTTTAAGCGTCCACCTGTCATGGTGCTGTCACCTGTATTAACTAAGGTGACGCGCCAAGGTTCGGCGTAACCAGAATGCACATTCATCTGATTAAACCGCATATCAAAAGTTACATCAGACATATGTAAGAAGTAGTTAGCAAAATACTCCTTAATCACGTAACCTTTGTAACCACAACAAATGATGAAATCATTAATACCGTGGGCAGAATAAGTTTTCATGATATGCCAAAGAATTGGCTTACCACCAATTTCAACCATCGGCTTGGGTCTGATACTGGTTTCTTCACTGAGGCGTGTACCAAGCCCTCCAGCCAAAATCACCGCTTTCATACAATTACCTCGGAGATTTGTAGAGAAATTATTATTTTGAATTTATCGATATGAAGAGGATGCACTTGGTTTGAGAAAAACTCATTTTTGTCTGTTTTTCTCCGTACATAATCTAACTAGAATTATCAGCAATTTTATGAAGGGAAAGTAAATAAAAAACTTTTATGTGTAAAATACTTATGAATATATTTGTCCGGAAATTTTTCATAAAAATAGCAAGGTAGAGACGCGAAATTTCGCGTCTCTACATAGGGTGAAATGGCGAAGAATCATTCAATGAGAGGTAATCGCCGGATGATTTGATTCATGATTTAGATTTTGGATATTCAATGAGAAAAATATTCAATCCAAAATCTAAAATCAAAAATCTAAAATTTGCTTGACTATTGAGCCAAAACTAATTTGCGCCTGTATATCCCGACATACTAGAGCTTTGTAACAAAGTGCTACATTTGCTTTCAATGATGACACACATACTACTTAGTGCTTGCTGGTAGTTTTCTGTGTCTTCTTGTTCTAGGGCTATTTTGGCGGCTAGTTGCAAGTCGTCAACGGCTTTTTGGTTGTTTTCTTCAGCTTGCTTACCACCATATTGTGCCATTTCATAGCGCACCATCCCGCGTTTGAGATAGACTTTCGCCATTTTTTCGTTAAGTAATAATGCTTGGTCAAAGTCAGCGATCGCTAGTCGGTATTGTTGATTGTAGTCAGGAGCATATTGAGCTAATTGGTAATAAACCGAACCGCGTTGGAAGTAAGCTTCCGCTTTGGAGGCGTTGAGCTTGATAGCTTCGCTAAAATCGGCTATGGAGCGTTTGAAATCTCTAATCGATTCGCCACTATATTTAGCAATTTGCGCTAGTACAATCCCGCGTCGGATATAGGCTTCGGCTTCTTTGACGTTAATTTTGATGGCGTTATTAAAATCTGCCAGTGCCAAACTATATTCCTGATCAGGATCGTTGCTATACTCAGCCAACATATACCGAGCGTTACCACGATTTACAAAGGCTTTGACTTCGTGCGGATTGATTTGCAAAGCTTTGGTATAGTCTGCCAATGCGCCTTCGTAGTCTTTCAAGTTGTAGCGAGCATTGCCTCGTCTAATAAAGGCTTTGGCAAATTGTGGTTCTTCTTGAATGGCTTTACTAAAGCTTTCTACGGCTTGTTTATAGTCGCGCACTCTGTAAGCATCATTGCCTTGCTGATAATGATCAGCAAAACTCTGACCTTGATTATTCGCAGTTTGGCTGAGTATTGTCTGTTGTGTATAGGCATTTTGGCTGACGAATGGACGGGTAAATTTTACCATCACATCCAAATAACCCAACATTCCTAAACCCAGACAAGCTAAAACTATCGGATAAAATTTGGCGATTTTTGCCGAACGCTTATAAGGATAATAATTCGGCACATTGGCTTGTTGCCAATAACTTGATTGAGTAAATGCTAATAATGGCTGTGGTACGCGAGAAGGCTGATTGTAGCGGCGTTTTGGTACGTTGCGCGGGCGTAGATGTTCTTTATTTTCGATCGCTCGTTGTGATGGAAATGGATCTCGTCCACCCAAGCGCAGGGTACGTTCACACCAAGGACAGCTATGCAAGTGATTGCTGTAGCGATGTTGGGGATTGGTAGTACAAGTAATTAAAGCGTCTTCAACTTCTGCTAGGGTTGAGAGCCAAGTTTGGGCGCTAGGACGTAAGTAGGCATTGCTGTGTCCGGCTTCAAAACACTGCACAAATAATTCTTGTAAGCTAGGATGCAGCATTTCCCAAGCTGGTGCAATGGGAGTCGGGACGTAAGGAACTTTTCGCTGTTGAGAGTAGGTAAAATGTCCAGCCGCAATCCGGGCTTCGTATGGCGGTGGTTCGGCAGTACCTTGAAAAATTCCCGAAAATGGGTGTGCCCCTTCCATTAACAGTTGGAAGATTAAGACTGCCAAGCCGAATAAGTCGTGATTAATTTCCCTATCGTGTTGGGCGAAAACTTTATTTTGCAGTTCTGGTGGGGTAAACTCTGGCTTACCTACCGGACAGCGATAGACAATGTTGTTTTTGATATCTGGTACTTGAAAAGAGTCAGTATCGACTAAGCTCACCAGTGCCGTGTCACTCACAAGGATGTTGGATTCGTTGACATCACCCACGCAATAGCCACTAGTGTGTAAAGCGGCAAAAGCAGCTGCTAAGTTACGCGCTGTGCGGACTAGATATTGGTAGTTAAATAAAGGGCAGTGTTGGCGGCGGGTTCTGGGATTATAAAAGTCAATAATCGGACGCATCCCACGAATGCGCGGCATGATAAAGCCAACAACGCTATTGCTACCATCTACAGTCTTGATTAACTCTTGTGGCCAAGCAATTGAAATATGTCCCAAGTTAGCTGTGGGGTTTTCTGGAGGATTCGCCAGCATTGCATACAGTTTTTTCGCATGTGTGGCGGTGGGTTGATGGTAAACCTTGGCCACGACATTACTATCGGATGGAACTGCATAAATACAAGCTTCACCGCCACGCCCTAAGCTGACACTCAGGTTGATTATTTCTGGCTGGGGAAGACAACGTAGTACCTTCATGGTTAACTCACAGTTGGGGGGGTGTTTAAAAAACCGAACTTGCAGAATCCTTGGTCATGAGCGGTTGAAGGCAGCAATAATTAGGGTTAAATCATCGTCGGTACGTTGTGTAATCCGCTCAGATCCTAAGAACCTCACCAGTTGCTCTTTTGCTAATGTCTTATCCTCAACGTTCTCTACAAAGTCAAATAGGGGAAAAAAGAAGGGTTTGTGAGGTTCGCCAACAACCATATTCAAAGCCAGCATTTGGAGTCCATCGGTTAGGACACCAATGTTAACTATTTCTTCACGCCATAGTCTCATTTGTGCTGTGTCTATAGCATCCAAGGAAGTCAAAAAAGTCGTTTCGTTGATATATTCTCCGTTATTAGGCAGGGTTAGCGCAATTAAATTTCCTTGGCGATTCTTGGCAACTGCCATACCATCACCGATTTGGGCTGCTGCTACCATCTGTGGGGTAGCGATCGCTATTATTAGGGTAGTGGCTAAATCATGGGGCTGTTGACTACAGGCGGCTGCTTCGGTTTCTACCGCTTTTTTGGCAGCAATCAAAGCATCAGTTAATAACGATTGCACTACCCCATCATCTGCTAAAGCAGAGTGAGTCACTTGTTTGATTGACAAATTATCTACAGCTGCTTCTGTGGCTACCATTGCCCCTATTTTGCCTTGACTGGCAGAACCCGCACCATCGGCAGCTGCGGCGATTAAAATATTATCTGGCAGTAGTTGCCAGTTATGCGCATCCTGACACAGCTGCTTGGTTCTGATGTGGCTTGTACCACATACAGATGCGGCGACTACCCGCCAATGAGAAATTTTGTTTGATGTGTTCATGGATTCTTTGTCTAGCTAGCTGTGTACGTATAAAACCGCGACGCGATTAAACCGAACCCCAGCCAATTGGCGGTAGTGCTACCTGTTCATCTACTTTAGAGTGGGAAACAGCAGCCATACTCGCAGATAGCCAAACAAACATTTCTACAAAGTTTAATCCTCTGAGTTTCAACGGAGTTCTGACTGCTAGCTGATTTAAACGTGTCATATTCGCATTTTCTACACCTACAGAGAAAAAGGCTACACGCTTGTTTGCTTCATCACCTTGGAGCCTTTGAGCAGCTTGCTCTACTATATGATCTTGTTCGCCTTGGGGTTCGCCATCAGTAATCATAAATATCCAAGGACGATAATAGGCAATGCCATTGGTACGATATAAAGATTTGCGTTCTTGCACCATATCTAAGGCTTTATGAATTCCTGCGCCCATAGTTGTCAGGCCTTGAGCTGTTAAAATGGGGGGCGTAAATTGATCCGCAGTCACAAAATCTTGTACAACATTAATTTGACTATCAAATGTAATGATTGCTACTTCAACTCGCCGCGATGCTAAAGAATTTTTGACTAATTCATCTTTTAAGCTAAGTAAACCTTGATTTAATGCTTCTATTGGTTCTCCTTGCATTGAGCCAGATGTATCTAGCAATAATACGCAAGGACAGCGAGGTTCTGGGTTTTCAGCAAATTCTACTACTTCATCTAGTCTTAATGTATCTTGCATAACTTTTTTTGTTATGTAATTGTTCAACGCTTTATTTTCCTTTTTTCAAAGTATATTGTTGTGTTTCCGGAGCTTATAAGGCAATAAGTAAATCTTTGTTGATAGTAACTTAATCTTTATTCACTCTTAAATAGATAGTTTTCACTAGTTGATTGACATATTTAATGAAATTTTCATCAAGTTTCGGTTTAATAAAGGTAAATTTACGCGGAGTTCATATTATTAGCATGAATTCTCAGCAGCCGATAAATATAGATAGATGTAAAGCAAAGATACAATATATTCAATATGCAAATTTTCCGACCTAATAGTTTAAAGATTTCATGTAGAAATGGCGATTCTGTTTAATTTCTTAGCTACTTGTTGAGTCAGGTAATAGACAGTCAATTGGAGGTGAAATCCTAACTATAGGAATCATATTTGATTTCTGAAAAAGACTACGAGATAATACGGAGAAATAAAACTATCAAACAAGGAACAATGAGAAACCAGTATCAGCAAACTGCGATCGCA
>NZ_JACJRU010000031.1 GCF_014697425.1 Nostoc sp. FACHB-110
CGAAATGCCTACTAAATTACCAAACTCCGATACTTTCCACATCAACTTCCTCACAATAGCTAGCTATGAGTAAGTTTAGACAAGAGTTTGGCTACTTAGTCAAGCTCCTGGAGTTGTAGAGAAGTGCGATCGCTAGCCCTGTCCCAAAAATGAGAAAATTGGTTAATCTTGCTGCTGATTTCAAAGTGCTAATGGGGAACAGAAAAACATGAGATAACCTGTTAAAAACCTATTATGTTTACTTTGACATGAAAGTAGGGCAAAGTATGATTGCTTTTAGATATTTTGCATTCTTTGTACTACTATTAGCAGCACTTTTATCAGCAATTAAGCAAATGAGTCTTGCTTTAGATGACGGAAATCTTGAGCAATTCACTCTTTGGACAAGTGTTGCCTCTTTTCTTGCGGGTTTACCACTGATCTTGTGGTAAAAATCATAGCCAGGAGTAGGAAATAGGAAACAGATTGAACTAACAATTATGCTTCCCTTCCACACTACCCTTCTCCCCAATGGAGACGCTACGCGAACGGGAAGCCGCGCAAAGCCCGTATACACACTTCACACTTCACACTTCACACTTCACACTTCACACTTCTCCATCTCATATCGATACCATTGTTGAGCAACTCGTTCAGCGATTAATGGTCTAACAATAAATTTGGGTGGACAGCCATCACGAACATCAACTCGCACGCAAGAATAAGGTAAGCGAGTTTGAGAACCGTAACCATACCTACCAACATAAAGTAGGGAGTCTGCAACTTTGCGCGTTGGACTATTGGGAAGGTTTGTAAAAGTCTCCATTAATTCTCTTCCCTCACTGCGCTGACGGCGGGGACGGCGACCACTACCACCAGAGACAATGCAAGGAATATGAGAATCAGCATAGCCTGTATCTACGGTGCGGATATATTCTAAACAGTGCGCGTGACCGTTAAAGATTAAATCAACAATAGGACGGTCTTGTACTAAAGAACCGAGGCTTGCTTTAACTTGTTCTAATACCCAACGCAGGCGGTGACGTACTGCTAAAGTTTGGGCTTGACTCCATTTTGTGGCTTCGGTGACGTAGGGAGGATGGTGAAAAAACAGAATGCGTCCTCGAATTTCGGAAGTATGCCAAGATTCAATCAGCTTGTCGCGCAACCATTCTAGTTGTTCAATGTCAATGGTTGGCGGTTGGTGGGAGGCTAATTGTTTTTCGATGTCAATTTTGACTTCGTTAATTTGGTCTAATTTAGCACTGAGGTCATCGAGTTGTTCCGCATCTTCTGGGTTATCGGGATTGAGGCGATCGCTGATTGCCAAAATCTCTTCTTCTTCTCTATCTATTTCCTGGCGGCGTTTTTGCAGTTCTCGACGATAATTATCTCCGGCTTTTGTGGTCGGTAAAGGTGAGGGCGCATTAAAGGTGTTAGAATCAAGTGCAAAAAAATCTATACCACCATACTGAAATGTGTAATAACGATTGGGTATACGGGTAAACTCGCCTGGGATATAACGCAAACAGCGGCCCGCGTCAGTTTTTCCGGTATAGTGCTGGTCTAAATGATACTGCAACTCTTCTGGGGCATTAATGCTGGCAAGATAATCTAAAAAAGCTCGCGCATAAGCATCACCTTGGTTAGAACCATGCCAACCAATTTCAAAATCTTTGTAACGCAGCATTCGCCGCAATCGTAACGTACTACCAGTAATTAACCGATACATTAACGGCACATCATAATAATCATGATTGCCGAGAACTGGTAAAAACGGTAAATTAAAAGTCATGCGATCGTAAGCAATATTTTTTGGCTTTTCACCACCAAGCAAAAACTCACGATAAGGTTCAATAAAATTGGCTGGGTAATATTCATGCGAACCCACCACATAAATGACATCGCCAGTGTGCAACACAAAACGGCAATCATCTTTATGTTCCAGCATTAATTGGGCTACTTCGCGTTGCGGGTGATGTCCGTAATGAGATTTTGTCCCACTATCGCCGATAACCAAAAATGAAAAGTCGGGAGTTTCATTTTTACCATCATCTATAATCATGCTGGTTTGGTCGATGCCAGACTGCACAATATTGTTGTGTCTCCACCGTACCCTTTCTTTCATTTTTTGAATTTTGACAGGAATTGGTGGTTCAGAAATCAATCTCATAACTGCTTGATGGGAGATTCGTAACTTGCTTAAAATGCCTTCCTACCGCATCCCAATTGTAGCGATTTGTTTTGGTTAATAGAAAAAAATCAGGACTGCCAGATATCCCGCTTCTTTGAGGAAGTCGAGGAGCTAATGAATCACAAATGTTTTAGCACTGACAAATGAATTTCTACCTACTGAATAATGAATGATGAATTGGATGTTCAATCTCAACTTCTTTACTCCGTCTGATAATTTGCTTGCGGATTTCATCGGCAACTAAAATTAAGGTTGGACATATCAGTAACACTAACCATTGAATAGGATGTAAACTTACTAAAGTTAGAGTATGAACAAAGAGTTTCCGAATCTGTAGAGAAGTTACAATGCAACGTCTCTAATAATTATCTTATTTGAACTGTATTGGATGATAAAATCATAAATATTGGCAACTGGGCATTAGATGAAGAAATACCAACACCAAATTTTTATTCATAGTTCTATATCTGGTTCATACTACAGTTATTTTATATTTAAAAATGCAAATTTTCCCTTGACACCGTTGGGTTCCATCTTCAATTGAGCAACATAAAACTCTTTTTGAATTACATCACCCACAGGTGTAAAAGCAATTTCACCGAGAGGAGTTTGATAAGTTAATCCTAATATTTCTTTATTCAATTCTTGACGTAACTGGCGTAAAGCTAAATCATTAATTCGTCTTTTCTGATCTAAAGATTTCAGTGCTTCCACATATATCTGCAAAGCTGCAAAAGCTTGCGCGCTGACTTGGGGTGGTTCTCTGTTATATTGCTGAATATAAGCTTGACGAAATGCAGCATTAATTTCATTTTTATATTCAGGGCTATAAGCTTGAGCAATAATCACACCTTCACACAATGCTCTACATACTGAAAATATATGAGATGTATTAAAACCATTTCCCCCCACAATTAAACCTTTATAACCAAGTTCGCGCAGTTGTTTGACTAAATTACCACCATCAACCGCTAACCCAGATATAATCGCTAAATCTGGTTTTAAATTAATAGCACTACTGGCTTGAGTTTGAAAATCTGTATCTGTAGTTTGAAATTTTTGGACAGTAACTAAATCTAAACCTAAGTCTTTAACTGTTTTCTGAAAAATTTCGGTTTCTGACTTATTAAATGCATCATTTTGAGCATAGAATACCGCCACTCTTTTGAGTTGAGGATTTTGTTTTATTGCGGCTTTGACTGCATAAGGAGCGACGACAGCCACAGATGAAGATACACGCGCAACATAATCACCAATTTCTGGAATACCTTTAGCAGTATTAGACGCTCCAATTACTGGAACTTGATGACGTTCTGCGATGGGGTCAGCACTAAAAGCTTGTTGTGATAAAGTAGGGCCAATAATCCCCACAACGTTATTTTGATTAATTAAAGTTTGAAAGGCATTAATCGCTCCAACTTCATCACCACCAGTATCTTGAAAGATTAATTTAATTTGTTTGCCATTAATCCCTCCTTTGCTATTAAAATACTTTTCAGCAATTTTTACTCCATCAGTTCCCTCTTGGCCAAGTAATGCCACATTACTAGTTTGGGCAAAGGCAATACCAATAGGAATAGTATTAGTTGTACTTGTTGAGGTTGGGGTATTATTAGCAGATACTCCAAGGTTGTTACTTTTACCACAGGCTGTAAGTATTAAAGTGCAGACAAATAATAATTTTGTGCTACGAAAGATATCAACGCACAGCCTAATTGTGAGCGGATTTTTCATAGATTTTACTGGTGAAAAGATAATGTGAGAGTTAGCGTTAATTAGTTGGGGGAGCAAACTGAGCAAAAAATTCGGCTCCTGTCATATTATGTGTTTCATTAGCAAAGCAATAATAGGCTGGTTTTTCATCAATAAATATCTGATGCTCGAAAACAAAATCTTGCGGCTGTTCAAATAGCCCAACAGGGATGAAGTATTGCTGGTTTTCTTTCAGTCTATAAAATAAGTGAGTGCCACATTGATGACAAAAGCCACGTTCAGCCCATGCGGATGAATTAAAAGCAGTAATATTTTCTTCACCTGCAAATGTAACATCATTACCGCAATCTACTACTAATAAAGGGCCACCTCCCCATTTTCTACATATTTGACAATGACATCCGCCAATATTTTTATTCATTGTTTTGACAAATATATGCGTTTCTCCACAAAGGCAGCTACCTTTTCCTTCATATTGATTTGACATATTGCCTCGCAATTTTGATGAGATGAAATACGCTGAAAGCAACTTTTTTAATATTCACCTTTAAATTAGCGATAAATGAGAGTTTTGGTTACAATAATTAATAAATTCAGGTTAATGCAAAAGGAATCTAGTATCCAATGGGCGCACAAGATGTCCAACCCATAAGAGTTTGATGTAATTGCCAGATGCAAACTAGAAGTTTTTTAGCTTAGTAGACAGAGAAAGAGTTGGACTTTTCTTTCCTGTATGTGCTTACTCTGAAGAAAGGCGACGAAAATTAAACTCACTAGCACTGGGATGACAACTCACACAGCTATCAAGTTGCACTGGACGCGGTAATTTCACTTTGGGATGTAAAGCACTGAAGAATCGTGATTTGTTGAGGCGATAAGGCGTTTCTTCATCTTGAAGTTGAGTGCGAGAGAAAGTAGAAAGATATCTCCACACTAAAATGCGACCAGGATCAACTAGTGGTTGGACTTGAGTACCATAGTGTTGCGAGTCTTCTAGAAGATTTTTCCAGGTTTGGGTAGGTAGAACTTCTGGCGGAATGGCAATGTGACAAGTCCCACAATTTTCTCTGTAAATTTCTTGTCCTAGTTGATACTGCGACGGTACTACATCAACTGTCCCCACTTCGGAATTAGGTGTTGCGCTGTAGACGCTGGTTGCAGAAGCAAATAGCCAACCCATTACTAGACTCCAAGCCACAATGATGAGCATAAAACCAAATGGTTGGCGTTTGAGTCTGCGGGATTTGCGCTTAAACAGATTTAACATTCGTGCCATTCCCAAATACTTAGTTCCAGAGCTTGTAGCTAATCATAAGACTTAGGCAACCCTGGTGATGTTGCATATTTCCCCTAAGTATTTTAATTTTTCCGAGCGCCTGGGTTAGGGAATGTTATCTATAATTTGCGGCAGTACACTGAGTTATTGTATTGAGGCGATCGCACATCAATCACAATTTACTGATTTTTTGTGACTTGTTGTTGATTTAACCATACTTCTAAATCGGCAACAGTTAAAAAATCTAACAATGCTTCCCCCAGTGATTCTAACTGTTCAATAGACAACCCTTGAACTTGCTCAATTAAAGATGCATCTATTTGTCCCAACCGCCGATTCAATTGGCGTAGAATTAACTGTTGTTCTCCTTGTTGTAAACCTTGTTGTAAGCCTTGTTGCACACCTTGTTGTAAACCTTCTTGTCTAGCTTGTTCTCTATCTTGTTGATATAGTGGTGCTAACCTCATCACTAACTCCCGATCTTCTGGTTCTATATTCTGATTTATTTGCAGATTTTGTTGCAAATTATAAAGTAATTCTAGCGTTACTTTCACAAATGGATGAGTTGCTGGAAGTGCTGTTAATTCATCAATTGCTTGGCGTTGTACTCTTCCACGTCCCAATATTCTCAGCCACAGTGTTTCTGGCGTTGATGGTAACTGGTGTATTGCAACTATGGCTGTGCAGAAATGTTTTGGTAAAAAGTATACTCCCGTTATCCAGCCTAATTTTTGCTGTCCACCAAACCCGGAGATTATATTTTTTGATGCTGTAGGTGTGAGTATCCACAGTTGGGGAATTTCTGAGGCTGTTATTTTAATTTTATTGCGCTTGGCTTCTCGCTGCATTGCGCTTTTAACTTCTGATAATTTTGATATACAGTCGTTAATTTCTTCTATTGATGCTGGATTGCGGAATGGTTCAAATATAGCTGGGGTTGTCGCCATTTTCCCTAATAATCCTAATGTTTCTAAGTTGGCTGTTGGTGTGGGAATCGGCGAAAATAATACGTCTATTTCTTTTACTTCGGCGGCGACTCGGCTTGGTGCTTGAACTGTTCCAAATGGTTTTAGTAGTTCTTCTAAATAGTCTTTGGAGAATTGGTCATGGATGAATCGCGTCATTCAGTTGGCTTAGACAAGGAGAATTGATGATATTTTACCAAAGCGATCGCCCTGGGATATCTTTGGAGGAGTTTAATTCTTCTTTACTTATTAATTGCGCCCCTGACTAAAATTACTGTACTCTCTACACCAGAAGCGATCGCTTCGGGAATATTACCTTGAATTGCTTGTTGTAATAATCCTTCCCGGGTAGCACCTACCACGACAACATCAAAGCGTTGTGTTTTGACTAAGTTAATTACCCCCTCAGCCACCGAATCAGCTTGGACTGGCGTAGCGACAAATACTGTATTAGACAATGGACGACGGCGCATAAGTTGGTGAATAGCTTGTTCTAAAATTTTCAGGTCTGGCTTTAAATCTGATGGTTTAAATACCTGAGTCAAATGAATTTCTGGCTGATTTCCTAAACTCAACAATGCAGGTAACAATTTAATTGCAACTCTAGAATTAGGGCCACCAGCCATTGGTATTAGCCAACGGTTAAATTGAGGAGTGGGGGTAATTGTGGACAATTGACTATTGACTACTGACTCTGGAGTATTACCTAATTTCACTAGCACTACATCACAGCTGGCTTGACGAATAATAGTATCAACGATGTTGCCAAAAATGCGTCCAGGCGTTGAGGTGTTGCCTTTCCAGCCCATTAAAATGAGGTCTATATGGCGTTCTTGGATAGTTTCTAAGATTGCTTGGGCGGAATCATGGGCGACGCGAATTTGTGTATGTAGGGGAATGCGCCACTTTTTGGCCATAACTTCGGCTTGTCGCAATAAGCGCCGACTTTTGGCTGTTCTGACTGGGGTTTCGCATGGGGAACTGTGGCGCGAAATCAACATGATTTGGACGCACTCAATTTCGTAGTGACGATCGCGGGCAATCGCCGCCGCCATTTGTAGTAAAGTAGTAGCAGTTTCGGGGTTCGCTATTGGTACTAATAATCTGCCTCTGCCCACACTCGGCGATCGCGTTTGATAAACTACATAAGATGGTTCCGGTTGTGGCCCTGGGGTGGTATTTCGACCATTGAGATGATCTGCTTCAGCACGGATAATATCTGCACGGGTAATAATCCCAATTAATTTTCTGCCTTCCACCACTGGCAAACGACTGATTTGATAGCGGTCAAGTAAATACAACACGTTACTTAAATTGTGTATGGGTGTCACCGTCATGGGGGCGGAGGTCATGATTTCTTTTAATAAAGTATCTTTTGGTAGGTGACTATGAGAGATTTTTGTCAAATCTGATTGTGTAATAATGCCTACTAATTTGTTATTTTTCACTACAGGAAAACCGCGATGATGGGAATTAGAAAATGCTTGTTTAGTTTCTTCTAAAGTCATATCTGCATCTAAAGTTTCTACCTGCTGCTGCATAACATCTTTAGCAGTTAAGGTTGATAAAATTCCTTCCGAAGATACTGTTTTGCTAAGAGTAATACCTTTTAATTGCAAAAGTTTATCGTACAGTGATCCAGGCATGACCTTATCAGCAACTAGGTAAGCGACTACAGCCACAATCATCAAAGGTAAAACGAGATTGAAATCTGTAGTCATTTCAAACACAATGACAATAGCGGTGATGGGGACTTTAGAAACGGCACTAAAAAATCCCCCCATTCCAGCTAAAGCATAGGTAGGTAGAGAACCTACACCTAATAGATGGGATTCCCAAATCCCTACAAAATGTCCTAAGCAAGAACCTAAAATGAGACTAGGGGCAAATAATCCTCCCGGCGCACCAGAACCAAATGCTATTAACGTGAGAATAAACTGGGCAATAAAAGCGATCGCGGCAACTGAAGCACTAGATTCACTCGTAATAATATATTCTCTTAAACCAGTATTATTACGATAATATTCTGGTAGCATAGCAACTATCACACCAGAAATAAATCCGGCTAAAGCCACTTTTAGCGGCAAACTTATATGTAAATTTTGATAAGATTTGATACTAAAAACTATCCCGCGATTAAATAACGCACCTAATAACCCAGCCAAGATTCCTAATATGACAAAAAAGGGAATCTCCGGCAGAGAAAATTGACTAGCAGAATGGATCAATTGCAGATTTAAATGCAGACTGCGACCACCTAATAACCGCGATACGACTCCGCCAATAAATGAAGCAATAATCGCAGTGCCTAAAGTTATCCCTGATAAATCTTGCAGTAATTCTTCGACAATAAATATGACACCCGCCAAGGGAGCATTAAAGGCAGCTGCTAACCCAGCACCAGCACCAGCCGCAATCATTTGTCGCCGATGATCTGGCGAAGTCGGCACTAAACGACTCATCCCTGCAGCTAAACTTGCCCCTACTTGGACAGTCGGCCCTTGTCTACCTAAAGTTAGCCCTGAACCAATGACAATCATGGCACTAAGTAACTTCACTGCCGCCACTCGCCAAGACAATTTCATTGGTACATTAGCCAGAGTCGCCTTGACTTGCGGAATACCACTACCAGAAGCTTCTGGTGCTAATCGCTGTACTAACCAACCAGCCAAGTAGCCAAAAACTAAACCAACTACAGGCAAAGCTATCCAGGCAGGGAAAATATGGGAAGTATGAACACGCCACGCCCCCAACCATCCCGAACCAACTTTCAAAAATACCGCAGATAAAGCAGCTACAAGACCGATAATAGAAGCTTCAGCGATCGCTAAACCTTTCCTAGGCTGCCACCAATGGCGCAAGCTCTGATTCAGAACAGGAAGCGACATAAGATAAATTTCACAATTTATTTATAATTCCTGTTCCAGTTATACCTTGAAAAGAGGCGTTAGAGGTTAGGGGTTAGGGGCTAGTCCTATTTGTAAAACTTACAGCATTTTTGATATGGATGATACCGTTTCACTTTAAATTTGATACAAATGAGTCGCAGGGGGGCAGGGAGATGTAATTACGAATTAAGAATTACAAATTAGTATGAGTCCTATAATGATTGCCAATATCTCGACAAAATTTTTTGTCAATGCGTAAGTTTTATTTATGATGCTTTCTACTGAGCGAATAATTTACTGCATAAATCCAACATGCGATCGCCCGGCTAACTTTATAGGCGAACGAATTTGTGCTAATTGTCAAGCTCCCTTAATTTATCGTTACCTCTGGGCTACTGGTACTTTAGCTACTACTATTCCACCAGAAACAATAGTGGCAGAGCGATACGAGGTTATCACGCAGCAAATCTGGTTAGATACGCAACCAGGTCTACCACCAGCAGCCCCACAAAATTTACCACCAGAAGTCACACCCTACTTAAAACTATATCAACAGCATTTACATCTTCCCCAAGCCTATGGGTTTGTTTCTTCCCCCACAGAGGACGGCGATATTTTTTTACTAGAAAATGTCCCTGTAGATGAAACAGGTAATCTTTACCCAACCATAGCCAGTACTTGGGAACAAGCCACAGCCGTTAGACAAGTTTATTGGTTATGGCAAATTCTCCAACTTTGGCAACCTTTATCGGAATTAGCGGTTGCCCAAAGTTTACTCATTCCCGATAACTTACGTGTTCAAGGTTGGTGTGTGCGTTTATTAGAACTTCATCCCACCCCACCTGAGGAAAAAATCAGTTTGCGTGAATTAGGGCAATTTTGGCAACCTTGGATAGCCTCAGCCCAACCACAAGTAGCTCAAGGCTTGCAAAATATAATTGAGCAAATGTGTGATGATGCCGCAGATTTCGAGACCATTACTACCCAACTGAATACTTTTTTACTTTCCGCCGCCGCAGAATTACCCCTCAGCTTGAGAGTTGCCGGAAGTACCGATACAGGGACAGAACTTGCCCAAAATGAGGATACTTGTTACCCCAATACAAATGAACCCTACGACCCACTAATACCTCGGTTGTCAATGGTTTGCGATGGTATTGGTGGACACCAAGGTGGTGAAGTAGCAAGTCAAATGGCCGTACAATCGCTCAAATTGCAGACGCGTGCTTTATTAGCTGAAGTTGCCGAACAAACTGAACCTGTATTGCCAAACTTATTACGAGAACAACTAGAAGCCAGCTTACGAGTAGTTAATAACTTAATTTGCGCCCGCAATGATGAACAAAAACGCCAAGGAAGAGAAAGGATGGCAACTACCTTGGTAATGGCACTGCAACTACCGCAACGAGTTGTCACACTGTCTGGATGGCCTTCCCACAATGCCCATGAACTTTATTTAGTCAACATTGGTGATAGCCGGGCTTACTGGATAACACGCAACTACTGTCAGCTATTAACAGTAGATGATGATGTTGCATGGCGAGAAGTTCGCCATCTCAGGAGTTTGTATCGGCAAGCACTCCAAAGACCGGATGCTACCGCTTTAACGCAAGCCTTGGGAACAAAAGATGCTGATTCTTTGCGCGTCACAATCCAACGCTTGATTATTGATGAAGAGGGTTTACTATTACTATGTTCTGATGGTTTAAGTGACAATAATTGGGTAGAACACTCTTGGCAGGATTTTGCCACACCTTTGCTCACAGGGGAAATTTCCGTGGAAGAAGTGGTCGAAAATTTAATTAATCTAGCCAACCAAAAAAATGGTCACGATAACACCTCAGTTGTTCTCACTCTTTGCCAACTGTCTAAAGAATATTTGGTTCCAGTGATTTCTACCCCGCCGCCAGTCGAGATCATAGAAGTCGCAACACCAGAAATAGAAATCGAAGAACCAGCTTTCGCCCAAAGCAGTCAAGCTTTGCTAGATATCACTCTCACAGATGACCCAACCCCATCAACACACAGCCCATCACCAGTTCAAAAACCCAGCAAACAGCAGCGTCAACCATTAGTTTTCCTTGGGGGATTATTAGCGGTGTTAGTTGGAACTACAGGTTTGGGATGGTTTGCCTTATGGCAATTAAACCCCCAAGCATTACAACAGATATGTCAGAAATTACCGCAAACGTTACAATCTCTTTGTCCTCAACCTAAATAAGTAGTTATACACAGTTAAATTGTTGGTGTATTTCGACAACAGACAAATAGCTGTCAAATCATTTTTTTTTAGGTACTTAATACTAGTTAACTTTTAGGTAATTACAAAAAATAGATTGTCAATAAGTAATATATAGCTGAGATTCAAAGAATAAGTTTATTTTGCATCATTTATTGATTTTGATATCACCTAACTAAATAATCGTCACTATAAGACATCGCATATAGGAACAGGTTATCCATTTGATGTAGAATTGGAACTGTTGTTAAATAGCACAGCAAAATTGTGACGGGTTTTTTTAGCCCGTTAGCCTACTAGTCCTCAAAAATCGCTGATGAGACAAATCTAAGCTTAAGCAGTTGCATTTGAGGAGGTAAAAGCAGTGAGGCATTTGTCGCTGATTAACCATTATCAAAGCCTGCATGGGCAGGCTTTGTTTGTATTACAGTTGCAGATGCCTAAAACATAGCGTGTGTCTAGATTAAATATGAAAAATTAACTGTTATTGACAGTTGATTTTTCAGCAAGTAAGTTCGATGAGGGATGGCTGTGGAGATTGTTGTAGAACCGCAAAAGCTAGGTGTAAATGTTGTTATGAAAGTTGGCGATCGCGTCCGTGTTAATAAATCGGTTGTAGTTTATCATCATCCTGAACATCGCGGTCAAGCTTTTGACCTCAAAGGCTCAGAAGGCGACATTGTGGAATTGGTGACACAATGGCAAGGTAGACCTGTAAGTGCGAACTTGCCGATATTAGTGCAGTTTAGTAAAAAGTTTAAAGCCCATTTACGTGAAAATGAGTTAGAAATCATTTAACTTTTTTAGAAGCGGCGAAACCATCTCAAAATATTTAGTTCGCCGCGCATTTTTTGTAATTCTTGCCGGTGATGTGCTGCTGTTGTGTAATACCATTCACAATAACGTTGAAATTCTAGCCGCGCCTGCACTTCGTGATAAAATTCATGAGTTGTTTGATAAACACTAAAATTATCTTCAGTTTCAGGTTGCGGTGATGGAATAATATGCGGTAATTCTTGAGACATAATTAATCAAAAATTAGTTTTTATGATCTGAGGATTGCCAGCAAAATTCTGATGGCTATTTCTCATGATGACAACATCAATCAACGATTAAACTTATACAATACAAGGCTTTTCAGCCTGTAAGCTAGCAAATATTTGCGGACATATCATTTATTTAGCCAGAAAATTATACGTTTTATAGCCAACCTCGTAAACGATAAATAAAATTACCCAGATATTCTTTTAAGGCTAACGTAAATTGATGCAGATTGTTGGTATCAGGCAATAAATTCAGTAAAGCACCTTTAGGTGTACTAGAAAGTTCTTGCAATTCGCCTTTAGTTACCAAAAAGTCGGTAGGTGCAGGAATTACATCAATACCCAGACGCTGGAAAATTTTGAGCGATCGCGGCATATGCATCGCAGATGTAACTAATAATACTTGTTGAATGCCCCGGGTCTGCAAAATTTTCTTCACATTCACTGCATTCTGATAGGTATTCAGAGAATCTGGTTCTTCAATAATTGCCTCAGACGGTATTCCAAGCGAGGTCAAAATACTGGCCATATCCGCCGATTCTGATGCGCCGCTACCACGCCAATCAATGCGCCCACCACTGAGAATAATTTTAGGAGCTTTTTTTTGCCGATATAATTGTGCCGCATAAATGACGCGATCGCCTGTTTCGCTTAAATCTACACCAGGGCGAGGATAAAACGCTGATTTAGTCGCCCCACCTAAAACTACAATTGCTTCGGCATTAGGTATTGGCCCTGAAGGAATATTTTGCCATTCTAGGGAGCGTACCAGTAATTTAGCTGTCCAAGCATTACTGCAAACTAGTAATAAAAATAAGGATAAGGCGATCGCTGCCATTGCAATACGCGGTCTTTTACGCAGAGTCACCAATGCTACTACTAAACTGACACTAGCTAAACCCAAAGGGTAAAAAAATAGTGGTAGCAACTTGGAAAGATATAAAAACATATTCAGCTAGGACTATCAGTTAAAAGTTTGGGACTTACGCAAAAACTCTCCAATCCTCATTTCTCCATGAACTCTGTGCGTAAGTCCTCAAGTTAAAAAATGTAAGTCAAAAATTTTTAACGGGGGAGAGGGAACGAACAGACAAACTGTTTCCCTCTCCCGTTAGCGCAGCCTCTCGTAGAGAAGGGAGTTGACTTTTGACTTTTAACTTTTTGACTATCTTTGCCAAAATCGAAAATTAAAACCTCTCTCACGGCGAAAACGGCGATTAGTCCTTCTTTTTTGTTGTTTAGTAATTCTCGTACTAGGTCTTTCCTCACCTTCTGGTATAACTTCAACTGGTAGCTGAGTTCTCGTTTCTTCTTTGCTACCCCACCAAGCAATAATCCAGCCTGCACCAATAGCCCCCATACCACCTAGCAAGATACTCAACGGTGCAGAATATCCCAACCATACAAAGCCTAACAAGAAAAATAACCAGTATTTTAGTCCAGCATCAATACCATCATTAGAGGCAACACTTGGTGCTTGAGGACTATTTTTATTAACATTAGTTAGCCAGCCTAAAGTAAAACCAGCCAGAATTCCCAAAAAGATACTTAAAGATATTGGAGAACCCGCAATAATTAAAATGAATGTGAGAAATGAGCCAAATATTAGCTGAGAAATAAACTCAGAAGAGAAATTGAATAAGTTGTTATTGTTTGACATGATTTCACTGGTTAAAGGTTTAGGGTAACAAAGGTCAGGACTTACGCACAAAGGTTAGTTGTGGAGATTTGGTGTCAATGTTCTTCACACCTACGCCCCTCCACCCCTAAACCCCTACACCCTTTCCTTCACACCCTTTTCTCACTCAAAGATTGTAATTGTGTCTCTGGCGGTTGAGTGGTATCCCACGTAATAACATAGGGTTTTTCCGACTCAGCAAAAGATTCAGCGTGCTTGAGTTGAGATGCTAATAAATCTACAGTAGCGTCAGCAATATCACCAGTACGCTTCACAAGCCGTTGTTGAATTACTTCTATCGGTGCAGTGCAATGGATAATCTGCACAGGAAGTTGGTAATTTTGGGCTTGGGAAATTGCCGCTTGTCGCAGTTTTTCTTGGTCATACTTAGCATCTAATATCACGGTAAAGCCTTGATTAGCTAGTATAGTTCCCAAGTTTAATAACCGTGCATAAGTTTTTTGCGTCATTTCCGGCGTATACAAATCATCACCACCACGTTCTGATAGTAGGATACCGCCTAAATGTTTCCGCACTGCATCTGAACGGATATGAATTGCATTAAATTGGCGGGCTAAATATTTAGCAGTCGTACTCTTCCCGGAACCTGACAACCCCGACATTAAAATTAGTCGGCCTTGTTTGGGTTGCGTATATTGCCAAGCCAGTTGGTAATATTTGGCTGCGGTTTTGGCAGCTTCTTCTTTCACATCTGCTGGTACACCAGGATCATCTAGCAAAAATGAAGTTACCTTGGCTCTTACATAAGACTGCCGATTTAAATATATGGGCAGTACTTCTAAGCCTTCCCAGTCACCAGTCTGTTCTAGATAAGTATTTAAATAAGCATTACTTAAGTCTGGACGCTCTTGTGCTTCCAAATCCATTACCGCATAAGCAATATCGAACATGACATCGACAAAGCGAAATGGCTCGTTAAATTCTATGCAATCAAATAACAAAATTTTCTCTTGCCACCGACAAATATTGCGTAGGTGTAAATCTCCGTGACATTCTCGAATATAGTTGTTTTCAATTCTTTTTTGAAATAACTCTGCTTTTTCCGCAAAGAATTTGTCTGTATAGGCTTTAGTTTCATCAAATTGCTGCTGTGTTTGCGGGCCACCAATATATTTTTCAGTTTGCTCGTAGTTTTCATCAAACGCAGCACGCACTTGCGGTACTTCACCAAAACTACGAATGTAATCATTAGTTTCAGTTTTTGTATGGTACTGAGCTACAACCTTACCCAGTTCTTCCAAATGAACCTCATTTAACTTGCCTTGGGCAAACAAGTTGCTCAATAATGTGTCTTGGGGAAACTCACGCATTTTGACTACATACTCGGCAGGCTCAACCGTTCCCCCTAAATGATATTGTTCTCCTTCTAGCGTCACTGGCAGAACTTCTAAATACAGTTCTGCTGCACCTCGTCGGTTGAGTCTTAACTCTTCTTGGCAAAAATGCTGGCGTTTTTCTAAAGTAGAAAAATCCAAAAAGCCAAAATTCACTGGTTTTTTTAACTTATAGGCGTAATCTCCTGTAAGCAGCACATAAGAAATGTGAGTTTGACTTAATTTAATTGGTTCTGTTACAGCGTGAGGGTAAAATCCTGGCTGTAACATCTGCTGAATTAAAGCTGGAAGAGTGACTTCTGTCATGTTTTTTATTTAGAGACTAAAGACTAGGAGTTAGGGGCTAGGAAAGAAGGATGTTTTTATGTTTAGAGACTAGCAATTAGGTGCTAGGGAATAGAACAAAGGAAAAAGATATTTTTATGTTTGTGAAAAATACTAGCCTCTCGCCTCTAGTCCTTAGCCCCTTTTTCATCTTTAGTAGCTTACCAAAAAACCAGGGTTTTACCCCTGGCATGATCAGCAATTATTCCAAAATTCCAGTATTAATCAACACAGACGATTAGTCTGTTCTAGCCTTTGGCAGTGGCATAGAAACTGAGGTGGTAAGGTGTACCTTTTGCTGGATGAACTTGAACTTCCTTGAGGACAGTTTTACCAGTCCATTGCAAATCAGGAATGTTGAGTTCTATTTCTGTTTGATTAACAGCAGCCTTTTTTAGTAGGCGTTCAACGACTTTGGCATCAACTACCAAAGAAATAGATTCGGCTCCATTGTGGCCATACAAATTAGCGGGGATTAAACCAGAACGACGCAAAGCATTGGGCTTACTGCCTTCTGGTCGCTTGTGAGATTCAACTGTCACAGTCATGTTGATTGTCCTTTGTCATTTGTTTTTGGTCATTGGTCATTTACTAATCACCAATGACTAATTATTAAGCACTCAGCAAGGAGGCAGGTGTGCCGTCTGCGTGCAGTAATGCACGTTTGGGGCCGTGAATGGGGTCTTCTACAATTATGGTTTGATCGCGGCTGGCTCCTAAGGAAACGATCGCAATCGGGACTTCCATCAATTCTGCTAAGAATTTTAGGTAGTCTAGTGCTTGCTGTGGCAAGTCTTCTAGGGTGCGGCAGTCGCTTGTTGACTTCTGCCATCCTGGTAAGGTTTTGTAGATGGGGCGACAACGGGCAAACTGACGAGCGCTAGTGGGAAAGTGTTCGCAACGTTCGCCATCTATTTCGTAGGCGACACAAACTTGAATTTCTGCTAATTCATCCAGAACGTCGAGTTTGGTAATCGCCATACAGTCCATACCATTAATCCGGACAGCATAACGACCGATGACCGCATCAAACCAACCGCAACGCCGTTTTCGTCCGGTGGTTGTGCCAAATTCCGCACCGCGATCGCACAAATGTTCGCCTAGTTCCCCGTCTAACTCTGTGGGAAAAGGCCCTTCGCCCACACGGGTTGTGTAGGCTTTTGACACCCCAATTACCCGATCTATCATTGTCGGCCCTAATCCTGTACCTACGCAAGCTCCACCCGCAACAGGGTTAGACGAGGTAACATAAGGATAAGTCCCATGATCTAAATCCAGAAGTGTACCTTGCGCTCCTTCAAATAAGATGTTGCGCCGCTTTTGAATTGAATCGTATATTTTTAACGATGTATCAACAACATAAGGACGCAGGCGCTCGGCATACCCCAAATACTGCTCTATTACTTCTTTGGGGTCTAGGGGTGGCAAGTTGTAAAGTTTTTCTAAAATGACGTTTTTATAATTGATTGTCCACTCTAACTGGTCGCGCAGACCGTTTGAGTCCATCAAATCTAATACCCTGATGCCTGTGCGCTCTGATTTATCAGCATAAGTCGGGCCAATTCCTCGCCCAGTTGTGCCGATTTTATGGTTTCCCCGCCGTTCTTCTGATGCCTTATCAATCAATCGATGGTATGGCATCGTGACATGTGCTGTCTCAGAAATCAACAGTTTGGCAGTGGAAATATTGAGTTCTTCTAGTTGGTCGAGTTCTGCTATCAAAACCTGTGGATCAATGACTGTCCCACAGCCGATGATGCACTCGGTATCTGGATACAAAATACCAGAGGGAATCAGGTGAAGTTTAAAAGTTTGACCCTGGACTACGATTGTATGTCCAGCATTCACCCCCCCTTGATAACGTACCACTACATCTGCGGAGCGGCTGAGTAAGTCAGTTATTTTACCTTTCCCTTCGTCGCCCCACTGGGCACCTATGACAATGACGTTAGCCAAGCGTTTATATTAAGAGGTAAAGTTTCCACAAACTATTATTTTATACATATATTGAAAAATATGTCAATAAAATATTAAAAAATGAAGAATTCTGGTTGCGCAAGCGATCGCGTCATCTCCAGATATTCATCAATATTATTGATAGCTAAGAAAATTAAAGCCAGATAATTGCGATCGCTATTAATATAGTCTGCGATCGCACTCTTTCCCTTCACAAAAGAGACAACTGCTCATTTGGTGGCATAAAATTCATGTGCTTATATGCAGCTTTAGTCGCAATCCGACCTCGTGGTGTGCGGCTTAAATAACCAATCTGCATCAGATAAGGTTCATAAACTTCTTCAATAGTTTGCGGATCTTCACCTGTGGCGGCGGCGATAGTTTCTAAACCCACCGGGCCACCATTAAACTGCTCAATAATCACACTGAGCATTTTCCGGTCTGTCCAATCTAAGCCGCACGGGTCTACTTGGAATAGTTCTAGGGCTTCGGCGGCAACACTCTCGGTAACTTCTGGCTGTTTTTTCACTTCCGCAAAATCACGTACTCGCTTGAGTAATCTATTCGCAATCCGTGGTGTACCTCGGGAACGACGGGCAATTTCTGTTGCTCCATCGGGTGTAACGTTAGTTTGTAGTAGCTGAGAACTGCGGAGAACGATTTGACTCAGTTCCTCTACTTCATAAAAGCGTAACTTCTGCACCAAGCCAAAGCGATCGCGTAATGGTGAAGTTAAAGCACCCACACGGGTTGTTGCTCCCACCAAGGTAAATTTCGCCAAAGGCAAACTTCTAATCCGGGCGCTCGTACCCTTGCCAATGGTAATATCTAAGCGATAATCCTCCATAGCTGGATAGAGAATTTCCTCAGTCATCCGCGAAAGACGGTGAATTTCGTCGATGAAGATGATATCTCCGGGTTTTAAGTTAACTAATAACCCAACAATATCTCTAGGGCGTTCTAACGCTGGCGCACTCGTAATTTTATAGTTGACACCCATTTCTGATGCTAAAATCATTGCCATTGTCGTTTTCCCCAAACCTGGTGGGCCGTATAACAACAAGTGATCTAGCACTTCCCCCCGTGATTTTGCGGCTTTGATGGCAATTTCTAGCACATCCTTTAAGTCTTTCTGCCCAATATAATCGGCAAATCGCTGCGGTCTGATACTCTCTTCTTGCTTACCTTGCTCGTCAAACGCCGCTTCGGGTTGCAAAATTTTTTCTTGGTCAGATGCTTTGACTGATTCTTGTTGCTCCTTGGGTTTTTTATTGGGTTCTGGAGGCTGTTTTTTTGAGGAGATTATCGCCATAATTCAGCTATTAATGTGACTTGAGGAATGATTGAGTGCCATCAATATCGCAATCCTTGAGAATAAACCTCGAGATGCGAAAATTTGCGTTTGAGAATACACGTACCAATTTAAAATTTAAATTCCGGGCAATGAAGGAAGGAGTTGAGAATTTATTATGTTGTCTAAAAGAATCTTACCTTGCTTGGATGTGAAGGCGGGACGGGTTGTAAAAGGAGTTAACTTTGTTGATCTCAAAGATGCCGGTGATCCTGTGGAGTTGGCAAAGGTTTACAACGATGCTGGGGCAGATGAGTTAGTATTTCTGGATATTACAGCCACTCATGAAGACCGAGGCATAATTCTGGATGTTGTTTACCGGACTGCTGAACAGGTCTTTATTCCACTCACTGTAGGCGGTGGCATTCAAACCTTAGAAAATGTTAAAGCTTTGTTACGAGCTGGAGCAGACAAGGTTAGTATTAACTCTGCGGCAGTACGCGACCCAGACTTGATCAATCGGGCAAGCGATCGCTTTGGTAATCAGTGCATAGTAGTTGCCATTGATGCCAGACGCAGAGTAGACCCCCAAAATCCCGGCTGGGATGTGTATGTGCGTGGCGGCAGGGAAAACACGGGTTTAGATGCCCTCAAATGGGCTGTCGAAGTTGAGCAACGTGGTGCAGGAGAACTTTTAGTTACAAGTATGGACGCAGATGGAACTCAAGCCGGCTACGACTTAGAGTTAACCAAAGCGATCGCTCAATTAGTCCAAATTCCAGTTATTGCCTCCGGTGGAGCAGGCAATTGTGAACATATCTATCAAGCTGTAACTGAAGGCAAAGCCGAAGCTGCATTATTAGCTTCGTTACTGCACTATGGGCAATTAAGCGTTTCAGAAATTAAACATTATTTGCGCGATCGCTCCATACCAGTACGTTTGTACTCTTAACGCCAAAGATAACATTAAAATCCCACTACCTGCCACCGAAATTAACTACACTTCTGAAAATCGATGTTAATATTAGTTTATAAGTATTAATAAATATTAAGAAATATGTTGATTCCTATTTTATTATTTGATGTAGCACTGGTGGCATGGTCACTGCATTTAATGGAAAAAGCCTATGAAAATAAAGAATTCTCACTCATGCTGGCTGGCACATTGGTAGCTCTTGCTGCTGCTGCCATGTTAGTAGTTTACTTTCTTATGGGTCACTGTATGACCTACTTGTTACAAGTCTCGTAGAAATTACGATGTATTAGATTAGGTTTTGACAACCATTTAATATAGATAATTCATCCGACTTGACAAACGATAAATTATTTAGCCATAATATAAAATGGCTTTATGGGGTTATAGCTCAGTTGGTAGAGCGCTGCAATGGCATTGCAGAGGTCAGCGGTTCGAACCCGCTTAGCTCCATTTGTACATTAAATAATTATTGTCAGTTTTAAATGTCACTGGAGGCATAATATCTCCGTGACGGAAAGCTTATGCTTCCAATTTTTTGGATTTGACAAAAACATTGTACAGTATAATTCTTTGGTAAGGTAATCCAGAAGCGCGGCTACTGGCTTGTCCACCTAACCAATGATAGGTGGTGGATTTTGAGATAGAGCAGATTTTGGCAAGTTCTTCATAACCTAATCCCCAACGGTAGCTAAAGTCTTGGGGGGATATGAACATTTGATTGTGGAGTTCTAGTAACTACTGATGTTGAGCTTCAGGCATGATTGCCTCTGAGCCGTTCCCAGGATGGCTGGTCTAAGGGTTCGATATCTTCCTCAAAGGCAAAGTCGCAGGAGCAGATTTCACGGGAGGGACTGCGCTTATCTAAAAGAACTAAGTAGTGTAAGCCAGTGGCGATACAACTGGCTTGGTGGGTGTAGATAACGCCAATAATACGACCAAAGTCGCCGTTAGGGACTTAAAACCAGCGCACCCATTCACCAAGGCTGAATTTCTGTTGGGGTAAGTGTTGAGGGATTCAGAAATTTGAAAGTGAGCAGCTATTTTTTCCACGTACCAACCATGTGCGCTTAACCTAATTATTTCTGCTCGGTCTTTGACTTTCTGTGGTACGTCCGCTTTTCTCAAATTTCAAAGGTTTTGGTCTTGTTTACTAGTCAGGAATACTGTTAAACGAGTGCCCATATACAAGTTCCCTTGGTAGTTGCATTCCCCGTATTTACTTATCTTTACATAGTTGGGTTTTTTCGTACCTACTTACTTAAAAAAGGAAATTCACTCAGTGAAGTAGCGAAAACTTTATTGCCATTCTCCCTGCAACGTAAATGCAGCCCAATAATAAGGTGCAGCATAATTTTGCTGACGAGACATTTCTATTTGTGCGGCTCTTAAGGCTGCCGCAGGTTTTAAATTTTTCTGCAACATATTGGTATAAAATTTCTTCATTAATTCTGCTGTCGCCTCGTCATCCACACTCCACAAACTCACAACCACACGCGGGCTTCCCGCATACATAAATCCTCTCGTCAAACCAACTAATCCCTCTCCTTTAACTTCTTCACCCAAACCTGTTTCACAAGCACTCAGAACTACCAACTCTGCTGGCAAACTCAGGTTAAAAATATCGTGGAGGCGGAGAAAACCATTTTGGGGTATGCCTTGATTATCAAACAGCGACAGCACTACCCCAGATAATTCTGGATTCGTACTATTCAGGATGCCGTGGGTAGCAAAATGTACAATTTGATATTTACCTAATTCGGGACTAGTAGCAATATCCCGGCTAGCACTAAAATCTAAGGCTTGCTTGCGTTCTTGGCTGGGTACGAGAGCAAGAATTTGTTCGGCTTCTTTGCGGGTAAACCGCAGGCGTTCAAAACTAATATCTGCTTCTCTGGCAGAACGAGCTAATTGTTTTTGGTCGAAGGTATCTAAATCTGGGATAATCGATAGTCGATTTGAGCGTTGACCTTGCAAGCGTTCATCATCTCGGGAAAATACCGGATCTGCTAATACGGCTATGGTTTTGGGGGCTTTGGGGCGATTTTTGAATTCTTGGCGTAAGAGTGCCAATGTTGAGGCTGAGGGTAAAGAGATAATTTCGTGTTCTGTAATTAATGGTTGATAATTTTGATTGTTGGGTATTGCCAAGGCACTGATTGGTACGTATTGCAAAGCACCATCACCCACAACAATCAAGCGTTTTTTTCCTAGCTGCTGGGCGGCGGGCGCAAGTATCATCTGGCTAAGGACGGCGGCTGGTTTGGCGATTTTGGTGGTACTAGTTCTTTGGGATGGAGCGGTTAAGGTGTTGCGAAATTCCTGCACAGCTTTTTCGATGTCTGTGCGTTTTGGGAGTTGATAACTAGTAATACTATTTTTGCTGACAACCCAGAGATAACTGCGCTCTTCGCCCAAGGAATATTCTAAGAGCAAAGTATCATTGTCTAACACCTGCTGCTGAATTTGTTGCAATGATAAAGGTTCGGGTTGGGTTAAGGCGGCGTACCGAGGGCTGGTGGCTCTAATTTTTGCTTGAATTTGCTCGTATTGTTTGAGTAGTTCTTCTGTTTGTTTACTTAAATTTTGGATTTGACTGTCGCTGTAGTTACTACTTAATAGTTGAATGCGGAATTTTTCTCGAGCATCAAGTTGCTGTTGCAAGTTACGTTCTGTTTGCAGCAGCTGGGGATTTACGCCCTGGCGGATGTCTGCGTTGGCTTCGGTGAGCAAGTCTAAAAGACTGCGCGCCCTAGCACGTTCGCTGACTTGTAATGCTTGGGCGTTATATCCTTTAGATGGTTGCTTTTGGTGGAGCTGCATCAACAGGTCGATGTAGAACTGATAATATTTCTGGACGGATGCAAAGTATGATGTTCGCAAATCTTGGCTGGTAACGTTGGTGCGGATATCTTCAACAATGTTAATGGTGTTTTCGATTTGGGTGAGGGCGGCGTTGAGATTGCCCCGATCGCGTTCTGTTTGAGCTATATAATACAGTGTGTCTGCTGCTCCGGTGCGATCGCCTATAGACTGACGCAATTTTAATTCTTGATTATAAGTAGCGAGTGCCTGTTGTGGTTGTTTTAAGGCGTTGTAAGTGCGAGCAATATTCCCAATAACGTTAGCTTGGGCAACTTTTTGAGCTAATTTTTGCCAACCAGTAGCTGCTTTTTGGGATAAATCTAGAGCTTTTTGATAATCACCTGATGCTAAATAAACTCTACCTAAAAAAGCATAGGCACTAGTTTCTGCAAAGTTATTTTGTTTTTGTTTGGCTAAGGTCAAAATTTGGTTAGCAGCATCTAAAGCTTTGGGATAATCTTTTAAAGCTTCGTAGACTCTGACTTTGCCACTAATAGCACTAACTTCGCCAATAATATTTCCTTGTTCGCGCCTTGCTTGTTGCGCTTGGTTGTAATAATCTAAAGCTCGGGGATAATCTGCTAAAGCACGGTATTCACTACCAATATTATCTAAAGTTTGCGCTAGTTGATCGCGATCGCCTGTGCTTTTAAATTTCTCTAGGGCTTGATTATAAGTTTCAATACTCAATTTATGATCGCCCAACAAACTATAAACTAAAGCAATATGTTTGAGGGTATCTCCTTCCCCTGAAACATCATTAACTTTGCGTTCAATATCTAGGGCTTGGTTGTAAAAATTGATGGCTTTTTGATAATCGCCTAATGAGGCATAAATTCCCCCAATCGTATCTAGTGTAAAAGCTTCCCGATTTTGATTTTTTGTACTCCGTTGCAATGTCAATGCTTGATTTAAAACATCAAGGGCTTTTTGCTTTTCACCTAACCTATCGTAAACTAGAGCCACTTGTCCGAGTACTTCTGCTTCAGCGTTGGGACTACCTGCTTTTTGTAATAGCGATCGCGCTTGGTTATAGTAGTTTAGGGCTGTCTGCGGTTCATTAAAAGAATAAGCCCCAGCAATAGCCGTTAAAATAGCAGCTTGTTTGCTAAGATTAAATGCTAAATCTGCTCCTGACAAATTACCTTGGATTTGTTGTTGGAGTTTCAAAGCTTGATTAAGATTTAAAAGTGCATTTTTCTCATCACCAATAGAGAAATAAACCACGCCAATGGTGTTCAGAGCATCAGCTTGCCCACTTACATCTTTTCTCGTCTTTTGAATTTCTAAGGCTTGCTGAAAACTAGCTAAAGCTTTTTGTGTTTCCCCTAAATTTGTATAGGCAATCCCAATAACTTGTAACGTATGTGCTTGCCCATCTAAATTTTTTTGCTCACGCTGAATTACCAATGCTTGATTATAAGCTTCTAAGGCTTTTTGCGTTTGCCCAGAATTAAAATAAACTCCACCAATCCCAATTAAAGCATTGGTAATAAAATAAGGTTTTTTCTCAGCTTGAAATAATGGCAATGCTTGGTTATAAAATGATAGTGCATTTTGTGGCTGACCTAAATTAGCGTAAGCATTAGCAATAGAATTCAACATCACAGCTTCACCAAAACGGTCTTTTTGTTCGCGGCGAATTGTCAGACCTTGCTGAAAATATGCCAATGCTTTTTGGTTATCATTTTGCGTATAGTACAGTGTACCAATAGCGAGGAGTGTTGTTGCTTCGTAATTGCGATCGCCTATTTGCCGCCAAAGTTTTAATGCTTCTTCATATTTTGCGATCGCTGCTTGTCGAGAGGTGGCTGTACCCTGTTCATAGAGTTGTTGTGCTTCTTGCAGCAGTTTTTGTGCTTGGGCTGCGACTGTTTGTTTATCAGAGTTGGGGTTTTGCGACGTAGAATTTGCCTGCTGGGCGATGTTGATACTAGCTGTTGCTGTCGCCGTTAATAGCTCTGAAGAAACTAGCATACTAACAAAGAGAACAAGTGCGCGATGTGTGAATCTTTGATTTCTCTTTGTCATAGCTACTCCTAAAAATTAGAATTAATCAATTGTTAGTGGTTGACTGTGATACTAATAGCCAAATAGTTGCTTGTTTCCTATATCCTGTCATTTGCTATGCGCAACATGGCACTCAACAAACAATTAGTTATTCTACATTTTTTAATGTGATTCTCCGGGTCTGCCTAAATCTAACTGAATAATACTTAATATAAAATTTCTACACCAAAACCTATGGAACTGCCTCAGCGCGTATCGATTCGCTACAAAGACACTTCCTACACCATGAGTGAGATACGCTTAAAAACCTTTCAACTTGCATTCAAAATTTGGGAAGAACAAAGCAAACCCAAAAAAACTGAGCTTTATGAGTTTCTTATGTCTTGCTTAAAACAGTTTGATCGCCAAGACCGCTTTATTATTTCACATTTATTTATAGAATTGGCAGATATGATTCGTAATTCTTCTTTAGATAGAAGTATGAGAGAAGTTCTCATTAAAATCTCCTTCAGAGAATTTGCTTGTGCATTGACAGACTTTGAAAATGCTGAAAAATGATAAGAGGGAACGGGAAACAGGCAAAACTCATGCTATTTCCCACTCCTTTGTAGAAAGAGTCTACTAACCTGCGGGTTGATGCTAGCCCATCAGTCCTCCATAATGAAACTGAATGGTACAAGTCCCAGATTTATCTGTGGTCTTAATCGCAAAATCATGCCAATTAAGGAGTTAGCAGAATCGAAAATAGTTGCTTCAACTTTGACAACCAAAGTAAAGTACTGTCATCTGAGTTAGCTGACTCCAAAATCCCAACTCCAAAATCGTTTGACCAAACCAATGCCAGAAAAGTTTGAAGATAAGTATCCAGCGTCTGAAGAACGAGAAAAGTTCTACCCCACCCAACACTTAAAAATCTACCAAACCAGCGATGCGGGACAGTTAATAATTTGTGAATGTCGCAATTGTTCAACTCCACTATCAATTGATGTTCAGTTTTTAACACCAAAAAATTCTAAACCCCGGCCGAAAAACAAGCCTGATACTCCACAAGATGATGGGATAAAATGCCCTAATTGTGGTCGAGTTCCTATATTTTTAGAAGGTTGTGCCGTACAGTCAATTGCTCAATTACCTTCTTCGCCGTGGCAACCAAAAGAAGAGTAAAGTGTAAAATATCACAATCAAAGCCTAAGTTCGGATTTTGTTGATGGCTGAAATCCCTAATCTGAGTGCCTACTCAGCACTTTGCTTTAATTGTCTACTGCACTCATATCAAATTCTCTGCCCACTGGCTTTAAAATAGCGATCGCTATGCCAAAGTCGTGCTTAAAGTTCCGCTCACAGTCACAGCCGGAACTTTAGAGCAAAATTTTTATACTCCAAAATTTTATACTTGCGACTAAAAATATATATCCCAAGAAGAATATTTTTATTTTGCCGAGGCTTGTGTCATCCTATCTGGGTAAGACGCAGATTAACAGCGTGCCAGACTAAGCTTAATATACAATCCACTGTAATTGAATAACGTTACAGTCTTAGTCAATGTAATGAAAACTATCAGCGCACTTTTTAGCGAAGAACGTCAACAACTGCAAACAGAAATTGATCACTCAATTAGTGTTGAGCAAGTAGTTAAGCTAGTACAAAGCCGTCTCGATAATTTAGAAAGAGCCTATATTAGTGAGCTAAATCTCACGCAAGTGCGTTTAGCTGCCTTTATTTTGGATATGCTGCGACAGTCTATCGCTACTCTTGCTGCAGCGAATCAATCTTCCGTGACTTCCCAACAGCAAAAGCCAATTTCTGATTTAGATTTAGCTAAGTTTTCCCCCAATAGATTGATATTAAAGTCGCTTAAAGCACTTATTTATGTGGGAATTTTAGGTTCGTTGTTTTCGTTAACTAAGATTAACGCCAGTGCTTGGATGGCTATATTGCTGACTTCCCTGCTGATAGGCTTAGAAATTGTCCTGCAACTTGACAAAAATCATCCTGCTACTGAATTATTAGAACTACCCCAGCCAGTGTTGCGAGTTGATAGCAAGATTCTGCTGGATAACCTTGCTGATGCTCTTCATACTATCGATTTAGCTGTGGCGAGATTTGCAGAAGGTAATCAAGCCGAAGACGATCGCACTATTGAAGAATTACCAGAATTACTCAACTTTTTGCAACGGCTAATGGGAGCATCATATCTCGATCAACCCCAAATGGCGATCGCACTAGCTAAAATGCTGCCACAAATTTTAATGTCTCAAGGAATCCAGGCGCAAATTTATCAACCACAAGCCGCACTTAGTGGCAGAGAATATTTTGATTTTGAGCCAAGTATCGACCCTGATACTCAAGATTACGTTACCATTACGCCTGCTTTAATCAAAGGCGATCGCTTGTTGCGACGCGGAAGGGTAATTGAGCCGGCGTATTCCCAAGCGAGAGAATCATGAAAATCATCGAAACAATTGGTTTTGATTTGGGACACGGTGAAACTGCGGTAGCCAAAGCTATCGTAGAAAGTATTGAACCGCCCCAAATGTTAGAAGTTAATCATAAGAAAAATCAAATTACGGCTTTAGGTTGGCATCCTCAACTGGGTTATTTAGTGGGTGAACAAGCTTTAATTCAAGCTGGGGTGACTCAACTGACAATTTCTTTTAAACAAAAACCCAACAACGATCCTGAATATAAAAAGATAATTTCTACATTTCTCGCTACCTACTACCGCCTACTCCAAGACAGTAAACAAATTGAAGGAGAAGCAAGTAGCTATTTTTACGTTGGTTGTCCTTCGGGATGGACAGCAAGCGATCGCGCCGAATATCAAAAGCTCCTACAAGCAGCCGGCATTACTCAACTGAATGTTATACCCGAATCACGAGCGGCTTTTATGCAAGCCAAAGAAGCCGGGAAATTAGAGTACGATAAACTACTCTCATCGGTATTAATTGTTGATATTGGTTCCTCAACCACAGATTTTACCTTGGTTAAAAGCTTACATGAAGTACCAGTAGATTTCGGTAGTAATGCTCTAGGAGCATCTTTAATTGACAAAGCCATTTTTGCCTGGACTCTAGCGCAACATCAACAAAAAACCTTGCTAGAAAAAGTATTTCAAGAATATCCTCATCACCAAGCGCGCTGCGAACTTGCTTGTCGTAAAGCCAAAGAAGATTTCTTTTCTAACGAACAGCTATATCATGACCCAAAATCTTTTGCCCGTGGCTTTGAGTCTATCAACGAGCAGATTTATTTTATTCCTCAAGTCAATAAATTATTGATGGAGGAGATTTTAAATCAACCTCTAGCTGAATTGGGCAATAAAAGTTGGCTACAAGCCTTTAAAGACTCAGTAAATGAAGCGAAACAAAAGCTTGAACATTTAGGCATTGTGCCAAAACTTGTGTTGATGACTGGTGGTGCATCACGGATGAAATTTACCCACCAAATTTGTCAACAAATTTTTCCCGAACCAGAAACACTTCTGCGCCCCGATCCTGAACCAGAACGCTGTATTGCCCTGGGTTTAGCCCGTGTAGGTCGTTGGGATTTACGCGCCACAGCCTTTGAGCAAGAAGTTAATAAACTGTTAGATTCACAAAAACTCAAACAACTGATTAGTAGGCATATCCCCGAGTTAGTGGAATTATTAACTCAGCCTTTAGCTGATGGTTTGATTGAAAACGCCGTCAAACCAGGAGTCAAAGACTGGCAACAAAACAAAATCCGTACTTTAGCAGATTTAGAAGTGTCGATGAAAAAGCGAGCCGAACAATGGCTAAAAAGCGAGTCCCCAAGGGATAGCTCCGCTTCACGCTCTGGGCAGATAATTAACAAACAATGCATTAGTTGGTTTAACAATAAAATTCAACCCGACTTAGCCGCAGAAACAGATCCCATCTGTCGAAAGTTTCAAATACCCAGAAGCAGCTTAAGGTTTGAAGACAGCATTGAGCCGAATTTTGTTAACCCAGAACTCCGTATAGGAGATGCCATTCTTGCCGACACAGTGGGGTTTATTGTCAATTTAGTGATTGGTGGAGGCACACTAGCAAGTATTATCACCTTGATTCTTACAGGACACTTGACTTGGCCGATCGCTTTAGTATACGGTGCTTCGGTCATGGCTGCTGGTATGGAACTAAATCGCAAATCTGTTCAAGAAGTCATCAAAGCAAATTTGGATCTGCCTACTTGGATTCGTTCTAGCTTTATGAACGACAAAAAGATTGAAGATATGTCCAACCAAATCAAACCTGAATTAGAGAAAGTTCTGCGAGAACAATTAACAACAAATCAAGCAGCTTTTGAGCAACTGATTGAAAAAGTTGAAAAAGGACTTCACACAGCACTGTCTACCAAAGTTCAAGAAGCAATTATTCTCATTCAATAGAATATTTTCAACCATAAATTATTCATTGTTATGCGGTGGGTACGATGCCCACCTTGCAATTAAAAAAAAGCTTGCCTAAGCTCGGCTTTATCCATTTTTTTCGCCATACAATCACTAATGCTAAAACCTATACGGGGTCTTAGTTTTACTTTTTCGATTTCACCGTGAATCAGTGACGTAGAAAAAGTATTTGCCAAAAAGCCAGGGTTTTTGACAGATAAAGAAAACCGAGTTCTTAATTTTGGATAAAGCCGAGCTAAAAAGCTGAACAAAAATTTTGGATACTTTTTTATTTATATGTTTTTATTTCTTACTTGATAAATCAATACGGTTCAGTTAAGAGAATAGTAGGTTGGGTGTAGCGATAGCGTAACCCAACAAAGTATGCGTGAATGTTGGGTTCCGTTCCTCCACCCAACCTACACCAGTCTAAGTTGTTGCCTTAACTGAACTGTATTGCTTGATAAATCTAATAGTGTAACTGTCCTAGGGCTGAATTTTTTTGAAGAATGTATTGAACCATAACACTATTGACTCACGCTAAATCTAACTGTAAACAAAGCACAGATTGGTTTGTTTTATTTGTCTGTTTACTACCTCAGATGCCCAGTGATTTTATGCCTACAGAAAGAGGTTCAACTGTTAATCGTTGGCGACAATTTAACTTGACTTGAGAAGTGGAAATATTTTTGTATTTCAATTGCCAAAAAACGCAAATTAACTATCAGATTTTTCAGGGAAAAATAAATTAGCAAATTTTTAAAATTTTCTCAAAAAAAATAGCTATATACACAAGCTCGCTAGAACTAGAGGACGCAAATTGCTTTTCTAATTAAAGTATCTAATATCTAATTAAAATTAAGCCTAATTATAGAGTATTTGACATTCAAATTAATGTTAGAAAATCAATAGCAATTTTTTTGAAGAACCCAGAAACAAAAACATACAGAACATTTAAGGAACTATTAGCATGAAATCTGTTAAATTATCTAAATCTATTTGGGCAAGCTTGTTTGCTATAAGTTTTGCCTCTGTTTTGACAATCCCTGTTGCCGCACAAACAGGTAGCGGCGGTGGTAGTAGTGGCAGCAGTAGTGGTACAGGTACAACGGGTACAACAGGTACAGGCAGCACGGGTACAGGAACAACAGGTACTAGCGGTACAGGTAGTACAGGTTTAGGTACAGGCACAGGTACTAGCGGTACAGGTAGTACAGGCTTAGGTACAGGCACAGGTACTAGCGGTACAGGTACTGGTGGTACTACTGGTACTGGTACTGGCGGTACAGGTAGTACAGGTTTAGGTACAGGTACTGGCGGCACTACTGGTACTGGTACAGGTACAGGTACTAGCGGTACAGGCAGCACAGGTTTAGGTACAGGTACTGGCGGTACTACTGGTACAGGTAGCACAGGTTTAGGCACAGGTACTGACGGTACTACTGGTACTGGCACAGGTTTAGGTACAGGCACGGGTACTGGTGGTACTACTGGTACAGATAGCACAGGTACAACAGGTACAGATTCATATGGTACAAGCGGTTCCACTGGTGCTGGCACAACTACAGGTGGTAGCTCTTATCAAGGAACTAGTGATGTCAGAGGCGATCGCGGTTCTAACAATTGGGGTTGGTTAGGTTTACTGGGTTTAGCAGGTTTAGCAGGCTTGGCTCGTAAACGTGAAGAACCCAAAGTTTACCGCGACCCTAATGAAGTAACAGGAACTCGCTCCCGATTTTAATTGTTGAATTTCACCTCCAGCGTGAGCAGAAATTCAACAATTAAAATAGCAGCAGTGCGTTAGTAATACCAACGCACTGCTTTTATCAAGCTGATAGAGATGAGATATCCGCTGAAGTGAGAAATCAGTTGTAATAATGGGTTATGCGATTGTAAACGATTGAAAAAATACAAACTGTGAAAGACCATTTCAACACAAATGCGATGAATGGGCTGTTACAATTATCATCTTCAATCTGAGGTGTTTTAAACACCTAATAATCTGTAAATTAAGCTGTTGATAATAGTCAGGGCAAACGCGCCTAGCACCGCACTCCAAATACCGAAGCGCAAGCGAAAGCCCTCTACTAACCATGCAGCAATGCTAAAACAAACAACGGCAATCATGAATGTAAAGATGCCGGATAACAAATCAAAAGTCAGAAAATTTGGAACTGCAAATATCAAGCGTAAAATCGGTCTCACAATCGCAGTAACAATACCGAGAACTGCTGCCGAAATCAATGCTTTTTTGGGAGAGTCAACCTCAACTCCTAAAGGGAGTTTACTAATAAGTAACAAGCTGATAGATGTTACTACCCAAACAATTAAAAGTGTCACAATTACATTCATTGCCATAACCCTTGAAACGCGAATGGCGATTGGCGATCGCTTACTCAAGTAACCGATCTATGAATCTTTGAAGTTTAGCCAATTATCTGTAAGTTAGCAGATTTTTTTATCTAGATAGAATTTATTTTGTATCTCTTTAGGTTTAGGCAATGAAGAGAGTGCAGCACTTTCAGTAAGACATGAGAAGGGAAAGTCACAAAAAGCAAGTTATTTCCCATTCCCTTTGTCTCATTTTTACCTTTGAGGTGTAGAATTACTTTGCCCTGGTGCGTTAGGAATAGCAGGAGTAAGATTCACATTCGGGTTAATGGGACTCACACCTTGTCCAGCCGGAGTTTGCACAGGAGCCGAAGGTATTGAGTTAGGTGTAAAATTGCCTGGTTGATTAATGTCGGGAATTGGAGCAGTTGGTATCCCAGGATTAGATGGTAAATAGGGGTTTGTCGGCAAGTTAGGCGCAGAAGTAGATGTTTGAGTAGGCCCTGGTATAATTCCCAGAGAAACGCGATCGCCTCCTACTTGACGCAATATATCTAATGTCTCAATCACATCATTGTAAGTTGTCGTCCGAGACGCATTTAATACCAAAATTCCATCGGGATTCTGCTGAAGATATTGCTTTAAATTCTCTGCTAATTCCTCCCGTTTGACAGGTTGTTTTTCGATATAAGTATTGCCTACTGCATCAATAGTGACAATCCGACTAGCATTCTGCCCCGCAGGTGTACCTGTAGCAGCTTTCGGTAAATCAACATTAATAGCTTGTTGGCGAGTAAATTGCAAAGCTGCTAACAAAAAAAACGTCAAAATGCAAAAAACAACATCAATTAATGGAATGATCTGGATTTGTACTTCTTCAACTGGAGTATGCAGATTAACTTTCATCGTCTTTGAATTTTTGGTTATTGCTCAGGATCTAGTGAATCATTCACATTGGGTGATTCGGGAGGTTTAGTAAATGAATTTCTCGCCGGTTTACGTGGTGGTGTAAAGCTATCTCGTGTAGCTTCCGCAATTGAGCCACTCTTACTAAACTCTGGTGGAGATTGGCGGTAAAGTAATTCCAACTCATTACCAGCACTGCGAAAAACTTTGACTTGGTTAACCAAAAAACTTTGAAATAAGCGATAAAACGCCAAACTCACAATTGCAACTATTAACCCTGTAGCAGTACTAATTAGGGATTCACCAATCCCAGTAGTTACCCCAGCCGTTGATTCTGTGCCTAAATCACCAATGCGAATCGATCGCAAAGAATGAATCAAACCTAACACAGTACCCAACAATCCTAACAAAGGAGATAGGGCGATTACGGCTTCTAACAATTTTTCACCGCGGCGCATCCCAGCTAATTCATCTTCAGCCGTGGCTTCTAATGCTAAACGAAAAGTTTCTAAATCTACTTTTAATAAGCGTAAAGGTGCGTAGAGAAACCGCCCAATTGGTTGATCTGTAGCTTGTTTGGCAATATCCGCAGCTACATCCCAATCTTCTTGAGCCGCATCCAGCACCCGATTAACTATTTCCTTTTCTTGATTTAAAATCCGCAGCCAGAACCACAAACGTTCTAAAATTACACTTAAAGCTAAAACTGATAAAACAGCCAAAGGCCACATTGCTGGGCCACCTTTTTGAAACAGGTCTAAAATATCCACTGTTTAATTTTCCTCCCTCCGTTCCTTAAGCAATTATCCCAAAGCATTTTTATTCTAAAGATTAACGTGCAGTTAGGAACTTAGATCAAACAAATTTCATCAGAGACAGGAAATACAGTGAATAAATATTTTTACTCAGCACTCAACACTCAGCACGGGCTAAACGCCCCGCTACCGCTAACAGCACTCAGCATTTACTGTTTTACAGGAATTTGAATTTTAAATTCAGTTCCTTGGCCTGGGGTAGACACACAAATTAGCTTGCCGTTATGTCTTTCAGTAATAATTTGGTAGCTAATTGCCATACCCATACCTGTACCTTTACCTACTGGTTTAGTCGTAAAGAATGGGTCAAAGACACGGTTTTTCACTTGTTCTGGCATTCCTGGGCCATTATCTGCGATCGCAATTTCTACCCATTGAGTATCAATAACTGATGTCCGGATCGTAATTTGCGGTTCGATGAGTAAGTCGGGATTTTGCCCTGTTGAGTCTTGACTTTTGATTATTGACTCTTCTAAAGCATCAATCGCATTTACCAAAATATTCATCAAAACTTGATTAAGTTGACCAGGAAAGCACTCTACTAGTGGCAAGTTACTAAAGTCTCGCACAACTTCCACTCCAGGAGAGTCTGGCTTATCTTTCAGACGATGTTGCAAAATTAATAGTGTGCTTTCAATACCTTCATGAATGTCAACGGTTTTAAATTCCGATTCATCCATCCGCGAAAAATTTCGCAGCGATAGCACAATATTACGAATCCTCTGTGTTCCCATCTTCATCGAAGGTAAAATCTTCTGTAAATCTTCGATCACAAACTCTAAATCGACTTCTTCCGCGAATGCTTGAATCTCTTGGTCATCAGGATAACGTTTTTGATAAATATCCAGCATTTTGACCATATTTTCTACGTATTCGCTCAGATGCACTATATTACCGTGAATAAAGTTGACGGGGTTGTTGATTTCATGGGCAACTCCGGCTACTAGTTGACCAAGGCTCGACATTTTTTCGTTTTGAATGACTTGTGCTTGCGTGCGTTGTAATTCAATTAATGTAGTTTTCAGTTCATTTGTTCGTTCTGATACTCTATCTTCTAATTCTGCTTTACTCGCTTCTAAGGCGGCAAAAGATTGACGCAATTGCTCTGCCATGTAATTAAAAGATTGTGCTAGTGTGTTGAGTTCTTCAATAGAACTCATACGTACGGTTTGTTCTAAATTACCAAATGCCATTGCTTGACTAGCACGATTAATCCGCAAAATTGGCTGTATTAACCAGCGAGAAGTAAAATAGCCAATAACAATTGCTAAAATTAATGCTCCAAAACAAAACAAAACTGTAATTTGAGTGTTAGTAATAATTCTGTCCATAAAAGCTCTTTCTGGCACACTTACTACTACTAACCAATCAAGTCCATATTGATCGCGCCAAGGGGTAACATATACAAAGTTTGTTTCTTGCTGAAACTTCAATTGAAGTTTTTTTGGTTCGGTAATCGACTCAAAACCGTTGAATTTTTTTTGAATCTGTTTAGCAATATTTTGAATTGTTATATCTGGGCTTTCTGTAGCTTTTATGCGTTGAATTTGATTATTTTTGAGAGTAAAAGGTTCTTGTTTGCTAGAGTTAGCAATTAACATCCCATCTCGTTCTAAAATAAACACCCGTCCAACATGACTAACATCTAAACTTCGCAAAAATTCACTCAATTTCAACAAATGAATATCTGCAGCAATCATCCCTAATAGTTGATTTTGCTGATCATATATGGGGCGAGCGGCTGAAGCAGCAATATATGGATATTTGTAATTAATAGTAACGATACGTGACCAAATTGGTTTACCGGCTTTGATGGGTTCGGTATACCAGGGTTCTTGGAAGTTATTCCAATCAATTTTATCCAAAACTTTAGTACGATTGCCTTGATTATCTGTTGCGTATGTGTGCCAATTTTTAGGCGGTTTAGCAGTCCAATCATCAATGGTGATTGTTTTGCCATCGTATCGACTGGCTCCTGCACCTTCACCTGTGGTTAATCCGAAGCCTATATAGGATAAATCATAGGCTTGCATTTGTTTCCAGAAAAACTTACTAACTGTTTGGCGATCGCGTACATTCAATAATCCCATTTTTACAGCCTCTGCATTTATCTGATTTACCTTTTGGGGAATAGATAAATAAGCATCTAGGTGTTGATCAACCATTGTGTTGGTTCTATCCATCAGCTGATTTGCTAAATTATTGACTGCTTTCTGCCCATTTTTAAAAGATAAATAGCCCACTAAACCAACTGCACCGAATATTTGTAAAGCAAACGGCACAATCAAAACCAATTGTAAAGGAAACGCTTTCATCCGGTGAGTGTTCGGTCTATCCATCAAATTCGCTCCTCTAACCCTGGATAGATGAAAATTGTATTTACCGCCCCTAGTGTTCCCAGTTACCAAATTTCAATTAACATTCCAACAAAAATATATTTTTGTAAACTATTCCTGATTTGCTTGTATCGCATCTTCCTAACCCATTGAGGACGGTTATTCCCACCAGAATTTATCTACAGGATTTGCCAAAATGAAAGGTAACTAGAGGGAGAAAAAATGAAATTTTCTATTGATTCTGTTTACAATTGGTATCGCAATTTAATCCGTAATCCTAAGTACCGCTGGTGGGTAATTCTCGGAACGCTAGTTTACTTTATCAGTCCTATTGATATCGTTCCTGATGTTTTCCCTATCGTTGGCGAAATTGACGATATTTTGCTGATGACTTTGTTAGTCACTGAAGTTTCTGGGCTAGTGCTTGAAGGCTGGAAAGCTCGTAAAGGCGTTACCACAAATCCTGCCAATCCTCCGGAAGATGCTACTACTGATACGGCAAAAACAGTCGATGTTGATGCTGTTTCTGTCAAATAATTGCTTATCTCAAATTGTTTTTACAAAAACCCTGTTCTGGCTGGTTATTTGCTGGAGCAGGGATAATTTTTTGAATTAAGCTTCATGCTTCCTGCCTGCTCCTGAAGCTCAATGTTGGTCAAAGTAGAACGGGAGAAATACAAATTCTGCGACAGCATCCTTGATTAACATCTTCGGTATACTAGTAAATATACTGAAAATTTATCAAAAACTTAATAAAAACTCAATAATGACACTATTATTTTAGTTGTTAAAAAGATAATATATTAGATATGGAATTTTACTTAGACTAATATAAAGGCTATATCATTAACATGATGTGAAATAGCAACTAATTCCCATAATTCAGGTAAAAAATTTAAGTTTGCTAGCCCCATAGAAAATTTACTATGACAACATGGCAAAGTTAGCTAAAATTTTTAATTAAAAAATACACAATTGCCCGGATTACTTTAAGTAAGATTGACTATTGTTTTAAGAGTAAATTCTGGCACTATACAAAATTAGATATGATGCGATCGCCATAATATCAACTGCATTTAAATGGGGAACTAGTGCGTGAGCAAATTCAATGTGCTAATGAAAATATCTGGCTGTGACAACTCAAAACGAGTAGGAGATGTCATCTTTATCCACGGACTGATGGGAGATCCTTGGGATACTTGGCACAGTGGACAAGGACAAAAGGAGAATTTTTGGCCAGCGTGGCTAGGTGAAGAATTCCCAGAACTCGGCATTTGGTCGCTAGGATACGAAATTGAACCTTGGGCTTGGAACGAAAATACAATGCCTTTAGTGGAGCGAGCTATTAACATACTGGCACTATTAGATGCATATGATATAGGCGATCGCCCCTTGATGTTCATTACTCATAGCATGGGAGGTCTATTAGCCAAACAAATTCTACATCATGCCTTTGATTGTGCAACCGCAAAATGGCAAGCACTTGTCCAACAAACCAAAGGAATTGTTTATCTTTCTACGCCCAATTCTAGTCATAATTTTACTAATTGGATTAACTATATTGGCACGCTTCTCGGTGATGATGTCAACTTGAAAGAGTTAGAAGCAAAGTATGGTCAATTGCGGCAACTTAACTTGTTATATCACCATCATCAACACCTCAGTAAAATTCCTCTGGCAGTTTATTGTGAAACTCAAAAAACGGGCGATATTTTAGTAGTTGATCAAATGAGTGCCAATCCTGAGATTCCTGGAATTCAGCCCATCCCCATAGAAGAAAACCATATTTCGATTTCTCAGCCTGCATCAAAAGATAGTTTGCTTTATGAGCAAGTCAAGCAGTTTATTCAGCAACAAATCAATCAAGGAATTAAACCTCAACTACTAGAAACTATCAATCCTAATTAAAGCATTGCCTAATCTGTTGAAGGACTGAATACATTGCTAGTAAAAATGGGTAAACCTTTGCGTTTATTTGCGTTTGACTCCGCGTCCCTCTGCGTTAAAAACATTATTTTTGTACCTCACGAACTGGGAATTGCGATAAATGAATTCTATGCAGCTTTATAAAGAATTGGTATTACCGTAGACGAGTGAAATTTTCTCTTAAACCACACTCACATCACCAAACTTAGTTAAGAACCTAAAAGCTTTGAGGATATAAGTTGCACAATCTTGAGGAGATGTGTTGTAAAATGATCGCCAAGCATTTGCTTTATCTTCATCATAGCGATCGCCACGTTCTGAATGTACTTCTAACCAGGCCAAGCGCACAGCATGACCAATTAACACATCTAAGACAATATATTCTTCGATTTGCAAACTGGGGTTTTTCGATGCGATCGCACCTAATTCAATTAATGCTTCAATATTAACTTGGCGATATTCTGGTGCTTCAATTTTATTCAATAAATGCTCAATCCGCAGTGCAAAATTCTTTTCGCCAGAGGTCATTTCTGATAACATCAACTCGCTATCTAAACGGTTACGCCGCTCTAGTTTGTCACCAATGACCAATCCCTTACAATGTTGCATTAATAGCCAAACTTGCTGAAAAAAGTTTTTCGGGACGCGGTTTAACGCTCCTTCAGCTTGGCGAAAGCGTCGCCACCCCCCTGCAGGTACTTCAATTTCTTCAGGAATTGTTGGTAACACTACCCAATTAATATCGCTTTCTTTTTGCTTAACGTGCAGTGATTCTTGCTGGCGTAACAAGTTACTCATCCCGGTATAACCAGTTAACACCTGACGCAAGCGCATTTTGATTTCAAAGGGCGAAAGTTCCATTAACTGTTCGTAGGCTTCATCTTGAGTTACACGTAACTCTTGTGCTAATTCGCTAGTAATTAATAAGATGAGGTAGCCAACTCTTAAAGTTAACAGCCCTTGAAATAATTCTGGTTCCGAGCGAATCATACTCCCAAGATACAGTAATATTTCTTGTGTAAGTACGCGATCGCGGATATCTTCTCGACAGAAATTATTAATTTTCTCAGCAATTTCATTGTGGGGCATCGGTATAGTAATCAATGATGCTTCGCTATAGGCTCTGCCTACAGCAGCTTGCTTGCCACGTACCAAAATACTCGTGACGGCATCTGTTAAAGCAATATCAACCATCTGTAGCAACCCCGCCGCCCGACGGACTACGCCCCAAATACCCAAATCTCCAGCTTTGGTGTAAACTTCATCCAGCAAATTTGCTACTGTTACGCGAATATCAGGGCCACCAAACCCAGTGTCAAAATCTAATCCTTGTAAGCGCTTTAAAGTCTGCAATAACTCAATTTGTTCATAGAGATTCTCTGAACCCCGCAATGAAGAAAGCAACAAACCCAAATTAGTTTCATACTCCATTTGGAATTCTTGAGTATGCCCTAAACGCCAACTCTTTCCCGGATGGTAAGCCAAGTAATAACAATGAGGTGCAGCATCTTGCATTGCTGATTGATAAAATTCGGCATCTTGGAGAAAATCAATTCTTTGAATAGCACCAGTCAGCATTAATTGATTCAGTCTGCCGAGTTTAACGCGCACACCATTGCAAATCCCATCTTTAAGTTCTTGCATTAATTCTAGTAATGCCTCAGCACCAATTTCTAACATAGTGTGAGTCAGCATTAAAGTTAAAATCGGACGACCTAAATCACTCCAATATTGTTGAATATAAGCCAGTTCACTTCTAATTTGATCAACTAAAAAATGATAATCCAGCGTTAAATAAAACTGCTGTGCATCTAAAAATGACGGTAAAAATACTACTGTTTCACCACAAATGCGATAGATGCGTGATGTAGTTAAACTCCGCAATCTGCGCACTGGCCGCCCAGTCAAACCGAGTTTATCGTTCCGTCCAATTTGAGTGTAAATAGTTGATAATTCCCCGGCTTGTCTCACTTGAATTGGTTCTACTTGCTTGGGTGTTTGAGTTTCAATACCGTGAACTTCTAATTTTGCTTGTAAGTCATCATCTTCAGCTAACAGAGCAATTTGTACTAAGGCTTCGCGGTTTTTTCCCACAGATAAATGTCTAGCTAAAGGGTCAATATCCCCGACAGCTAGTAACCCTTCACTTAACATTTGTCCGAGAAAATATAAACTTTGCGCCCACACTAAGGGGATATTTTCATTGGGCAACCGGGGTTGACTTTGGGGGGCTAATTTTTCGGCTTCGACGTTTTCGGCTGGTACGTAATAAAGTTCTGGCAATAAACCATAACCGTCACGTTCTACTAAGAGCTTTTCTAAAATTTCTTGGTATTGTTGAATTTGCTTTTGATTATTACGGAATAAACCATCAAGTAATAAATAAGTGAAAAATAAGGGCCATTCACATTCAATATGCTCAAATTGTTTTAATTCCCAAGGTTCATAGTGCAAGCGTTGGTTATCTTCTAAAACCGTTTGATGTCCATCGCGTAAAAAGCGTTTGCAACCGTATTTGCCTTGGAGTTTATTGATAATATCGTTAAAAGTGCGATCGCGTAACTCTAAATTCTCCACCGCAAAAGCAGGATAGCTAATAATACTCAAAAGTGCCGCATCAATTTCTTTAGAAGCCGACTCTCTCGGTAACAAAGATTCTAAAGTACTTCTAGCACGGGCAATCTCATCAGGTAACACATGAATTACCGAAGCTTGACTACCACGCACCCCAAATAAATCTAATTCATTCATCGCTTCTAATGCTGCTTTTGCCATCCCCACAGAACTGGCATTCAACTCAGCATTACCATGATTAATTTTATTCCCCCGCTCCCAAATCCCATAATCTGGTGTGCGGTAAGCGCGTCCAATGTAGTAAACCAAATTCTGGACAAAGTTTACTTCATCAATCGTATAAATAATCTGCAATCCCGAAGCAGTCATTTGCGCCAGCATCAGTAAAAATATTGATGTGGCATCTAGTTGTAAATGTCCCCACTCATCATCACCAACGACAATATCCCCCGTAGCCGTGTTGTATTTAGCGTGTAAACCATCTAAAGGTGACTGAGTATGTTTAAATTGCTCAACTTTATGCGCCTGTCGCATCATCGCAAACAGCAACCCACGCATCAGCTTAATTACACTGTGTTCTAGTTCGTAAGTGCGTCCTTTATCTTCATCAACTTTGCGATAAGCCAGCGCTAAACCCCAAACCGCCAAAATACTGTAAACATTGTCTCTTACCCAAGCATCAGTATAATCACCGTGGGCAGTAATAGCAGTACTCGCAGGTAGCAAACCAGTAATCGGATTTTGACGCGTTAGGATGATAGTTTTGATTTGTTGGTAATAATGCTCCAGTCGAGTTTGTAATTCAGTAGCTGTTTTCATACTTAGGTTAAGGGATGCTGGCGAAATTTCACCCTGTAGCTTAAGGAGAATGGAGTTACAGCTAAGGGTGTAGGGATTACTTATTATCTCGCGTTACTAGCCATTTAGTTACACAGCTATGAATGAATTCTCCGTATAAGTTGAGATTTGTTGAAATCTTTACATATACGGTGTGCATTTTATACTAATTTTTATCATTTGTTTGTTAGTAATAGAAGCAACAAACCTTGAAAGGATGTACTCTTCACTCAGAACTTAACTTAGTCAATCAAAAGTATTAAAAAAAACTAAATGCAGCCAATTTGTCATCGAGGGGTTTTATTATGTGTTTGCGTTACAACGAAAATCATGCTCAGTTAGTGAAAGTAGTTTATTCCCAAATTAAAGTTAACGGCAAAATCGAATTAGTTCCGCTTGAACTTTATGCTGATGGTTCACTCAAGCGATCGGTGGTTTAAGCCAGAGTCACAAAAAAAATTCCATTTTCTGCCTAATTACTGACCATTACCATAAACTTAACTCTTTCCACGTAAGTAGTACATGATAGCTCATTCCCAGTCCAGATTCCCAAAATTCAGGCGGAATCTGGACTTTGAACATGAATAAATTTTGCAAGTCAATGTGTAATGTGAACTCGTTATCGCTGAGGTCAAAGGTCTTTTCTACGACTGATTAGGTACTACTGTAGGGTGGAATTTTTAGTTGTTACATAGGCTTCAGTAGAACTCCAAGGGTCGGAGTACGATTAAGAGTGATATCATAGAAGTCGTCACTGAAGACATCAAAATAATCATCACTACATGAAAGCCGAATCCGTTCGCACGACACTAGCAATACCACGGGAGCTTTTAGAAGCAACTGACAAGGCAGTTTTAGAAGGCAAAGCAAGAAGTCGTAATGATTTTATGGTGCAAGCGTTACGTCGAGAACTAGCAGCACAAAAAAGAGCAGCCATTGATGCGGCTTTGACAGAAATGGTCAGCGACCCTGATTATCAAGCAGAAGTACTCAAACTAGAAACTGAATTCGCCGCTGCTCAGTGGGAGGCATTTCTGTTAGAGGAATCTCTGTAATGAGAAGGGGTGAGGTCTATGATGCTCGCCTAGAATCAACCGAAGGTTCAGAGCAAGGAGGGACTCGCCCAGTAATTATTGTCAGTCGTGATGCAATTAATTCGTCGAGTCCGGTTGTTTTAGCAGTTCCCTGCACTACTTATCAATCAGGAAAGCGAGTCTATCCAACCCAGGTGTTAATTTTAGCACCTGATGGGGGACTCAAGAGAGATTCGATCGCAATGGCAGATCAAGTGCGGGTGTTATCTAAAACCCGCTTTTTGCGTTTAAGAGGTGCAGTTTCTCATTCAGTCATGCTTCATTTGTCTCAGGCGTTGTTGATAGCTCTAGATTTACCTATGTCCGAAGAAGAATAAAATAGATCACACAGGTTAGGTAAAGGCGTAGAAGAGATACTCACAGCAACAAGGTTAATCTCTATGCGCCGTAACCCAACACAAAATGGTGATTTTTGGGTTTGTTTTGTTTCACCCAACCTAGGAAAGATGGCGCAAATTAATGGCTGTCTGTAAATATTTTGACTTGATAAAGTTTGCTGGCAAATCGCTACATTTGCTTGACACAAATTTGAGCAATAGTAAAATCGACACTAATCACAAAAAAAATCAGGGCAATCATCAGGGTGTTAGTACGGAAAATTACTAATTCCGCTATCCGCACTTAAAATTGATCAGATCGTACTATTTCAGGTTACGATGATTACTTAGCAATGCCTTGATTGGCTATTGATGTTGAGTTTCTAGGATTTTATGGACAAAAGTCCACAAGACGGCAGTACAAACCTCCTCTAAGCTGGTGAGCGTGTCTCTCGGCGCGGGGGAGGCACATAGGAGGTATCATGCTTACACAAGAAATTCGTGATTCACTGCTTGATGTCACTGATTTAAATCAGCTTAAATTTGATTTAAATCGGCTCCAACCTGTGGATGTTGGAGAATATATTGCCCAATTACCCGAAAAACAGCGCGCGATCGCTTTTCGGCTGTTAAATAAATCTCAAGCTATTGATGTCTTTGAATATCTACCAACAGAGTTGCAGGAAGAACTAATTCATTCTCTGCATAATGTCCAGGTAGCACAAATTATGGAGGCGATGAGTCCCGATGAACGGGCAGAATTATTTGATGAATTACCTGCTGGGGTAGTTAAAAGATTACTACAACAATTAAGCCCAGAACAAAGGCAAGCTACAGCCACGATTCTTGGTTATCCTGAAGGTACGGCTGGCCGGGTAATGACAACTGAATATGTACGGTTGCAAGAAGGATTAACCGTAGGTGAAGCCTTAAGTAAAATCCGTCGCCAAGATGAAGACAAAGAGACAATTTACTACGCCTACGTCACTGACAATAACCGCAAACTTGTCAGAGTAGTTTCACTGCGTCAGTTATTGTTTACGTTTCCTGATGTTTATATCCGCGATATTGCGAGCGATCGCGTTCTTAAGGTAAAAACCGAAACTCCGCAAGAAGAAGTAGCCCAAATCATGAAGCGTTACGACTTAATCGCTATCCCTGTAGTCGATAGGGAAGAGAGATTAGTCGGCATCATCACCATTGATGATGTAGTCGATATTTTGGAAGAAGAAGCCACCGAAGATATTCAAAAGTTAGCTGGTGTGAGTGGTGATGAAGAGGCTTTGTCTCCACCACTAGTTACGATGCGTAATCGTTTACCTTGGTTGCTGGCAATTATGGCATTGTACATTGGTGCGGCTAGTGCGATCGCTCCTTTTCAATCAGTAATTGCTGCTGTACCCGTCTTAGCAGTTATTATGCCGATTTTTTCCAATACAGGTGGGACTGTAGGCATTCAAGCCTTAACTGTAACCATTCGAGGTTTGGGTGTAGGTGAAGTCACATCTAAAGATACTTTGAAAATTCTGCGCAAAGAAATTCTTGCTGGTTTAGGTACAGCCTTAGTTCTAGGCGTAACTATGATGGCACTGTCCATGATTTGGGCTAAACCTCAAGAACGGTGGGTAGGATTAGTGGCAGGTACAGTTATGGCCACTAATACAATGGTGGCTGTGACCCTTGGTACTCTCTTACCAATGGGTTTGAAACGCCTCAAACTTGACCCAGCCTTAGTTAGCGGGCCCTTGGTCACTACAATGCTAGATACAATAGGCTTTTTGACATTTCTGACCTTAATTTCTCTAGCTTTACAGGTTATGCATCTACCACAATAATCTGCTGCGGTGATAGTCCATAATTTATACATACCTAGCTTGAAGACTCAGGCTAGGTTAACAAAGGGGAGTAGGGAGTATTGGACTGACACAGCTAAAATGTTGCATTAAAATTCGTTTGTGGTGTAGGCTTCTAGCCCGTCCGGCCAAGCCATAATATAAGTTATATTTTGTACACTACTGTAGTCTAGATACGCCACTACATACACTGTATTGTCTGATGTCTCATCAAATCGGATTTCTCTCTATTGAATAAGACTAATCTTGTTTAAGAATATCAAAATCAGATTAAACAAGATAAATAGGACTTACTCAGACATAGAGAATTTATATTTGATTGTTAACAAATTTATCTATACTTACAAAGTCTTATTTGCTCCTATTATCTACTTCCTATTTCTCAACTTTGCTGTTTGTTGAGAAATCAAATAGGATGCTTAGGAATATAAATAAAGTATTAAAAAACTTTATCCTGACAAATGTAAATAAACTATTAAGCAGGTAACTTTCCAAGCACAAGTAAAACCATGTGAGCGTTAGCTGCTTTTTTACTGTATTTTTGTTCTTCAGTCTATGATTAACTGGTACTATGGTTTACACAATCTTAATATTTTTTTATATATAAATCCTAGAGCAACGTAGATAGGGGTAAATTCCACAATAACTATACTGCAAGGCTTTCGTTCTATATATGTTTGTTTAAACACCTGAAAAAACCGTAGTTATTCCTGATTAAAATAGTGTTTCAAATTGATAAACAAATTAACTTTAATTTAGTGACATAATTTCTCCATGAATATGACATTAATTTTACAGTTTCTTGATATACATAGGTTTTATCTATTGTTTATGTAGAAATATTTAATGGTAGATAGTGTAACTTTCTTTTTGTAGTAATGTATGTAATTACGCTGGTATTTCCGGAATCAAAGTCAGCGTATTGATATCAATACTTGTTTGTTTACTTCAGTAATCAGCTACGCCAAGGCTATCAATCCTATATGGAATCAATAGCCTTAACTTTCACTTACTCAAATATTAAATAAGACTGAAAAAACTCAATTAATGCGAAAACCAAAACTCCTCTTATTAATGGTGGGTTTGTCGTTGAGCATTTCACTGCTCATCGCGTATATTGACCCACAAAAAGTCTTCGGTCAGGTTGGTACTAACGTTCCTGACGATGCAACATTAGTTGCACGGCGACAAGTCGAAGTTACATCCGGCTTTGTAGTTGACCCTCCGAACCAGCCTCTTCGCCCCGCAGAGCGGTTGCGGCGTGATAATTATGGTGATGTCGGACTTAAACCTTTAAGTACCGCAGCTCAGTTAGATAGATTGCTTTATCCTTCTGTTCCACAATCGACTCGCCAAAAATTAGTGGAAGGGGCTTCATTTTTTACTACCCCACACACTGCTGCGGAAGGTGCAGGCTCAATGGCTAACCAAACTCGATGTGCAGGTTGTCACCTGAATAACATAGAGTCGGTTTCAGGAGCAGGACTACTTACGGGTACTTCTAATGTCAGCCGTGCGGGACGTACAACTCCTACTAACTTCAGCTATACCTCAGGCGATACCCAAAATGGTGGTAAAGCTGCTGGTGAACGGTTAGATCCGGTCAACCCAGATGGTTCTGTTGACTTAAGTATCATTAGTCAAGCAGATCCTTCCTTAGATGCCAGCAATAACACTGGAAGAGGCGCAGCTTTTACTATATTTGGCGACTTTTCACCATCCCAAGAAGCCAATAATCCAAACAAAAACAGATCATACGACCCTTTGGATGGTACTAGCAATGTCAACGGTATTGCCCAGAATTTTGGTGGTTTTGTCCAACATACCCGTCCTCCGATTAAGGAACTCAAAGAACTCGATCCGACTATCGATTGCAAACCAGATGCTATCCCCAGCATTGCCGAAGATAAAAACCTGGTGGGTGGGATAGATCCCAAAACAGGGCTAAGTGCGAGTGGATTTCGTCGTGGTGTGGCTGAACGTGCTGGCCCTCCCTACATTGGTCGGGGATTGATGGAGGCTATTCCCACCGTAGATATTACAAGCGCGGCCGACCCAAGTGATAGCAGAGGCGGTTATTCCTCTTTGAACACTGGTTTCTTCCAATGTATTGGTGATTGTGTGACAGGTAATGTCAATATGATTGATGCCAATGCAACAGCTGATAAACCTAATGCTTTAGCTGCTGGAGTTGGCAGGTTCGGCTTACGTGCTAATGGTGCAGAAATGCTCCAATTTATCATTGGGGGCTTGCAAGGTGAGCTTGGTCTGACTAGCTTGGCTAACAATACAGAGATTAATATTGCTGACCCCTCTATTGCTCCTTACAATAAAAACTGCCGAAATCCAGTAACTGATCCTGAGTTTCATCTGAGTACACCGTTTAGTGAGCGCAACTTCTTGCGTTTGACTGCTCCCCCAGAATTTGGCCCTAATCTCTTAACTGTGCTAAATTCCAAAGATCCTTCTCAACCAATCAAGGGTAATAGCCCAGCTGCCAGAGTACAAAGAGGAGCAGAGCTTTTTGGTATCGATTTATTGGCTTTTTCTAATCGGATGATTCCTGGCCGGATGCCTAGTGGTGGTGATGGTCTGGATGTCCATGCCATTAACCAGACAGATAAATTTGTGGGTTGTGTAACTTGTCATACACCCGTTCAAAGAACTGGTAAATCACCTGCTGATGGCGACCCAGCTTTGGGTTCTGATGCTGCAAAAGTTGTGGATATTCTCAGCTACCGTTGGGCGCCAATTTTCTCAGATTTGATTCTGCATAAAGGCCCCACGATTGATGCGGAACGGTTTGCACCAACTCCACGCGATCCAATTATCATCAGACGCGCTAAAGTTGTGAAACGCGATCGCAATGGTAAAGGTCAAGATGATGCTCGTGGAGGTAATTTCGTTCAGGCTTACATGACCTACGATTTGCCACGGAACTTAACTGATGACATCTTCTCTAACCGCAAAGCAACTGCTAAGGGTGAAGAGTTCCGCACACCACCGTTGATGGGTATTGGTAAGGTTGGCCCACCATTTTTACATGATGCTCGCGTTTATTTGAGTACCTTAACTCGGAACTTAACTCCTGCGGGTACTGTAACTACTAATAGTGAAGTCACCAATGCACCTTTAGTAGTTCGTTCAGTCGATGAAGCGATTTTAGCCGCGATTGAATTACATGACTTACCTGCACCAGATGATTCTACTAAGACTTCCAAACTGCCTGGTGGCGGATGTCCTGTTCCTCCAGATGGCAAAGTCACCAATAAAATTGGCAATGTCATCAACTACAACTTATATGGCGCACCAGCTAAAGATGTGATTTGCCCGCCATATAATAGTCAGCTTTCGACTACTAATCGCAGTGAAGCACGGGAAGTTATTGCTCGTTTCCGTTCACTGACACCTGATGATCAACAAGCAATGATTGATTTCTTGAAAGAGTTGTAAAGCTTCTCCAATTAATCAGAAGTTGAGTATTGGATAACTTAGTTATGGGGACGTGATCAAAACGTCCCTTTTTTCATGATAAATATGAGTTCTGAAGTTGAAAGCAGGTGCTATTATTATCTCTGCATACTGAAAGTCAATCTTGGTAGACACATATCTTGCACAAGAGCGACGCAAACGAATAAATATCTATGCCCACTACCACCTGGAATCGTCATCACGTAATTTCCCTAGCTGATTTTACTACTGCTGAATACAATACTGTTTTGCAAACAGCAGCGAGTTTTCGAGAAGTACTATCACGGCGAACAAAGAAAGTTCCAACTTTGCAAGGACAGGTAGTGGCAAATTTATTTTTTGAACCGTCTACCCGTACTCGTAGTAGTTTTGAACTGGCTGCTAAACGTTTAAGCGCCGATACCTTAAACTTTGCAGCTTCAACTTCTTCAATGACTAAGGGCGAGACAATTCTCGATACAGCAAAAACTTATTTGGCGATGGGTACTGATATTATGGTCATCCGCCATAAAGAAGCAGGTGTACCAAATGCCATCGCCCAAGAAATGGATCGTTTAGGGGTGCGAGTTAGTATCTTGAATGCAGGTGATGGTCAACACGAACATCCTTCCCAAGCATTGCTGGATTTATTTACTATCTGTACTTTAATTGATCCAGAAAATCCCCACATTGAAATGTTAGCAGGGAAAAAAATTGCGATCGTGGGTGATATTTTACATTCTCGTGTCGCGCGATCGAATATTTGGAGCTTGATTGCTAGCGGCGCACAAGTGCATCTGGCTGCACCACCTACCTTGTTACCCAAATTATTTGCTGAGTATATATATCAAGAGACAACCGATACACTCAAGGGTCAATTATTTTTGCATTGGCAACTAGAACCAGCCTTGCAGGATGCTGATTTTGTAATGACTTTGCGTCTGCAAAAAGAAAGAATGACTGCACATTTATTGCCAAGTTTGCGAGAATATCATCAGTTATTTGGGATTACTCGCCAAAAGTTGCAGCTGTGCAAACCTGATGTCAAAGTTTTACACCCTGGCCCAGTCAATCGCGGTGTCGAAATTAGCTCTGATTTAATGGATGACCCAGAATTTAGCTTAATTCAGGCCCAAGTAACTAGTGGTGTAGCGGTACGGATGGCACTGCTGTATTTGATTGGTAGTGGTAAGGTTTAATCAGAGGTGTAAGAAAAATAATTAACCTCCTTCATGAAAAATTTCCTGCAACCTGAGCAATAATTCATTGACTGTGTAGGGCTTGGACAAAAATTTATTGACACCAGTTTTCATGATTTCTCCTAACTTAGTTTTAGACATGAGTCCACTGGTAGCAATAATTTTGACTTGGGGATTAATTTTTTGTAAGGTACGGATAGCGGTTAATCCATCTAAGGAAGGCAGCATAATATCCATTAGCACGACACTAATTTTATCGGCATGTTTGGCGTATTGGGCGATCGCCTCAATGCCATCACTAGCAATTAAAGTTTTATAGTGATGCGTTTCTAATGATGTTCTGGTAATTTCTTGAATCGAAGGTTCATCATCCACAATCAGAACTAATTCTCCGTGACCTGTTTGGGGTAATATTTCGGTTTTGCTTAAGGTTTCCGTTTCCCCCACAGCTGGTAGATAAACTCGAAAGCAAGTACCATTACCTACTTGGCTTTGGACACTGACAAAGCCACCATGACTTTTCACAATTCCCAGAACCGTTGAAAGTCCTAAGCCTGTACCTTGTCCGACGGCTTTAGTAGTAAAAAATGGCTCAAAAATTCGATCTAAAATTTCCTCAGGAACGCCAATACCTGTGTCGCAGACACTAATCACTATGTAGGGGCCAACCTTGGCATCTAGGTTCATCTGGACATAATTTGCATCGATCCATAAATTTTCGGTAGTTATAGTTAAACTCCCACCATCGGGCATGGCATCACGGGCGTTAACGCAGAGATTCATCAAAACTTGATGGAGTTGGGTACTATCTCCTGAAACCATCCACAAGTCGTGGGATAAGTCTAGGCGCACTTCAATCGATTTGGGTAAGGTCTCTTTTAAAATCTTGGCTACTTCGACAATTAAGTGTCTTGGTTGCAAGTTGATCCTTTGCCCTTCCACACCGCGTGCAAAGGATAATACTTGTTTAACTAAGTCTGCGCCTCGTTTGGCATTAATTTCTAAAATTTCTAACAAATGTTGGGTGCGCTCGTCAGCATCGGGGAATTTTAATGGTAAGAGTTGCGCCCCCGCTAAAATTGGTGTGAGGATATTGTTGAGGTCGTGGGCGATACCACTAGCTAAGGTTCCGATACTTTCCATTCGCTGGGCGCGAAATAGTTGGGATTCTAGGCGCTTTTTGTCAGTAATATCTGTATCAACAGTCAAGATTGATTGCGGTCTTCCTTGAGAATCACAGACCAAACTCCAGCGACTAGCAACTAAGACTTCTTTACCGGTTTTGGTTAACTTTGTTAATTCACCTTGCCAGTTACCTTTACTAATCACATTTAACCAAGCTGCTTCCGATTCTGGGCATGGTTCATTAAACAATAACTCACTGGCATTTTTTCCCCAGGCTTCTTGTGCTGGCCAACCATAGAGATTTTCTGCACCTTTATTCCAAAAAAGGATTGTATTTTCTAAGTCGCGTACACAAATAGCATCGGTGGTAATATCTAATAATGCTGCTTGTTCGCGGATTTTTTTTTCAGCTTGTTTGCGATCGCTAATGTCGATACTCGCACAAGTTATCCCTTCAATATCTTGCGACTCATTGCGTAACGGCTCAACAGTCAAATCATAGTAGCGAATGCCTTGGGGCGTATTGAGCGATACTTCGGCTCTTGTACCTATACCAGTACTCAACACACTATTTTTAATCTTAGTTAAATTTTGCGCATCTTCGGCGGGGATAAGTTCTGAGTCATGTTTGCCCAACATATCTTCTGTTGTCCACCCAGAAATTGAGTTATACACCCAGGTGTAGCGCAAATCTCGATCTTGATTGAAAACAAAAATCGGCGAATTTTTTAGAGCAACGCGAAATCGCTCTTCACTTTGGCGTAGGGCATCTTCAATACGTTGACGCTCAATCGCATAGCGCATAGAACGCACTAATAAATCACCCGTTACTTGCCCTTTAACTAGATAATCTTGCGCTCCTTCTTGCATGGCGCGCAATGCTAAAGTTTCATCATCTAAACCTGTAAGTACGATAATTGGGGTAGCTTTGGCTTGGCGAGTAGCACTTAAAAAAGTTCCAATACCTTGACTATCAGGAAGAGACAGGTCTAACAATATAACATCAAAATTATCATGCACTAACAAGTGAAGTGCTTCCGATAGTCGCTCTACAGGACGCAACGCTACTTTTGCTGTGTTGACTTCCTTTAATAACTCCTGTAACAGAAATACATCACCAGGGTTATCTTCTACTAATAAGACTTTGATTAATTCTCCTGCCATTGCCATTACTCCGGTGGCAGTTTTACGATCGCAAACCAGAAGTTTTCTATAGATTGTACAATTTTTACGAACTGATCAAAATCCACCGGTTTAGTAATATAACAATTAGCAGCTAAATTATAAGCTCTGAGAATATCTTCTTCCGATTGAGAAGTTGTCAGCACAACCACAGGGATTCGCTTGAGATGGTCATCAGATTTAATTTCTGCCAGTACCTCCCTACCATCTTTTCTGGGTAAGTTTAAATCTAACAATACAATATCAGGATGAGGTTTTTTGGCGTAGTTATTTTGCTTGCGTAAAAATGCCATAGCCTCCACACCATCTTCAACAACATTTAGGTTAATTGAGATTTTGCTATCTTGTAGAGCAATGCGTGTAAGTTCAGCATCCCCAGGATTGTCTTCGACTAACAAAACCTCAATTGGCATAATATTTGGTGGATGATTCACGATTGTTGATCTGCTTGATCTGGAATTGTGAAATAGAAGTTCGAGCCTTCACCCGGTTCTGACTCAACCCAGATACGTCCGCCGTGACGTTCTATAATTTTCTTACAAATTGCCAAACCAATACCAGTACCCGGATACTTACTTCTACCATGTAAACGCTGAAAGATGACAAAAATACGTTCAGCGTATTGTGATTCTAAGCCAATGCCATTATCACTAACGGAGAATAGCCAGTATTGGGGAGTGGAAAGAGGAAAGGTGGCTGGGGGCTGGGGGCTGGGGGCTGAGGATAAATTTTCTCTCCCCTGCTCCCCTGCTTGTGTTGCGACTGCGCTAATATGAATGCGTGGTGGTAGTTCTCGGCGAAATTTGATGGCGTTACCGATGAGGTTTTGCAAGACTTGTGTTAGTTGTATAGGGTCGCCTGTGATGACAGGTAAAGGGTTATAGGTAATTTCTGCACCACTATCTTCGATCGCTAATTTGAGGTTAGCGATCGCCTGGGCTAAAATCTCTGTACAATCAACTTGTACAAAAGGTTGTCCGCGCGTACTCACTCGGGAATAGTTCAACAAGTCGTTGATCAGGTTTTGCATCCGCCGCGCCCCATCTACGGCATAGTTAATAAACTGATCAGCAGTTTCATCAAGTTGGTTGCTGTATTTCCTTTCTAGTAGTTGCAAATAACTTGTCACCATCCGCAATGGTTCTTGCAAATCGTGAGAAGCAACATAAGCAAACTGTTCTAATTCGGAATTAGAACGTGCTAATTCTTGAACGTTGCGGGTTTGTTGTTCTAATAGTTGTGCTTGGGATAAAGCTATGCCAATTTGATTAGCTAACTGAAGCAATAATTGGGTTTCAAATTGATTCCAGTGGCGTTGATGGGCGCACTGATGGGCAATTAATAAGCCCCAAATGCCATCTCGAATCAGAATTGGAACTACGAGGTTAGCCTTGACACCAAACTGTCGCAGAAATTCTTTATGGCAGTCTTGAATGTCGGCTTTTTCAATATCTAAAATGGCACTGATGCGTCCTTGACGATATTTCTCTATGTAATTTTGTTGAAAACAAGGGTCGAGGATGTCTTGTCCTAAAACTACAGGCCAACCAGGTAAAACCGCTTCTTGCACTACTGTACCTGAACCATCAGGCCAAAGCCGAAAAATTAATACTCGGTCAGCTTGCAGCAGTTGTTGTACTTCTTTAACTGTAGTTTCGAGTATTTCTTCTAATTGGAGTGATTCTCTTATTTTGAGCGTAATTTCGGCAAATAATTGCGATCGCAAATTTTGGCGTTTTAATTCTTCCTCTACTTGCTTGCGTTCGGTGACATCTGATGTTACACCAATCATCCGAATTGGCTGATTATCGGCATCATAAATGACTTTACCGCGTGCTAATATCCAGTGAATGCTGTTATTTGGCCAAATGCAGCGATATTCAGCTTCATAATCGCTGTGATCCTCTATGGCTTGTCTGACCGACTCTTGCATATAAGAGCGATCGTCAGGATGAATGCATTCTAACAATGTACTGTAGGTAAAATCGGCTTCTGGCTCCCGACCAAAGTTAAGATTACATTGGTTGGATGTTGATAACTCCATAGTTTTGATTTCAAGTTGCCAAGAACCAAGTTTTGCAGATTGTAATGCAAGCTTCAGCCTTTGCTCACTTTCACGCAAAAACTCCTCAGTTTGCTGTCTTTGGGCTAAATTTCGCCTGAGTTCTAATTGGCTAATGACCTGTTCCCCTAAAGCCTGCAAAGCTTCTAGTTGTTGTTGATTGAGTTCTCTAGGTGATGGGTCAATGGCACAGAGTGTACCTAATATTTGTCCATCTGGCGAAATTAGCGGTACACCAGCATAAAAACGCACGTAAGGATAGCCTGTGACAACGGGATTTGCCGCGTATTCTGCATTTTCTAGAGTATCTTGGATGACTACTATCTCCTTGCGTTCTAAGCAAAGATAAGATAACCCAACATTACGGGGCATTTCTGGCACATCTATACCTAGTTTGGCTTTAAACCACTGACGATTTTCATCAATGAAATTCACCAAGGCGATGGAAGTACCACAAATAAAGGCTGCTAATCGAGCCAGATTGTCATAAGCGGGTTCTGGTTGAGTGTCTAAAATTTGATATCGGCGTAAAGCTTCTAACCTCGCCTGCTCAGAATTATACGATTCAGGTTGCATTGATTTTTTGGGAAAAACTGAGAAAAATGATTTGATTCAAATTTTGATTGATTGAATATTGGCTAACTTTACTCAAAAAAATAACCGGGTTTATATTGATATAGGAATAATTTAAATTCAGTTTAATTTTTGAAGACAAGAGCGATCGCATTATCTTGCAACTTTTCTCATACTTCATTCTAGTATAGGGAAAAAAGACCAGAGAGTAGGGAAAAAACACCCAATTCCCCACTCACTAATTTCTCTTAAACTGTTGCTAAAACTGTCGCGTGCAACTTCGCAATTAACTCATTCAAATTACCTGTATTAATCCGATAACTTAAAGGATGAGCAATCAACCTGGCTGTGCTGTGATATAAAGTCTCAATTTCTACTAAGCCATTTTCGCGTAAAGTCCGGCCAGTAGAAACCAAATCTACAATTGCTTCTGACATTCCCGTAATTGGCCCTAGTTCTACAGATCCATAAAGGGGTACAATTTCCACAGGTAAATCTAGACTGTGAAAATATTCACGGGCGCAATTAACATATTTAGAAGCCACCCGACTGTGTGGGGGTAAATCTAAAGGTGATTTATAAGGACTCGATTCTTTCACCGCAACCGACATCCGACAACCACCAAACTGCAAGTCAACTAATTGTGCCACTTGTGGCTGTTTTTCTCTTAGCACATCATAACCAATAATTCCCAACTGCGCCTGACCATACTCTACATAAACAGGCACATCTTGTCCCCTTACCAACAATCCTTTTGCTTGACTGCTAGCATCAAGAATCTGAAGTTGGCGATTTCCAGAATCTAAAAAAGCACTAAAATCCAACCCTACAGATTGCAGCAGACGGATGCTATTTTTGAGGAGTTCCCCTTTTGGTAGTGCAACAGTCAACATTCTCTTTCTTGATATCCTTAGCGTGTTAGCAGTTCATTTATTATTGAGAATAGCTCGATTGCTTACCTCAAGCAGCATGAGAATTTTATTAGTTGATGATGAAGTTGAATTAACAGATCCCCTGAGTCGCGTGTTAACTCGTGAAGGTTACACCGTTGACGCGGTTTATGATGGGACAAATGGTAGTGAATTAGCCGCAACTAGCAGTTATGACTTATTAATTTTAGATTGGATGCTACCAGGAAAAACTGGTCTAGAGATTTGTCAACAACTGCGTCAACAAGGTAAATCTACGCCAGTGCTATTTCTTACCGCCAAAGATACTTTAGACGATCGCGTTGAAGGTTTAGACGCAGGTGCAGATGATTATTTAGTGAAACCCTTTGAATTGCGCGAGTTATTAGCGAGAGTTCGCGCTTTATTGCGTCGGGGTGGTTCTCAAGCCCAGGAAACCACGAATGGAAGGCTAGTAGTTGCTGATTTAGAGCTTGACTGCGACAATCAAGTAGCCTACCGTCAAGGACGCATCATTGAACTATCGCAAAAAGAAAGCCAACTGCTGCAATACTTTATGGAGCATACTGGACAGTTATTAACTCACGCTCAAATTATGGAACATCTGTGGCAAGATGAGGAACAGCCAAGTAGTAATGTAATTGCTGCATTAATTCGCTTATTGCGCCGCAAAATTGAAGTCGGAAAAGAAACTACATTGATTCACACAGTTTACGGTAAAGGTTATCGTTTTGGTACAGCTATAGATTCAGGGCATTAAACAGGACATTTTTACAAGGTGTTTGATCAATGGTCGATGCACTAAGTTGTTTCATCATTAATGAAAGTCACACTCTTGTAATAGCCCAAATCTATCAGCTTCCTTACTCCATTCTCTTCTTCACATGGATATCTATCAAATTGCATTTCGTCCACTACTGTTCAATGTGCTGAAAACAGATGCAGAGTGGTTACATAAGCAGGCTATTCGCAGTCTAGATTGGTTATCGCAAAATCATCATGCTTCTGCTAGTTTAGTCAATCAAACTTTACAGCAGTCTTTGTGTCTGTGCGATCGCCGGCTGGAACAAAATTTGTTTGGGCTAAATTTTCCCAACCCCCTGGGTTTAGCAGCTGGTTTTGATAAAGATGGGGTAGGTGCAAAAATTTGGTCTAACTTTGGTTTTGGCTTCGCTGAGTTGGGAACTGTGACTTTTCATCCCCAACCCGGAAATCCCCAACCAAGGTTATTTCGCTTACCTGTAGACCAAGCTGTTCTGAATCGGATGGGTTTTAATAATCAAGGTGCAGCAATTATGGCTGCTAGGTTAGCAGCACACCAAGATTTCACTCATACAATACCCATCGGCATAAATTTAGGTAAATCGAAAATCACCCCGTTAGAAGCAGCCGCCGCAGACTACCTCAACAGTTTCCGCTTACTCAAAGAATTAGGCGATTATTTTGTGGTGAATGTCTCTTCACCCAATACACCAGGATTGCGATCGCTCCAAGATGCCGCTATGCTCAGTTCTATCTTGGACGTACTACAAACAGAAAACAATACACATAAACCAATATTTGTCAAGATAGCACCTGATTTAGAATGGGAAGCGATCGCCGACATTATTGGCTTGGCTAAAACCTACCAATTAGCAGGAATCATTGCCACAAACACCACAATCAGCCGTGATGGCTTGAAAACCCAGCTAATTCACCCAACTGGGAAACCCCCGCAAGATGAAGCTGGCGGAATTAGTGGTGCGCCATTGCGCGATCGCTCCACAGAAATCATCAAGTTTATTTGGCAGCAAACCCAAGGGCAAATTCCCATTATCGGGGTTGGTGGCATATTTTCCGCAGAAGACGCTTGGGAAAAAATCACTGCGGGAGCCAGCCTTATTCAAGTTTATACAGGCTGGATTTATGAAGGCCCCTTGATGGTGCGCCGAATTTTAACTGATTTGCTAACCAAGTTAGAGCAGCATAAATTAAACTCGATCACCGAAGCGATCGCTTTAGAAGTATGAAAGCTAAAGTATGAAGTCTGAAAATTATAGATGCGTAGTAGCTTGCAGCAAACTAGGCCAAAAAATGAAATTTATATTTTAGGACTTACGCACAAAGATTGTCTGTGAAGACTGGGTTAATCGGTGTCGGGTCTGGGGTGTGAGGGTTTTGGATATATACACCCCTACACCCCTACACCCTTGCCCCCTTCTCTAAACCCTTGATTTTTAGTTTTCATGCTTAAGTCCTGTATTTCATACTTCATACTTCATACTTCATACTTCATACTTCATACTTCATTCATGATTCTTCTATGGGAAAGAACTCTTTTGTTTTTTCCGAGAAACTCCAAGCAATACCATCAGGATCACGGCTGCGAGTCCATTCAGGAAAATCTGGATCATTACGCCGCTTGTAGACAGTGCTGGAATAAACATTCAACCGTTTCGCTAATTCTGATTGAATCAGCGAACCGAAAACTAACTGTTTTGCTAAATTGGGTTGAACTTCTGTATGAGTTGCTGGCGCTGCTAATTCAACTTCGGGTTCTGCCACTAGTGTTTGAGGTGCTGGCGGTGCTAAAAGCGATCGCGCAGCCGTTGTTACAGGTTGAGCAGACAAAGTTTTGACAGGCTCGCTACTGTCAAGAATATTACCCAAAATACTGGCAGTAATAAAGTAATAAACTTCATTGCCTGAACCAGCATTGACTATACTTGCACCAAACTCGGAAGCTTTGCCATCCAGGTAGCGTTTTGCCGTTGGCCCAGGAAAACTACCGCGAATTGCCAAATCCATCGGAGTAATTTTGCCCTGGTTTTCCCGAACTAACTGATGGAAAACCGGGTTAACTCGCTGACACCACTGTTGCCATTGATATTGCTGCCAGATATTGAAACCAATAATCAAAACCAGTAGAGCCAGCAAAAATCTCCAGGTAGAAACCAGGAAAATTATTAAAAACGATATTGGCAAAAGTAGAACGAGAAAACCCTTCCCGCCACTTTCCATTGTTTTTTCACTCATGCCGATTTTTGCCAAGCGAATTTTTTGGGAAATAATATATTATATTGGCAAAAATTGGGACTGGTTTTTGTATCTTTTGGCAAAATTACGGAAAAGAGCAGAAATGCGATCGCTCACTTGCATCACTTCAAACCCAAACTCCCCACATTTCCGGCAAAAACAGGCAAAAATATTTTCCCTAGCAAACTCCACATTGAAAAACAAAATTTTTATATAAACATTAAGAAATATTTCTCTACTCCAATCCCTTAAAACCTCCGCGCCACTCCGCGTAAACCTCAGCGCGACGGCAGTCGCTACAACGAGGGGAACCCCCGCAACGCGCTGCCTCACCTTTGCGTTTAAAAATATATCCCTCTGTTCCCCTTGACATTCAAAATTACACGTATTACATTAATACTACAAGCTGATTTTCCCAAAGGAGTTAGCCTCAGTAGCGGATAGCTCAAATACCAGAGCGCCCACCTTGCCTGCAAAGGCCGACATATCGAGGGTTATCGCAAATAACTTAAAACATCCTTGAGACAAAATTCTGGAGGTGCAGGTGAAAATCCTGCTCCGCTACACCCCAACAAAGTGCTGAGTTAAAAATAATTCTTATGTGGCGGGTAGCTCAGAGGTAGAGCGCCTAAACATCCTTATTCACCCCTTGCCTGCAAAGGCCGAAGAATGAGGGTTATCGCCTTCCACGCGGGATGTCGCAGGTTCAAATCCTGCCCTGCCACCTTTCATTTTTGCCCGCAAGGGCTGGGAGATGAAACCATGAACTACAACTTCTTCACCAGAAACAAAACCAGCACGCCACAAACTCAGCCCATACCCGGACGGGAAGCCGATATGATTCAAGGCCGTTCCGGTGGCTGGATGTTTGATGCTGGCATTTGGCAAATGCTACGGCGTTGTCTGTTAGTTGGGACAGCCCAAAGCACCTATTATGCTGGTAAACAAGAATTAACTGAAGATTTTGTAGCGGTTGTCAACCAAGCTGTCGCTGAAAATCCCGGCCGTGTAGCGGAAGAAATTCTTTATGCCAGCGATGGGCGGGCTATCAATAACAGCGCACCTATCTTGGCTTTGGTCTTGCTGTCGATGGGTGAAACAAAAGAAGCAAAACAAGCTTTTGCTGAAATTTTCCCCCAAGTTGTCCGCACAGGTAGCCACTTCTACGAATGGCTAAACTACACCAAATCTCTGCGGGGCTTTGGTAAAGTTGTGCGGGAAGCAGGTAAAACTTGGCTATCACGGGAAGATGTCAAAGGTTTAGCTTACCAACTCTTGAAATATCAACAACGCCAGGGCTTTACCCACCGCGATGCTTTGCGGTTATTCCACGTCAAACCACCTACAGAAAATCACCGTCAATTATTTGAATGGGTTGTCAGAGGTTGGTCAGAATTACCCACAGAAATACCCTCACAAGCTTTGGCGCAGATTTGGTGGTATGAATGGCTAAAGCGCAACCCTGGACAAACTCACGAAGCCATTTTGCAAGGACGCTTAACCCACGAAATGGCTGCGCCAGTGGGCAATATGGACAAAGCTGCTTGGCAGTTGCTATTTCAAGAAATGCCCATCGGTGCAATGTTACGAAACCTCGGTTCACTAACTGAACTAGGCGTATTACGCGCTGACGAAAGCGCCAACTTAGAGCGTGTTGAAGGAGTTCTCAACAATAAAGAACATCTGCGTAAAGGACGCATCCACCCAATCGATGTTTTAAAAGCTCTCAAAACTTACGAGTCTGGGGGAAGACTAGGACGCAGTAAGAAAACTTGGACTCCCGTTCCTCGCATCGTAGACATCTTAGAAAAAGCCGTTGAGTTGTCTTTTGATGTCGTAGAACCCACAGGCAAAGTTTTTATGCACGCCGTAGACGTTTCCGGTTCGATGGGTAGCTTAGTTGCAGACATGGGACTAAGTTGCTGTGAAATTGCCACAACAATGGCATTAGTCACAGCCAAAGCCGAGAAAAACTACATGATTCGCGGCTTTGCTAATGAATTCCGTGACTTAGATATTACTGCTAAAGATAGTTTTAGTTCGGCGGTGCGTAAAGCCAGCAATCAAAACTTCGGTGGTACAGATGCGTCTGTAGCTTACGACTGGATGATTAAAAATAAGTTCAAAGCCGATGTAGTCTGCTTTTGGACTGACTCAGAAAGCTGGGCTGGTTACAAGCATCCTAGCCAAGCCTTGCAGGAGTACCGAAAAAAAATCAATCCCAATGTCAAGGCTGTATACGTCACCCTGACACCATACCGCATCACCTTGGTAGATCCTCAAGATCCACTGTCTTGGGATTTAGCAGGATTTGACCCTGGTACACCTCGCATCATCCAAATGTTAGCAACAGGTGAACTGTAAAAAGTCAGAAGGCTGAAGTATAAAATTTCATACTTCAGACTTCACACTTTACACTTCTTGGCGGGTTATCCCTTATTCAAAACTTGCCCTTTCGGGACGAAGAATGTAGGGTTATCGGTTAACGTCTCCACCATCTCCGGGGACTAGCGGGTTCAATTCCCGCACCCGCCTTTATACTTTTTTTGAATTAAATATTACCGCTATAGGTCTTTGCTAAAATACCCTTAAAAGCGACAGTCATTCAACGTAGTCAAGTCAATTTATTGATTTTTGATGACGAAAAAGAAGAGGTTGTGCTATGGCAAAGCTAGATATCTATCGAGAGTATATCCAAAGATTACTCAAAGAATATGCAGCGCGAGATTTAGGAGAAGATAATGTAGAAGTACAACTGATTTTTGATACTGAACACGACCATTATCAGCTTTTTTATGTTGGTTGGCGAAATCGAAGACGTGTTTATGGCCCTGTCATACATTTAGACATTAAAAATGAAAAAATTTGGCTGCAATGGAATGGTACAGAAGATGATATTGCTGCTGATTTAGTAGAATTGGGTGTACCCAAGCAAGATATTGTTTTAGGTTTTCATTCGCCTTATATGCGTCAGTTTACTGATTATGCTGTTGGTTAAATTTTGAGTTTTTTGTACAATTCAGCCATAAATATTTATAGCAAAGTGCTGTTAGCTGTAGCGGGGCGTTTAGCCCGTGCTGAGTTAATATCCAGTCTGTGAGAAGTTTTGAGTCAGGACTTACGCAAAAGTATGAAGAAACGAACCGCAAAGGACGCAAAGGACACGAAGTTATAAGAGTTAGAGAGAGTTTTTGCGTAAGTCCTATGAGTAATCAAGAATGCCCTAACCTATACTTCGACTACTATACTTATAAATTTTCAGCAGAACTATCTGGCCAAGGTGTGGTAGGCACATCTGCTAGCTGTAAGTGGGTTGTATGGGGAGTTGGTAAATTATCTAGTGCAATCAGAACTTCTGCGGCTGATTGATATCTTTGTTTAAAGTCATCTAGTACCATTTTGCTCAATATTTCAGCTAAAGCATCACTGACAAATGCCTTATCTTTCCATTCCCACTCACCATCTTCATTTCTGTCGATTTCATGGGGGGCAATACCTGTTAAAGCTCGAATGCCAATCATACCGATTGCATAGATATCACTACTGTATTGCGGACGACCAAAACATTGTTCGCTAGGTGCATAACCCTTAGTCCCAATGCCAATGGTAAAAGGAGATTGCTCGGAATGCTCAACTTGAGGCGTAGATAGTTCTTTGACTGCACCAAAGTCAATCAATACAAGTTTTTTATCGGAATGTCGCCTAATGATATTGCTGGGTTTAATATCTCGGTGAATTACTTTGTTTTCATGAACAAATACTAATATTTGTAATAATTCCCTGATAATTTTGGTGACTGTAGTTTCTGATAAACCTTGACCTAAAGGTAGTTCTTTAATTAAGGAATGACCAACTATATATTCTTGTACTAAATAAAATTCATCGTCTTGTTCAAAATACGCTAACAGTTGGGGAATTTGAGGGTAAGTTCCTAATTTTTCGAGCGTTTCTGCTTCTGAGTGAAATAAACGTCTGGCTAGCTGTAAATTTTTAGCTTGGGTGTTGGCTGGCTTTAATTGTTTGACAACACAGTGGGGATAACCAGGACGTTGCATATCTTCAGCAATGTAAGTCTCACTGAACCCACCAGAACCAAGAACTTTGACAATTTTATAGCGTCCGGCGAGGATTTTGCCTGATAAGGCGATATCCCTTTGCTGGAGTAAATCTTGTAGGTCATTTTGTTGGCTAATAATCTCTTGTACAACAGGAGATGTTTTATATTTTTGAAAAATAGTTACTAGTTGGCGCGTTCTCATCTTTTCTTTGGCGATTTCTGCTCCCAAAAAAGATAAGCCGTTACCAGCGATCGCTATTATTGGTATAGCGGTGGGGAAAATTAATTGACCATATATAAAGCTGATATAGCTAATTCCTCCCCATACACTAGCACAGAGTATACTTGCTAAAAATCTTTTGATATAGTTTTTTGTTCTGGTGACAATGTAGAGTGTAGTACCCACTAAAACAAATACAAATAATCCTTGCAAAGCTCGACTAGAAATTGCTTGAGCGATCGCTTTATTTTCCATTAAAGTAGCGATCGCATTGGCGTGAATTTCTACTCCCGACATCCGTTCAGAAGAATTACCAACAGCCACTGGATGATAATCATTATGTAATTTTTCTGTTGAGCCAATCAAAACTATCTTGTTTTGAAAAACTCTTCCTTGCTGCAAATAGTTATTCCAGTTTTGTGCATCTAGAACATACCATAATGGTATTTGTTCAAATGTTCCGGCTGTCCCCCAAAAATAAATGCGCTCGCCTTTTGGCTGCGGATATTTGATGTTGGCTGAGGCTAAAACAGCTTCATCAAAAGATGAGACTTTCTCTTGTAAATCACTATCTGCTGTTAACAGCTTAGAAAATTCACTAGCTAATTTGTGAATTTTGCCATCAGCATCTAAAGGAAAATTTACTGTACCATACACAACCCCACCAACTTGAAACATCTCTTGTGGTACAGTCAACTGCATAAAAGAACCTTGATGGCTCTCAAAGGTTTCATATAACGCTGCTAAAGCAACTTTATGACCATACTTTTTTAAAGCTGCTTGGAGTTGGCGATCGTCCGTAATGCCATAACTGCTTGGCGTATCGAATACTACGTCAAGTGCCACAGACCGCGCCCCAGCTTTGACTAATTTTTCGATAATTTGGGCATAAGCAGCCCGTTTAAACGGAAAAGATTTCAGTGGTTCTAGGTAGGCATACTGTTGTGGATCTGAATTATAGTACTGTTCGGGAACTGAAATTGACTGGTCATCAATAGCTAATATCACGATATCGGCTGGCGGTGCGATCGTCAAAGACGTTGCTCCGGTTATCGCACCTCGCAGTTGAAAAAATGCCGAAAGTGTCTGACTTTCACTCAAATCAACCCATCCCACACTAAAAGCAGTCATGAATGCCGCCCCAATTGTGGAAGCAGCTACTAAAAAATGGCTGAAGCGCGCTACTAGCTTAGATTGGTAGGCAGATGCTGTCAGAGTTACTTTTGTCGGTTTGCCGGAAGCTATATTGGCAGTAGAGACATATTTTTTAGTGAAGGTAGATGTAGGTTCCTCTGCCATATTGTGTTAATAATTGGTTTACGTACAACTTGAATTTATTCAGTCCCTTAAGAGTAAAAATACATTGATATTAGAGTTAAATGAGAATCTTATACTTTTGTAATCTATCTTCTGTTTGGCTGCACAGTTTAATGAGTCTAACTGAATTTCACTCCTTTTCAGTCCAGTAAATGTCTAAATGACTCTTGAATTCACATCCCAGTAGAGATTGAGCCATTGTTTGGATCTGCACATATTTCGATTCTGCATTGGTTGACTGGGGGATTTTCATCTGTTTAGATAAAACAAGCTTTCTAGAAAAAATATCCAGAAAGCTTATTTTCATGGGATTTCTCCCTTTGACATTCAGTCGGATATCCTAAAAATCCGATCTTTTGTTAACAGTAAAACCTATAAGTAGATTAATATATTTGAAATCTCTGTTTAATTCCCTGCTCTTATGCTTTGCCTAATTTCCTTAACAGATAACTTAACTTAACTCAACTATATTCATATATGGACATCAGCCAATATCTTCCCTTGAGACCTATGTCTTACCTCTTTAGGAGTAAAATTGACACTTATATAACTAACAATGCTGTTACTCAGTTAACTTTATTGGTAGATTTTGATTGTAGTACGTATTTATATAGTGTTAGAGGTTAAACTGTTGAACACCCAGCAGCTTGGGTTTATGTGGATGCAAAATTTATGCTTTGTAAGATGTAGGATAAAACCTATACATGAAAAGTTCCGTCAGCGATATTAAGAAAATTATGATTTAAGAGTTGCTATAATCTATTGTTCAATCTAAATTCATTTCTATATATTAGGTGTAAATTTTTATGGGTTCCCCTATGAATCGTCTGTCTATTTTTGTAGATGGAAATAATATGTTCTATGCTCAACAAAAAAATGGTTGGTTTTTTGACCCTCGGCGAGTTTTAGAATATTTTAAACACGAGCAATCAGAAACAACTTTAATTAATGCCTTTTGGTACACTGGCTTAAAAGACCCACAAGATCAAAGAGGTTTTCGAGATGCTCTCATTAGTTTAGGATATACAGTCCGAACGAAAATCCTCAAGGAATATTACGATGATACTTCCGGTCGCTATTCACAAAAAGCGAATTTAGATATAGAAATTGTTGTTGATATGTTTAATACTGTAGATCAGTACGACCGGGTAGTTTTATTTAGCGGTGATGGAGATTTTGAAAGAGCTATTGAATTATTACGCTCTAAAAATACACATATTACAGTAGTATCTACAGAAGGAATGATCGCTAGAGAATTGCGTAATGCTACGGATAGATATATAGATTTAAATGATATTAGAGACCAAATAGAAAAAGTAGACGGTCAAGTGCCTTAGTCATAAATATTTACAAAAATTAGAGTAAAGCCCTAAGGTTACAAATATTTAAAGCAAAATAAAAATTAGAACTAAACAACGAGCTAAAAAGATGACTACACCAGAAAGAATTATCATTTTTGACACGACACTCCGAGATGGCGAACAATGTCCAGGCGCAACACTAAATATCGATGAAAAGTTGGCAATAGCCAAGCAACTAGCCCGTTTAGGCGTAGATGTGATTGAAGCGGGTTTTGCCTTTGCCAGTCCAGGAGATTTTGAAGCAGTCAGCAAAATTGCTCAAATTGTAGGAACAGAAGATGGCCCGGTAATTTGTAGTTTAGCCAGAGCCAGACACGACGATATTAAAACAGCAGCAGAAGCAATTAAAGGGGCGGCAAAGGGCAGAATCCATACATTTATTGCGACTTCTGATATCCACTTGCAATACAAATTGAAAAAAACCAGGTCAGAAGTCATTGCGATCGCCGAAGAAATGGTCGCTTATGCTAAAAGTTTCACTGATGATGTGGAATTTTCTCCTGAAGATGCAGGACGTTCCGACCCAGAGTTTTTATATCAGGTATTAGAACGGGCGATCGCCGCTGGCGCAACTACAGTGAATATCCCTGATACTGTAGGTTACACCACACCTAGTGAATTTGGCGCGTTAATTAAGGGCATTAAAGAAAATGTCCCTAACATCAATCAAGCAATTATTTCTGTTCACGGCCATAACGATTTAGGTTTAGCAGTAGCCAACTTTTTAGAAGCAGTTAAAAATGGCGCACGCCAATTAGAATGCACCATTAATGGTATTGGTGAACGTGCTGGAAATGCCGCTTTAGAAGAATTAGTCATGGCATTACACGTCCGCAGACAATATTTCAATCCCTTCTTAGGAAGGGCAGTTGAATCTGAAGAACCATTAACTAATATTGACACCAGACAAATTTATAAAACCTCCCGTCAAGTTTCCAGTTTGACAGGAATGTTAGTGCAACCAAATAAAGCAATTGTCGGGGCAAATGCCTTTGCCCATGAATCTGGTATCCATCAAGATGGGGTATTAAAAAATAAACTCACCTACGAAATTATGGATGCTCAATTGATTGGATTAACAGACAATCAAATCGTCTTGGGCAAACATTCCGGCAGAAATGCTTTTCGTACCCGTTTGAAAGAATTAGGTTTTGAATTATCAGAAACAGAATTAAACAAAGCCTTCGTGCGGTTTAAAGAAGTGGCTGATAAAAAGAAAGAAATTTCTGATTGGGACTTAGAAGCGATTGTCAATGATGAAATTCAACAAGCTCCCGATTTATTCCGTGTGGAATTAGTGCAAGTTTCTTGCGGTAGCAACGCTCAACCTACAGCTACAGTCACCCTCCGCACCCCAAGCGGCGAGGAATTAACCGATGCAGCCATTGGTACTGGGCCAGTAGATGCAGTTTACAAAGCCATTAACCGCGTAGTAAATGTGCCTAATCAACTAATTGAATTCTCTGTGCAGTCAGTAACTGCAGGGATTGATGCAATTGGTGAAGTAACCATTCGTTTGCGCTATGAATCGAGAGTATTTTCTGGTCATGCAGCAAACACAGACATTATAGTTGCATCAGCCCAAGCATATGTTAATGCCTTAAATCGTCTTTATGCCTCCTTGCAAACTAAGGCAAAGCAGGAAGAAGTCACTGCATAGAACGAGAAAATATTGAGACAAGGTGTGTGAAATTTCGAGGTGTAAGTGAGCAGAACCCTTACACCTCAAACCCTTGTTAGGATAAAAGTAAACTTTTGCGGCTAAATTTATGCCTCGTTCCCCGATGTCACGTTTGACAGTTCCTCCATTGGAAAATGGCGATCGCTTAACTCGCTTTGAATTTGAACGGCGTTACAATGCTATGCCCAAATTAAAAAAAGCTGAATTGATTGAAGGAACTGTCTATATGGCTTCACCTCTGCGTTTTGAACCCCATGCTGAACCCCACGCCGACTTAATGGGCTGGTTGTGGAATTACAAAATTGTGACCCCAGGAGTGCGTCTGGGCGATAATGCCACTGTTCGCCTTGACTTAGACAATGAACCCCAACCTGATGCCGTGTTATTGATTGATGCTCAAGCAGGTGGACAATCAAGCTTTAGCCAAGATGGTTACGTGGAAGGCGCACCAGAACTAATTGCCGAAATTGCTGCCAGTAGTGCCACAGTTGATTTAGGTGACAAAAAACGTGCTTATCGGCGCAATGGCATCCAAGAATACCTTGTATGGCAAGTATTTGAACAGCGTATTGATTGGTTCCGCCTCGACGCAGGGGAGTATGTAAATCTGCAACCAAATCAAGCAGGTGTGTTTCAAAGCCAAGGTTTTCCTGGATTGTGGTTAGATGCGTCTGCATTGTTACGGGGTGAGATGCAGCAGGTGTTAACTGTATTACAAACAGGGCTGAATTCCACCGAACATCAAGCTTTTGTACAGCAGTTAGCCCAAGCAGTGGAATCGAATGGATAATTGAAGTTGATGCTGCGATCGCCAAAAGGCATCTCCGAAAATAAAATAATAGTGAAATTACTGAAGCTGATGTGAACTAGCAGCAGATATATTCATAACAACCTCATATTCAATGTGGAAAAAAGGGCGCATCTACTATTTTTAACTATGAATCAACCCGTAGCAACATCTTGGCAGGATGTTCGTGCAGCCTTCCAAAAAATTTGGGGTTACGAGGAGTTTCGTCCACCACAGGGAGAAATAATCAGCAGTTTATTAGCACAGAAAGATGCACTGATTATTATGCCAACAGGTGGAGGCAAATCAATTTGTTTTCAGCTACCAGCATTATTACAAACAGGATTAACATTAGTAGTTTCACCCTTGGTAGCACTGATGGAAAACCAAGTAGAAGAACTACGTCAACGCCATCTGAGTGCAGCACTTTTGCACAGTGAATTACCTTCGTCTCAACGTCGTGCAACGCTACAAGCATTAGAAAAACAAACACTGCGATTAATTTATTTATCGCCAGAAACTTTATTAAGTCCACCTGTGTGGGAAAGATTATCTCAGCCGCAATTGCAAATTAACGCCTTAATTTTAGATGAGGCTCATTGTTTAGTGCAATGGGGAGAAACATTTCGCCCAGCTTACCGCAGATTAGGGGCAGTGCGGCCTGCTTTACTCAAATCAAAACCACCAGGAACAAAAATTAGTATTGCGGCTTTTACTGCTACCGCAGACCCATCAGCGCAAAAGATAATTCAAACAGTTTTACAATTACAAAAACCGGAAATTTTTCGCCTGAATCCTTACCGTGCTAATCTACATCCTAGTGTTCGCATTGCTTGGACACCACGAGGAAGACAACAACAATTACTCCAGTTTATTCAAAAGCGATCGCAACAAGCTGGCTTAATTTATGTTCGTACCCGCCGAGATAGCGAAGAATTAGCCGCATGGTTAACCCAGATAGGTTACGCTACCGCTAGTTATCACGCAGGTTTAGGTGCAACCGAACGCCGTGCAGTCGAAGCCAGTTGGTTAGGAGGCAAGATCCCATTTGTGGTTTGTACCTGCGCCTTTGGTATGGGGATAAATAAACCAGATGTGCGCTGGGTAGTACATTTTCACGCACCACATTTACTATCGGAATATGTGCAAGAAATTGGCCGCGCCGGACGAGATGGTAAACCCGCCGAAGCATTGACATTAGTGAGTGAACCTACAGGGTGGTTAGATTCTGGGGATAAACAAAGACAACAGTTTTTTGCTGATAAAATGCGATCGCAACTGCAAACAGCACAAAAATTAGTTAAAAAACTACCAAAAAAAGGCGATATTAATACAGTAACGCGCCAATTTCCTGATGCATCTGTCGCCCTTGCATTACTCCACAGCAGCGGACAACTAAACTGGCTCGATCCTTTCAATTACAGTATTAATTCAAATGTGCAGAAACAGCCATCAACACAATTACAAGCTGTCAAACAAATGCAGCAATATTTAACAACCAAACAATGCCGTTGGCAGTTTTTATTAAATTCCTTTGGTTTCACTCAAGAAGCTACTAACTGGCATTGTGGACATTGTGATAATTGTTGTTAATCTATAGGACTCATATTTGATTTCTGAAAAACCAAATTGGCTAGAAGCTTGCCATACAAAGGTTCGTTTCTCAGTATACTTAGCAATATTCAAGTACGATTCCTATAGGTACTTACTTAATACATTGCTAATAAAATTGGGCAAACCACCGAAGTTTGCGTGGAGAGAAACCTTCTTGGCAACTTCTCTCTGCGGAACTTCGCGTTTGACTCCGCGTTCCTCTACGTTAAAAAAATTATTTTTGTACCTCACTTAACTGGGAGATGCTATGAGTGTTTTATCTTGATTTATTCTGCATTGAGTATTTGCTCTGCTGTTAGCTGTAATTGTGGAAAAATATGAGAAACTATGACCGTATTTCCTAAAAATATACTTTCTTCGTAAAGACCATCAACTAATGTTAGTACAGTAATCTTATTAGCTTGAGGGTCAACAATCCAATATTCAGCAATTCCCCTAGCTGCATACTCAGAACGCTTGTAGCGATAGTCTCGGTCTTCATTAGCTTTGCCAGGCGAAACAACTTCCACAACCAGTGCTGGCGGTGGCATATCTAAAGTAATTGTGGATCTTGTAGTACCTTGTAAAATTGTTGCCAGTTCATCTGTTAGCACAACTAAATCAGGAACGCGCGTTGTGGCACGAAAACCACTGATAACAATTTCAGCTTTATTGCTTAATTGATTGACTGGAACAAATTTAAGGAAATTTACTAATAAAAACAGAGCTATCTGAACATTTTTTGGGCTTTCAGGTGGCATTATAATTAATTCCCCTGCCACTAGTTCATATTGGTTATCAGTTCCATTTTCATACTTTAAATATTCCTCAAGAGTCAGTTTTGTACCAGTGGTTGCACTCATAATCTTACGAGATTTGCATATTGATATTTTAACCTTGGTAGCTGACACAACTAGGATTGCAGAACCAATAATCCAAAATGTAGTCAATAGTCACTTTATTTTGACTATTGACTTTTGACTATTTTAAAACTGCTGTAAAAATCGCAAATCGCTAGCATACAAACGGCGGATATCATCAATTTGATGTAACACCATTGCAAACCGTTCTACACCAAAACCAGCAGCAAATCCCGTGTAAATTTCTGGGTCATAGCCTACAGATTTCAGCACATTTGGATCGACCATACCGCAACCCATCACTTCTAGCCAGCGTCCGTTCCACTGCAAATCTACTTCAGCAGAGGGTTCGGTAAAGGGGAAGTAACTAGCGCGGAAGCGAATCGGCAAGTCACCAAACATGGCCTGCAAAAACATTTTGATTGTGCCTTTGAGGTCGGTAAAAGTTAATCCGTCATCAATGGCTAAAAGTTCTATTTGATGGAAAACTGCTGAGTGGGTTGCATCTACATTGTCGCGTCGATATACTCGCCCTGGAGCCACAACGCGAATAGGTGGTTCCTCTTTTTCCATGTACCGAATTTGCACTGAGGAAGTATGAGTCCGCAGTAAGTTACCGTCCGGCAGGTAAAAAGTATCCTGCATATCCCGGGCGGGGTGGTCTGGTGGAGTATTCAGGGCTTCAAAATTGTAATAGTCGGTTTCCATTTCTGACCCTTGCGCCACCGTGTAGCCCATCCCGACAAAAATATCCAATGCCCGGTCGATAATGCCGTTGAGGGGATGAATGCGACCTTGGGGGCGGAAAATTCCCGGCATAGTCACATCTAGAGTTTCTGCTTCTAGCTGCGCCTGAATTTTTGCGGCTTCCAAAGCAGCACGTTGCTGGTCTAGACTAGTTTGCAGGGATTCTTTGACTGTATTGGCGATCGCACCAATTTTTGGTCTTTCCTCTGCACTCATCTGCCCCATACTTCGCAACAGCGCACCTAGTTGCCCCTTTTTCCCCAGGTAACTAACTCTGAGTTCTTCTAGGCGTTCTAGGGTATCAGCAGCAGCGATCGCTTTTTCTCCTTCCTGCTGTAATGCTAAAAGTTGAGCTTCTAAATTGCTAGTCATTAGTTAATAGTTATTAGTCAATAGTCATTGGTCAATAGTCATTAGTCAACAAAGGGAGACAAATAACCCTATTTCTTTTTACCAGTTTAGAGGCGATCGAGCATGATGAGGATGATTTTCTTTTGTAGTTGTGATATCAAACACTGACAATCAAGCTTTAAGTGTTGATTATTAACTGTTGACCCTCTAAATTTTAGATTTTAAATTTTGGATTTTAGATTACTCTGTCGTTGATGCCCCATACCCTTTGGAGTAAAACAAATCAAAATATCAGCGCGCTCTCGAAGCGGCTGCGTTATCGTCAATCTAAAATGCCCAAGCTGCTTCCCCTTTTGGGCGCAGTCAATCTAAAATCTAAAATCCCAAATCTAAAATTGATTGGCCTATGAGATTACTCATTAGCAATGATGACGGTATTTTTGCCTTAGGTGTGCGTACCCTAGCTAACTCCTTGGCAGAAGCCGGCCATGATGTAACTGTAGTGTGTCCTGATCGAGAGCGATCGGCAACCGGGCATGGGCTAACCTTGCACCAGCCAATTCGCGCGGAAATTGTTGAATCAATTTTTCATCCGGCTGTCAAAGCTTGGGCTTGTGACGGTACTCCTTCAGATTGCGTGAAACTGGCACTTTGGGCTTTACTAGAATCTCCGCCAGACTTGGTGCTTTCTGGGATTAATCAAGGTGCGAATTTGGGAACAGAAATCCTTTATTCAGGTACAGTGTCGGCCGCAATGGAAGGAGTGATTGAAGGCATTCCCAGTATTGCTTTTAGCCTAGCTAGCCACACTTATAAAGATTTTGTGCCGGCGGCGAAGTTTGCCCGAATTTTGGTAGATAAACTAGCCGCCCAACCGCTACCAGATTTAATGTTACTTAATGTTAATGTGCCTCCTGTTCCGTGGGAAGAAATAACGGGAGTCAGGTTCACCCGTCAAGGAGTCAGGCGTTACATTGATGTGTTTGATAAGCGCACAGATCCGCGTGGCAAGACTTATTACTGGTTAACGGGAGAAGTTCTAGAAGATATAGAACCGCCCGAAGAACTGAACTTACCGCACAATTTACCACTTGACGTACATATCATTCGTAAAAACTACATTAGTATTACGCCGTTGCAATACAATCTCACCTATGCAACAGCACTGGAAAAATTATCTTATTGGGAAATTCCTTTAGGATAGATTATTTTATACTCACTTCTACCAAAGGCAACTACAGAATGAATTTGAGCCAACAGACCCAACAAGACTTAGCTTCTGCCTTCTACTTTGTACTTTTAGCTTCTGTGACGAATTAATGCATTACAGCAAAATTTAGGCTATAAAGTAGGAGCAATTTGATAATAGTGATACATATAATCTAGGAAAAAATAACATAACTGCTTTGCAGTATTTTTGCTGTGTTTACACAATTTACCTTAAACAGGGTATGCTGTTTTACCAAGAAACACATTCTCTACCAAATGTGGTAATACAGCATAGACTTTCTCAAACACAAAACATTTATTGTTCTAAATCGCCCGCTCAGTCCAGCAAGCAACACCCATGTCCAGGATAGAGAAACATTTTACAGTGCAATTTTGGGGCGTTCGCGGCAGCATCCCCAGTCCAGGGCCACACACTGTCCGCTATGGCGGGAATACCCCTTGCGTTGAGATGCAAGCGGGCGGTAAACGCTTGATTTTTGATGGTGGTACAGGGCTGCACGTTTTGGGGCAATCTTTATTGCGCCAAATGCCAATAGACGCACACTTATTTTTTACCCATTCTCACTGGGATCATATGCAGGGGTTTCCCTTCTTTGTGCCAGGGTTTGTCAAGGGAAACAACTTTCATATTTATGGCGCGATCGCACCTGACGGTTCCACCATAGAGCAGCGTCTGAATGACCAGATGTTGCACCCTAATTTCCCTGTGCCTTTGCAAATTATGCAAGCTAATTTGCGTTTTTACGATGTCAAACCAGGGCAACCTATCCATATCAATGACATTACCATAGAAACAGCATCTTTAAACCATCCAGGTGAAGCTGTGGGGTATCGAGTGAATTGGGGTGGAAGTGCCGCCGTTTACATTACCGATACCGAGCATTATCCCGACAAGCTAGATGAAAATGTCCTCTGGCTATCGCGGAATGCGGATATTCTCATTTACGATTGCACTTACACTGACGAAGAATATTATTCGCCCAAATCACCGAAAATTGGCTGGGGACATTCCACCTGGCAAGAAGCGGTGAAAATAGCCAAGGCCGCTAACGTTAAGACTTTAGTCATCTTCCACCACGATCCGGCTCACAATGACGATTTTCTCGATGCTGTAGGCGAAGAAGCGACGGCGAAGTTTCCCGGTGCGGTTATGGCACGGGAAGGTATGGTTCTTCAAATACCAGTATCAGCCCCCTTATCAGAATCTTTTTCTGTTAGTAAGTTTTCTGGGTGAAGTTGTTTGCGAAGCGATCGTAGATTTTAGATTAGATTGGTGATCGAGAGCTATCAGCGTGAAAGTGTACCTTAAAAGTATGCCGCAACGACTGGAGAACAGACAGACCAATAGACAATCAACGCCAGAAGATGGTTTAGCGGCTTTATATCTCCAGCCATCTTCCATACAGCTTGTCTGACTCTTAGCGGTGTACCATGAGGTTACTTGTGGCTAATGGCTAAATAAACCTCAAATTCCAGAATCTACGTGCTAAATTTGTCTCAAAATGGATGTTCTGTGTGGATTGCTGCTTCAACCACATCGGTTCTAACGCCAACTACTGTTGCGCTGGGCAAATTTGATGGCGTACATCTTGGCCATCAAAAGGTGATTCAGCCAATTTTGCATTCAGCAATCAGCAAGGCTGAGGAAAGTCAGAGGTGGCAAAATGGCGAAATACCAGCAGATTTCTCCCCAAGCTTAGTAACGCCACAAACCCAATCACAAGAACGGACATATTCGACAGTTGTCACTTTCCATCCGCACCCGCAGGAGTTTTTCACAGGTAAACCCCGGACTTGGTTAACTCCATTGGATGAAAAAGTTCAACAATTGCGATCGCTAGGGGTCGAACAGTTAGTACTATTACCTTTCGACAAAGAACTATCAGCTTTATCCCCTGAAGAATTTGTCGATAAAATTCTGGTACAAACATTAAAGTGTCAACGAATTAGCGTTGGGCAAGATTTTTGTTTTGGTAAACAACGCCAAGGTACTGCTAAAGATTTGCAATTATTTGCAGCTAAGTACAATATTCCTGTTACCATCGTTCCATTACAAATTCACGCTGATCGTCCTACTTTGGAGGCTCCTATTAGCACTTCCCTAATTCGCCAATCTCTGGAAAGCGGCGATATTAAAAGCGCAAATCTCTGCTTAGGCAGACCTTACACTCTCACTGGTGTGGTGATTCAAGGTCAACAGCTAGGTAGAACCATTGGTTTTCCTACTGCTAACCTCCAAATCCCTAGCGATAAATTTTTACCGCGCCAAGGTGTCTACGCTGTGCGAGTGAACATCCTCAGTGACACACCAGAGACAACCACGCCGCCGATTTTGGGAGTCATGAATATTGGTAATCGCCCCACCCTCAACGGTGCTGAATCTTCTGTAGAAGTCCATTTGTTTGATTGGTCTGGTGATTTGTATGGTCAAACACTGGCTGTGCAGCTAATTGAGTTTTTGCGACCAGAGCAGAAATTTCCGTCTTTAGAAGCCTTAAAAACTCAAATTCAACAAGATTGCGTTATTGCTCAAAAAGTTTTGCGTGAGTCATGCTAACTTCTCATGGTGGAATGGGAATACTGTAAGTCAGGGATGGGGAATAAGGCATAGGTTATTCTTCATTCCAATTCTTCACTTATTCTGTAGTGCATGAGAGAACAAATTGAAGTTTTAACGCAAAATCTGGCTCGTACCATTGTCGGTAAAAATGAGGCAATTCGTTTAGTGTTAGTTGCCTTATTAAGTGGTGGTCATGCATTACTAGAAGATGTGCCAGGCGTGGGTAAGACGCTGCTAGCTAAATCTCTAGCGCGTTCTTTAGATGGTAAGTTTCAAAGACTGCAATGCACGCCTGATTTACTACCTACAGATATTACTGGGACTAACATTTGGAACCCAAAAAGCGGCGAATTTACGTTTCTCCCTGGGCCAGTGTTTGCCAATGTACTCCTAGCCGATGAAATTAACCGCGCTACACCCCGTACCCAGTCAGCTTTACTGGAAGTGATGGAAGAAAATCAAGTAACAGTAGATGGTGTTTCGCGTCCTGTTCCTCAGCCGTTTTTTGTGATTGCTACTCAGAACCCAATTGAGTATCAAGGTACGTTTCCCTTGCCAGAAGCCCAAATGGATAGGTTTATGCTGTCTTTGAGTTTGGGTTATCCTTCGGCACAAGAAGAATTAGAAATGTTGCAAAATCTCCAGCAAAATAGAAATACGGAATTACAGCCTTGCATTACTTTGGCAGAGTTACAGGAATTGCGGCGAATCTGTTCTCAGATAAGGGTAGAAACTTCTTTGCAGCAGTATATTCTAGAATTAGTCAGGGCAACACGACATGATGAGGAAATTACTTTAGGTGTAAGTCCTCGCGGTACTGTAGCATTACAAAAAGCGACGCAAGCCTTAGCTTTTATTTCTGGGCGTGATTATGCGATTCCTGATGATGTTAAGTTTTTAGTGCCTTATGTTCTGTGCCATCGTTTGATTCCTAGAGGCGGACGTAATGCCCGAAGTACAGTGGATAGGTTGTTGCGGTCTGTGCCGATTCCTTAGAGATTTTTGATGATCGAACCGCAAAGGACACATAGACGCAATAGCAGTGAAGTACTGCGTTGGGAGGGTTTTCTTCCGCAGACGACTGCTGTTAGTGCAGCATACAGCCTGAATGTATGGCTTCACTTAGAGCGACGCAGATGCGTCACCCCGAGTTGTTTTGCCTGTGTAGCAGCGACTTCAGTCGCCTTTGTGCAAGATATGTGTTAGGAAAACTCTATAGTCTCAACAAAAGACAAAATATTATCCTTAATATATTCGGCTTCTTCATCAATTTCACCAGGCACTTCACCATCTAAAAAGTTGCGTTGAGTGCTAACTATATATAAAAATTCCCCATTGATAAAAGCTATTAATCCGCGATAAGCATTTAATCTTGTGGAAGTGCCGTTATTTTCTTGTTGGGAGATGGTTGAGCCTTTAGGCATATCAACTAAAGCGTAATATGCGCCTGCAAAAATATCTTCTATATACTCGCTATATTTGACTTGAGCATTAGCTACATTTGCAAAAATAGCTTGAGGTACATACTTTTCGACTAAGATGTTTTGCAGATATTCTGCTTGTCCTTGGGCTTCTAGTTCTTCTAATTGTTCTGGAGGGATGGAATAATAATCAATGCGTAGTAAAGTACCAAAATCATCAGAAAAACCCACTACGCCTTCTTGAGTTTGAATTTTTCCTCCTTGTTCTGGATCAACAGGAATAGGAACTGAAAAGTTTCCTAAAGGTGATTCATATATATTATCGGTATATTCTTCGACTGTAACTACATCATCATCATCAAAATATTCTTCTTCGGCTGCTTGAAAAGCAGAAATTATTTCTTTAACGATTTCATCAGCTTCTTCATCTTCAAGCTCTAAGGCTGATTTTAGCTGTTCTAAAAACGGTTGCTTATTTTTAGGAATAATTAATTCTTCTTCGTCTAAAAGTGCAACGACACCAGCCGCAAAACCATCTAATACTAATTCTTCTGTGAGGGATTCATTAGCAGTATTAAATAAAGGCCCAATGCCTTCATTTTCGGCGATATCAATAAGTTTATCAACTATGGCGATAATTTCATCTTCTGAATATTCTTCAAAAACTTCAAATTCCCAAAGAATACCTGCTAAACCTTCGGGATCTATTTCTTCAGCAGCCGCATCGGCAATTGCTGTGACAACTGCGATCGCCGCGACGGCTTCCTCTGGAGTTAAAGTTTCTGCTATCGTTTTTTGTGAGTTAAAAACTTTGTCATATTTAGTCATAATGGCTACATCCGTTGCTTGATTGCTATTTTTGTTCAAGGTGGCGATCGCTTAAAATTTCAATACGACTAATTCCTGTGTATTTAGTTTTCTTATCTTTTCTCATCCTCGGTTATGATATCACCAGTTTTCCCCAATATGTTTTGCTTTTAGTCTTTGTATCCCATCATTTATCCACTGCTAAATGATTACCATAAAAATGGAATTTATATTTTTTTTTAACAGTTCTATAACTTCTCTCAAAAATCTCCAAAATTCCCGATGTATTGACCCTAATTTGCCTTCTCTACCATTTTTACCAAGAAACCAGTAGCATCAATCGTTTCTCTCAAAATCTCAGATGAGTTGCAGAGTAATTATTTGTAATACGGGGGTACTATGGCAGTCCTAAATGAAAGGTAAATAAATTCACTTCCTACTCCCTACTTTCTATTCCTGCCCTCCTTGAGTAATTTGGAAATCAAATACTAGTCCTATATCTTCGTTAAATCTAGGTTAACAACCTTGAAATGATATACAGCATTTATCATTCTCGCTTGCTTCTATCCCCTAGTTTTTAGCCTCTGTCTCCTTCAAAGGTATACGCCACAAAACTGAGAAACGCTCTAGGAATCATATTTGATGTTTAGTTTCTTGTTTTCTGTTCCCTACCTAACATAAGTAGGTTCAAGCTTAAGATTAAATATATGATTTAGATGGATTTGAGCTTGCCTTTATATCATTAAATTTCTATATTCTGATAGTTGTAAATAACGGCTGATTATGCAGATTTTTTATCAGAGAAACTTGATATTTGCCAAGCATAATTTCTTCTAGTAAACAAAAATTTTAGATTTAATTTAATATTGTTGAGCTACCTAGATAAATTAGCTGCTATATACCTGAGTTTTTATCCTCTAGCATCAGAAATATATCTAACGATAGAAATATAAACTAGCTCTCGATAGATTCTCTTGACCAAGAGCAGGATGGCATAATACCGATGTGCAGAACAACACACCGTCGATATTTAAATTAGATTTAAAACTTTTTATGGTTCAAACACCTCCATCTCAATACTCACCAGACCAATACACAGTAGATTCAGCAACGGCAGAAGTCGAAGCAGTTGTCCAAACACCACCTTCAGACACAGAACTGAATTTAGAGTTTCTCTACACCAGAGATATTGAATTTCGCCAAGAAACAATTTACTTTCTTGTTGTAGATCGCTTTCATGATGGCGACCCCGAAAATAGTGAAGGGATTAACTCTGAACTTTATGATCCCACTGGGCAAGATTGGGGTAAATATTGGGGCGGCGATTTGCAAGGTGTCATTGATAAATTAGACTACCTCAAAAATATGGGAGTGACTGCTATTTGGTTAACTCCTTTATTTGAGCAAGTAGAAGAATTATTTGTGGGAAATGCCGCTATACATGGCTATTGGACAAAAGACTTTAAACGCATCAATCCGCGTTACATTGCTCAAGATGAAAACCCTTCGTTAAACGAAACTCAAGAAACAAGAAATACAACATTTGATCGCTTAATTGATGAGTTGCACAAACGCAACATGAAGTTAGTATTAGATATTGTTTGTAACCACAGTACTCCTGATACTAGCGGTAGTAAAGGTGAATTGTATGATGACGGCGTAAAAATTGCTGACTTTAATAATGATGTAAATAACTGGTATCACCATTATGGTGAGGTGCAAAACTGGGAAGATGAATGGCAGGTGCAGAACTGTGAATTAGCAGGTTTGGCAACTTTCAATGAAAATAATAGTGAATATCGGGACTATATCAAATCTGCCATCAAGCAATGGCTAGACCGAGGTGTAGATGCACTGCGGGTAGACACTGTTAAACATATGCCCATCTGGTTTTGGCAAGAATTTACGGGCGATATGTACAAACACAGACCCGATGTATTTATTTTTGGCGAGTGGATTTATAGTGGGCCACAAGACGATCGCTCGATCGAATTTGCCAATAACTCCGGGATGACTATACTAGACTTTGGCTTGTGTGTTGCCATTCGCGCCGCCCTCGCCCAAGGTTCCGAAAATGGTTTCCAGACAATTCAATACATTTTTGACAACGACCATCTTTATAGCGGCGCAACTGAGTTAATTACCTTCATTGATAACCACGATATGCCGCGCTTTCAATCGCTCAATCCCGATCCGGCGATGTTGAGAGTGGCGATCGCTTTAATTATGACATCTCGTGGCATTCCCTGTATTTATTACGGTACAGAACAGTATCTGCATAACGACACTGATGGTGGTAACGACCCATATAACCGCCCCATGATGGAAAAATGGGACAACGATACAGAAATTTATCGTTACATCAGATTACTGTCTGGCTTACGCCGACTCAACCCCGCAATTTCAATGGGGAGTCATTGGCAAAAATATCTGACCCCTGATGTTTACTGCTACATTCGCCGCTATCGTGACTCTTTATGTTTTGTTGCCCTCAACCGTGGTGGAGAAGTAACCTTACCAGAAATCGAAACCGAACTCCCCGACGGCGAACATACTTGTGTCATCACCCGCAATAAATACGAAGTCAAAGATGGCAAAATTTACGACCTGCATTTAGAAGAACGCGGTGTAATTGTCATTAGCCATGTTGGCGAAAGAATTAAAGGTCAAACCATTGTGCGCGTCCAACTCAACGGCGTACAAACCCAACCTGGCGAAACAATTGTGGTTATGGGTGACTGTCCAGAATTAGGCAATTGGGATATTGCGAAAGCTTATCCTCTGGAATACATCAATACGAATACTTGGTTTGCCGAAATTCCTTTCAATGAAAGTGCAGGCAAATTAATCAGTTATAAATATGCCATGTGGCGTGAAGAGCGATCGCCACTACGCGAAAACATCACACCTCGCCGTTGGGTAATAGCCAAAGAAGGCACAGTCAAATGGCGTGACACCTGGGCAACCGGGCGAGAGTCATAGAAGAGTAGGGGGGAATGGCACTCTTGTAAACTTGGGAGTTCACATCTTCTTAATTACCCACACCCCACCCCCGACTCCCCTTTGCCTCATAACTGATTTGGGCGAGAAACAGGTAGCGTTATACATTAATAGATGTATGGCAAGAAGCATAGAGAAGAAGACAGAAAGCGAGAATGCAAGGAATTAAATTCTTACACTTCCTGCCTTCTCTTCTTGAAAGTGCTGAGTGCTGAGTGCTGAGTGCTGAGTAAAAATACCAGTCTCACTTTCATGACTTGGCTATGAAACAAGTTTCATCAAGACTGCCTTTTGCCTTCTGCTATATCTCTCACACCTGACCAACTCAGGCTTGGTCTTTCACAGCGAAGGGTTTGGAAATGTTTGCTTCCTCAGAGACTCCTATAATTGGGACAATTTTATTGGTAGCGTTTGCCATTTTGGGCTGGGGCTTTTATCGCGCCAGACCTTTTGGAAAACTGGGAATCTTAGCCTGGTTGCAGTCAGTGGTTTTAATGGCTCCCTGGCTGTTATTTTTTGGTTTGTTTGCCGCAGGCGTATACATAAATATAGTAGGTGTATTGTTCTTAGTTGTAGCGTCTGCTGGTTTATACATTTATCTTGGTAGACAACTGCGGGCAGCAGGACAAGATGCCATCCTCAAACAACGCGCTACCCAAAGGCTAGCGGCTGATACCCCACAAGAAGGTAACACTGCACAACCACCAGTTGCCCAAATCAACATCGAAGTTGTATCAATTCCTGAAGCCGATTTAACCGCCATTAAAGGAATTTTTGGACTTGACACCTTTTTTGCCACAGAAACGATCGCCTATCAAGAAGGTGCTATTTTTAAAGGTAATCTGCGTGGCGAACCCCAAGAAGTTCACAACCGCCTCAGTGCCAGTTTAAAAGAACGGCTTGGTGAGCAGTATCGTCTGTTTTTAGTCGAAAACACAGATGCTAAACCTGTGGTAATTGTTCTGCCTAGTCGTAACGATCCCCGACCAACCACAGCAGCCCAAAAAGCTTTTGCTGGTATATTGCTAATTGCAACTGTCGCCACCTGTTTTGAGACAGCAGGGTTACTGTTAAATTTTGATTTATTTGCCCACCCCGAACGACTCCCACAAGCCTTACCCATTGGGCTGGGTATCTTTACAATTTTAATAGCCCACGAAATTGGTCACTGGGTACTTGCCCGTCGTTATCAAGTACGCCTCAGCTGGCCTTTCTTGTTACCTGCAGTGCAAATTGGCTCCTTTGGTTCAATTACGCGGTTTGAATCTCTTTTACCCAACCGCACAGCCTTGTTTGATATTGCCTTGGCAGGCCCCGCCGCAGGTGGTATCGTTTCTCTCATCATGTTGATTATTGGGTTATTGCTTTCTCACCCAGGTAGTTTATTTCAATTACCCAATCAGTTTTTCCAAGGTTCGATTTTAGTCGGGAGCTTGGCGCGAGTTGTCCTTGGTTCAGCTTTGCAATCATCTTTAGTCAACGTCCATCCTTTAGTTATTATCGGTTGGTTGGGATTGGTCATCACTGCTTTAAACTTAATGCCAGCCGGCTCTTTAGATGGCGGACGCATAGTGCAAGCTATTTATGGCCGTAAAACTGCTGGTAGAGCATCAGTCGCAACGTTAATTTTGTTGGCGTTGGTTTCTCTCGGTAATAATTTGGCGATGTACTGGGCAATTGTCATTTTGTTTTTACAACGAGATTTAGAACGCCCCAGCTTAAATGAAATCAGCGAACCCGATGATGCCAGAGCCGCTTTAGGTCTTTTAGCATTATTCTTAATGATTGCCACACTTTTACCTTTAACTCCCGGTTTGGCTGGGCGTTTAGGCATTGGCGGATAAGTAGGAAAGCTGAAGTCTGAATAATCTTCAACAAATTAATTGTAGTGGCGTGGGCGAATTTGATTGATTCACGCCACTATCACAAAAAAACTCCGCGTAACTTTGCGTTTACCTCTTCATCCCTTTGCGTTTAACTGAACCTTGTTAGAAGAGGAAAATAATATGACACTTAACAAAAGTGAAAACATGGGCAAAGTAACTACCACAATCACTATTACTAACCAAATTGACCAGACTCTTGCAGAAAGAGGATTTATTTCCCAAGAACAAATACGTTCAATTACTTTACATGATGTTTTAGTGGACACAGGTGCAACCAGACTGTGTTTACCTAAAAATATTATTCGGGATTTAGGATTACCTCTTCAAGGGGAAGTTGACGTAAAAATAGCCACAGGAATACACAAAGCTCGCATTTTTAAAATGCTAAATCTTTCTGTTGAAGGCAGAGAAGGAATATTTAATTGTATTGAATTACCAGAAGGTGCAGATCCTTTGTTAGGATTAATCCCTTTAGAAGATTTAGGATTAGAGCCAGATTTGATTAATCAAAAATTGCGCGTTTTACCAGCAGAAGGCAAAGATACTTATTTAATGGTTTTGTAAATTATTGCTGTCAACATTTCTCATACGCCTCCACCCAACCTACTAGCAAACTACTCGATATGAGCAACAACTTGCGACTTACTCAATTCATGTACTAAACGATGTGCTTGGTGTTTGTAGAGGGGATATTGTAAAGTCGCTGGTAGTTGATTCATTAAAGTTCGGGCTGAGTGCATATCACAACCAGTTACTCGAGAAATGACTGCTGCGCCTTCAAATGCGGCTTCGGGGGAGTTAGCTTTTTCTATTCTCACTAATAATTGACCTGTGGCGATGAGTCCCCGTTCGACGCGGAACAGTCCTTCAATGCTGGCTAAAACTACCAAGCGATCGCCTACAACAAGTATGATATCATCAGAAGGCATAAATTTAGAAGTGTATTGATTAGCCTTGATATACAGAATTGGTACTACTCCATAACCATAGGCAATATCAGCAAGTACTTTGCCATTGAGTGTATCATCATCTGTAATTAGATATTCGGTAACTAGCGTAGTTTGATTATCTAAGCGAAACAAATTTAAAATATTTTCCCCAAAAGCTGCACCCGCAAATGCTTCTGCGGCTAAAGCATAAACCCCCAACACCCTAGCATAAGGTAGCAGTCGCGCGACATTTTCACTAAAACGCGGGTCAAAGGTACGAATTACTAAGTTAGCTTGTGGGTTAACAGTTCGTGCTTTTAAGGCAATTTCTAAATTGGCTACTTCATCATCAGTCAGCACCACAACGCTTTTTGCTGTCTGAAGATTAACTTTAGTTAATGTATTGTGGATATTGCCGATCACTAAAGGCATTTGTGGTAGGATTCCTGGTTCTAAGTCTTTAGTATGCACACCGACCAAAGGTTGTCTCAGTTCTTGTAACAACTGCGAGACTCGGCGCCCCACCCTTCCTATGCCAATTAAAACTACATGATCTAATTTCGGTACTGGGGGACGACGCTTAGAAAACTGGAACCTAGTCGATAAAAGCCGTTCGGTCATGACAGCATAGATAATGCCGACAAAAACTGTCCCAGCTACGCTCATACTGATATTAAATAAATGCAGCCACCAAGGAACCGGAAAAGGAATTTTTAATTGTCCAAATAAATCACCATAACCCCCCAAACTCAATACTAAGGAAACATTGAGAGCATCTTGCCAAGTAATTTGCGGATACTCTAATTTATACAGCAGTGTACCGCAGACAAATAAACTCACAATGACAATGCAAACAACAAAAGCTACACGTCGAGTTTGACTACTTTCTGCCCACAGATGAGTTAATGTTTTGGTGAGATTTTGCCATCTCATTCCTGTGATGATTGCATCTTTGAATTGCCCAACATTATGAATATTGCGAGTGGGTTGAAAACTGAGTTTTTCGGTAACTTCTATATAAAAAATCGAGTCGCCAGGTAAAATTTTTGTATTTGGTTCCCATTGATAAAAACTTTTGGGGATGGGTTTTCCAGCTTGAGCATGAATCAATACTCGGCGGTTGCTACTATTAATTTCATAAAGACGGCAATGACTCCAACGATGAGAACTATTAATATTGACTTCAAATACTCGCAATAGGCGGTTTTCTAAAGTAAAAAAGCCCTTAGTTTCACTACTTAAAGCTGCTAAGGCAAAACTATTAGCTGGTAATTGAGTAGCTTCAAAGGCAACAAAATTACCCAAACTTTCTTGCAGTAATTCATTTAGATTGTCTTGGGCAGAACGAATGACTAAACGAACTTCAGGATTTAGCGATCGCGCCGCAAAAGCAGCAGCTATATTGACGCGCTCATCACTAGTTACAATTAAAATTGACCGACAATGTTTGATTCCTGCCTGTTCTAATATTTTGGTTTGCCGACAATCACCAATCACCAATTTATCTATTAAATCAGGTAATTCAGGAATTTCCCAATTCTGATGCTTGACATCTTCAATTGCATTAACTTTAACACCAAATTCCTTTAACGCAGATACACAATATTGACCTAAACTGCCCAGTCCACAAACTAAGAAAAAGTTCGGATCTATTGCTGCACTCTGTCCCATATATTGATGCTGATAGGTTTTTGGGTGAACATTGTTGAATCCCAAGACACCCAATTTCTGATTATAAAATCTTCAGGAAGGTGTGTTGGCTGCGGTATGGAATTAGTTTATTCTACACGCATAACACACCTCCAAAGGTTGTTGCTAAGGTTTCCAGTCTGCTAACAAACTAGGATATTTTGCTGGGGTGGGGAAGATTTTCTGTAAGCCAGACTGACGAATTGAAGAGGCTTCTTTGCTCAAGTTCCACAGACTTTCGTAGAAAAAGAAAGACACACCAGCAAAGTTGCGATCGCGTACTTTCTGCACCTGGGTTTGAATTTGGGTAATGGGTACGTTTTTGTTCTTCAATCCAGTTATAATACCAACACTCACAGGAATATGACTGCGAGCCGCTTTTACTTCTGGATATTCTAATTCTTTGACAAACACATTTAAATCGTCTCGATATATCTGCAACACTAATTCTTCAACTATTCCCAGACGTTCCCATTTTTGCCAGTCGGCTAAAAAGAATTCGTAAGAAAAACGCTGGGGATTAGGTGCAACAGAAACCAAACAGTTTCTTTTTGTGGTTTTAATCGCGGTGAAAACTCGCTTCATGAAATCGGTGATTTTATTGGCTCGCCAACGCACCCATTCTGGATCTTGGAAATTCTTGGATGGGGCTTTTCCACCGTGTTCTTTTTGATAAAGTGCTACTGTATAGGCATCGTAGCCTAATTCGGAAGGCAAACCAAAATGGTCATCAAATTGAATGCCATCAATATCATAGTTGCGAACAATTTCAACAATTAAATCTTGAATAAACTTTTGTACATCTGGATGGAAAGGATTCAGCCAAACCCGATTATGTATGCCTTCTTTAACAATTTTTGTGCCATTGCTACGACTTGTCAACCATTGGGGACGGTTTTTAGCTAATAAAGAATCAGCCGGAGCCATAAAGCCAAATTCAAACCAAGGAATCACTGTTAAACCTTGTTTATGTCCCTCATCGACAATTTCTTTGAGCATATCTCGCCCTTGCAGCCCTGGTGTGGGATCAAGCGATCGCCCTATGACTTTAGCTGCAACTTTGCTAGGGTAAAGTGTATATCCCCAATTCCACACTGCCGGGTAAACAGTATTAAAGTTTAATTCATCCAGCTTTTGTAAGGCATTTTTAAGACGGTTGCGTTCAAACAACACATCACTATCAATATTTGTTAACCATACTCCTCTTAATTCCGACGCAGGCGATTGAGTCGGAATATTTTTTGCTGCTAAGGGAAATGAAAGCATAAAAGTTGCCATCATACTCAGCATGACAATACCTGCAAATAATGACTGCTTTTTACGCTGATGAGTGTTCCATCTTAATAACTCAACACACCACTTTACAAATCTTTTCATTTTTAATTACGGACAAAATCAGAACTGGAAAAATGACTAGTATATCCACATAGAAGTTGCTTATCGTCTACTATGACAAAACAACAGAGCAAAAATCCAGCATTTATAACTATTTGATTGGGAAAAAACTACTCTTATTTACAAAGTTTGATTCCTTGGTACACTCAGCAAACAAGACTGGTGTATTGTAGCTATAGTTACATATAACTTTATTTATTAATAATTTGTATACCTCTACATATATTGCTTATTTAGGATTATGCTAGGTATTAGCAGGAAAACTTCGCCAACTATCATTCCAATACTTGTAATATAGATAACAAAATTAAAAGTAATCTCACTAGGCTAAATTGCTACTTTTAAGACACAGTATAAAAATCTTATGAATAATCTAAATTTACAAAACAGCACAACTGCTGCCCAGCGGCTAGCAAGGGCGATTATGGTGGCATCTGGCGAGTTTTCCTTGATATTAGCCTGTTGTGACTCTGTGTCTCAACAACAGCAAATAGTCAAATCTTTAAAAGAATGTTCTAAAGTAACTATCAAAGAAATTAGATTATTGCCTACGGATGAGACACTTTACACAACCATTACAAATACTATCAGTATTCCGCATACCGAAGCTTTAATAGTGGATGGTTTAGAGTCAGTATTAGCCATCAATCAATTGCTAATTAGTACCAACCTGATGCGCGATGAATTCCGCAAAAGTTTTCACTTTCCTATGGTGCTGTTTGTCAACAATGATATTTTGAGCAAGTTAGTTTGGTTAGCCCCAGATTTAAAAAATTGGGCAGCAACGACTATTCGGTTTGATGTAGCTCATGATGTATTAGAAGGCAGGAGGCAGACAGTAAAAAATCTATGATTATCTGAGAATTTGTGCTGGCAAAATTTTCTTAGATATACATTAAATTGAGAGTAAAGTAATATTTCTTAACAAATCTTAATATATTATATTAAAGTCTGAATATTCCATAATTTATTTAGATATAGCTGTTGAATCAATCAAAAATTTTATTCACTATAAAACTAATCCAAAATTGTTCAGACGTGCGATCGCGCTACCTAGTTCCGTGTGAAATTTTGGTAAAAATTGAGGAACAATCAATAAGTAAAGCAGCGTCTTGGCTCATATCTGCTTGCTAAGACAGATACTTTCACAATCCCAACCATATATAATTTTGGGACTGTATATTTTTTTGTCATTAATTACTAGATATCAGTTTTTAATGCCTTAAATAGTCACTAACACAGGCATTTTATTGTTGGAAATTTATGCTGAAAAATTATCATATCACCAATCAAGCTCGAATTTTTACTGCATTAGTTTTAACTGGCATTTTATCTGTAGGCAGTGGATTAACACTGGTCAAAAGTGCTGCTGCTAACCCAGCCTTATCACCAGCAATTACTAACGAAGTTTCTACAGCCAAAGCTAAACCAAATCGCTTACCGCCTTCAGTTGCTAACGCCGTACTCAAAGATGCTGCAACCAAAGCCGGAGTATCTATTAGAGAATTACGAATTGTTGATTATAGTCAAAAAACTTGGCGTAATGGTTGCTTAGAACTACCGCAAGCAGATGAATTCTGCACCCAAGCATTAGTTCCCGGTTGGCAAGTTGTGGTTTCTCATAGCAGGCAAAAATGGATTTATCACACTGATAAAAATGGAAGTTCTTTGCGTTTAGCGTCTGCAATCACCCCGTTAAATACCCAACTACCACGAAAAGTGAGAGATGCAGTTTTAAAACAGGCGCAAGAAATATCAGGTTTATCAGCGCGATCGCTCAGTATTATAGATTTTAAAACAACAGATTGGGCAGATGGATGCGATCGCTCCACACCTCCCTATCCTTGCGATCCCATTCTTGTTTCTGGTTGGCAAGTCACCGTAGGTGCAGCAAATCAGCGTTGGGTGTTCTTATCTGACAAAGATGGTTCACGTATCAAACTAGCGCAAAGCAATAACTCAACTAACATCGTTAAACCTGTACCAATTCCAGCTAGCGAATTACCACCACCCCTAGACCAAGGTGTCGTATTTCGCCACATTTCTAGCGGCGGTTTTGCTGGCAGAACCTACGAAACAGTATTACGCGATGATGGAACGATAATTCGTGTACGCATTGGCGACGCTAATGATTCCGAACGCAGTATCCGCCGTGTATCTCGCCAACAGGTGCAACAGTTTGAACAATTGCTACAACGCAACAAAAGGGAATTTAGAAATGTCACTTATCCAGCACCTAGCGGCGCGGCTGACTTTATTACCTACACTCTCACCAGCCGAGATGGTACAGTACAATACAACGATATTTCTCAAGATAGCCTACCCCAAAGTTTACGCCGAGTAGCTAATGCGTGGAATCAGCTTTTAGCTAATCAAGACTTATAAATAATGAGCCTCAGTACCCAACAAGAAGATTTTAGTTACGCTTATGTGTATGCCGTCACTGCAACTGCTGGCTACTCCCTGCAAGCAGCCACACGTAGGTTAGATAATAGCGGCATCGACGCTACAATCACCGTACCAGGAAGACTCAACTCCAAGCGTCTGCCAAGATTTGACCAAAAGAAGGGTTAGGGTCGATGCCCATATTACTATGGGACACCTCCCCTTCAGAACGTAGCGTGCGACTTTCACCGCACTACGCTCCTAGTTTGACATCTACTAAATCAGGGTTAACCTGTTTTTCGGACTCACATCTTCTGCCATGATTGCTTTGATGTAGATGACATTCACGATGCAGTACTTCCAAATTATTGGCTTTCCAATTTGCATGGTTGCCATCTTTATGGTGTAGTTCTGCAATGTCACCCGAATAGAACATTAGACCGCAGTGGGCGCACTTGTGATTCTGTTTCTTCAGGACTTTGTCCGTTATACCGTCGTAATTAGCATTTTCCCTTTTTGACCAGTACGCTAAGTCGCCATCGAACGGGGATTTTGTCCCAGTGACGTTGATAAACCTGCACGCTGCCCATTTTACGGATGGGAATGCTTTCTTCAAAACCTTGTTGGTTTGGTATCGGTCGTATCTTCCTTGTTTGCGGATGAATTTCCAAACCCAGTGGTTTAAACTCCACAGGTCGTGTTGACTCATATCACAGAATCGATGGTAATTTCTCCATCCACGAACTACCGCTTCGCATTTATCGATGCGTTCTTCGAGGGTGAATCGACTATCTTTCATTACTTCTTTCACTTTTGTCTTAATTCCTTTAAGGGATTTTTGACTCGGTGTAGAGATGAACTTGCCGTTGGGTTTAACACAAAAATTCCACCCAAGGAAGTCGAAACCATCGGTGCTTTTGACCACTTTGGTTTTGGCTTCTTTTACTTTTAACCCCCTTGTTGCCAAGAATTGGTCAGCGAGTCCTTGGTTCGCCGATTTTCGAGTGAATCCTACCAACTCTACCTGCTAAACCTTATTTAAGGGTTCCACAACCTCATAGGGTTGAGGGTTGAAAGAGTCGTTTTATTCGTTCCTCAATCTAGTTGTTTTGTAGTTTTAGGTTCCCTCACTTCGCCCACGATTACCCAGAGTTGCATCTGCTGTATCCATCAGCGATACGGGTATATATCGTTGTTCTGCCTTGAGTTTGGCAGGAGGGCTTTGGACGCTTTTTCCGAGGGTTCGGCTGTTGCCTAACCGTGACTACTTGCCTGTACGAGTTACCCCCATCTCAGGTTTGTTTTCCTCGTCCTGTCCCCAGCTTCATTTTCAGAGTTTGTTCTCTGTCTATGTGGGCAGATTTGGCATCACGCCACTCCTAGCGGGTGAGACTTGCTTACTTTAGGTTTTCAGCGCACTCACACCAGATTGAAGTTATCCTTACTTTCTTTTAAGATTTTGGAAATCTAAGGCGGTGTAAGGACTCTAATTCCCATAGCTACAAACTATGTTTCATAGAAACGAACCGCACGGATACAAGCCTCGCCCTTCTAGGGCGAATTTTGATTCTTAATATACGATTTCAAGACTTCAATCGGCGCTCCTCCCACAGAGCAAGCAAAGTAAGAAGGACTCCAGAGATGTTCTGCGTG
>NZ_JACJRU010000032.1 GCF_014697425.1 Nostoc sp. FACHB-110
ATCCAAGAAATCTTTGACCAACTCACATTTGAGCAGGTAATTTCTGTGTCTTCTTATAACTTTATCCTGGAAGCTCTATTCTATGCAGCTTCATATTAAATTGGTATAAGTTAATTCGTGAGAATCAAACGATTATCTTAGAAGATTTGAATGTCTCAGGAATGCTCAAAAACCGTAAACTCTCTAGAGCTATTAGTGATTTAGGGTGGAGACAGTTTCGGACATTTCTAGAAGGCAAAGCCGAAAAATATGGACGTGAGTTCCGCGTTATCAGTAGATGGGAACCAACAAGCCAAACCTGCTCATGCTGTGGACTCAGCGGCGGTAAGCTCGACCTTTCTATCCGCGAATGGATTTGCTTAAATTGCGAATCCACGCATGATAGGGACGTGAACGCCGCAGTTAATATTAAAGTTGCCGGAGGACATTCGGAAACTCAAAACTGACGTGGAGGAAAGCGTCAGACTGCCGTAAAGGTAGCAGCATCCTGTGAAGCGTCAACCCGCCAAGAATTCATACAGTTCAGTCTGTTTGATTAGATTGGAATCCTCACGCCTTCAGGCTGAGGAGGATGTCAAATGATAAAAAGCTTGATAACGTTACAGAGGCGATAGCGTGTGGAGACTGCAATCGCCTTTTACCTCAAACTAAGCCGCAACTACTGGCCGCACTCCCAGATAAGCAATCGCACTATCCGCAGTATCAACCACCTGATTCCTGCCATACAGTCGTGGTCGAGAGTACCAACCTTCTGCATTGCACCCGACGAAGCCCACCAAACGCCCTTCCTGAAAGACTTTCGTGCTGAATGATAGCCAATCAACCTCATCATGCCACAGCCCATACTTACGGCAGGCTTCTTCGAGTTCGTCTGATAATCGTTCGTTTCGCTGGCGTGGGGTTTCTGGTTCAGCGATGGTTGCTTTAACTTCGGCTACTCGTGTTGCGAACCAATCTCGCTCGAAAGGTAATCTTCCATTGTTAGTCAGTTGTACCCAAACGGTGATTCCGCCTTCGATCCAGATGGTTTTTATTTGGTCAGGAGTGCTGTTGATGATGGTTGCAATGATTTGGCGATCTCGGTTGGTTAGCGGGTCTTGGGTTGGGGCTACCGTTTCGGACTGGGTTGCAAGAAGCTGATTTAGTTCTTCTTGTGCTTTCTGTTGTTCGTCAACGGACAGGGCTTGCTTGGTTAGTGTTCCGTAAGCCATAATGTAACTCCTTGGATAAAGGGAAAGGCGATCGCTCCGTCTGGACAACTCAGCGATCGCCTTTGTTTTTTACGAACAAACGTTGTGGGAATCCACAACGCATTCACCTAAATTTGGCGCAGCCTTAAATAAAAATGCCTCGTGTCAGTGACCGAGGTTTGCAACAACAGCATATCTATTGATCAGGCGCAGTCTCGCTTACTGGCGTTGAAAGCGGATGCAGTGCTGAATCGCAATCTTTTATTCATCGATTCATCATCGATGCAATCAATCTTCCCTCCTGTATCCATCACTTTCTCTGGTTTCGCCAGTGCTTCAGCTACCCTTCCAGGGGTTCAATTGATTGTTTATTTCATGGTTCTGAATGTTTAGCACCGCTTTATTTATCTAAGAGGCAGGTACTTGCTTCCTCTTTTATGACCTAATACTACTACGCTCACCAGTGGTTGTCAAGTACTAAAGAACTGGTGAGCGTAGTTGATTTTATCTATGCTTCGTAGTCTACATCCCAGATCAGAGCGGTAATTTCTCCATTCAATGCCGCACAAAGTTTTTCCAATATTTCTGTGCTAACAGTCATTTGGTCAGGTTTTTTCGGTTTTTTGAGAAATACGTGAGGAGTTTCTAGTTGCTGAATGTAAGCTACAGATACTCCTACTTCCTCAGATAACTTTTGTCGGCTATATCCTGCTTTCTCCCTCAGTTCTCTCAGCTTTTGGGCATTCTCTTCATTCCACCTAAACGCAGCGATCGGTGTTACATCTACAATAATATTCATTTTTACTTTAATCTTACTTTTACTGCGCTCACCAGTTGACATATTAATACTAAATAGATAATATACTGGTGTCAACCATCAGGCAACACCAAGCCACAACAAAAGCGATCGCCCGCAGAACGCACTGCGATCGCAACTCATTTGATTTGCAGCAAATGAGCTATTTATCATGCTTACACACAAATGGCGTGATTCAGAAATCGATCAAATGCTTTAAGGCAGTTGGGGGCTTAAGCCTGTTATTACTGCCGAACTTATTACTAATCAAAACGATTGACAAATCTTTGAATAACTCAACCATGCTAGAGCTTGAAAGCGATCGCCTCTGAACACTGCAATCGCTCAACAGTAATAGCATTAAGCAGTTATTACCACTGCAACAGTCTTGAATTATAAAACTTAAAGGTTTGAAGCGGCATAGTTGCAATGCCGCAATAACTTTATGCGTCAAAAATCGGAGAAAGTATGGACGCGATTATTAACAGTGAAAGTCACCCCAGCCCCTTTGACCAAATTAAACATACTGATAGCGATGGTTCTGAATATTGGCTGGCCCGTGAACTAATGCCCATTTTGGGATATCAGCAGTGGCGACGGCTAGAAGATGCTATAGATAGAGCTATTACTGCTTGTACAAATATTGGTCAAGAAAGCAAGAATCACTTTTTGCCATTGCCGGCAAAAAGTACCGGAGGCAGACCCAGAGACGATTTCAGGCTCAGTCGATATGGTTGCTATTTAACAGCAATGAATGGTGACTCCCGTAAGCCAGAAATCGCCGCAGCACAAAATTACTTTGCGATAAAAACCCGTGAGGCAGAGTTAGCCCCACAAAATTCAGAACTACTTGCCCAACTCTGGGAGAAACTCGAACAGCAAAATAAGGTAATCGAAGAACAAGGTAAGGCGATCGCTGACCTTCAAGCCCAAATCCAAAACCTGCTGCCCCCATCAGCCGACTTCATGCCTCCCGGTTGGGATGCCGAAGTTTGGCGATCGCTTCCTTCGCAGGACAAAAGCCACTTCAGGTTCTTGTACCGCCGTCGCAACTTCCGACCATCCCAAGAGAATCAACCATTAGCCCTACCTGCGGCCACGGTTGAGCAGATGAAAGAACGGCAACGGGCTGAGGTTACGCGATTGGTTGGTGAAGTGTCACCCGAAGAGAAACAGCAGTTTCAAGCTGCGAAACTCCAAAAGCTCAGAGAGTTTTGGTCGCAAGCCTCAGACGAAGAACAAAAAGAGATGCCGTTTTAGGAGATACAGGAGATAAGCAGATGAGTAGCGTTAATCCTGCTGAGAGATTTTCAGTCTTAGTTATTTTGCGTCGAGAATATCTGGATATTACCGGAAACTTCTGTGCTGCTAAGTTAATTGAGTATTTTCGGCATTGGACAAACTGGAAGGTCAAGAATCACCGCACATCTTGGGTTTATCAGCCACTCAAGAAAATCTATCGTGACCTGATGGGTGAGCATAGCCTTCATGTCATTAGAAAGGCGATCTCTTTGCTTGACGAGATGAGTATTATCTCCAAGCAGAAGAATCCAGGTAACGGGCAAGATCGGACGTGGCAGTATAAATTAAACCTTGAGGTACTGAATAAGCTGCTTGAACTTGGCAGGTGCAAAACTGAACATTCGACGTTCGCTGTAGAACAATACCACAGATCCCATCCAGAAGCTTCTAAGCCACAACAGCACGTTGCTGCTGAGGAAGAAAAAAGTGAAGTAGAAGAAACCGAGATATCGAACTACGACCAGGAAGGGGAGCAAATCGAGATTGTTAGCTACACCCCAGAACCAGAACAAACTGAGATTGTTGACTACGGCCAAGAACCAATTCGCCAAACCACACAACCAATGCAACCCCAGATTTCTCACTTCGTTGATGAACAAGAACTGGATGACTCAACTAACGACGAAGAGCATCATGAGGACGAGCTTTCCGGGGCGGCAGTTAAAGCTGACTTTAATGTGCCTAAGCAGGAAATTGCGGAGGTTTGTAACGAGTTGAGGCGGTTGCGGATCAATCCTCAGCCGTGTTTGGGGGTGATCAAGAAGCATTGGGATAACGTGCAAGGTGCGATCGCTTGCGTAAAAGATGCTGTTGCTGAGGGATGGTGTACGAATCCAACTGGTCTATTCATCAATAGCTGCAAGAGTGGGGCTAAGGGAAAGAACACTGTTACTGCCGATGTTAGTGCTTGGTTCGAGTGGGCGCGAAGGCAACGGATTGTGCTGGCGATGTCGGGTGGGGTCGTTTATACGGTCGATGGGGAGGCTGTCGAGTTGGCCGAGATGATGCGGCGGTTTCCGGTACTTTTGTGAACTTCAATGGTGGAGTATTGCTCGATGTGGTGAAGAAATATATCAAACAGCAAAATTCGACAGCAAAATTCGGCGGTTAGCTAACTAAATCCTGCCCTGATTTTCATACCCAAATTCCCAAATTCACCTGGGGATGAAAGCAAGGAAGGTTAATTTAAAAAGTAAGCTGGTGATCACACAATTCATTATTTTGTTTAGCGTTCAGAAGTGGGACAATATTTTTCTCTCTTCGTAGTAACAAAAGAGGTATCAGACAAGACTTTTAATTAACAAAAGACATACAGAAATATTTAGTTTTTTTGAGATTACTATGTTCTGTAGATACATATCATAAGAAATATCTACTGGTTAGTAACATTTTATTAAGCTTATATAAACATCATTGTTGCTTGAGCAAGCATAGGGTTGACTAGTATTAATAATAATTACTTATATATTTTTAAAATAGAGAGATATCATATTATGCTTCTCCACACAAGGAAAAAATCAGATTTTTGACAAAAATCTGATTTAAATTAATGAAATATCAAATTTTTGATTAATGATATAAATATATCTGTACGGAAATAAAATTTTAAATAATAATCAGTTTTGCAGATATTAAATTTGCCAAAAGCTCTAATTTAAATTTCTGGTAAAGATACTTTTCTAGCTATAAAAAAGTGATAAGGAGTTATTTAGAAGGTTGCACTTTACTTAAGCTTTATCTTTATAGGAATAATTTTAAAAAATGCTCTTTATTTAAAAAACAGTAGTTAGAAATACTGAATTATGCAGAAATAAGCATAATTTTCTTAAGTAGTTATGTTATAAAAATAGATGAGTATCATAAATAACAATCCTAGTTTTTACTGAAATTATTATCTGATGAATAATTATTACCAAATAGACAGCTTCATGAAATATTGAAGTCGATTAAAGCTGCCAAAAATGCGGCTTTTTATTCGACGCAGCCTTTGTAGCAAGATAGAATGGGCTAGTTTTTTGATTAGCTCTCTCCCAATTAGAAATTAAATTTACCCATAGAAAAAAGCAAATGAACCAAAGTCTAAATATTCAAGAAATTGCCATTGCGATCGCTGCAAAACAACACAACCCGACAATTTTAACTCCAGATTTTCTCAAGTATAGTGGTATCGTCCCTAATAATTGGGAACTGGGTAAGCCTCCGATTCTAACAGATTCTAATGCTCAGGTAGTCTTTGCCAATGGGATTAGTATAACTTCATACGTCAAACGGATTATTTTCACAGAGGCGATCGCCACTAAAGAATTCACTGAGGTAGAAATTTCGTCCCTAGCTCGCAAATATGTAGAGACATTGGCGAAAGTAGACTATCAGGGGGTATCGATTAACTTTCGAGGATATGTGTTTTTTGAGGAGCAAAACAATACAGCACGCAACTTTATCTTTGGCACACTGCTGAATCCTGGCCCTTGGCATGAGTTTGGTAAAGCACCTGTGCAAGCTGCAATGCGGTTTAGTTACACCCTAGAAAGGGCACAACTGAGCTTGGATATCAATGAAGCAGGGTTACAATTACCAGATCAAACAGTGCATCCCATCGTGCTATTCACCGCTACTTTTAATCACGCAATTGTTCAAGAAGAACCAAGTCGGCGGGTAGCTATTCTATCAGAAATAATTAGTAATTGGCAGACAGATATAGAGGCTTACAAAGAACTGGTGAACACCAAGTTTCTCAATTCACCATATCAGCTAAATTTAGTAGCAAATGAATCTGTTATCCCCACAGTAACGACTTTTTGAGTGCTGTGTGAGGACGAATAGATCAATAAAACCAAAAACCACACCCCCAGAAGTTGGAATTCATAAAGCAGGGAGGTTGTTCAAAAATCTACTAGATTTTAAGCTCAACCTACGGGGAGATTGGTGTTTATGTTGGAAAAAGCAGCATCTATTAAACAATTGGGAGATTATTGATGAACAATATTGACTTGATAGTGTCTTCTGTAACGGCTCCACTATCTATCACCTTGGGTGAGACGATTCCCATATCTTGGACAGTCAAAAACCAAAGTACAGATTATGTCTTGGCAAACTACTGGTATGACTATATTTACATTTCCAATGACCAGATATTAGACCAAAGCGATACTTTTCTCTTCTCTAAATATGCAGGACAAAATACGGCTCTAGCAGCCACAGGTAGTTATACTACCACCGAGAACATTTCTATTCCCAACTCCGTAGCACAACGAGGTAGTATCAGCCGCTACCTGTTATTTGTTACTGATGGAGGAAACAACCAGGATGAAACCAATGAAACTAACAATGTATTCGCCCAAGCTATCACTATAAATGCCCCAGATTTAGTCGTGACAGCAGCTAACGTCCCAATTACGGCTGAATTAGGCGAGACGATTTTTGTATCTTGGACAGTTAAAAACCAAGGTACAGTTTCTGCCACATCTTACTGGTATGACTTTATTTACATTTCCAAAGACGAGTTTTTAGACGACAGCGATAGTTTTGTCCTCTACACAAATTCTGGAAGACCTTTAGCCTCAGATAGTAGTTATACCGATACCTCAGACATTTTTATTCCCGACAATGTAGGATCTGGCATTCACTACCTATTATTTGTCGCTGATGGAGGAGAATATTACAGCAACCAGCTTGAAACTAATGAGGACAATAATGTATTCGCCCAAGCCATCACCATCAATAATCCCCCAGATGTAGATTTAGTTATTACTGCTGTTAATGCCCCAACCATAACTGGGTTAGGTGACACAATTTCTGTGTCTTGGACAGTTAAAAACCAAGGTACAGCTTCTACCTCATCTGACTGGTATGACTATATTTACATTTCTGATGACCAGCTACTTGACGAAAGTGATTTCCGCCTCACAGACGGCTACACAAGAGAGAATAAGCTTCTAGCATCTGGCAGTAGTTATACAATTACCGAGGATATTTCTATTGACAACTTTGTAGCACCAGGCGATCACTATCTGTTATTTGTTGCTGATAAAGACCATTACCAGGGTGAAACCAATGAAACTAACAATGTATTTGCCCAAGCCATTACCATAAATGATGCCCCAGATTTGGTGATTACTGCTGCCAATGCCCCAACTACTGCTACATTAGGTGAGACTGTTTTTGTGTCTTGGACAGTTAAAAACCAAAGTACAATTTCTGCCAAGGCATACAACTGGTACGACGCAGTTTACATTTCCGATGACCAGTTCTTCGACAATAGCGATACCCAACTCGCCTCCTATGAGAGAAGAGAGAATACGCCTCTAGCATTTGACAGTAGCTATACAGTTACCCAAGATATTTCTATTGACAACTTTGTAGCACCAGGCAATCGCTATCTGTTATTTGTCGCTGATAAAGACCACTACCAGGGTGAAACCAATGAAACCAACAATGTATTCGCCCAAGCCATCACCATTGCTGCCCCAGATTTGGTGATTACTGCTGCCAATGCCCCAACTACTGCTACATTAGGTGAGACGGTTTCTGTGTCTTGGACAGTTAAAAACCAAGGTACAACTTCTGGCTTTTTCACGACTGACTATATTTACATTTCTAATAACCAGTTCTTCGATCAAAGCGATACCCTCGTCGGCGAATATTCTGGATGGCCGCTAGCATCTGGCAGTAGCAATACGGCTACGCAGAACATTTCTATTCCCAACACCGTAGCACCAGGCGAGCGCTACTTGTTATTTGTCGCTGATGGACGAAATAACCAGGTTGAAACCAATGAAACCAACAATGTATTCGCCCAAGCCATTACCATAAATGATGCCCCAGATTTGTTGATTACTGCTGCTAACGCCCCAACCACTGCTGCATTAGGTGAAACGATTTCTGTATCTTGGACTGTTAAAAACCAAGGTCTAGTTTCTACCTCATCTAACTGGTATGACTATATTTACATTTCCGATGACCAGTTCTTTGACAACAACGATACCTATCTCAGCCGCCGCGATGCAGCAAAAGATACGCCTCTAGCATCTGGGGGGAGTTATACAGTGACCCAAGACATTTCTATTTTCAACTTTTTCAAAACAATAGCCACAGGCGATCACTACCTATTATTTGTCGCTGATGGAGGAGGATATTACGGCAACCAGGTTGAAACCAATGAAACTAACAATGTATTCGCCCAAGCAATTACCATTGCTGCCCCAGATTTAGTCATTACTGCCGCCAATGCCCCAACTACTGCTGCATTAGGTGAAACGATTTCTGTATCTTGGACTGTTAAAAACCAAGGTCTAGTTTCTGCTTTCGCTAACTGGTTTGACGCAGTTTACATTTCTGATGACCAATTCTTCGACTCTAGCGATACCTATCTCACCGAACGTTATACAGAAGAGAATACGCCTCTAGCAGCCGCAGGTAGTTATACAGCCACCCAAGATATTTCTATTCCTGACTCTCACTATGTAGCAACAACAGGCGATCGCTACCTATTATTTGTCGCCGATGGATCAAATAACCAGGTTGAAACCAACGAGGACAACAATGTATTCGCCCAAGCCATCACCATTGCTGCCCCAGATTTGGTGATTACTGCTGCCAATGCTCCAACCTCTGCTGCATTAGGTGAGACGGTTTCCGTATCTTGGACTGTTAAAAACCAAGGTCTAGTTTCTGCTTTCGCTGACTGGTATGACGCAGTTTACATTTCCGATAACCAGTTCTTCGACAACAGCGATACCCAACTAGCCTACCATTATACAGGAGAGAATACGCCCCTGGCAGCCGCAGGTAGTTATACAGCCACCCAAGATATTTCTATTCCTGACTATATAGCAGGCGATGTCTACGACGGGCTGCGCCAACGCTACCTATTATTTGTCGCTGATGAAGGAGGATATTACGGCAACCAGGTGGAAACCAAAGAGGACAACAATATATTTGCCCAAGCCATCACCATTGCTGCCCCAGATTTGGTGATTACTGCCGCCAATGTCCCAACTACTGCTGCACTAGGTGAGATGATTTCTGTATCTTGGACTGTTAAAAACCAAGGTCTAGTTTCTGCTTTCGCTGACTGGTTTGACGCAGTTTACATTTCTGATGACCAATTCTTCGACTCTAGCGATACCTATCTCACCAGCCGCAATGCAGAAGAGAATACGCCTCTAGCAGCCGCAGATAGTTATACAGCTACTCAGGATATTTCTATTCCCAACGTTGTAGCAGGAGGTGATGTCTACGACGGGCTGCGCCAACGATATCTGTTATTTGTTGCTAATCAAGGAACCAAACAGGGTGAAACCAACCAGGACAACAATGTATTCGCCCAAGCCATCACCATTGCTGCTCCAGATTTAGTCATTACTGCCGCCAATGCCCCAACTACTGCTCCCGGATTTCTCACCACACCTTTCAAAGCCTGTGCAGGGGAGCAGGGGAGCAGGGGGGCAGGGGAGAATGAAGGTGACACTGTTGGCGAATTCGGGAAATGCTTGTCCAGAGAGGATGAATTGAAGAGTAAAGCGATGAGGTTGTATCACCTCAAGCCATGTATTACAAAATAAAAAAATGCCCCTGACAATTGAATTGTTAGCAAATTCAGAAAACGCTTATGCGCTCTTTGTTAATTCAGCAATGAAAAGATTGAGAGCTTTAAGTGCCATCTTGTAGCCAGTAGCTTGCTTCCCTAACTTTAGTTGAGACAAAATGCGATCGCGTAAAGCTTCAAATGTTTGTGGTTGCAGAAGTGAAGTCTGTTGGCTTACTGGCTCCTCTTGCAGTGTATTACATGGTAAAGTGGGTAATTTATCCCGTGTACTACTTGGTAGAGCATTTTCTCTGACAATTTGTTCTAAGTAATCAGCTCTAGTTAAGCCGTGACATTCGGCAGCAATACCCAAAGCTTTCCAAGTTTCATCGGTTAGTCTCAAGGAACGCACTAAACGGTAATCATCATTTTTGAGTGCAAACTTTCCCTGAATATCCCGTTTCATTTTGTTTAACACCATGTATTACATCGCTAGTGTAGAACATAAAATGGAGTTAAAGTTACTGTAGTCGCGCAATTGAGGTAAAGATTTTATGTCAATGCAGCCTCAAAATATTCCTCTAGTCCCCCCAGATACTCAAGCTGTAGCGCGTGCAGCTTTTCCAAAAGGGAACATCTACGTTTCACTACGTGACAATCTTGGCAGTATTTACGAGGATGAATTTTTTGCCACATTATTTCCGAAACGAGGACAGCCAGCAGAATCACCGTGGCGGTTAGGTTTAATTTGCGTAATGCAGTTTGTCGAAAATTTAACAGATCGCCAAACCGCAGAAGCGGTGCGTTCTCGAATTGATTGGAAATACGCTTTAAGCTTGCCTTTGACAGATCCGGGATTTGATTTTTCAGTTTTGAGCGAATTTCGCCGACGGTTAATCGAAGGTAATGCAGAACAACTGCTACTCGATAGGCTTTTGAAACGATTACGGGATTTAGGATTAATGAAACCAGAACGTCAGAGAACTGACTCAACTCACGTTTTGGCAGTTATCCGTAACCTCAATCGCTTAGAATTATTGGGAGAGACGCTACGCTTTGCCCTCAACAGTTTAGCCGCCGCCGCGCCAGATTGGCTAATAAATCAGATTAATTCTGACTGGTTTGACCGTTATAGCCGGCGCGTTGAGAATTACAGATTGCCCAAGCTGGATAGTGAGCGTGAGGCTTTGGGGAACTTAATCGGAAAAGATGGATTTGCATTATTAGATGACATCTATGCACCAACAACACCCTTTTGGTTACGCCAGATCAAGGCAGTAGAAATTTTGAGGCAAGTTTGGGTACAACAATTTTATGCCCCTAGTGAAGAAGGTGTTGTGCAATGGCGTATAACAAAAGATATGCCGCCTTCAACAATTGCTATTCACTCGCCTTATGATGTTGAGGCACATTACAGTAGTAAGCGCAGCGTTGACTGGGTCGGATATAAAACCCATGTGACAGAAACTTGTGGTGAGGATTGTCCTCACTTGATTACTCAAGTTTATACTACCTTGTCTACGGTAACAGATGATGCTGCGGTTGAACCTATCCATCAAGGCTTAGAAGAAAAATCATTACTACCAAACGAGCATTTCATGGACACTGGCTATGTAACGGCAGAACATCTTGTTAATAGCCGCACTCAGTATGATGTAGAAATCATTGGCCCAGTTCGTAGTGACCCTAGTTGGCAAGCGCGTAATCACCCGAAGTTTGCTGCTGACCAGTTTAAGTTTGATTGGGACAACCAAGTAGCTACTTGTCCTATGGGGCAGCAGAGTGTGACTTGGCTACCTGAAATCGACAAGCGCGGACAGCCAATTATTGATATCCGATTTCCCACTGCCGCTTGTCGAGCTTGTCCAGTACGCCGTCGTTGCACACGTTCAAAAAAAGATCCTCGTGGACTGACTATTCGCGCTCAAGCCTTTCACACAGCACTGCAAACTCGTCGTCAAGCCCAAGAAACACCTGAATTTCTCCATCAATACCACCAACGTGCGGGAATAGAAGCTACTTTATCTCAAGGAACTAGACGTACTTGCTTACGACGCTCTCGTTACAGTGGATTGGCAAAAACTCATCTTCAACACATTCTAATTGCTACTGCTCTTAACTTTTTACGCTTGGATGCTTGGTTTAACGAAGTACCAATTGCTAAAACTCGTATTTCTCGCTTTAAACAATTACAGCCCAAACCCGGTTGAGCAATACTTAGAGTCCCTTAACCATGTAATACACGGGGGAGCAGTTAATCATTTTCTTTCCCCGTGTATTACATGGTTAGCTTTTAGAAAACAAAATATTTCAGTTCGGTTGACATTCAAAAATTTGGCAGCAATTATCATGGGGATTTTTGGTTATGTAATACATGGCTTGAGGTCAGACAACTTCATCGCTTTACTCCTCAAGCCATCCGCTCTGGACAAGCATTTCCCGAATTCGCCAACAGTGTCTACGCTATATCTACCCCGAATTGTATGGACAATGCTATAAAATATTTTTTTAGTCATTTGCTAGATTACCCATAGCTACATTAAGCCAAAAGCTTAACAATAAATTAAATCTACATTAAGCTTGAGTATCCAGTATGTGTCTTCCGAATTATTTTTAAACCACATTCTGTACACTAAAGTCTGACAAATTTATCGAAACAGAATTCAGGAGTCAGAATTCAGAATTTAGTTTGGGATTTTGGAAGAGTGGTAAATGAATAAACGGGTTTAATATCCCACTAATCCTAGATTTGGTGGCTACAATCAGTGAGGAATTCAGATTCCCCACTGATTGATTCTGAATTCTTCTTCAAGAACCTTATAAGTATCGAAAGCTTTAAGTCTACTGAATTAGTTTATACAATTTTTAGTAGTTAATTATGTTTTGAGCTTTGATTTTTAATGTTAATCTATTATAACGACGTTCTAAAAAAAATTTCACTTCTAAACTAGTGCAAAACATTTGAGGTACATTACCAACAACTAACAACCATCTTTCTTCATTATCTATGCGTAACTTCCATCGCTCTTGAGGATTTTGAGGTAAAATAATAGATTTACCATAACTATCAAATTCACATTTAAATCCCCAAAGCTTTGCTTGTTTTAGCAGACTTTCTTTAGTCATAACAATCTGATTGCGTTAGTTTTTCAGTTCATAACTGTGAATTGATGAATACAATATAGGAATCAGAATTAATTACTGAACATACTTGTATAGATAGGAAAGGGGAAGGGACAGAGAAACTAGAAGTGTAATGATTTTTTCAAAAATCAAATATGAGTCCTATATATTGCATATTGAATAAATTAATTATTTATTTAATTTAGGCTTTACACTCAACTTACCGAAATTTAGTATACGCTAATTACTTACTGGAAGCCCATGAGTTACCACTTTTACTTTAGGATTTTTCAAGAAATAAGTTAGTTAATTTGTGAGGTGGCTTATTGCCTGCTCTTTGCATAGGGCAAGTAAAGACACTCATTTCCACAAGAAAATTTGCAATATTTTTAGGGAGGAAGTCTTTAATCACAAAACTATTATTTATAAGGATAAGCAGGTGGTGGAAGTGGCTAAGAGTGAGTCAGATATTTATCTTTATCCATACTTGGCCAAGGTTTTCGTGATTTTTATCTACATCCCACACTATCCCCAACACTCAGCTTCATCACACTGAGAGTGAAGTTCTCTATTATACTATTTGCGCGCCAGGACGACTATTTTCTACCACAAACGAAGCAAAAGTGTATACAGGAACATCTGGACGGCTAACGGTTGTCATAATTCGCAGGTCAGTCTGCCAACGCTCATGATTCAGGTTGACACGCAATACTTTTCGGATAAGGAATTTACTCGTGTTCGCGTAGCGTCTCCGTGATTGAGAAGGTATCTTGAGAGCAGGGGTGCAAGGAAGAACGAAGGTACTCTCTCCCCTGCCCCTGAAGCTCCTCCACCCCCCTGCTCCCTCAACGAAGAGATATCTTAACCAAAAGGTATTGGGTTGACACGGAAAAAACCTCTGCGATCGCCATCAAAAAACATAATGTGTGGGTTTTCCGAAATTAAGGGGGCATAGTAAGGGGCGTAAACGTTATAACTTGGTTGACATTATTTCTAAATCAATTCTTAAATATCAGCTTTTATCCTGAGTTTTGTTGTTTATTAGGTGTAATAGCAGATGATGTTAAAACAACTGTTCCTAATTGCTATTAGTGCGCTCGTAGCAATCGCATTTGCTACTTTTATAGATATCCAAGGAATTGCCCAAACTCCCACAGATTTAGATTTAGCAGCTTATCATGCGCCAATACATTATCAAGATACTGATAGCACTAAATATAGTGGTGATTACATTACCCAGTTTAACTATGACGGAGATTGGCGAGGCACAAATAATTGGGACAATCTTTTGTCTTATCAGCTGAACGCTCATGCTTATTATTCTGTGGCTGAGACTTGTACTCACAGATTCATTACCTATTCTTTTTTTCATCCTCAAGATTGGACTGATATTCCCTTTGACCAAGAACACGAAAATGATTTAGAGGGTTTGCTGGCGATCGTTCGCAAAGATAGTACAACCTTTGGTAAACTCGAAGGCATTGTTACAGTCTTCCATACAAACTTTTACTCCTATACACCTGCTGGTAGTCCTTTAATAAGTGGTGCAGAAAATATTGATGGAATGCTGACTATGAGTAGCTATAACAACTCTCTGCATCCTTTAACAACACAAGAAGCTAAAGGTCATGGCTTACGAGCTTGGCCAGCAGGCAATTTTTATGGAAGCAATAATCAAGATGGAATCATTTACTATCCTTCTAAAACTAATGCCCAAGTTCCGGCATCAGGAAACACCCGTAATGTACAATATCTATTGATTGATGTATTTGCTACTAGTGGTATGTGGCAACGTCAATTAGATGAAGCATCTAGTTCTACAGGGATAACTTTTGCAAAGTGGGGTACATTCCGAGGCGATTCAAGCTCAAGTTGTGGTGCTGGTACACCAACCTGCGCTAATGATTCCGCGAATGCACCTTGGGGCTGGGATGACTCTGACGATGGCTCAGTCTACAAAGGCGAAATGGCTTTAGATCCTGCTCACTTAGTAGATGTTTATTTCAATGGACTCGGTAACTTTGATTCTACATACATACGTAACCGATATATTCAAGATTTAAAAGACAGAGGCTACAATTCTCACAATCTTCCTCTAGGCTGGCCTAGCCAAATCAATCTTAATGCTTTAATTGGCAAACTCAAAAACCAGTGTTCTTAATCTGTGAATAACAGAAGCTGTATTACTTTGCAATGCAGCTTCTGTTCTTTTACAAGAGTTCTCTCGATCAGTTCTTCAATGCGTTGAGCGAGAATATCGTATACAACAATAATGTCGATTGTAGTTCCATTTTTATAGTTAATTTAATTCCGAGAATATCCCAAAATTTAAAATCCTAGGTTAAAGAATGGTTATGGGATAATTACTAGCTTTTAGGCTAATCTACATAATAAATTAGTTGGCTAATTAGGTCAGATTTTATGTTTAAAAAAATAGGTATAATCGCTGTCTTGACAGTTGTACTTGTATGGTTTAATGCTAAGACTATTGCTGCAACTCCTCGTTCAAGTTGGATAGAAAATGAAATTTATCAATACAATCATCAATTTGCTACTCAATTACCTCAAGAATTAGCAACAAAAATGCAAAAGATGGCGGTTAGTCCTTTTGCTTTTTATCGAGGAACTGCTCACATCTTTTATCGTGATATGCAGACATTACCAAGTTCAGCATTTGTCAATTCTGCTACCTCAGCTATCTGGTTAGAAGGTGATATGCATATGCAGAATCTTGGGGGAATGAGAGATGCAAATGGAAACAATGTCTTTGATACCACTGATTTTGATGAAGGCTATCTTGGCCCTTACATTTGGGACTTACGCCGGATGGCGGTTTCAATTCTATTAGCAGCTAAAGAAAATGGTTTTAGCTCTAGTGATGCTCAAGATGTTGTGCGAAATTTTCTCGATACTTACCTCAACAAGATGAGCGACTTCAAGGGAACTAATGATGAATTATCTTACCGATTAGAATCTAGTAATACAAACGGTATCGTTAACGATTTAATTCAACAAGCTGCTAGTAAAAATCGTTCCAGCTTGTTGAGCAAATATACGCAACTCAATAGCAGTGGCGATCGCGTTTTCCAAACTACCTCCCAACTTCAACCTATATCTAGTAGCACTTACTCAAGTATTAGTAATGCGATAAATAGCTATATAACTTCAATTCCTAGTAGTAAACGCTACAGCAATAGCTATTACAATCTTAAAGATATTCGGCTAAAGCTAGGTTCAGGAACTGGTAGTCTTGGCAGATATCGATATTACTTATTAATTGAAGGCCCTAGTTCGGCAAACGATGATGATCGCATTTTAGAAATGAAACAAGAAACTAGCAGCACTGTAGCAATTGCTGTTCCTGGTTTGTTACCAAGTTCTGTATATGGCAGCAATGAAGGTGCAAGAGTGACAATCGCTACCAAGGCGATGCTTGCTAATACAGACCCTTTAGTTGGCTACACTACAATCAACAATCTTTTCTTTATGCTGCACGAGAAATCACCTTATCAAGAAGACTTTGATTATACATTACTCACAACTAAAACCAAGTTCATGGATGCAATGGGGTATGCAGGCAAAGTCGTAGCCAAAAACCATGCTATTTCTGATAAAGATTACAATGATGCGCTTGTTCCTTATAGTGTGGATAAAGAAGTCACAGATATTGTTAGTGGTAACAAGGCTGCATTTAAAAATGAAATAGTCAACTTTGCTTTAGATTATGCAACTCAAGTTGAGTATGACTATGCAAGTTTTGTAGATGCCCTAAACCGGGGAATACCACTTTATTAAAAATTTAGCCATTAGACTTGTCCAAAATATTAACTTAGAAAAAGAAAAATGGTAAAACGTTAAATTGAGCGTCTACCATTTTTCAGAATTAGTTATAGTTTTCGATTATATCGAGAAATATCCACATAGAACAAAACAAATTTTAGGTATTAGTTATCAAAACAGAATACATGCGTCAGTCGCCAGAATTCTCTTGCTTGTATTGGAGTGCGACTGGTGGATGAATTGTAGGGGTTTAATACCCCCACTAATTCGCAGATTTAGTGGTCAACAAGAAAGTGGTGGGTTAGAATCCCCTACTAATTGATTCTGACGGATGTATTCTTCTTCAAGAACAACTGCAATCATTGTTAAACTGCGCCCAAAAACGACACTAAGACATCAAAGTTAAACAGGAGAGTCAGAAAATCGTTTTGATGCAAATATCAAAGTTTTGTCTCAAAGCTTTGAACAGTCTGGCTTTGGAGTTTTCAGACAAGTCTATTAGCTTTTTTGGAGGCAGCTATCGCCGCAATTGCCAAAAATAAACCAAATAGGGTAGAGGGTTCAGGTATCGATGTGGATGAAGAACTCACGCTAATATTGGCAGCAGGATCTTGATAAATGTATGTTCCTGCCCGTCCAACTTCCCCAGTCAGCCTAATCTCTGAGATGGCAGTTCTTTGTAAGGTATATCTAGGCGCATCAAAAGCAATGCCAAAATCAACCACTAATTCCCAATCCGAACCAGAATTAAGCTCAAAATTGATCCTTGGCTTTAAGAAACTGCTGGAAGTAGAAGCTGGATTCAAATTCAGTCCTAGATTATTGACCGTTAACTGCCAATCGTTCAAACTTCCATTGTCTGCGTAAACTACAAATCCTGAATATTCGCTCTGTTTTTGCAAAAAATTACTTAAAAAAGGGTTAGCCTCGATTAAGGTGAAGTCACCCGCGAATTCTTGTCTAGTTAGAATAGCTCCCAATACCGGAGTAGCATGAAATACACTTGCAACTACCAAACCAATCAGGGCGACACGGGCTTTAGGAAGTCGAACTTGATTCATGGAAAAGGTACTGCTGTCAAAAATTACTCAACAGATGTTATCACATCCAAAACATTTCACGATACAGTCTTTTTAGTAACGGCTTCATAATCTGTAATTTCTTCTTCCACCAGATCAAGATAACTTGTAACTTAAGAATAAAAGCAATACACTTGCAAAGCAATTTAGGAGATTTATGAATAAATATTCAAGATAATTAAACCTGCACTTCATAGTTATTTTGTCATTGCCATCTTAATAGTGATTGAGATTTGTTAAAAGGTAAAAATTTCTTGCGGGGGGACAAAATGCTCTATAATGCTTATCATATAAAGGGTGTAGCAATTTGTGGTAAAAGAAAAAGAGCCTTCATTCGCTACAAGCTCTATTTAATGAGAATGTTACCGGAATTCTACGAAACGCACTTCAAGCGAGAACTGGGACGTGCAGAGTATTTATCACTAAAAATTCTGATAAATTTGGTACAGTCTATCAAAACTGTCAGCATAGAAGCGTGATACCAATTCGCAATTTTAAAAAAACAGACACAGCAAGGGTTTCAAGAGTTACATCTGTATCATATTTTTCGTGAAATGGTATTAGCTACAGCTTTACCTATCCCCATATTATTTGAAAGTAGAAGAAAAAAGATTCAACGTTTTTTATCTTTAAATTATATAAATGTTGAAGAAATATAGGAACCTGACTTTTCCCGTTAAGTCTTGAAAGGCTTGGTTGTAAAGGATTTAAAAAACAGCACAGCATATACGGTACAGTAATTGAAATCGGGTGCTAAAGGTGACAAGCAATGCTGGACTGGTGGAAGAAGAATTTTGCAACCATATCTCTGGGCGATCGCCAATTAAATGAGCGTGCAATGTCGATAGCATTGCTTTAAGCCTTGGATTTGGGAAAGGGCTGTCAGAAATCTTCAGCAATGGAACAGTACTCAAAAGAGCCTATGAGTTTTTGCAACCCAAAAGTGCAATTTCCAAACGTGATTGAGCCGCACTGTCAAATGACGGCGGAGACTGTTGCAGAAAGCGATGTCACGCTGTGCGTCGGAGACACAACTTTTCTTGATTATGGCAGTATTGAGGCTAAAAAAGAAGGTTACGGCCCAATTGGCAAAGGCGGTAACGGCTTAATATTGCACAGTGGATTAGCGATAGAACCTGAGAGTGGTCAATCTGTTGGGTTATTGTGGCAAAAACTATGGAATCGGGAGCCGAAAGCGAAACCGCCGCTAGATGAAACTCCAACACAGAAGAAACAGCGACAACTAGCAGCCCGTAAAGAAGCCCGCAACCGACCCTTTGAGCAAAAAGAATCATATAAATGGGTAGAGGCACTCACCACTGTTGAAAACCTTGTAAGCCAGCACACGCGAGTAATTCATGTTTTTGACTCCTGTTGGTGATATCACAGAAGTTTTTGATAAGATCCGCCAACTTCATCACACGGGAGTAATAGTTCGTGCCGCTCATAACCGCAGTTTAGATTCTGATAGCGAACGTCTGTGGTCGAAATTAGAAGCACAACCCATTAGTTTTGAACAAGAAATCGAATTGCCCTCGACTCAAAAGCGTTCATCGCGCCAAGCCAAACTGGCTATCAGGTTTTGTGCTGTTAATCTTCGCACTCCTTACCGTTTTGATAATCGTGACCTACTACCTTTAATGAAGCCGGAAAAAGTAGCTTCACAAAAAGTTTATATGAAAGAGCTATTGATATAAGCTTTATATTTTTTTAAGAATTTCATATTAAATGTATTCTGCGAAACGTTCATCATGAACAATTTAATGATTTATTTATAGTTGTGCTAAGTTTTTTGTATTTTGGCTAGAGTCAAATCCAGACATATATTTAACAAAAGGAAAGTCAAAGTACATGGCTACATCTCAATTGGTGACAGATCAAGAACAGGTGATTACAGATCCTAATATCGGGGGTGTTGCTCCCTCGCCTGTATTCAACCTTGATACCTTAAGTGATGACTTAGTTTCAGGCAAGGTAGCTGCTACTGATTTTGCTCGTTTATTCACTGATTCGTCCGTTGTTGAAGCAATTGGGTTAGCTAACCCACCTGCTGAAATCACTGCAACTACTAGCGATGCGGCAACTGATTTTGTTGTTAAGTTCGCTCCTGACGTAGCAAATGACCCGATTGCCTTCAAGACATTCTTGAGTGCGAATCAGTTAACACCCTCAACTGATGTAGTTTCAAACTTTTCCACAACTGATTCCAAGATAGTTACTGCTAGTTTCATTAGCAAGCTGATCCATATCATTATTGGAACTGCTGGTAATGACATTTTGATCGGTAAAGCCACCCATGATTACATTTTTGGTCTGGATGGTAACGATTTGCTCTTCGGGCAAGGCGGGAATGACAACCTGTTCGGAGGCAATGGCAATGATATACTACTCGGTGGAATCGGTAACGATGTCCTATTTGGCGAAAATGGAAATGACATTCTGTTTAATGACGCAGGTAGTGATACCCTAATCGCTGGTGCTGGTGATGATTACTTTTACGTATTAGATCCTAGTGGCAGCAGCCTGCTCAATGGTGAAACTGGAATTGACACTGCTGACTACAGTGCTTTAAGCCAAGCAATTACCTTGAAGTCAACTGGAACTGTGACAAAAGGAATTGGATTTGGTACTGACCAACTTGTTCAAGTCGAGAGAATCTTTGCAACATCATCACTTAATGACTGGATTGACGCATCTGATGCAACCAGTCCAACCTCTGTAAACGTTAATCTACTGACTAATTCCCTGATTGTTAATAATGTCCCCAGTTTAGGAACGCTCACCTTTACAGTTAGCGGTTTTGAAAACGTCAAAGGAACGGCTCAGAATGACAGCATCACTGGGAACAATGTTAACAACATTCTCAGTGGAGGTGCTGGGGACGATGTGTTCGGTGGTAGCAAAGGCAATGATACTATCAACGGCGATGCAGGCATTGACACAGCAAACTACAGTGCGTTAGGACAAACCATCGTTCTCGGCCCCACAGGTACCGTTACTAAAGCAGGTGGATTTGGTACTGACCAGTTGAATGGGATTGAAAGCATTACGGCTTCTAGCTTACTGGGCGATACAATTGATAGTTCTACAGCAACAGGCAGCACCACAATTACAACCAATCTAGGTACAAATAGCTTGAGTGTGAATAATGTAGTAATCGGTGGCATTACTACCAGCCTCAACTTCACAGTCAAAAATTTTGAGAATGTCACAGGTACTGCTCGTAATGACAGCATTACTGGGAATAGTGCTAACAACATTCTCCGTGGAGGTGCTGGGAGTGATGTCTTAGCGGGTGACGCTGGTAACGATAATCTCATCGGTGGCAGTGGTGTTGATGTCTTAATTGGTGGAACTGGTAACGATCAGTTCACCTTCTTAAATCCTACCGAAGGTGTAGATATCATCACTGATTTTGCTCCCGCCTCTGATAAAATTGCGGTTTCTGCCTCTGGTTTTGGTGGCGGTCTAACAACAGGTATTCTTTCAGGGCTTCAGTTCGTCGTAGGAACCTCTGCAACAACCGCCGCTCAACGATTTATCTATAACTCTCTCACAGGTGGATTGTTCTTTGATATTGATGGTAATGGTGCTGCTGGACAACAGCAGATTGCTAGTCTCACTCTTGCTCCAACTCTAACATCTACTAATATTCAAGTTATTGCTTAACGACTACTCGTTGTCAAAGAGGTTGAAAATGAAAGGATGTAAGCGTGAAACCATACATCCTTTCGCTCAACAAATGTGTTGTTGTACTCGGATTTTTGCCCAAGTACTGCACCCCAAGGAGCCAAATACGATCGCTGCTGCTGTTGCACTAACGCTTATAAAAGTTCTGCAACAACGAGTGCAATTGTTTGAAGTCGCTGATTAATTATTGAATCAGAGGAAAACATCTCGGCATACACTCAAAAGTGTAAAAGATGCGTATTTAACAGCAACTAAATCACCCAGTTATGAAGACTACTTTTTCTCGGCTCATTGCTATGACTACATCCACTCTGGTCATAGCCACAATCGGAACAGTAATATCTACTTCAGCACTGGCAGTTGATTTGAAACCTGCCCAAAAATTAGCTAGTACAACTCAGCTTAGTCAAGCCAACCAATATACTTTTACTGACCCCATCAGAACTACAGAGATTATTTTTGTTCCACAAGCACCAGGGCCGATAAGAGTAAATGACCCACCAGGAGCTTCACAATTGACTTATCAAGGCCCAGAAGGTGAATTCACTTTTCGTGGGCAAGAAATTACTAAGCAAAAGACCGCGTTGGGTTTACTGATTAGTGTCGTCTTAAAGCCAAATGCAGATCAAGGTCAGTTACAGTTAACCTTGGTATTACCAACTGTTACTCTTCAAAATGGGCAAAAACAAGAATTTGATACTGTGGCAATTAAGACCAGAGGCAGGGGCTTTATAAGAAATCCAGCCGGAGCCGACCGAACTTACCTAACATTACAACTCAAGGGCATAGCAGAAAACGTTATTCTTCCTCTTTAAGTTTAATTCTTAATATTAGGAATGAGTTTGTTTGTAATAAGATATTCTTCAACCTCAACAATTAATGCTGGGGTTTTTCGCTTTTTCTCTTTCCAGACTCTTAATAAAAGTAATATTGAATGAGTAAGATACTTTCACAACATCACGTTGCTCCCATTCATCACTCTTCAGGAGTAATCGTTCTCATTCTAGCTGGTGTGCAACAATCCTTATAATATCTATTTATTTCATTTGGGAGATAGTAATAAAGTCAAAAAGATTGATTATTGGATAAATAATTTATAAATATAGTCAATAACATGACAAATCATAAAGATACAGAGAATGGGTGGTCGCAGTTAACTCGTGGCGCACCATTAGCCGTTATTTTAGCTACAGTATTATATATTCTCTATCAAATATTACCCGTATTAGAACTAATAATTATTGCCGCATTAATTGCTTTAATTTTACGGACTCTGCTGCGTTTATTACACAAATTAGTAAAATCACAAGATTTAGCTATTTTATTCTTAATAGGATTAATTATCGGATTTATTGTAGTTTTGGCTACGATTGTCGTCCCTAGCGTGACATTTGAGTCTCAAAAACTATTAGCCACATTACCGACTTATCTCAATAGATTGACAGGAGATGTTGAGCAACTGCGTCAGAAATTTACTTTCATCCCCGATATTTCTCAAGCAATTATACAATTACGAAATTTGACCAACCAGTTACTAGGTGGAGTTCCTATTTTTCTAGGTCAAGCTTTTAGCTTAACTATAGAATTGGTAGCGACATTGATTTTAGCATTGTATATGGCTTATGACCCTAATTCTTTAGTTAACGGAATCCTCAGATTATTTCCTCGACAACAACATCAACGTTTTAAACGAATTCTTCGTGCGACAAAAATAAGATTGCGTGGATGGATTTTTGGCACAGGAATCGCTATGTTATTTCTAGGTATTAGTGCTACATTAGGACTTTTAATATTAGGTATTCCTTCCGCACTACCATTTGGTATTATTGCAGGTTTGTTTGAAATTATTCCCTACTTTGGTTCAATTATTGGAACTTTTTTACCTGCATTAGTAGCACTCAGCATTTCACCTCTCAAGTTAGTACTTGTATTAATACTATTCTTGGTACTAAACCAAATAGATGCCCATATTGTTCAACCTTTAGTCATGGGTCAGCAAGTGAATATTCACCCGGTAATGGTAATTGTGACATTTCTTATTATGGGGAAATTATTCGGATTTGTTGGTCTGCTATTGGCCGTACCAGCCGCAGCAGTAATAGTTACACTCATTAATGAATTTACACTTATTGAACCTATTTTAACTGTTGAAAATGAAATAGATAAATCAAATAGTTAGTTAAATCTTATGCTGCGTTGGTCATGGAACGTGTAGAATCCGGTGTAGAAGCGGCCAAAGAATTCCTTTCCACCCTCAGCAGTGATGAGCGTTGGGGGGTGATGGTGGCATTTGAGGAGCAAGAGCCTGTGATGTTTGGGCAGTTGGTGGCGGCGGCTCCCGATTGGGTGAACTGGATGGGGTGAGTTGTGGGGTTTTGACCTGTCTGCTTACGGGAAGACTAATCAATAATTCTTCTGTTGCTCATCCACAAAGCACCACAGCCATTCTTCTCCTAGTTCGGCTGAACTAATAACAGGATGTCCAGTTTCTTCATAATGACGACGTGCGTGTTGATTTTTGGAAGAGTCACAACACAACATCTTGCCGCAGGTCTGGCAAATACGCAGATGTACCCAGCGATCATTAAGTAAAATACACTCCTGACATTGAAATACAGGATAGTTAGCTTTGTGAATCAAGTTTTCCAAAGTCAATTTATTGAGATGTTGGCAGGACATAGGGTTTTCCTATTAATTACAGATGCGCCCAATTGGCGGAAGTGGTTGGCGTAATTTTGGGTTTAGACTGTCTGTTGGGGGCGAGGGTTGGGCAGTTGGCTTTGATAAAACAAAGTCTTTTGGTAAGTTTAGGTTTATTTAATGTATATCTATATGCAAGAATTGTTTATATTGTTTATTGTCCAAAAATTTTAGAAAATTTTCAATATAAAACATTATTAAATTAATATCCCACAACTTTTATTCAGGTTCGGCAGCATTAATATTTTGATTATTAGACTGCTTTTCTAAGCCCAACCAGTCTTTTATTTCCTGAATTAACCATTCACGCTCCACCGTAGATAATGATGTAGAGTGGTATTTAAGTGAACCATTTTCTAGCGTTTGATCACTAGTTTCGATGACTATTCCTCTGGGATCTGAATTATTACTAACTTCTCTTTCAGAAACATTGATAATCATCGCAGTTTTACCTTGTCCCCATGAGTAACATATCCCAAATAATTGCAATTTAATTTTGAATTTACCACGAGCAAAATATAAGTAAGTTTCGCCAAAAGCTGGAATGGCTATAAAAAACACAGATGAAAATATTAATGATAAAACCAAAAATATTACTATTGGATTATTAAAATCGAATGTTATTATTGATTGATGAATTATAAACAAATTAGGAAGAACGTAATAAGGAAAGATATATGCAAAAAATGAACTTGTAAGACCTAACAAATACATATTTTGTAAAGCATTTCTTCCACGTCTAGGTATTTTAATCTCTAATGTATTTGCTGTTTTTTTTACGATAATTTTACTGCCTGTTGGTTTATAGCTAGTAGTCGGGGAACTAAGTGTATTTTTCTGTTCCAATGCTGCAAGTGCTTGCCTAGCCGTGCTGAAGCGTTGATTTACGTTTGGTTCTGTCATTTTACAAATCCAATTCACCAACCCCAAATCTACATTCACTCGCTCAAAAAACTGAAGACGATAATCTAAATGAGGTAAATCAGCCGGCTCTATTCCTGTCAGTAAATGAATCAAAGTTGCGCCTAGAGCATAGATATCTGAGGCGGCAACTGCTCTAAGAGCAAATTGCTCTATTGGTACATAGCCGTAAGTGCCTACGACCGTGAAGGTTGCTCCTTCCAACGCTGCTTGCTCCTGCACTGCACCAAAGTCTACTAGATAAACACGCTCATCTTTACCCCAAATTAAATTGCTAGGTTTAATATCTCGATGCAGTATTGGTGGATTAAGCTCATGCAGATAAATCAAAATACTTAAAACTTCCACAGCAATTTTTTCTACTTGTTCAATAGTAAAGCGTTTCCCCTGATTTAATAATTGTTGTAGAGATACTCCAGGGATATAACTTTGCACTAATCCAAACCACGGAAATCTCGAATCTGGCAGATGCTCCAACCGAAAATAATCTCGATATTTAGGAATTCGGGGATGGCTAATACTTTTTAACACTTGCGCCTCTCGCTCAAACAATTTGCATTCATCCCATTGCATTTGAGGAGTAAGCGTTAACAACTTGACAATAACTTTTTCTTAGGGCTGTTTCTCTTGATCTAGTGCTAACCAGGTTTGACGACTATTACTTTGTCCTATTTTTTCCTGAAGCTGATAGCGTTGTACTAATACATATCCTGTTTCTAACATATTGCATCCTGATTTACTTTAACCCTAACCACTGCTTAATTTCTGCTATTAGCCAGAGGTATTCTGTATCTCTCAGCCAACCTGTTGAATATTCTCTAACACCAACACTTAAAACCAACTCATTTTTACTTACAAAAATCTTATCAATATCTAATACTTTGCCTCGTTGCTTGCTAAAAGTTATTCCCAATATTTTTAACTCAATTTCAAAATATCTTTTATCAAAATTTATCTGGGTTTCTAATAATATATTAATTGTGCTTTTTAACGATGCAAAGCACATTATCATAAATAGGTACCATGCAAAAGAATTGTAAAACCCTAAAACTATTAATGTAATACCTAATGAACAAGGCCAAATTCTAAACATTACTGGTTTCCCCGTCGTCTCCAACGCTGAAATTTTAATTTGTAACTGACTAAGCGTTTTTTTGAGTTTTATTCTGTCACTAGGTAATTGTGAATTAACAATTATCGAGATAGCTTGTTCATTTTCCTCTAAAACCGCAAGTGCTTCCTCTGCACTACTAAATCTTTTTTCCAGATTCGGCTGTGTCATTTGCTCTAACCAGCGAACAAAACCTGGATTCAGATTTACCAAATGGGCAAATCTTAAGCGAGAGTCTAAATTCGGTAAATCCGCAGGCGCAATTCCCGTGAGTAGATGAATTAACGTTGCTCCCAAAGCATAGATATCTGATGCTGCACTCGCTCTTCCACCAAATTGTTCTAATGGCGCATAACCATAAGTTCCTACTACTGTAAATGTTGCACCTGCTTTTGCCGCATTGTCTTGTACTGCTCCAAAATCAATCAGATATATCTGACCATCTTCACTCAGCAGTAAATTACTCGGTTTTATATCTCGATGTATCACTGGCGGACTTAACCCGTGTAGATAAACCAGGATATTCAACACTTCCTTAGCAACTTTCCTGGCCTCTACTTCTGTAAAGATTTTTCCTTGTACTAATAATTCCTTTAGTGACCAAGCTGGTATATATTCTTGAACTAACCCAAACCACAGTAATTGTTCTTCAACACAAAAATAATTTTGATATTTAGGGATTTGAGGATGCTGAAGCTCCTTCAGGACTTTTCCTTCTCGCTCAAACAGTCTCACATTCTCCCAATGCACTTGATCGTTAAAGCACAACAGTTTGATTACTACTTTCTCTTGCCTGCTTAAATCTTTTGCCAACCAAGTTTGACGACCCGCTGTTTCGCTTAATTTCTGTTCCAGCTGATAGCAATCACATAGTATCTGTTGTGTTTCCAACATAAGTTTACTATTTTCACTGCTAATTAGTTTTCACCATCGCTATCTACATCAGCAAAATCTTGATTTCGTTAAATATCTAACCTCTAGATTTTACTGCTTTATTTTAGGCTCATTCTAACCTGATATTTATGTAACCAACCGGAGCAATTGCAATACCGTTCGGTTAACAAATTTAGTCGTGAGAGCAAACAAGGGTGTAAGGAAGATAAAGAGGTTAAACAAACTTATTTCCATCCCCTCCGCTCCGATGCTCCTCTGCTGCCTTAACGAAAAGAACCCTACCGAACAGTATTGAGTGGAGGAGGCTGTTGAGTTGCGGGAGACGATGCGGTAGTTTTCGGTACTTTTGTGAACTTCAGTGGTTGAGTATTGCTCGATATGGTGAAGAAATATATCAAACAGCAAAATTCTCCGGTTAGTTAACTAGAGCTTGTCTTGATTTTCATCCCCAACTTCACCTGCGGATGAAAGCAAGGAAGGTTAATTTAAAAAGCAAGCTGGTGATCACACAATTCATTATTTTGTTTAGCGTTCAGAAGTGGGACAATTTTTTTCTCTCTTCGTAGTAACAAAAGAGGGATCAGACAAAACTTTTAATTAACAAATTACATACAAAAATATTTAGTTTTTTTGAGATTCCTATGTTCTGTAGATACATACCATAAGAAATATCTACTGGTTAGTAACATTTTATTAAGCTTATATAAACATCATTGTTGCTTGAGCAAGCATAGGGTTGACTAGTATTAATAATAATTACTTATATCTATTTAAAATAGAGAGATATCATATTATGCTTCTCTACACAAGGGAAAAATCAGATTTTTGCCAAAAATCTGATTTAAATTCATGAAATATCGAATTTTTGATTAGTGACATAAATATATCTGTACGGAAATAAAATTTTAAATAATACTTGGTTTTGCATATATTAGATTTGCCAAAAGCTCTAATTTAAATTCCTGGTAAAGATACTTTTCTAGCTATAAAAAAGTGATAACCCTCATTTGTCACTTTTACCAGAGAATAATCTAGGATATCTACAGCATCAGGTTTTTACCAAAAAAGCTATACTTGGGACATTCTATTAGAAAATAAACGCTCAAATGCTTGTTATATATAAAGTTGAAAATTTGGCTCCGTTTTTCTTTTTTCAGAGTGATAGAACAGGGTTAAGATAATACTGTTACTTACATAAGATAAATTTTAAGGTTTTGAGTTTCCTGGATCTGGTTGAATAAAAATAGGAACTCCGCCTTTTTCAGAACCAACAATTACAATTTTAGAATTATTAGATTGAGCTAATTTTTCTGTGGCTTCAATCGCTCGTAATTGCAGCATTTGGTTGGTTAGTCCACCAGAGATAATTTTTTGAGAATCTGCTATACCTTGAGCTTCAATACGCTTTCGTTGTGCTTCTTGACGCTCTTTTTCTAGAACAAATTTCATCTGTTGGTTCTGTTGCTCTGCTTTTAGTTTCTCTTGAATTGCAGCTTGCAGAGTATCAGGCATTTTGACATTTCGTAAAAGAGCTTCTTCGACAATAAAACCCAAAGTAGGTATCTCCTGGGTAAGTTGTTGGTCAATTTTTTGAGCAATTTCTTGACGTTTGGTAGAGTAAATAGCACTGGCTGGGTAGTTTGCTGTGATGGCGCGGACAGTAGAGCGGAATCTGGAAATTACTAGTTGTGTCTCATCAGTTCCAATTGTTTTATATACTGTTGCTGCTTTGTGGGGATCGAGCTTGTACTGAAGACTAACATCAAGATTTAGGCTTAATCCTTCTTGGGATGTTACATCTATGTTTTCCTTCACATCCTTAAGGCGAGTGGAAAAATTCAGCACTTTGGTAAAAGGATTCAACAAGTGGACACCTGAATCAAGACTGTTTTCAGAAACCTGACCAAAGAAGTTAACGATGCCGACATTGCCTGGTGGGACAATAACCAAAACCCTAGAAATGGAATTTAGTATTGCAACACTGCCAATTAATATAGTTATCCCGCGCACAACTAAACGAGACTTTTGACTGGATATCTTGCCTGTGTTCAGATAAATGAGAATTGTGATCAGGCTAGTTAGAAGAGTAACTATAAAGCTCATGAGATTTTCTTATATGTTTACGTTACATACTTAAGTAGTATCATACTTCAGAAGCAGGTATTTGTAGCTTGAAACAGAACAAGAGGCTAGATTTTTTGTAAGTATTCAGGAGTCAGAATCCAGGAGCCAGAATGGTAGAAAATTTAATTACATTCTTCAGGGTAAAATAGCCTAATTATCCTCAATTACTCTTCAATTCTGAATTCTGACTTCTGTGTGCTGAATTCTTACACTAATCCTAAATTTGGTAGCTACAATCAGTGGGGAATTCAGATTCCCCACTGATTGATTCTGAATTCTTCTTCAAAAACCTTATAAGTATGTTTAGCGCGGTGTAGGTCAAGCAGGGGGAGCAAGAAAGGTAAATGTTTTGTTGTTATTCTCATTAGAAGAATACTAGATAATAAAGGTGGAGCGTAATACTCTCTCAATTAGGAGCCAAAGCTCAAAAGCTAACGCGTATAAGTATAAATAAATTTTATGAATAATGAAATAATGCAAACGCTGAAACAAACGTCCAATGACTTATTAATGATAAGTGAGTCAGAATATCCTTTTGAAGTATTTTTATGGACTAATCAAGCGCAAGAACCTTTAACAAATCAAAAAATTCTACAATTAACAGGACATCCATTAGAAACATCAATCGAAACAGTAGAGTTAGATTATTTATTTCGTAACTGTACCAAAGAAAAAGAATGGCATGATGAAATACAAAAACAAAATGTTCAAAAATATCAATTACTTGTCAAAACATTAAAAGATACTTTAGCTAACATAAATGTTTATCGTATAGGCACAATAAATATTGATGTCTATATTGTTGGCAAAACTTCATCTGGTGACTTGGTAGGACTAGCAACAAAAATTGTAGAAACATGATAAAAAATTCCCCAGCCTGTTTATAAATATAGACAGGCTTTAATTAGGTTAGTAAAAACTATAAAGTATCAACTCTAGCCTCAATTGTGCTTTGAACAGAAGTAGATACATTTGAAAGTAAATTATAACCAGTATTTGCTTCAATAGAGTCAACACTCACTCTGTAATCTTTCCAATTCGCATATCTAATACCTTGTGTATTAGGTATGTTTACCGCGATTACTCTTGTACTAGTAGTGACGCTACTAGCTCCAGAATTAGGTCTATTCAAAACTACAATAACTTTCCATGTTCTTGCTGGCACTGTAACATTACCATTAGCTATGGTAGTTTTTGTACCATTTGAACCAGCTCCACCAGTGCCATAAGAACCAGAAATGATGTAAAGTTCTTTGCCTTGATTCACTACTAAATCTCGAGAATAATTTTCTAAATTTGCCCAGATTCCCTGATTATTGTCGGGTGCTTGAGGAATCATATTTGTCATTAAAAAAGTTGCAGAGTTATTGGCTATAGTATTCGTTCTATCTGCGGACGGAGCCATGTGTCCTCGATCAAAACCACTGCCTGTATAGTCCGAAGAAGTAACTCGGTAGCAGCCTGAAGGTAGTGCGGTATCTGCCCTAAAGTCATCTTGGCGAGGTGTAGATCCTAACCAGGAAGAGTTTAGCTGCCAACTTACCCAATTTGGAGTTCCTCTATAACAGTTATAAGATACTGCGTATTGAGGTTTATTTAATAAAAGATTACTGTAACTACTACCAGCACTACTAGGATTTCCCATTGTTAAATGGACGCTTGTGCTTTGAGCAATCAGTGGTTTCTGTATGCAATTAAACAGAGCGAAAAATACTGTTGGTACAGCAACAGGTATAAGAACCCTTGAAAGCTGAAACTTACTCATTCGTTGTTATTTGTGTAATAAAGTATAATTGCTGCTGAAAGAAATCATGGATAACGTAAAATTGACACTAAAAATTTACCTCTCTTTTAGGAGAAAGAAGTAAAGAAAATATAAAGGTAGCGTTAAAAAATAGTTATTGATTGAACATAATAGTAACTTATAACTCTTAATTAAAATTTTGAGCAGTTTTGACTTATATATATTACTTTTCAAAATAGAAATTGTTACCAATTAAAACAATAAAAATTAGATTTTATTCCTCTGTTAATAGACAAAAAATAAATTTCTCTAATTTTTGATGTTGACGAGAGTTTTAAGTCTACTGAAATTAAAATATTGATAACTATGTTTAGACAACTTACAGCCCATGTAAAAAAGTACCCATTAGCATGGTACTACGGTATTTCAGTCTTAATTGTAATTCTAATTATTCCAGTTTTTTTATTAACAGGTGCCGATGTTGCCGTAGACCAAGCCCTCCAAAAAACTAGTATTCAATTTAATACTGATTTAGTAACTGCCTTCCGAGTAGTATCAGCGGAACCAGGAGCATTTTTTGGAGTTCTTTTGGCAATATTACAAGTAGCAGCACCAGATATTGCAGTATTGATAGTTGCTAGTATTACAAATGGAAAAAAAGGTTTATTAGAGCTAAAAAATAGGTTCCGTTTTTGGCAGTCAGGTATGAACTGGCATGATGGGTTAAGAATTTGGGGAATTTGCATATTAATTTTTAGTTTAATGAACCTAGCTTCTGCTGGCTTAAATAAGTGGCTACTTCCTGAAAAGGATTTTGTTTGGGATATCAACTTTTTATCAATTAATTTTTGGAGCGGCTTGATTATTGCTATGTTTCTAGATGCGGGAGGTCTATTTGAAGAAAATGGCTGGCGAGGGTTTGCTCTACCTTTATTACAAAAACGCTTTCGACCTCTACAAGCTTCGATAATACTAGGATTTTTCTGGTCTGTGTGGCATATTCCTGTGAAAATAAATTTATTGTTCGATTATGGAATAATAAATTTTTTATCTATGTTTTTTATCCTGATATGTAAATTTATCTTGATTTCAATCGTGATAACTTATTTCTTTAATCAAGTTGGACAAACTACCATAATAGCTATTGTTATGCACGGTTTATCAAATGATTCAGTCAGACTGGGAGGTAAAGTTTTATCCGAAAGTTTTATTGTTCAACAAATCACGGAAATCAATTTAGTGCTGCCCATACTTGTAGTGAGTATCTTTTTGATTCAGAAAACTAAAGGAAAACTTGGTCTGACTCCCGTAGATTCTAGCTTATCAACAGTTGTTATTAGGTAAAATTTGTTTTGAAAATAAGCGCGGGGAGGCGGCAGGGCAGACGTATCTACATTATATTTATTTACTACTGAGGTCAAGAATCAACAGAAAAATTCAGTATTCATCGTTTGATTTGTTTTCCAAAGATTAAAGCGATCTCTCTAATTTTGTTATTCAATCTTTACCCATATTGATCGCTTTCAGCTTCAATCTGAAAATTTTCAACAATCTTGACTTGGGTAGTAAAATCTTTAATAACTTCTAAGTAATGAAAATTGCCATTATCACGCACATAACCATAATCAGGTCTACGCCAAAAATATGTTTGAGATCCTGCCTTTACAGAAATGATACTTTCGCGTTTTTCCCATTGTGGCAGTTAATCATACCATTACATCAACATAATTATAATTATCTTTTAGCTTTATTAATATAAATAGACTACACAGCTTTCATTGTTCCATCAGATGGATGATATTTTGAATAATTCATAATGCTTTAAACGACAGTAACAAACGCTCCTCTGGTGGCTATCAAGAATGTTTAAGGAAACACAACCCTACCTACCAGCGATTAATTCGACTTTATTACCCCAAACAAACAAAGGCAGGTAATAAACTAAAGCACAGCTAGATTTTATAGATATTCTCTGCGTCAGATAATTACCTACCTGATGATTTCAATTAAAGTACAACTTAGATACATCAAATACCATACTAATACTAGTATAAAACCTGGTTGTTCTGAATTCCTTAGACTTAACCTGGAAAGATTTTTGGATGAGCTTTGATGGTCAAGTCAAGATGCTGAAGTAGCTGCCTCATCTTTGATTTCTGGAGGATGTTCACTTATCATGGGTTGATCTGATTCACTGAGTTCTGCTTTTACCTCCGCTATCATATCTTCCCAAGTTTCACCAAGCTCGGCTATTGCACCTCGGCTTTTTTGAGAAACAACAATCCCGCCTTTGACCAAAGACTTAACTATTGTTTTTCCAACTCTACCAACCACTGGCAACAGCACAGGTGCAAGAATTACTGCTCCTATTGAAGCGATTACACCGGGAGTCCCAGCATCTTCAATGAAATCAACAATTTTAGGTGCCATAATACATACCTCCCTCAATAAAATGTTTTACTTAATATTGAAAGTACAATTGATAACCTTATCTTAACCTATGCGGTTGATGCTACTAACGAAGATAGATTAAATTTGCTTTAGATTTAATCACTTGTTTTTTAACAAGAGGAAACATATCTGCAATTTCAACATAAAAAAATTCGTAAATATAGTCACCTAAGTGAAATACTAAATCTAAATCTTCTTGGGCTAGGTGACGGTAAGCAGATAATAACCATTATTCCATTTTTGGCAAGTGACAAAGGCAAAGTTGAGTTGATTGAGTTGAGTACCAATCGTCGGTAGTTAAGACATTGCAAAGTGATAAAGCTTAGATAGTACAAGAATTTTCACTCTGCCAAGGTTCGACTGACGCTCATGGGGCAGCCTGTCATCTGTCCTGATCTTTACTCTCTACCTTTATTATTTGTCAACTGTGTACACGTATTGCTATATTTGACGTATACACTGTTGACATTCTGGAGAAATATGGGAAAAAAAACTAAGGAATCGCCGATTGTAAGCTTCCGTGTGCCGCATTCTGTGGTTGAAAAGTTAATTACAGATGGCAGATTGAAGCCTAACCATATAAAGTCAGAATTATCCAACTTAATCAAAAATGACTGGTTAGCTTCTGTTGATGCTGGTGTAGAACCGATAGTGAGTGTCAATACTGTTTATGAGCAACTAGCAAAAATAGATAGAATTCTCGAAATACTTGAGGATAATCAGTCGGTAAGTCTTGTTGAGTCTAATGTAGATAGTGTTGACAAAATCAGCTTAAGTCAAAGTGTAGATTCAATCTCGCCGGATAATCAGCTTGTAGAGGTTGTCAAAAGTAATGTACACCCCGTAGAGGAAATAAATGGGGATAATAACCCGATAAACGTTGTTGATGAAAACAGTATTGAGTCATTGAATTTGAAAAAAAATACTTATACAGCGCTTAAAGAGGCACAAGTTAACACAATAGAAGATTTAAATAAATATGGGGTCACAGGCTTGCAAACGCTGAAAAATCTGGGAAATAAATCTGTATCTCAGATAGTTGAAGCACTTCAAAGCCGAGGAATTGAGTTACCAGAGTTGCCAATCCCAAACTAAGAAGATACACCCAATACCTTTTGGTTAAGATATATCTTCGTGGAGGCAGCAGGGGGGAGAAGCTTCAGGGGTAGGGGAGAGGCTACTGTCAAATGTCCCTTGCTCCCCCAGGGCGAACGCATCTAAAGTATACTTAGTGACTACTGAAATTGAGAATCAACGGAAAAATCAGCATTTATCATTTGAACCACTGTCCAAACCTCAAAGCGATGCCTGCGGCGGGCTACGCCAACGCTAAAATCTTTGTCAATAAACATTGCTTAATGCGATTATTTTTGAGACTATTGAGAATTATCTAGTCTTATTGACATGATGCGGCCGCCCTGCTTGCTCCCCTGCTCCCAAGATACGTTCTCCTAAACAAGACGCTACGCGAACACGAATGAATTCCTTATCCGAAAAGTATTGGCTTCGGTGTTGATTACGTCAGCGAGATTCACACCTCTGACACAGGTGGTTTACTCGGCTTCGGCGTATGCGTGGATTCGTTGCACAAAGATAGTCAAGCTCATTTCAACCCGAATCTTTGCAGACTTGGGGTAAGCGAGGTGCGGTCATTAACGTGGAAATGCGCCGTTACCAGGAATTTGTGCTGAAGGGTTTGGCGGCTGATGGGTATGAGGTTATTGATGGTTATGAAGGACGATGACGGCTGGTATCCTCAACTGCGGCTGCATTATTACTTGAGCGTGGGGCGGGAGTTTTTGACCACCCGGGACAGCAAAAGGGCTAAGGCACAAGCTGAAGCTGGAGAGAATGCGATTTGGAAGCCTGACTTTAACAAAGGGCAGATGTCGTCTTCTGTATTGTTGTTAGAAGAACTGAACCTGTTGCAGTTGCTTACACCTGGGGAGCAGTTGCGGGGTTCTGATCAAGGGATGCAGGAGTTTAAGGCGATCGCGCTACAGCATCGGTATTTGATCAAGAATTATTTGAACGTGAGTATTTCGGAGAAGCTGACACCTGTTGCGATCGCACAGAAGTTACTCGATAAGGTTGACTTGCGGTTGTCTTATATTGGTCGGTTGGGGCCACGAGGAAAACGGGAGTGCGTTTACAAGTTTGTGGCTCCTGATGATGGGCGAGATGTGATTTTCAAGCAGTGGTTAAATCGGGATGAACTCGCTCCTAAAACAATTGTGAATTGCGAATTGCGAATTGCGAATTGTTCTGTGTCAGTCACTCCTAATATAGATTTAACAACACCAATCACTGACACAACACCACTCCCCAACAATAAGGATATGGGCGGACAGGAAGCTTCTTGGTGGCAGCAGGTTAAATCTTACGCTGCTGGGTTTATGGAACAAGTAGAGTCTGGTGTGGAAGCAGTTAAAGAGTTCCTCTCTACTCTCACTTCAGACGAGCGTTGGGGGGTGATGTTGGAATTTGAGGAGGCACAACCGCAGATTTTTGGGCAGTTGGTGGCAGAAGTTCCTGGGTGGATTGAATGGATGACTTGATTTTTAGGTTATGAGCAATCACTGCGGGTTGTTCATTTTCCAAATTAGGTGAACCGTTTTGGAATGGGTTACTTGGGACAGTGGCAACTGTGATTGAACTTTAGGGACGGTTGTAGGACTGTGAGGTGCGATTAGTTGGTGGAGTAGCGTAATGTCGCGTTGTTATCCGACTTGCTGGTTTAACCAAGCTTCTAAATCTGCTACAACGGAAAAATCTAATAACGCCTCTGCTAAAAGAGACAATTGCTCAATAGATAATCCTCGAATTCGTTCAATCAACGCTGAATCAATTTCACCAAAACGACGATTTAGTTGACGTAGAATTAGATCCTGTTGTCCTTCTTGTTTAGCTCTTTCGCGGTCTTGCTGATAAAGTGGTTCTAATCGCATAATTAACTCTCTGTCATCTGATTCTAAATTTTGATTGATTTTTAAATTTTCGCGCAAATTATAAACTAATTCTAGCGTCGCTTTTCTGTATGGATGATTTGATGGTAAAGCTTGCAACTCAATAATTGCCTGTGACTGTACATTTCCCCTGCCCAGAATTCTCAGCCACAAAGTTTCCGGTGTTGATGGTAGTTGATGTATAGCTACAATTGCTGTCCTTAAAGCATCACCTAAAAAGTATATTCCTGGCAACCACCCCGATTTCTGATTAACATTAAAGCTCGATAATATTGCTGGGGATGCAGTTGGAGTCAAAATCCATAGTTTCGGAATATTTGAATCCTGGAGTTTGGTTTTATTAGCTTTAGCCTCTCGCCGCAATAGAGCTTTTACTTCTAATAATTTTTGAAGACAATCACAAATTTCATCACTAGAAGCTGCATTCCGAAATGGTTCTAAAATTGCTGGAAATTCGGCAAATCTTCCCAGTAGCCCTAACAATTCTAAATTAGAGTTTGACTATGCTGATGGTGTAAATAACACATCAATTTCTTTAATTTCTCCTGATACTTTTTGTGAAGATTTTACTTCCCCATAAGGTTTTAGCAGTTCTTCTAGATAGTCTTTGGCAAATTCATCATGTACAAACCGAGTCATTCAATTTAGTTTATTTAGAATTGATTTGAAGTGATTAATAATATTTTATGCTTCGTTGGTGACTAAACAGGTGGAATCTGGAGTGAAATCAGTCAAAAAGTCATTCAGTACCTTCATTTCGGATGAGCGTTGGGGTGTGATGGTGGCTTTTGAGGAAGTGCAGCCTGTGATGTTCTCTCAGTTGGTGGCGGAGGCTCCCGATTGGGTGCAGTGGATGGCGTAGGTTTTGGTGATAATTTCAAGAAGGTAAAGCACGAAAGATGCAAGCAGTGAACGTTCAAATCGTCCATTTTCCTGAGACTAAGGTGGCAGCTATAGAACATTGTGGGCCGCCGCATCTCGAATACAAGACTGTTCAAAAGCTCATTGAATGGCGGCTAGCAAATCGACTGCCTCCCGCTCACCACCGGAGTTACGGAATTCATTACAACGACCCACACAGTACACCTCCTGAAGAATATCGAGTTGACTTCTGCATCTGTGTGGAAAATGACATTCCTGCGAATCCGCAAGGCGTGGTGAACAAAATCATTCCGGGCGGTCGCTGTGCTATGATGCGGCATTCGGGTTCGCGCGAGAACGTATCAGCAGCATCCTACCTTTACGAAGTCTGGTTTCCCAATAGCGGGGAAGCGTTGAGAGACTTCCCGATCTTTTTTCACTACGTCAACGTCGGACTCCATGTACAGGAACAAGAGATGATTGCAGACGTGTATTTGCCATTGCGCTAACAGTTCTCTCCACCATCTTGTTTTGCAAAAGGTAAATGTCGTTGAAAATCCGGCTTTGCATAGATTCTAAGTTAAAACCTGCTTTGCAACTTAGACTTAATTTAAATCTGCATCAGTCACACGGATGTTCCGCTTGAGAGGAGCGAGCGCATGAATTTCTACTTGATTTCCATCTTTCCTTTCTATCACCATCGCCAACAACTACAGCGTTTTATACTTAAAAAGCCCTGATAAAAATTCAGGGCTTAGTTCTGTATGTGGTTTATTTGAATGCCAGTCTAAAAATTTTGAAGAGCGGTTTTCTATACAATTAATCATCCCTGAATTAATTACTTTAAGATAGTCTCGAATCTACCCATTTTTCCCTAGATAGCTATTTTATAAAGTCTTAATATTTGCAGATATCCTGACTCTTTAACTTTGCCCAAGCCAGCCAATTATTCGCCATCCTTAACTTCGAGTTGATAACCCTCATTTGTTACTTTTGCCAGAGAATAATCCATGATATATACAGAATAAGGCTTTTACCAAAAAAGCTAGATTTGGGACGTTCTATTAGAAAATAAACGCTCAAACACTTATTATATATAAAGTTAAAAAATCGGCTCAGTTTTTTCTTTTTTTAGAGTGACAGAACAAGGTTAAGGAAAAATTGGCATTTGAGTATTATTAGCTTGGATTTGCGTCCATATCCTTCTTCCATTTTTGTTATTATGTCCATTTTCTTTATCCAAAGTTGCGTAGCTTGTCGCCCTTGGCATCGCTTGATTAATGCCTTAACGAAGTTATAAGTATTTCAGGGAGCAACTTGTCCAACTTCTTCTTCCAAACCTGTCCAAAATCTTCTTAAAGTCACACATTATTATGACGGTCTTCATCAAATTACGAGACCGTTTTTTTACCATTAAACTGTACACTACAGGTAGCTGCTTAATAGCTGTATAGTTCATTCTCAATAAGCACTTACATTTTTCAAGGAGTCTGTGCTGCTCAAACCATTATCTAGCCTGCTTTAAGGGCGATGGTCGCCCCTTGAACGCTGTTAGACAGGCATATTTCTCGTAAAGTACGTATGCTTACAGGAATGTAATATGGAAACCAATGATAATAGCTCAACAGCTTTTCCTATAGAATCCAAAGTCATATCTACGAAGTTTGAAGAAATCATTGATTGGACTTTAGCATCGAAAAGCAATTTAGAATTAAAGACCAAAGAAGAGAAGCAACAACGCTTGGCTATGTTAGCGGAAGATACACGATGCAGGTTAAAGCGAAGTGCTATGGACATTTATTGTATAGGTCTCAACTTATTAGAAGCTCAAAATATTATAGAGCATGGTGAGTTTCTACCTTGGTTAAAACAAGAGTTCGGAATGAGTAAGACTTCAGCTTATGAGTTTATAAATGTTGCTAAAGCTTTTGAATCTAAACTTGCGCTTATCGGAAATTTGATTAATAGTATGACTCCTACTGCCCTATATAAGTTAGCGGCCCCTAGTACTCCTGTAGCGGCTAGAGATGAAGCAATCGCTCTTGTAAAGGCAGGAGAAGTAATAGATCGAGATGTTGCTAAGAACTTGATTAGTAAATATAAACCTTCTAAGGTAATAGAACAGCAACGGGAAGCTTCTTCAACCAGCAAAAATAGTAATCCAAATCAATCTGAAATACAGAAATTAATGGTGGAGCGTGATACCTATAAACAACAATTAACAATATTGAAGATGGCAAATGAGCAACTTAAGCTAGAGGTTGCTAAACTTCGTTCAGAATTAGCTTTATTTCAATAAGATTGGATATAGGAGGTGACAGGCTTCCGCCGTGAGCGTCAGCCGTTCGCTGAAAGCGTTCTCGCAGGGGTACGGTAACAGGCAATACCTTTCGGTTAAGATATCTCTTCGTTGAAGCAGCACTTGTGCGGAGGAGCAGAGGGGCAGGGGAGAGGTTACTGTCATTCTCCCCTGCACCCCTGCACTCTTGCTTGCCTACACGAGTAAATTCCTTATCCGAAAAGTATTGGGATTCGAGCTTTTATACAACTAGAATTAATACTCTCTGAAGTGTTAATTGAAAGTTGGTATGAAATCCAAAGTAATTTATCTCTTCAAGTGGCTCGTGACTTTATCTTAGAACACTTAACGCAAAAGTGTAACTTGACTGCATAATATCAATTTTCTGTCAATACGTAAATCCTATAATTTATTAACAGTAATGCTCGAAAATCCATAGTTAATACTTATGCTTATAATTGATGAATTATTGCCATAAAGCTGATATCAGACATATATTTGCTGTATACTAAGTTTATGTTTCCTATTTGACTTGTAAAGGCTAAAAAAACAAAAAAAGGATGCAATTGAGTAAAGCATTTTTAAGCGACGGGTTAAAGGGATGAAATTTTCTTTTTCCCTTTAACCTTTCCCCGACATTTTGCAAAAGTTACTTTTGCAAGACGTTTAGGTCATAACCTGTAAATATTTACTACAGCACTATTAAAAACAATGAGTAAAATACAAGATAGTATTTTGTCCCAGTAAAAATAGAAGTTGCTAGAGTTTTTAATTCTAGTAGTCAAAACATCTGGGCATTCACCCCTAGTGTGGTAAAACTTGCTAGAGATACTTTGGAAACCTATAAGAATCGTTTTTGATTTTCTTTCGCGCAAACACAATTAAGCCTTTCGTTTCACCTCTCAAGTTAGTTTTGCCGTTCTAGATTCACCCTAAATTGATGGCTAGACAGCGTAAATTACCAATTTTTTATACGCTTGTTCCAGGATGTAAGAAATGAAGTAGCTTACCTAAATATTGTTTAGTATGCAATACTATTCAGTTAAGCATTTTGAAATATGAATTTGGTTTGGGAAAAGGTTAAAGAGTAAGGGTTAAAGGTCTTTTTCTTTTTCCCTTCCCTTTTCCCTTTAACCGACAAGTATTGTGAAAAATCCGGCGTTGTATAGAGTGTCCACAGTTAGCACTTAAGTTTACTGTTGATGCCATCCTCCGCAACAACTCAACGCGATCTCTTTTCCACTACCCACCACTAGCCTTCACGCGACCGCGACAGTTTCATTGAAATTGAGAGGAGTGATCGCACTTGTACACAGCAAGACTAATCGCCTTATCATCAAATCTGCAATTCGACACCAAATCTGTAGTGCTAAGGTGCTACTTTTTCTCGAAACCGTTTGCCAGCAGAAAACGCAGGCACTCTAGTGGCTGGAATCGTAATTTTCTCCTTGGTTTTTGGATTCAGCCCTTCACGTTCGGAGCGTTTCCTTCGCTCGAATGAGCCAAAACCAATCAATGTTACCTTCTCCCCGTTTGCTACAGCTTCGGTCACGACTTCTAAAAAAGCTGATATCACCTCATCGGCTTGTTTTTTTGTGATGTTGGTCTTTGCTGCTACGGTATCCACTAATTCACCCTTGTTCATAAATTCCCCTGAAGTATTGCAAGTATTGGCAATGTATCATCAGTAACTCTTGTTAGCAAAGGGGGAACAGGAATAAAACTTAAAAATGTAATACTATTACAAAGCCTTTTAAATTTTATCAGTTGCCGCAAGAGTGGGGCTAAGGGCAAAAACACCGTTACCGCAGATGTTAGTACTTGGTTTGAGTGGGCGCGGCGGCAGCGGATTGTGTTGGCGATGTCGGGTGGGGTCGTTTATACGGTCGATGGGGAGGCTGTTGCATTGGCAGAGATGATGCGGCGGTTTCCGGGTGGGGAGTAAGTATTAGGGCAGACGCATCATGTCATCGAATTTTCGTAAAAAATTGATTACCCTGTTTTCAAGTTCTTTTCTCAGATTCTGCTAATAGGGGGACTGTGTTCAAGTACACCCCCTATTTTTTCTTTGATTGCCTGTGCCATTTAGTCTAAACTCCAGAAATTTTGGGGAGATAGTATAATAAAACTATTGGACTGGATGTATGATGCACTTTCATATTTTCCGAAAAGTATAGGTACAATAGTTAGATGGTTTGGGGAAATAGTCGGTTATTTTGACGGAAAAACCACTAGTGGTGCTGTAGAAGGAATTAATAATAAACTCAAGTTAATAAAAAGGCTTGGATATGGCTTTCGTAATTTTAGCAATTTCAGATTACGCAGTTTATTAAACTGGCACTTTACTATTAATTCTCCATAAAATTAACCGAAGAACCAAAAAACCTTTAGTAAACCAAAAAAAGCCTCGCCCAAATCAAAATCAAAACACCAGAGCAAAAGTCACTTTCGTTCAACCACCTCTAGGACAAAGAACGCCGAAAGGAACTGTACCTGGCGGAAGTCGTGGCTGCCCACAAGCTGCCCCTAATCCCTTTACTGCTATAGTTCCAGTTACTAAGTATTCCCATAAAACTCAATTGCGTTGGGGTCTAACAACTGAGGCTCACCCTACTTTCTGGTATTACCTGCCTTATGAATCTGAGTCGATAACTTCAGCCAAATTATTTCTGCGTGATCGCACGAATCGTAAACTCTACGATACTTCTGTGAAATTAACGGGAACACCAGGATTTGCGAGTATTTCACTTCCAGATACTGCACCATCATTAGAAAATAACCAATAGTATCAGGTAGATTTGCTAATTGATATTTCTTGCTTTAGTGATTCAGATACCCAAAGGCTAATTGCACAAGCATGGGTGAAAAGGGAGGCATCAACTCCAGCACTTAACAAAGAGTTACAGAGTGCCACAACATTGGAAAAAGCAATCCTTTATGCCAAAAATGGCTTTTGGTTTGAGGCGCTAACAACTGTAGCTGAACTTCGCCGTAGTAATCCACAAGATCCACAGTGGAGTCACCTGTTACAGTCCGCAGATTTTGGAGATTTTGCCAATGAACCAATAGTAAATTGTTGCATTTCTCAAAAATCGGTTCCAAATCCAGAGTAATTGAAAGCGCTGTTATTTGTATTGTCAATTTTGCGTGTAAATTCTTATAAAAACTTTTATAAAGATGAGCAAGGTATTGCAGAAAATGAGTAGTAGTAGCTTGAAATAGAGATAAGAACATCGCAATATACAAATGATGAAAACTCCATTTCAGTTTGATATAAGTGTTGATCAAGGCTTACATTGCCCATAAAAGTATACCACAACTATCTAGTAAGTAGTTTTACCATACTAAAGTCATGAACTTAAATTTACTGAAACCAAAACGCATTTTCTCGTTGAGTTTATTTTCTGCTGTTATATTTCTTTCTGGACTTCCTAGCCTAGCTTTGACTGTCCAAGAAGTACCTAATCCTCGACAAAAGAATGGTAGTTGGGTAACAGATATGGCAGGAATACTCAATGATGAGACAGAAACCCAAATCAATCAAATGATCTCTCAATTAGAGGCAAAAAACGGTGCAGAAATGGCAGTAGTAACTGTACCAAAAACCGCCCCAGCAGCATCTCCAAGAGAATTTGCTACGGAATTATTTAATAAGTGGGGAATTGGTAAGAAAGAACAAAATAATGGTGTATTGTTTTTAATATCAATCAGCGATCGCCGAGTTGAAATAGAGACAGGTTATGGGATAGAAGCGATTTTACCCGATGCCAAAGTAGGGAATATTATTGATACTCAAATTATTCCTCGATTCAAAAAAGCAGATTTTGCAGGGGGTACACTGGCTGGAACAAAAGCATTGATAGTAGTTTTAGAGTCTGAGTCACCGTCCACAAATGGAGAACAAACTCCTCTTGAGGTAGCAACTCCAAACCAAACAATTCCAGAAGTACAAGAAACTTCAAATGACGGCACTTTTTGGGAATCTTTAGTTAGTGGAAGTGGGATATTTGCATTAGTAATAGGAAGTATTATTTATCTAAAACGCCCTCGAAAAATTGCTATCGAGCCATCAGGATATACACGTAAAAAGCAGGGCAACTACATCTTTGTATGTGCTGATTGTCAACAGCCGATGGTAAAAGTGGACGAAACCATAGTCGAACCACATCTAAGTAAACCAAAAAAAACAGCACAAAACATTGGTAGTGTCAGATTTGAAGGTTGGGGATGTCCCCATTGCAGCCAGAATCTCACTGGTAAGGGATTTCATCTCATTGCCCTTGAGTCCTCTTCATCTCGCTTTAGAAACTGTCCACATTGTCAAGAGTTGACTGTCATTCGGACTGAGAAGACCGTTAAACAAGCTACACAATATAGTTCAGGTAAACGATTAATTATTGACGATTGTCAAAGTTGTTCTTATAACCACCAAACAGAGGAAACAATTCCTCCCCTCCCGCCACCTCCGCCACCACCTCCGCCATCATCACCCAGCAGTTCTTCGGTTAGTAGTAGTGGGAGTAGTGGAAGCAGTAGCGGTGGAAGCAGTTTCGGTGGTGGTAGTAGCGGCGGAGGTGGTGCTGGTGGCGGTTGGTAAGGGAATGCCGAGAACTAATTTATGGTTGTCAGTCCCTACTCAACGGTGTCCAATTACCAGAAGGCACAAAAGCTGCCCAATATTGCGGATGCTCGTACTCCTGACTGTTGAGCATCTCTAACTGTGCAGCACGTAGAGATAATCAGTTTATTCAATACCATTGCCAAAATAAGAGCATGAAAAGGTAGATCGTTTCGTAGTATTGTTACATTGTATACGGCGTTGACAAATACGCTCGCCCTACTGCCCACTACCAACCATCATGCCACCCCAACAGTTTCATTAAATGACCGCACAATATAAACAATCCCATCAGCATCATCATCCCCAAAAGCTCCCTCCAATCCTTCGTAGTGCAGATCAGTGAATGGTGGTTCATAGAGCAGTCCCGCATCCATTACACCGTTTTGAGTCAGGTAATCAATGATGGTTTCTACAAACCGAATCTGAGTAGCATTGAAACTACTGCCCTCCAAATATCTACCAAATGCCTGCTTCGCAGCATTTCTGTCTAACCCAACCAACTGGCGAATGAACAGCTTGAGGTTGAGGTTTTTCCCGCAGACCTCCTCAAATCGCTCCTGGCTTTCAATGGCTTCAGCATTGAACAGCAGTTCTTCTAGGGATGCTAAATTGGTATCTGTTAACGGGATATTGCGTTTGATCTTGGCGATCACGGCGATGGTTTTCATGCTCCCGAATATACGCAGGTTTTTGAGATAGCACAAATTCGATATTTCAGGTTTTTACCTATGCAGAGATAGCCAACTGGCTAAATACGAATATTTAAAAGTATCAAACAGAACAGACAAACTGGACACTATACTTAAAATATGGCATAGTAGTAAACAAAGTGATTTAAAAATAATTAATAAATAATTTGTAGTTTAAAATAGCTGAACTTAAAACTTAGAAATATTTTATGCAAGTCAGACAAGAGATTTTTGATACCTACTGGCGATTTGCTGCTCTGAGACAAGAAGTATTTTTTAACAAAATTAAGAATTTATCACAGCCTTGGACAGATGATCCCATTATTCAAACTTACAAATTCTGTAATGCCTATAGAGCAAGTGATCGGGTTTCTCAATATCTTATAAAAAATATAATCTACGATAATAGTAGAAATAAAAATGAAGAAGAAGTCCTGTTTAGAATTTTTTTATTTAAAATATTTAATAAGATAGAAACTTGGGAATATATAGAAAGTAAGTTAGATAATCATATTACCCTAAAATCTTTTAATTTTAATTTGTATTCTCAAATATTACAAGAAGCAAAGGATAGTGGATATTCAATTTATACTAGTGCATATATGTCTTGTGCTAGCAAAAAATTTGGTTATGAGAACAAACATCAAAACCACTTGTCTTTAATTGACAAGATAATTTTTCAGGATCGGATAATTGCTGACATAGTTAAAAGTAAAAGTCTTCAAGAAGTTTTTAACATTATTCAAGAGTATCCTTTGTTAGGCAAGTTTATGGCTTACCAATTAGCAACTGATATTAACTATAGTGAAATTATTAATTTTGATGAAAATAGTTTTACCATAGCTGGCCCAGGAGCCGAACGTGGAATCAACAAATGCTTTATTGATAAGAGGGATAAAACTAATGCCGAAATTATCCATTGGATGGTAGAAAATCAAGAGCAAGAATTTGAACGTCTAGGTTTAAATTTTCAAACACTTTGGGGTCGTTCGCTAAAGGCTATAGATTGCCAAAATCTATTTTGTGAAACTGATAAGTATTGTAGACAAGCATTCCCAGAAATAATAAGTAATCGTAAAAAAATAAAATCTAAATTTACAGCAAATTCTCAGCCTATCAATTATTTTTATCCGCCAAAATGGGGTATAAATAATAGAATTAAGCAAACTATAGCTCAAAATTCATTACAATTAAAAACACAGCAACAAATGTTTTTAAACTTGGACGACTCTTTAAATAATCAATGTATATTGCTTAAAAAAGAATTAAATATTAGTGGTAAACAGTTATTTATAGAAGATAAACTAATCTCTAGTTTATTTATGGTTGAAAATAACGAGTTAGAAGAAGTAATCCAAGTAAAAAAAAGTTTTAAGCGAGCAAAAAAGCTAAAAAAAATTAATAGCAAAAAAGTTGAAAAAGAAAAATTATTAAAAGATACTTTTAAACAATTACATTTATTCTAATTTTAAAAAATATAATTATATGGAAAAAACTGCTATTTCTGACGGCAATTATCGTTATTTACTAAGACGCGAATGGGATGTTAATCATCCACAAATTACTTTTATTATGCTTAATCCGAGTGTTGCTGATGATAAAAAGGATGATCCAACTATTCGTAAATGTATTAAATTCGCTAACTTATGGGGTTATGGTTCTTTAGAAGTGGTCAATCTGTTTGCTTACCGCGCTACAAAACCCCGTGATATGCGTCAAGTAAGCGAGCCTATAGGTTTAGATAATAATTTTTACCTCTTAAAAGCTACAGAGCGTGCTAAGTTAGTTATTTTGGCATGGGGCATACATGGCAGTTTTCTTAATCGAGATCAAGCAGTGCTTAGTTTACTTTCTAATAGACAAACTCTTTACTGCTTAGGTCGAACAAAAGCTGGCCAACCACGCCATCCTCTATGGCTGAGTAGTTTTACACAACCAGTTATTTTCTAATCCCATACATAAGATTATAGTAGAAATACAGTAGGACAAATAAAGGTATAATTACACATATTCTTATATATTCATATTCTTAAATTCGATAACTTTACAGAGGTAATTATTTTTAATTGTTTGTACAAATAATTATATCTGATTTAGCAATATTGCTATTTTTATACTTGAATTAAACAATTAAATTCTGAAAAATTTTATTATGAATTTTTCTGACTATCAAATACAAGCAATGAGTACAGACCAGATTCCTGCAACGAAAGGTACTGATTTAATAGTACCTTTACTAGGTTTAGTAGGAGAAGCTGGCTCGTTAATAACAGAATATAAAAAATATTTACGTGACGGTGATGCACATAAACTTTTTAAAGAGTGTGTAATAGAAGAATTAGGTGACATACTATGGTATCTCAGTAATTTTGCAAGTAAGTTTAATTTGGATCTAGACGAAATTGCAGAGAATAATTTAAAGAAGTGCCATAATCGTTGGGATTGGAGAGACTTAGAAAAAACAAGTGGTAAAGCCCCAAATTATATATTCGATAAAAATTTTCCTGAACATGAAAGATTGCCTAGAAACTTAGAGATAGAAATTACTGAATTACAAAAAGCTAACTCAGTAATTATGAGAGCATTTATTGACAAACAAAAAATTGGAGATGATCTTACTGATAATGCTATGTTAAGCGATGGTTATCGCTTCCATGACATTTTTCATATGTCTTATATGGCAGTATTAGGCTGGTCGCCAGTTATCCGTAGTCTTCTTAAACGAAAACGAAAAAGTAGCCCGGCTATTGATGAAGTTGAAGATGGTGGACGTGCAATAGCTATTGAGGAGGGTATATCAGCACTTGTGTTTACTTATGCTAAAGATCATGCCTTTTTAGAAGGTATTTCAGCAATAGATTACCAAATCTTAAAGACTGTTAAAAATATGACAGCACATTTAGAAGTGTCAAAGTGTTCACTAGGCGATTGGGAAAAAGCTATTCTAATGGGATACAAAGTCTGGCGATGTGTAGAAAAAAATAGAGGAGGGACAGTTATTATTGACATTGATGCCAGTTCGATTAGCTATAAGCCGAATAACGGTTTTAGTTGCTTAGATTTGGCATATAATCCCTCTCAATCATGGATAGTACCTCCTAATCAAGAAGAACACTTAGAAACTAATCTTTAACCTTCTCTATCTAATCTTTCGCGTTAAGGTATTTCTTTCATTTACTTGAGATGCTTCAGATCAACGCGAATTTTTTATCCAGCTATGGTTTCAGCACTAGAAGACAGACGAGAGCGCAATTGTGCTTCACCGTAAATGTATTGTCCTAGAGCATTGGCTTGACGGGAAGGTGCAGCTAAGTAGGCTTTAACTTGAGCCTCTTTCAACAGACGTTGTACATCTTCCCAGAAGAATTCGCCGCCACCGCCAGTGACAATCACATCTGTAACACGCTCTGGCAACCAAGCAAGGACACGACTGCAAATGTCACGAGAAAACATATCTACTAGATTAGGAAGAAAATCATCAAGGTTAGCAGCCTTACTAGCACTTCTGGGACGATAAAAACGTTCGCCCCTGGGTTTATTAACAGCAGAAATTAATGCCAAAGATTGGCTGTCTGCGCCCTCAATTTCCTTTGCTATCATCTCGTAGAATTTGCTCATTCCAAAATCTTCACTCTTGGAAAGATATTTAACAAAGCGGAAATTATCTATTATCAATAAGTCAATGGTTTGAAATCCAATATCAACAATTGCTAAGGAAATTTTTGTAAAATCGAGGCTAGTTTTTGACTTTTTAGGTTGAGCTTCAGCCCACAGAAGGCTACCATAGCCTTGTGGCATTACCCAAACTTTAGTAATGTTTAGCCATACAGTTTGACCTCGGAAATTGAAAATGTGAGTTCCAAGCATCTGGCTAATCAGTTGTGATTTTTCTATTTCAAATTGCTCTAAGGAATAAAAAGGTAAGCTGATTACGACTGAGGTATTGCCTTCAATTTTTAAGTAAGCAGCACTAATTAACACTTTGATAAGTCCATCTTCAACCTTAGATTTACCGACTCCTAAATTCGCTCCTAACTCTGCTGCTAACTGGCCAAAAGCATAAGCACTACCTTGGTATTCCATCCACAAATTACTTAAAGGATTAATAACTTTAGATTCAAATACACTATGACCATGACCATGACCTTGTTCAAAAGAAAGTTGCTCCACATTAGCAGAAATAAACACTACACTATTAGGTTCATGGCTAACACAAGTCTTTGTGTAAGTTCTTCCTAAATCAACGCTGAGAATATTTGTATTATCAATACCACTAGGGATTATAATGTTGATTCGTTTATTTAATTCTATTGTATTTAAGATACGTGTACAGTAATCATTAGGAACAATAATTAATTCTTCTTGTAACTGAGAGAGGACTTGGTTAGTTTGTTCAACTGCTGTTTGAAAACTAGTTAAAGCATCTACTGTAGGTTCTCTATCTATTTCCCACATTAAAAAGATAAGGTTTTGCTGCAAACGTACTGCCAACCGTAAGCAATCTTTTTCTACTTCATCTAAGACGTGTTGATCAGTTAACCTCTTAATCTGATTCTTGCTGTCATCAGCTAGTTCATCATATTTCTTTTTTAAAGAAGCGTATTTATCTGTTAATTCATTAGCAATTTTTCTATGATGTTTAGCTGCTTGTCTATCCTTTTCACCAGCAGCATGAGCAGTAAAAGCACCTGCAACAGCACCAACAGCCAAACCTAATGCACCAAACACAAGAGGAACCATAAAGATTATTATATTTATAAATAAAATAAGTATTGCCGATGGGAAGGAAAATAAATATCTTACGAATCAGTTAGTAATTTGCTATCTGCTGATGTTATTCCTAGAGATTGGGCAATAGCAATTGAGTCACGTAAACGTTGCATAGCCCCTTCTATTCCTGGTGCAATTGCACGATTTGTTATTTCTTGATTAATTGCTTCTGCTTGAGATAAAAACTCTAAATTTTTGTTGTGTTCATAAATCAATTCGTCTTCAATTGCTTGTAAATGTTCCAGTTCTTGCTGCGTTAAAGATTCGTAATATATTCTGACATCCTGTTGATGATCTTCAAGGATTTTAAAAAATTGATGAATCATACCCGCAGTTCCAATAACAGCTAAAGCTGGTGCTGCTGCGGTTAAAGCGATCGCAATGGGTGGACAAGCTGCCGCGACTGCTGTAGTAGCAAATGCTGTTGCGCCTCCAACTGCACCGCCCACGACTGTATCTTTTAACGTTGCTGTAGCCGCTTCCTGTGCAGAAATTTCTCCTCGAACTACGCACAGTGCATGAGTTAAAAGCGAAAAAGGTAGAGATGTCATCGCGCCTACAGCAGCCCCCACAGGTGCAGCTTGAAAACCTGCTTTGGCTGCTCCCTTTAGATTGTCAAAATGCCATTTAGCATCTAATCTCATCTTCTCTTGCCAGGTCATGGTTTTAGCACCACGAGCAATGTTGTCTTTGGCGTTTTCCCATTTAATATTGTTGGGATTATTAGATCCACCTTTACTATGGGGTTTAATATGGCTGGCGTGTTTATCTGATAAGTACTGCTCGACATTACTAGCCGCAGATTTTCCGTCAACCCCTGCACCTTGGGAAGGTGGGATATTCTCTAACATTTTTTGAGCTTCCATCCCAGTTCTTATCGGTTCGCCAGGTCTAATCCCACCTTTATATATTCTGCGTGCTGTACTTAAAGGTAAATCTGTTAATTGAGCGTGCTGAATTTTAGTTGTGGCAGCTGCATTAACAGCAGAATTGCGATGGGAATCGTTGGTCATGAATTTTAAATTCCTTGGCTTTTAGCTAAAACATGACATAGCCTAACCTTCTTAATATTCCCAATTGCCTTTAGTTAAAAACTATTTTTTATCAAGTTATTATGAATATTTTGAGTTGCATTATGTGTAATTGGAAATTCTATTATCAAGTAGTATCTCCGATTCCAACACACTTAAAACCTTCTCTTCCAAATCAGTCAAATAAGCCCGATTCAGCTTTCCTAAAGATTCCAGAAATCTCTGCACTGATTCCTCTAGCCCACTCGAATACACCCTATTGATGCGATCGCAAATCAACTGCATCTGCTGACATTCAGCAGGTAAATAATCGTAGGATTTTAGGTATTGCAGCCCAATCGTGTACTCACCATCCCAGGTTTTGACGGTACAACTAAATTCACCAACAAAAGTCACGATACCCCAACAGCCACCCTTGCCCCGCAAATCAGGATTATCCTTGAATAAAATCTGGCAAACTTCACCAATCTGGTAGCTGTTAGGTACTTGGGTGCGTTCCATAATTTTCTGCACCGCATCTTTGACAATACGATGAGATGGTACTTTCCCTTTGGCAAAATAAAGCAGCTTGTTGCCATGCTTCGGGCTGAAGGTCTGGGTCTAGCTTTGTCAGTGGTCTAACTTGCCACTCATTAGTTGGCAAAATGTGATCGTTCCGATCACATTTTTCAGCCAGATTATCAAACACAACAGCCGCATCCATTAAAAGGTAAGATTGGCGACGGCTGTGGCCAAATCTATCACGGCAATATTCCTCGAAGGTTTTGTGTGTAGAGCGATAGAGCTTGCGATCGCGCAGTTCCATTAAAGCCTTGCCCGCCTCAAAAAATGCTCTTTCAACTCTGCGTTCGAGATGCAGGCGATCGCGTTGTTCGTCCTCGGTTAGTTCTGGTACTTCAACAGCATTAACTGTAATAGTTACAGTAGCAGGATTGTCTTCATCAAAGACATCCTTGGATTTAATAGATAACGTGTTATCAAGCGATTGAGCAGATATATCATTTTTCTGCTTGGAGGATGGTTTTTTAGGCATTCCACCCCTTTTTTATTTAAAAGTATTTTCGAGACAGCCAATTACAGATAAACATTGGGTGCGGCGAATTGTGGTGTCATGCTTTGAGATTAATTCAGCATCACCACAAAAATTAGTCTTCCTCAATTTTCACGATGTCATTGATAGTGACTAAATTCCCAGATAGCTGAGAACAAATCCTGGCAAGCTTGACTATATTATCGATATCCGCTTTCTTAAGCTTGCCATCACGAGCGACCGTTAAGGTATGCCTAGTGACTTCATTCGGCGTTCCTTCAAACTGCCGATGAACGGCATAGACAGATAGAGGACTGCCATCTTCGGCCTTGGGCCACCATTGCGAGATATCAATATATGCTTCCATCCAGAGAGCTAACACTTTTCGATTTTCCAACCTCCATTAACGCCTATCTGATTACAGAATAACAGCCAATCAATATACAGGCTATCAATTAACAGAATAACTGCTAATCAGTGTATTGACAATCAGTTAGCAGAGTAGCATAATCTAAATATATCAAAAGGCAATCGCTCTCAGCCTCGGAAACTTTGCGCGATCGCCTTTTGTTCCACTTACGGAAATATTATTATGACGTACAATATCTGCATTCAGCAACCGCCCGTCCGTTGCGCCCTACCGCACCTCAAAAGAATTGCTGCCCCCGACGAACAAGCGATTGCTCAAGACGAACTGAACCAGTATGTTGCGGAGCAAGCCCAGGCGGTAGCACCAGAAGAATTGAGAGTAGTTGACATATCTTTTTACGACAAAGAATATTATGCAGGCGACAAGCTGATTGCCACTGTAAGCCACGATGACGACGATTTTGTGACTCAACGCTGGGTAATCATGATCAACAACGCAGAAGAATTTCGTGCAGCTACCCCAATGATGTGCGATCGCTACATTCGCATACATTACAAAGATGGGTCTTTACCAGTGCAGGAAGAAGCAGGGGGGCAAGGGAGCAGGGGTGCAGGGGAGAAAAATTCTTGCCTTGTTGCTTCTGCCACTACCGGAAATGAAATCATGTCCCAGATTTTCGATGCTTGTGAACAGCATGGCTTGGAACTGCTTGACGATGGGATTTACCAGGATGATGTGAAATTAGGCGAAGTCGGCTTTACTGATGCTAACTGGTGGGTTATTCGAGCAGCCCAAGCCCATCAAGGGAGAGCCATCTGTGAATCGGTGGATGAGGCAGTGCGATCGCTGTTGGTGATTACCGATTGGGATGACTTGTTAGATAAGCCATTCGACCAACTCAGTAAGCAGGAATGGTTGCTCGTCATGGAGTCTGAGCCAGTGCAGGAATTAGTTGCGGCTTAGGGAAAGAGTGGGCTTTTATACCCACTGACTTTATCCAATGATTTACCAGTTCCAAATATAACCAACTGCAATGGGGTCAACCCTCAGTAATTCTGTCCCCATTGTCCCCCAATCCTCTCAATCATCAACAAATTTATGCAACCCACAATATCAATTCCAAAAGACTGGGAATACCCCAGATTCGCATTCGGGCAGCGTACACAGCAGGGAAATTCGCTTCGCTCAAATTCAAAATTAGTAATTCAAAATTCAAAATTGAGGAAGAAAAATGTAATTTTGCATTTTGAATTTTGCATTTTGAATTGTTTAAGTTATACGGTACTTCCTGACAAACATTCAGATGAAGTTCGGCATTACTCTGACGACCAACTTCAAACGCTTTCCATTGCAGAAATACAAGCGGAATTACAAGCAGAAATCGAAGAACATCAACAGCAAATCAAAGCACTTCAACAGCAACTAGTGGCCATCACAGGAGGTTCAACTGATGGCTAAAGTTGTCGATTGTTATGTGGAACGGACTGCTGCAAGACTGTTGCGCTCGCTCAATGGTTCTGGTGGTGCTGTTCCTCTGCACCGCATTCAGTTTTCTAACACGATCATTCAATACTTGCTTGACCAAAAAGAAGCACAAATAAAGAACACGGGACACGGGTTTTTGTTGGCAGTTGTTGAGAAGTTTTAAGCCCAGAAATTAGGAGCAAATTGCCATGAACTTACCACCTTTATCGTTATTAGTTGAATCTGCGAAATATCTAGTATCACAAATTGAAAAACATCCTGATTACCAAGCACTTAATTATCAGCCAGACTTAACAATTGGTGATGCTCAAACAGCATTGTCATACTTACAAACTGAATTAGATAGCAATCAACAGCCTTCAATTGTATCCGAGAGTGTTGATTAGGAAATGTAAGAATTCAGAAGTCAGAATCCAGGAGCCAGAATGTTAGAAAATTCGGACAAAATCTTCTCTTTCAATAGATGAATCATGCGCTCATTGCTTTTAAATTCTGACTTCTGACTTCTGAGTCCTGCATCCTTACTAGGAAATAGCAATCGCTTGAATGAGTGCTGATGTTCAAGCGATTACCAGTGGCAGAAAATAGCGCATTGCTAAAGAAGCTTCATTATGACACATCAACTGTAAGGACTGAGGAGAATGAAGTTTGAAATCAATCAAATTGTTGAAATTGTCGATGATAAGCCTGTTATTCTCTCTACCGAAATTAGAGTATTAACGCAATCTACTGACTTATATTCTTTAGCCAGAGATTACATTGAAGAATACGCGGATTACGAGTTTGTCCAACGCAATCAATACTCTGGATACAGAATTAAGAACAACAAACGCCACCGATACATTATAGTTTTGATTCCGCAACAAGACAGATTAATTATTTGCTGCCAATTGGAATCAAGTAACAAAAACAAATTGTTTCCGTATCTGTGGGAAACAACAATTACTACTGTTGAACAATTACATGAGTTTTTCGGAATTTGGTCTAATAAAGATTTTCTCTAACAACAGAACAATTTTGTAGGAGCAATATATGACAAATGAAATTAAACTAGGTTTTTGCAATCCTCCAGAACCAGTTTATCTTTACGTCAAGAATGGGGAATTAAGCGGTGAATCTTTTTTGTGGTATCACTTCAACATTGAGCAAGATAAAACTATACCAGTTCAACCTCGTGGGTTAACAGGTTATTTATCCGAACTACGAGTCACAGCAAAAGAGTTCAAAGGTAAAGACAATCTCAAGTTAGATATTGTTGTTGCTGCTGATGAGGTTTATTTAATTAGAACTGGCATAGAAACCAATTTTGCTAAGACATTTTTATTATCAGCATCCCTGGTACAAGATTTTTCCAAACCCTTGATTATTGCTGTTACTAGTGGTGAAGAAAATACCGTGTTCTGCCGCTTATATGATGCCACTACCAAAGTCAGAATCCGCAAAGAATGGAATCCGAATTCGGATTGGGCATCAATTATTACTGAAATTCAATCTCGGTTAGGAACATCTTCATCTGTTCCCTTAACACCAGAACAGCCACCGCACCCGCAAGATTTACGTATAAAACAGATTCGGACTTTATTGAATTATCCGCTTGATTTGGTACGGGAGTATTTGCAATTTCAAGATGTTGACCGTCCGAGTTTACTTCCTGTCAGCAAGATTGATTCTCTCGTAAAAATAATGTGTCTCGCTTGGGCTGCTGACAAGTTTGAAAACCCGAATGATGCCGAATCTTTGTATCAAAAGCAAGTAGTTGACGCGATCGCCAGTGGTGCTGATGAAGTAGCGGCGATTCGCTCATGGATGCAGCAGTTAACAACAGTAAATGCTGGGGCAGCTTGAAGTAAGAAAAAGCTTGGGGCAGGAGGAATATCAACTCATCCTCACATTCTATATCCTGCACCCATGCTTTTTGATTTTTCCCTACATCAATGAATTACAAGGAATTATCTCATGAAAGTCATTGTCACAGTAATCGAAAAAATCACAAGTGAAGCTCACCTCAATATTCCAGATGGTTTGGCTCAAGAAGTTATTAAACAGCAAATATTAGACCTTTACAACAGTGGTCAAATGCAGACTGATTTGAACATTTTCAAAGTTGATTTTGAATCTATTAGCGCACGGATTGTTAGTGAGATTCAACAAGCGCAATAAATATCAATTTCTCTCTATATCAAATTAGCAGGGAGCATTTATGACTAAAACTTTGACAAATCCAGAAAATTATACCTGCCATGAAATCGCCAGTATTCTTTCGCTGAATTTATTAACTGTTAGACATTGGATTCAAAGAGGCTGGCGTAGAACAATTCAAAATTCAAAATTCAAAATTCAAAATGGAAGATAATTCTGTCAATTTGATGCAGGGATTAATTACTTTATACAAAGGAGATACCAAGTAATGAGTCAACAGAGAGATATTACAGATAGAACATTCAATTTTGCCGTTAGAATAGTCAACTTATGTAAAGTGTTAGATGAAAAACCAGGAGTAGGTCGAGTTTTATATAAACAGCTAATTCGGTCTGGAACTTCCATAGGGGCAAATGTTGAAGAATCTCAATCTGCTCAAAGCAAAGCTGATTTTGTACATAAGCTAGAAATTGCTCTTAAAGAAGCCAGAGAAACAAGATATTGGCTGAGAATTATGATAACTACGGAAATTATAGAGCAATCACGATTGTCATCATTGCTCAATGAGAGCGAAGAACTCATCAAGATAATTGCAGCAATAATAGTCAAAACCAAGCAAAACAATTCCAAATAATTTTGAATTTTGAATTTTGAATTTTGAATTGTTTTATCTTAAACAGTTTTTAGAAAATCCTCCACATCAAATCAAACAAAGAATCGCATCTCTTGATTCTGAAGCAATCAATTATTTATTGGGTAAAAAAATATGACAGAACAAATTACAGACTTAGAAAGATGCTGGTTTTTATCTCCACCCTGGGGTAATCGAATCCCACCTGTTGAAGTCAACTTGCTTGAAAAGGTCTACCTCAAAGACAACAGAACATTCGGTTACTGCTGCGGTGTTCAGTGGTATGGCGATTGCTGGAACTACATTATTGAGATCAAAGATGACTTTATTTACACAACAAAACACCAGATTATCGGCACTGGTCAAATCCAACCCAACACTTTGAATAAACCAGCTTTTGTCTTGGGATCTCGCGTCATGTTGTGTTTTCCCAATCACGGTACAAAGCAAAGGCTGATTCTGGGGATTGAGTTAATTGAAAAGTCCTGGTTCTATTTGGTCGAGTTGGCATCACCTAGTTTTTTTCCATCATCCGTTATGACCAACCGCTTTTCTTTGGTACGCGAACAAGACTTGGTACGGGTCAATGTCTAAGTCAACACTCAACACTCTCTACTCACCACACAACTAAAACTATGTCACACATTGAAATCGCCCAAATCATCGAGCAGATTAAACAAGAGATTGAGGTAGACGCATCAGGTAATGCCAAAGCCAGCATCAGAGCGACTGCAAGATTAGCGGGAGTAGACCATACTGCAATTATCAATCATCTCCAAAGTGGTGAACTAAAACCAACCAAATTAGCTCAGATGCTTATGGAGCAAGGATTTAATGCTGGTGAACTAAAAGAGTGGCGTACTGAAGGCATTCCCGACAAGGCGATCGCCATTATTTTGGAATACTATGCTTTCTACGCAAACCGCTATTGTAACCCCCAAGCGAGATTGGTATGCCGTTCATTCAACACCATCGGTATTCGGGCTTGGATTCAAGAAAAATTAGGTTGGACAAAACCCGCGACTGCAAATGAAACTGCCATGACCCAGATACAGTTACTCGCTGCAATTGCACAACAGATGGCCGAGCAAGAACAGCGTTTACTCCAACAGCAACAACAGCAAGCCGAAATTTTGGAAAGGCTCAAAGCCGTCGAAGTTGAGCAAGACAGAGTAAACACACCTTCCGGTCACAAGTACAGTATCGTCGGTTTCGCTAATCTTCAGGGTTTAGAAATCTCAGCCAAAGAAGCAAGTGCAAAGGGAAAAAAGGCCAGTGCCTTGTGTCGTAAGCAAGGCATAGAAATAGAACGTATTCATGACCCCAGGTTTGGCAGAGTCGGCTTGTATCCCGAAAGCATTTTGATTGATGTGTTTTCTACCAATTCTAAAGAGAAAGCGACCGCTTAATAGGGGTACAGCGATCGCGCTTTTGAATGGCATTGTGATTAAGCATTTATTACTAATGTAACAAAGCTTCGTTACAAAACTTAAAACCTCTGCGTTATGGCGATAGTCAAAAAGTAAAAAGCAACCGTACCGAAACAGTCACGATTGCAGGAGGAAATTTAGGTTATTCAGGTATACCCGATACTTTCTCCAATTTCGGACACTTTCACAAAGCTTAAGGAAATTAACCGAACACATAGTTGCAATGCCTTCAAAAAAAGAGAAAAGTAATGCGACAACTCACTTTATTTCCCAAATCTTACTTGTTGGAGTTTCAACCAGATTTTCCCAAATGGTGTAAAGTATTCGTGCTTTAGTTCAGATGTACTAAAAGCCTGATTTCGTTTTCTAGCTAGTAGCTGTTTTTAAACACTTTCTAGCGGTATGACCCGATACCGCTAACTTTTCCATGCGTCTATTGGAGGGAATTATGAGTCTCGAATCACATCACTTACAAGAATGGCTCGACAGTGGCGTTGACGAAGAATTGATTGCTCTCAACGTGCGATCGCTCTCTGGCACAACCCCTTATGACTACCTTTTGTACAGCGATAAAATCTCCCGCCGCAATGACGGACGGCTGCGGGACAGGGATTTGAAAAAATACCAGCACATTGAACTGGGCGGTTGGTGGTGTAGCGGCATTAACCCACTGAGCAATTATGAACAGATGCTCTGGGGTTGCTTCAAACCAGACAAGCCCCGGCGAGATCCGCAGAAGATTCACAAATTCATCAAGTATGAGCATCCGTACAGGGAGCAAACCCGTGCATTCTTTTTGCAAGTCACCAAGAAGATTTGGGTCAAAGTGTCGAATCGTTGCGGTATTCCCATCACCGACGAGGATTTACAACATCCGGGTGGCTTCTGGCATTGGGTTTGGACGAATAACGTACCAGTGGTAATTGTGGAAGGGGCTAAGAAAGCCGCTTGTTTACTTTCAGCTGGTTATGCTGCGATCGCAATCAGTGGTGTTAACGCAGGATACCGCACACCAAAAGATGAGTACGGGACTGCCACTGGTAAACCCTCTCTTATCCCCGATCTGAAACATTTCGCAACAACAGGCAGACAGGTTAACATCTGCTTTGACCACGATACCAAACCTGAGACTGTTCAACGGGTAAGAACTGCTATCAGTCGTATGGGTCGTTTATTGATTGCTGAAGGTTGTCAGCTACGTGTGATTGATCTGCCGGGAACCGAAAAAGGAGTTGATGATTTTGTCGTTGCCCAAGGACAAGATGCTTTTCACGCGCTGTACAACACTGCTGAAACACTCGAACTTTGGGAAATCAAGCTGTTTACCCTGCTGACCTATCCCCCAGCGATCGCTCTCAACCAACGATTCTTGGGTGGGTTGATTGCACCAGAAGGCGAAAAACTAATTGTCCTCAAAGCTCCCAAAGGCACAGGCAAAACCGAGTGGTTGTCATCTGAAGTAGCCAAAGCCCACGACCAGGGGCGAAAGGTACTCATCATCACCCATCGTATTCAGTTGGGTGAGGCGTTGTGCGATCGCTTCGGCGTTGATTACGTCAGCGAGATTAAAACCTCTGACACAGGCGGTTTGTTGGGTTATGGCGTTTGCGTGGACTCGTTGCACAAAGATAGCCAAGCGCGATTCAACCCCAACGACTGGTCAAACGATGTCATCATTATTGATGAATGCGACCAAGTTTTCTGGCATTTACTCCACTCTACTACTGATGTGGCCAAGCGGCGGGTAGCGATACTGCGAAATTTCAAGCAGCTGATCCAAAATGTTTTGGGTAGCGAACACGGTAAAATCTATCTTTCTTCTGCCGATGCCTCAGATACCGATGTTAAGTACATTTTGTCTCTGGCTGGAGAATATCGAGTTAACCCCTTCGTGATCGTAAATAATTATCAGCCTGTGTCTGGTAAGTGCTACAACTACTCTGGGAGTAACCCTAAGAATTTGATTGCAGCACTTGATAAGGCGATCGCGCGTGGTTTAGAAAACCAGAATTGTCTAGGTCAAGCAGGGGAGCAGGGGAGCGGGGGAGCAGGGGAGAATAAAACTACACTCTCCCCTGCACCTCTGCCCCCCTGCCCCTCTGCCAGCCAAAACGCAGAATTGTCTTGTCCACCTCGTTTTCTGTTGTGCTGTTCTGCTCAAAAAGCTAAGTCTAAATGGGGTACTCAAGCCTTAGAACAACGATTTAAAAAGAAATTCCCTCACCTGCGAATACTGCGAATTGACAGTCATTCAGTTTTAGATCCGAAACACCCAGCATTTGAGTGTATTGCCCATCTCAACGAAATTCTCACCCAGTATGATTTAGTCATCGCCTCACCCAGCCTGGAAACTGGTGTCTCCATCGACATTCGAGGTCATTTTAGCTCAGTCTGGGGGATATTCCAGGGAGTTCAGCCTGTGGATTCTGTACGGCAGATGTTAGCACGGCTGCGGGAAACTGTTGACCGTCACATTTGGGTTAGCCAGTACGGGATGGGGACTGTGGGCAATGGTTCAACTTCTATGGGTGGATTATTGCGGAGCCAGGATATCGCAACACAAGCCAATATTGCTCTGTTGTCTGCGGCTGATAATTATGATTACTCGTTCATTGACCAGAACTTTCAGCCCGAATCTTTGCAGACTTGGGGTAAGCGGGGTGCTGTCATTAATGTAGAGATGCGCCGCTATCACGAATTTGTGCTGAAGGGTTTGGCGGCTGATGGCTACACTGTGATTGATGCGGATGATTCTGACCCTGACGAAACTAAGGAAGTGGTTAAAGAAGTCAAAGCTGCTTCTAAAGAATTATATGCTGGTCAATGTCAAGGGGTTTCTCAATCAGAAGATGTGTCTGATGCCGAACTGAAGAAATTACAAGAAAAGCGGGTGAAGACTGAAGAGGAAAGATACCAGCAGCGTAAGGCTGAGTTGTCCCGGCGTTATGAAGTTGATGTTACGCCTGAGTTGGTTATGAAGGATGATGACGGCTGGTATCCTCAACTGCGGCTGCACTATTATCTGACGGTGGGGCGGCAGTTTTTGACCAGCCGGGACAGCAAACGGGCTAAGGGGCTGGCTGAAGCTGGGGAGAATGCGATATGGAAACCTGATTTTAACAAGGGGCAGATGTTGTCTTCGGTGCGGTTGTTGTCAGAACTGAATCTGTTGCAGTTGCTTACTCCTGGGGAGGAGTTACGGGGTTCTGATGAGAAAATGCAGGAGTTTAAGGCTCGCGCGGTGAAGAATCGGTACTTGATCAAGAATTATTTGAACGTGACTATTTCGGAAAAGCTGACACCTATTGCGATCGCTCAGAAGTTACTCGACAAAATTGATCTGCGGTTGTCGTATGTTGGTCGGTTGGGGGAAAGAGGGAAACGGGAGTGTGTTTATAAGTTTGTGACTGCTGATGATGGGCGGAATGTGATTTTTGAGAAGTGGTTAAATCGGGAGTTGGTGTCAGTCACTAGTAATATAAATGTACCAACACCAATCACTGACACAACACCACTCCCCAGTAATCAGGATATGGAGGGACAGGAAGCTGCTTGGTGGCAGCAGATTAAATCTTACGCTGCTGGGTTTATGGAACGGGTAGAATCTGGCTTAGAGGCGGCTAAAGAATTCCTCTCTACCCTCACTTCGGACGAGCGTTGGAGTGTGATGGTGGCGTTTGAGGAGGCACAGCCGCAGTTGTTTGGGCAGTTGGTGGCGGCGGCTCCTGAGTGGGTTGAGTGGATGGGGTGAGTGTGGGTTTGGGGCGATGGCTGCGCCAACCTCTTCTCTTCGAGACGCTACGCGAACGACGAACACCGTCGGTTGATGCAATAACCATTGCGTTCATTGGGACAAGACAGTGCGTGACTGAGGACGGAAATTGGGATTTGAACAACAAGTTTTCACTCAATGCTCAGGTACAAGATTCGCTGACCATCTCGCACCCGTCACGATCGCTTTTCATCTCCGTGCAGTGGGCGGATCAGCCAGCTACTTCCACCGCTTGGCAGGGCATCATCCGGTGCGCCTTCTTGAGGATGTCTGCTGCTCGTTCGCCTATGACGACGCAGGGGGCCATCGTATTTCCACTCGTAATCTCAGGCATGATGGAAGCATCCGCCACGCGCAGCTTATTGATGCCATAGACCTTCAGCTTGCCATCGACTACGGACATGGAATCTTGACCCATCTTGGCAGTACAGGACTGATGCCAGTATGTAACCGCTGCGTTGCGGGCGAAGTTCTCCATTTCGCTTCGACCTAGTTTGCCTGGCAACGCTTCACGTTTCACTAGCTTCTCGAAGACACTACTATTGCCAAGGTCACGGCAAAGTTCGATGTTGGTGAATGCGGCTTTCAGGTCATCGGGGTGTGACAGAGTGTTTGCATCGATTAGCACCGGATCGTTTACGTCAGGGCCGGAAAGCCTTACCATACCACGGCTTTTAGGGTGTGCCAGACCCGCAAACATCGTCCAACCGTGCGCTGGAACCCCAAGGTGAGCCGTATCTGCGCTGGGTACCGGAAACTCAACCTGGCAGTGAAACATATCGGGCTGCTTTAGGTTGGGATCACTCGTCCAATAAAGAGTGGCTTCCGAGCCGCCATTGCCAATCTTCTGAGGCTCACGGTATTCAAAGATACAGCCAAACGAAACATGATCCTGATGATTGTGTCCAACCCCAGGCAGGTGCTGAACAACTGGTATTCCGTGCCTGCGAAGTTCCTCTTCCGGCCCAATTCCGGATTGGAGGAGAACTTTCGGCGTATTGATTGCGCCGAGAGAGAGTATGACTTCCTCCGAAGCGTAGTACTGATTGCGTCTGCCATCTTGGATCACCTCAACTCCTATAACAGACCTGTTATCAAAGATAAGCTTGTTAACAATGGTGTGAGTCAAGACCGATAAGTTTGGCTGATTCAGGAGAGGATAGACATACGATCGAAAGATGGAAGAGCGATATCCGTTCCGGATAATTAGATCGTTTATGGCGGCACCTCCGCGCCCTTCCATCATTTCGCCGTTGGGACTCTCGAAACGTGGAATACCCATGCTGTTTGCAGCCTCAACCATTGCCTGTGCAATGGGCTGAGGATTTGCTGCGGATTCCACATAAACAGGGCCGCCTGTTCCCCGACGCACAGGGTCACTTGCTCCCTGCCAGTTTTCGATACGGCGATAGATATCCAGGATGGATTCATACCCCCACGCCGGATCGCCGGAAGCCTCAGCGAAGTAGTTCCAATCATTCTTGTGACCTCTTGCCCACACCATGACGTTGATACTTGAGCCGCCCCCAAGTACCTTGCCCATATTCAGTGGAATTGAGCGTCCGTTCAGATGCGCGTTGGGCTGTGCAACGAAAGCCCAGTCACGTTCTGATCCAAGATTCAACGGCCATTGTGCTGGAGTCATCACCTCTGGCACTTCATCAGTTCCACCTGCTTCGATTAGCAGAACATTAACTTGTTTGTCTTCGGCGAGCCTTGCCGCTATTACTGAACCCGCAGGGCCTGCGCCGCAGACGATGAAGTCGTAGTGTTCGTTCACCATGAGAGAAGTACCTCCAAATTTCGTAATGTTGATTTGTTCTTGCTTGGGCGTTAGACGGTCGGGATCGTTCCTCCGTCAATGACATATTCAGCACCTGTGATGTAAGAGGCGCGATCGGACACCAGAAAAGCGACAAGCTCCGCGACCTCTTCAGGGCGACCCGGTCGTCCCATCGGGATTCCTCCGAGTGAGTCCATCAGCCCTTGGCGTTGAGCATCAAGGTCTGTGCCGGACTGCTGAGCTAATCTCTCGATGAGTCTCTCAGCCGCCTTCGTTTCGATGAAACCGGGCGCGACGGCGTTGACGCGCACCCCCTGGGGCGCAACTTCGTTTGACAGCCCTTTGCTGTAGGTTGCCAGCGCCGCTTTTGCCGCCGCATACGCTAATGTCGCGTCGTAAAGCGGGAGCCGACTCTGGATCGACGAGATATGGATGATGACACCTGACTTCTGTTCAAGCATCCGGGGCAGAAACGCCCGATCCAAACGGACGGCAGCGAATAAATTGTCATTGACTGCTTGCTGCCAATCCCCATCTGTCAGGGCAAGCGCACCGCCGCTTGGTGCAGAGGAACCGCCGACATTATTAATTAGGATGTCCACACTGCCGAAACGAGCGAATACTTCCTGCACAAGTTTGTTTACCCCATCGGGCGTGCTGAGGTCAGTCCCTATGAACAGGTCAGGCGATTGAAGGTTTTCGGGAGTTGAACGAGCGGTAGTTATGACCGTTGCACCGACTTGCCTCAGTCGTGTAGAGATCGCTTCACCTATGCCTTTTGTCCCGCCTGTTACCAAGACTTTTTTGCCGAGTAGTTCGGTGGAATCAATTCGTATGTTGGTAATTGTATTTGTGTTCATGTTGAATGTGTTTGTATTTGTGTTCATGTTGAAATCATCGAGCAGTGGTAACAGGCTGAAAATAATTGGGAGTTAATTTGCCGAGTCGCTAACAATTTAATGAATGACAGCAACAATAGCTGCCATTATTTGTTCCACAGTCCAGCGATCGCTATAGCGAATTCCATTAATAAACAGTGCTGGGGTAGCTGTTACTCCACTTTGATATCCACTCTCGATATTTTGATTGATGCGACCAATGTGAGCTTGTGTCGATATATCTTTCAGGAACTGAGAAATATCAAGTCCTAAACTATCGGCATACTCCACAAGAAAGCCGTTTCCTAGGGCGTGTTGATGCGTAAACAGTAGGTCGTGCATTTGCCAAAACTGACCCTGTGCGGCAGCGGCCTCTACGGCTTCCGCTACCTTTTGCGCGTGGGGATGGAGTGTATTCTCAATGAAATGACGAAATACTACACAAATCCGATTCTCCTCAGGAAAAACAGAAGTGAAATGCTGTTGAATGACCTGAATTAATCGATACAGTTCTCCGCATTGAGAACATTCGTAGTTTCCATATTCCACAAGTAGAACTGGGGCATTGAGCATTCCCTGGTAGTGATCACGTTGGGAAGGTGGAACAAGGAGTTGGTTAGAATAGCTATCTTGGTTCATCGGACATTCTGACAAAAAAGTTTCTCATGACATGAGTGACTGCCATGACTGATATTTATGATTCCTCCTACAATCATTGAACCTTCCAATACATCCTGATTAAGGAGAAAAGAGAAAAAAGAATGAAAAGCAATTTGTTTTATCTTTACCCTTTGTCCTTTCCCAAAATATTGGAACTTCGCTCCTTTATTTCAATAGCTTTAGCTTACAGAGTTGGCAATACTTTGTCGCCAACTCAGAGTTGAGTCTTGAAAAGAACTAAAGGATGGGCGTGATTTATCTCTGCGACTAATCAGCAACCGAACTTAAGTTCAGTCACAACTTAGCAAGCCCTCGTTTCAATGCTGTAACCACCGCCTGAGTGCGATCGCTCACGCCCAATTTGCTCAAAATGCGATTGACGTGAAATTTTACCGTACTTTCAGTAATATTCAAAGCCACACCAATGTCATGATTGCTTAAACCATCGACCATGAGGTGAATGACTTCTCGCTCGCGATCGCTCAACTCTGGGTTGTTCATGCGTTGCACCAGCTTGGCGGCAACTTCGGAAGGGATATATTGTTGCCCGCTATGAACAATATGGATGGCATTGAGGAGCGATTCGGGTTCAGCATCCTTAAGTAGATAGCCTTTAGCACCAGCGCGTAATGCACGATAAATATCTTCATCACCATCGTAAGTGGTTAGCACAATGATCCGGGCATGGGTAAATTCAGCGCAGATGGCGATGGTCGCATCTACGCCGCTCATGTGGGGCATACGTAAGTCCATTAAGGTGATATCGGGCTGTAGCTGTCGGTAACAGGCGATCGCCTCCTGCCCATCGCCTGCTTGTCCCACAACGGTCATATCTGGCTCATTCTCAATCATGGCGGCGAGTCCCTGGCGGACGATCGCGTGATCATCAACAATCAAAATGCAGACTGTTGCGGACTGGCTCATATCGCTGCCTCCCGGTTCACCGTGACAAGCACTTCTGTTCCCTGCCCCAGTTGGCTTTCAATTGAGAGATGGGCCCCAATGTGTTCCGCTCGTTCAGTTATTCCCAGTAGGCCAAATCCTTGTCTGAGCGTGGTAGTGGTGACTTCAAACCCTTGTCCATTGTCTTTTATTCGTAAAAAGCATAAGGTTGGCTCATAAACCAACTCAACTCGAATTTCGTCCGCATGAGCGTACTTGATTGCATTTGTAAAGGCTTCCTGCCCAATTCTCAGGAGATGATTTTCAGTTTCGGGCGGTAGCACATAGGGTGTGCCAATAATGTCGTAAATCAGGTGGGTTTCGGTTAAGGATGACATGGTGGATATAAATCGCTCCAGTGCCGTCCACAGGTCGCCATCTTCTAGTAATTGAGGACGCAGTGCCGCAACCGATCGTCGAGCCTCTGTTAGCCCACTACGAGCCAGATCCCGAACCGTATCGATATGCGTCTGCACGGCATCTGGGTTGGTTGCGATTAATCGAGAGACGGCTCCCATGTGAACCAGAATTCCTGTAAAGGCTTGCGCTAAGGTATCGTGAATTTCTCGCGCCATGCGGTTGCGTTCCTCTAAAATGGAGGCTGCTTCGGCACGTTTGCGTTCTTGCAGTGCAGCGTTTCGCTGTTCGCTAATGTCGAAAGTTACACCCAGCATTCGCAAAGGCTGTCCGGCTTCGTTATAGATACCTCGACCTCTACTAACGAGCCAGTGAATACTATCATCTGGGTAAATTATTCGATATTCACCTTCATAATCAGTATGAGTTGCCAGAGCCGTTGTAAGGGATTGCTCAACCCGATCGACATCTTCTGGATGAACCCGATCGCACCACGCCCGATAGCTAACCTCAACTTCACCAGGCTCTACCCCCAGCAATCGAGTGTTGTTATCATCCCAATGTACTGTATTGTCTAAGATGTTCCAATTCCAACTGCCGATGTAGGCGAAATTCATTGTCAGCCTACGTTGCTCTTCACTTTGGCGCAAGGCGTTTTCAACTTGCTGACGCTGTTCAATCTCTTGTGAAAGCAGCAACGTTCGCTCAGTGACTTGTTGTTCTAACGTTTGGTTGTAGTCGGCAAGCAGTTTCTCTGATTGCTTACGCTCGGTAATGTCTTGAAAGGCGACGAGCGCATAAGCCACCTTACCCTGTTCGTCAAAAACTGGAGTACCCCATCCTTCAACGGGAATAATTGCGTTGTTTTGGTGAATCTCTACGTCGTCAATCCTGGTGCATTCGCCGCTCAACGCTCGGATAATTGGCAGTCTCTCACTCGGATAAATTTGATCGGTTCCCGTTATATAAAATTGATAAACCTCTGAAAGTTGATCGGGTGTGGCGGCAGGATCAACGCCTTTACCCATCAGTTCAATGCCCCGCTGATTGACATAGTAAGGGCAACCCATCGCGTCAATAATGCCAATGCCTACGGGAATTGCTTCGAGAAATTGAGCCATCTGATTTTCGCTGGCGCGGAGCTTTGAGTAGAGTTTAGCATTTTCGATCGCGATCGCTGCCTGCGTAGATAGTAGATTCAGAACTTGGGTTCGATCGGGTGTAAAGGCTCCAGCCGCTAATTGATTTTCTAGATACAACACGCCAACAAGCTTGCTCTGATTTAGCAGCGGCAAACAGAGAAGCGATTGAGTTTGATTATTCTGAATATAGGGATCATGGATGAAATGACCTTCAAGCGTTGCGTAATTTAAGAGAACAGTTTCATGTGTTCGGATCACATATTGAATGATTGATTCAGGTAAGCGATTCGTGATTGGAGTCGATTGTACTTGGGTTGTGCGGCCACTTTCACCTTCAACCAGCTCACAAGCAGCGTCGATTCTCCATTCGCCTGCGTTCTCTAAAAGCAAACATCCGGTTTGGGCCCCAGCATTCTCGATCAGGATCTGCATTAACGAACTGAGCAACTGCTCCAGTTCAATCTCGCTGGAAATTGCTTGAGCTGCTTTCATTACTGTTGCTAAATCGAAAGCAACCTGCGAGGTATTAGAGGTAGTTCCAACTGTGGTCAGGATTAAAGGAGCATTTACACGCGACGACTGGGCAAAGAACTGGGGATAGCGCGTTTCCAAATCCTTGACTTTTGCGGTTGCTCCCCAACCTTCGTAACAATAATGAGCTTCTTTCATGTAGAGTTGAGCAATCTTTTCTCGACCTCGCCCTAGATAGAACTTGGCAGCCAATTCATAGGCTAACGCTTCTTCTTGAATATATGCGTTTTCTCTAGCCCCTTGAATCGCTTGCTCGTAGAAGTCCTCTGCCTCAAGTAACTGACCTAAGACTCGTGCTTTTTCTGCTTCAACTAAATGATATTTGTGCAAATAATTCATGGGTGCATAATGTGCCCATTGCTTCATCTTGTCCTGACTAACTGCAACTTTCTTGAGAATTTCCTCCTGCACTTGAGTACTGCTATCAAGATAGGTTGCGAGTCTTGCTAGAGAATCATAGAAATAGTACAAAGGCTGAAGGAAGGCACCTGTTAGTCGGATCAAATGAGTTTCTGCTAGGGCTGCATTTTTAACGGCTTGAGCATATTGAGAAAAGAGGTAGCATAGGCAAAGTTTGTTGAAATGTACAGTAAAGATAGTACTTCCATCACTTGCTGCTTCATATTTTGGCAGTTCATTTTCCTCGTTGTAGAATTCGCCGATAAGTTGAGTTGGGCTAGTCGAGCGTCCCATTAAGTTTATGACAACCTGTCGAAAGATTTGATTCCAAGTTAGTGCCGTTTCCTGTTTGATTTGATGGATTGCTTCGCCATAGATCGCCATATCGCGTTCAACTTCTGCGAGTTCTTTTCCATTGGCGTAGGATTGAAAACAGTGGGTATAAGCGCAGTAGGCGGCAGACTCTAAATCTCCAGTTTCTAGCCCAATGTGATAGCCTTCCAGTAATGGCTTCAATAATTCTCTAGCATGTTCTTTCCAATGGATGATGAAGTTATTGACGGACAGCAAGGTTCTAGCTCTGAGTGTGTGGGTACGAGGCTGTGACAACAGCCGTAGAGCAAACTGTCCAAATTGGTAGCCAGCTTCAATGTTTCCGATCATTCCGCAAAGAATTAACCCAAAGGTGGCATAGGCAAAGGGAGATACAACAGCATTACCGTACTGAATTGATAAGCTTACTTGTTTAGTCACAAGCAGAGGCATTAGATTAGGAACTGCAACATAGGCGGCGATCGTAATGCTTGATAGGATTTTCATCGCCGCAAGCTTGTCCGGTTCAGTCATCTCTGGTAAATGGATCAAGCTCTCAACCTTTTTCTCATGGAAGAGACCGATGATTGTATCTAGTTCAAGATGAATATTTGATTGACTAAGCGTTTTGGGGAAATTGATTTCCAATTGTTGCAAAACTTGAAATGCCGTATTAATTGCTTTTAGGGGTTGGTTTTGTGCAGTATCGGTTTGAATTTTGACTTCGTACGTTTTCACGCTATCAAGAATCGTTTTAGCTTCTTGTAGAACGATCGCACCCCAGTATTCCACCTGTTCAAAATCGCCACACAGGTACGCGACTTCTGTTGTTTCTTGATATAATTCTAAGGTCAGGTCATAGTTTGTTTGCCAGCTAGAAGCGGTTAGCCATGCTCTTCCTGTAGCTAGATAGCTTTGAGCCGTACTGTAGGCAATCGCCCCTTTTGCTTTCTGCCCTGCCATCAAGTTCAATTTAGCAATCTCATCTCGTTCGGGTCGAGATGTAACAAGCTCAATTCCATGATTTAAATGATCGACAATTTCAAATAATCGGTCTGGTTGGCGTTCTGGCAATGTCTTTTCAAGCAAAGTACGACCAATTTGAAGATGAACAATTTGCTTTTGCGACTCATCAATCAAGGTATATGCAGCTTGCTGCACACGATCGTGCAAGAATTTATACTCTTGAACTAACAAGTTCTCATCTAATTCAGAAAGAGGCTGAATTAATTCCGCTTGAATCGCTGCCAGCAAATCTAGAGAAATCGCTTGAGGGGATTGCTGACAAACCATCGCCAACGTCTCTAAATCAAATTCCACCCCGACACAAGCGGCTAAACGGAGTATTTGCTGAGTCCCCTCTGGTAGTTTCTGCAACTTGAGCAGTAGCAACTCCACCACATTATCAGTTATCTTCTGGGCTTGGATCTGTCCCATGTTCCATTGCCAGCTTAAGCGAGTCGCATCAAAGGTCAATAGATTTTCGTGATGCAGCATTCGCAAAAATTCGTTGACAAAAAAAGGATTTCCCTTCGTTTTACGCAACACCAATTCAGCTAAGAAATGCACAGTGTCAGTGTTTTGATGCAGCGTTTGGGCGAGCAACTGGCTTAATGGCTCTAGTGTTAAGGGTACCAGATTAATTTCTTGAAGCACTGATCCTTGTTTTCGCAATCGCTCCAACAGGACTGTCAATGGATGGGATGAAGTCACTTCATGATCGCGATATGCTCCAATCAGAAACAGGGACTGGGTTTGCTCGTCAAGCATGATTAGCTCAATTAATCTGAGTGTGGCTGAATCTGCCCACTGTAAGTCATCAAAAAAGATCACGAGTGGATGCTCTGTTGAACAGAATACTCGGATAAACTGCCCAAAGATGCGATTGAAGCGATTTTGAGCTTCCGTAGCTCCCACCTCTGGAACAGGTGACTGCTTGCCGATAATCAGTTCTACTTCAGGAATTACATCAACGATGATCTGTCCGTTGTTGCCCAAGGCTTTTAGTAGACGCGATCGCCATTGCTGCAATTGTTCTTCTGGTTCACCCAGCAGTTGTTGTAACAATTTTTGTAGAGCCTGGGCGATCGCGCTGTAGGGAATATTGTGCTGAAATTGATCGAATTTACCTGATGTGAAATAACCGCGCTTTTGGGTAATTGGTTTATAGATTTCTTGCACTAACGCAGATTTACCTACTCCTGCATAGCCAGATACCAACATCATTTCAACTTGGAGTTTTGGGTTGCTCGCTTGTTGGGTTTGTGAAGTTGTTTGGGAATTGTTTGGTAAAGCAGCAACGGGATTTGACTCTGGACAGGCTATGCGATCAAACGCCGCCAGTAACATTGCAACTTCCTTGTCCCGTCCATACAATTTTTGGGGAATTTGAAACTGACCCGAAGCATCTTGAAGCCCAAGTTGAATGCTAGAGATTTGACCGATTTCTTCTAATTGTTCGGCACAGATTTCTAAATCCGCTTTGATGCCCCAGGCACTTTGATAGCGATTTTCAGCATTTTTCGCCATTAGTTTGAGAATGATATCTGAAACTGGCTTGGGAATTGTTGTATTTATTTCATTAGGCCCAATAGGATGTTTGGCAATATGACAATGGACTAGCTCCAGCACGTCTGTGGTGGGAAATGGTAGTTGTCCGGTGAGCAGCTCGTAGAACGTCACACCAAGGGAGTAAAAATCAGTGCGGTAATCAAGTAAACGGTTCATCCGCCCGGTTTGCTCTGGAGATAGGTATGCGAGGGTTCCTTCTAAAACATGAGGACTTTTGAAAGTCGGATTCGTGCGATTAAATTGGGTGGCAATCCCAAAATCAATAATTTTAACAACACCAGTATCCAGATTGAGAACTATGTTTCCAGGATTGATATCTTTATGAATGATATTGGCTGTATGGATTCTGCCTAGAATATCGGTGAGGGCGATCGCAAGACTTAAAAATTGGGATAAAGGCATGGGGCAGAAGATATCTGGGCGCTTGTGCATCCATTGCTCTAGGGACTCTCCCCCAAAATCTTCTAAGATAATTACTAAAGTGCGTTCATAATCCTGCTGGCTATATGCTTTGATAACTCCTTCTAAATTTAGGTATCTGGTAATTTTATATTCCTGTCTGTAGCGAGTTAATTCTTGAGGTGAGGGATAATCCTGCTTCAGCATTTTTACTATAATCCCTGCTCCATCCTCTCTAATACCCCGATAAACCAGAGAATTAGAACTTTCATATATCTTGCTTTGGATGGTAATACCAAGTAGAGCAATCATAAAGCTTCTCTGGTGCATATAATCTAGCTTACCTCAAACTATACAGTAATTTTTATAATGAAAATACTTACTTAGTATTTTGTGATCGAGGATCAATTTGATGTAATAAAAGATTTAAACTATGATTGCAGACTCCAAAACACTCAAAACTTTTTCTTCCAAAGCCGTCAAATAAACCCGCTTCAGCTTCCCCAACGACTCCAAAAACCTCTGCACCGACTCCTCCAGTTCAGTAGAATACACCCGATTGATACGATCGCATATCAGCTGCATCTGTTCGCATTCAACAGGCAAGTAATCATACGATTTGAGATGCTGTACCCCAACAGTCAATTCTCCATCCCAAGTTATCACAGTACAGCTAAGGTTATTCACTTGAGTGACAATCGCCCAACAGCCGCTTTTACCTCTGAGTTCGGGGTTGTCCTTTACGAGAATTTGGCAGACCTCACTGACTTGGTAGGTGTTGGGTACTTTGGTACTCTCTATTATCCTTTGCACCACATCTTTAACGATGCGACCGGATGGCACTTTGCCGCCTGCTTCCTCTACTGCTTGCTGCCAACAGCTACGTTGCTCTTCCAATTCTAAAGGAACCAAAGGTCTAACTTGTCGTTCACTCGTTGGCAGAATTTGACAACCAATGGTTGTCAAATCTTCATTCTCCGCATTTTGACAACCATTGGTTGTCAGATTTTCGTAAACACCAGCTGCGGCAATCAAATAATTCGACTGTTGCCGGCTATGACCAAATCTATCACGGCAATATTCTTCAAATGTGCGATGGGTTGAACGGTACAATCTGCGATCACGTAATTCTGCAAGGGCTTTACCTGCCTCGAAAAATGCTCTCTCTACCTTTCGCTCCAGGTTTAAGCGATCGCTCTGCTCCTGCTCAGTCAATTCAGGAACTTCAATGGCAACCACATCAATGGTTGCTGAAGCTGGATCTTCTAGAAAGGAGATGTCTGAGTTGGGGGATGAGATAGAGGTGGCTTTTTTGCGCTTGGAGGGTGGCTTATTCATGATTCCACTTGTTTAGGTCAGTGGTTGTTATCCAGATTCAGTAGCAAACCAACTCCAAGAATCTTGCTGCCATGAGATAAATGAAGCTGCCACCAAAGAAGTGCTTTTGAGGATTGGGTTAATAGTCCCTGCATACCACCAAAAGCAACACGCTATGATGCCTGTTCTTTCGGTTCATCAGGAACATACATTAACAAGTCACCCGGTTGGCAATTGAGAGCTTTGCAGTATTTTTCTAACGTCTCTCTCTCTAGTCTGTCTGGCATGACCCTAATATTTTTATGCTTGCTGATAGTCACAGGGTGCATACCTGTCATTTCGGCAAGCTGTTTGTAATCAATTTCTCTATCAGCCATTAACACAGCCAAACGCCACTTAATCGGCATTGATTTCTCTATAAATGTCGGCATCTTTTACATTACACCTCCTTGAATTTGCCCTTTAGTAGCTGCGACTATAGCATAAATCGTAACGGGAAATTTATTAGTTACTGGCTTGACTTCATTAGTCGTAGTGACTAATATAATAACCATAGAGACAAACAAAAGGCAATCGCTCTTAGCCTGGAAAACTTGTGCGATCGCCTTTTGTCCTTACATTCAAGGAAATACAATTATGACTCATAACGTCTATACCCAACAACAGCTGCGCTGCAAATCCCTACCCTAGCTAAAGCGCATCTACAGCGAAATCGGCTGCACAACCACAGTACAAGACAGACGCTGCAAGGATTCGTGGAGGAGTGCGATCGCCCGATACCAGTCCAGCAAACTCCAGAAAATTGACGAGCAGAACATAGCTCAAGGCGAGTTCGACGAGTACATCGCAGACCAAGCCCAGGCTGTTGCACCAGAAGAATTAACAGTAAGAGAAATCAACTTCTTCGACCATGAAATTTTTTACGCTGCTGGTTTAATAGCGATTATTACCTACGACAATGATTTAACTCAACCTTGGATGGTCATAGTTAACGGTAAAGAAAGATTCCGCGCTAATACATGGGCTAGATGCCACCGCTACATCCAATGGCATCACAAAAATGGAACGCTCAACGAAGAATTCCTAGCACCACCAACCCAAGCAACACAACAAGAACAACCAGAACCAGAAGAACCTAGCACCACTGGTAATGAAATCATGGTGCAGATTTTCAATGCCTGTGAACAGCACGGATTAGAACTACTTGAAGACGGCATTTACCAACAAGACGTAAAACTCGGACAAGCCGGCTGCACAAACGGCAACTGGTGGTTCACAAGCGCAACACAAGCCCATCAAGAGAAAATCTTTTGTGATTCTGCGGCGGATGCCGTGTGGCTGCTGCAAATACCGGATGGTTTACCAAGCACTAACGAATATCTGCAATATCATCCGCTTGAGCAGTTGTCGCCGGGGGAATTGCAGGGGTTATTTGAGGCGAGAGCGTTAGTGGCTGTTTAAGTAAAAGTGGGCTTTTGATGCCCACTAACCAGATTTGGCTTACTAGTTTCAAATATAACTATCAGCTTGATAATAACCCTCAGTAATTGTCCTCACCAATCCCTTCATTCATAATCAAAACAATGACTTGTGCAATCATCGCCCTAGAAAGATGCTGGTATTTGTCGCCACCTTGGGGACAACAGATGCCACCCCTAGAAGTCAACCTGTCCGAGAAAGTCTACCTCACCAATTCCAAAACATTCGGCTACTGCTGCGGGGTGTTGTGGCAGGAAGATAAATGGCTTTATGCCATCAACTGCGATCGCTCCATCACCTACGCCACCAAGCACGAGATTATTGGTACTGGAGAGGTAAAGTCCACGTACATGAGAAAACCTGCCTTTGTGCTGGGCGATCGCGTCATGCTTCGCTTCGACAGTCACGCCACAAAGCAGTGTTTGATTCTGGGGATTGTGTTAGTGAATAACGCTTGGTTTTACGTGATTGAGATGATATCCCCGGCTTTGGTTCGACCACTGGCTGCACCTGCTCGTTTTCCGTTGGTGGGGGAACAAGATTTGATTCGAGTTCATGTTTAAGTATTTTTCAACCTGGAGCAACGATTATGTCGCAAATCGAAATCGCTCAAATTATCGAACAGATAAAACAAGAAATCACTGTTGACGTTAATGGCCAGGGTAAAGCAAGTATTCGGGCAACTGCAAGATTAGCTGATATCAACGACGCTGGACTCTTGAGAAGCTTGAAAACTGCTGCTGACATTTCTCACTCTAAATTGGTTGAAAAGCTTATCCGTAAAGGCTTTGAAGGTGCTGACATTTTAAGATGGTCACAGTCCGGCATCCCTGACGTAGCTGTTGCCGCCATCCTCCACTATTACGGCTATGAAGCTGGGAAAAGATGCAGCCAACAAGCAAGACTCGCCTGTGAAGCATTTGAAAGTATCGGTGTTCGCGCCTGGATGCAAGACATCATGGGTTGGACAAAACCCGCACCCCAACCCCAACAACCCCCAGCACCAGCACTCCCCCAGTGGAACAGCGATTGCAAACTCTTGTCCTGGCAATGAAAACTTTGGCTGAACTGACTGGTGGACGACTCAACCCTTATATCGAACAGCAGTTTAAAGACTATGCCGGGAATCTACTAGCGGAACACAACCGGAAGATGTTGGCTCCTTCAGAAGAACGCTGGCTTGGGGTGGTCAACTTTGCCCAGAGTGAACTGGGTAGAAAAGTCCCGATCAGTGGTTCACACTACAGAGGGCATTTAGGTACATGGGTTCGCACGTTTTACCCACAGTTGGGCGATCGCCAAGAAGACAGACTAGTTAACGGCACTCAACAACCAGTTTATGTTTACGCGTGTCATGACCCTGCGGTGGTTGCGGGTTTGACAAAAGCAATTGAGGAGTTTTTCGCACATCCAAGTCCGGCGGCAGCACGCACTCAAGCAAGCGGGGGCATTCTCTAAGAAAGCTGTTGTTACTGCTTGATGGTCATTAGTCATTGGTCATCGGTCATCAGTCAACAGTCATTGGTCAACAGTTAATACCGGAGATTTTATGATCATCCCCTTTGATTTACAAACCCAAGCTATAGCCAGTGATGGTAGAAAGTGTATCTTCAGTACGGTTTATGTCGATATTATTGAAATTTTGACTTCACCAGAAGAAGCACTCATAGACCCCGAAATGCAAGGAACTATAGACATGATTGCCGAGGGTGGGAGTTTTTCTGGTGATGGTGTGGATGAATTTCTTTTAGACGCTCTTAAAGAACTTCAAGCTTGGGAATTTGTGCAAGAAGTTAATGACAAAGATTATACGTATTGGGTGTTATCTCCTAAAGGTCTATTGCTTAAAGCTGAAATTAAATAATACAAAAGACCGTAGATTTTTGAAGGGAGGAATTTAAACAATGGCACTCGGATTATTTCAAACAGATGCACTCATTGAAAAATTAGCCAAAGCATTCTACCGACTTCAAGGCTATGTAGTTCGACAAGACTATAGAATGCAAGACTCTACTCATCCGGCAGAAAAAGCTTGTGTGGCAATGGCGTTGGTTGCAATTGAAGAAGTCGAATTTGAACTAGCTGGTAATGACGATGAAGAAGTTATTACTTGGCAGCAAGGGCAATCTTTGGGTGATGACCGCCAGTATTACTTCTGTAAATGCGAGGAATTCACTTTAACACTATTAACTTCACCTGCAATAAATACTACGCGTGTAGAAATTTATTTGGGCAATACAAGACTTTATGTTTCTGAAAAAGAGATAAATAAACAGGAAGCTACAGAAGAACTCCAGGATTTCTTAAGCACACTCGCTGCACAGTTACAAATTTTGAGCCGAATTCAGTTTTAGGAGGATTTATGAAAGTTGTAGTTCAAATAGTCGAAAAAGTCGTTAGTGAAGCCCATATTCACTTACCAGATGGACTGACAGAAGAAGGCATCAAACAAGTCATTACAGACCGATACAATTCCGGCGAAATAACTCCAGATTTGAACATCTTTCAGGTTGAGTTTGAGTCTATAAACGCAACGATTGTCCACAGTCAAGACTCTTTTAATGTTGAGGAAGAAGCAGCATGACAGTCACACCATTATTAGCACCCTATATGGCTGTTACTGAACCCGTCACCCGTCACCCTCTCAACTTTTACGAGTCTCCTTCTTGGTTCACAACAGAACTCCTACGCCATGTCCCGTTGTCTGGTGTGATTGGTGAACCTTGTGTTGGGCATCGCGCGATCGCATCATTACTATCCGTGTGGCCTCATACAGAACATATCTGGACAAATGACATCGACCCGAACAAACAGGCTGATCACCACTTAGATGCAACACTATCCGAATCTTGGGCAGAATTTCCCGAATGCGACTGGATCTGCACAAATCCACCTTATGCGGAGTTTGCTGCACCTATTATCAAAAATGCCTACCACAAAGCCCGTGTTGGTGTCGCTGCTTTCTTACTCACCAGCTTTCTTGAACCCTGTGATGATCGGGCGGATTTTATGATGCAATATCCGCCTTCACTGGTGTTAACTCTGCCGCGCTTTTGTTTTCGTAAGGACAAGCGGGGTACTCGTTGGGCTACTGACAATATCACCATTTCCTGCTTTGTTTGGGACAAACGTGTAACCACACAGCGCATTATCGTGCGTCCCAAATCTCAAATTGTTGGATTTTACAAGAATCCTGAACAAGCGATTTCACAAGAAAAAGCTCTTAATATTGTTCGGGCGATTTCTCAAGGAGAATTATGCAACAGCTAACTTTATTTCCCGAATCTGCTTCTACTTTACTAGTCACTTATTATCCAGAGTTTCTCACTCTTGCAGAAGCTGACGAACTTTACGAACATTGCCAACAACTGCAATGGCAACAGAATCAAATAAAGATGCTGGGTAAAACTATGGCTGTTCCCCGGCTGGAATGTATTTACGGGGATGAAGGATGTGATTACCTCTACTCCAAGAGCGTTTTACTCAAACCCCAGCCCTGGACAAAACCACTGGCACAACTGCGAGATAGAATCACCGCCGCTACTGGCTACAGCTTCCGTATCGTCATTGGCAATCAGTACAGGAGTGGCAAAGACAGTATCGGCTGGCACAACGATAACGAGGCTTCGATGGGGTTAGATCCCGCGATCGCTTCCATCAGTTTGGGGTCAGTGAGGAAATTTCAGATTAAGGCCATCGGAGGTAAGCCTACTGATTTCTGGCTGGAGCATGGGAGTTTGCTTGTGATGCTTCCTGGTTGTCAAGCAACTCATCTGCATCAAGTTCCGAAGACCACCAAGTTTGTAACTACACGAATTAATCTGACGTTTCGACCGCACGTTGGGGGGAAGAGATGAGTATTTTATCAGGAGTGAAACTTCAATTCACTTATACATCAAAAAAGGTGAGTTGCTTGGTGATTATAAGTTTAAAACCTGTAATACCAAGGGGATGAAATGCTCTACAACCAATACTCAAGCTTTAGATAATGAAAATTTTTACTTCTAAACAAAAGCAAAACCCTCGGTTTAAGAGCGCAAACCGAGGGGGAAGAAAACCAAGTAATAGGGGTTAATCTAACTATGAGTTTAGCATTAAAAACACCAAAACTCTCCTCTCCAAAAGCTAGGACAAATTGCTTCAAAAATCAAGCTAGTTTTCTAGCTTGGGAAGCACATTCAAGGGATACACTGAAGGTCAAACGTTGTTATGTTGATGTTGTTGGTGGTGACTTAATAGCCGGAATTTTACTGAGCCAAATCATCTATTGGCATTTACCTGATGACTCTGGCCAATCCCGGTTAAAGATTGAACGTGATGGTCACAAATGGTTAGCTAAAAAACGTTTAGATTGGTGGAATGAATGCCGCATTACTCCCAAACAGTTTGACTCTGCCATCAGGTTATTAGAGTCCAAGCATTTAATCAAAACGACTATCTACAAATTTGATAATAGTCCGACAAAACATATCCGCATTGACTGGGAGAATTTTCTTTCTGCTCTGGCTCAAGTTGTACAAAACCCCGTTATCGCTCCTGAACGTGTCAAAACCCTTGCGAATTCTGGTTGTGACGAAAATGGTAATTTACCAAAAAGTGAATTTCCCAAAAGGTTAATTTCCCAAAAGGTTAATTTACCAAAAAGTGAATTTCCGAAAAGGGGAATTTCCGAAAAGGTTAAATTGAAAATTCCCAAAAGGTTAAGTTTAAAATTCCGAAAAGGTGAAAATACATATATAGAAACAGAGATTACATCAGAGATTACTTCAGAGACTACTATTTCTCCATCTTCACGAACCTTAACCCAAGATCCTAAAACCCAAGAGGGAGAGGGGGGAGTTGAAAAAAATTACAACGAAGAGAAAGAACTAATTCCCGAATCTCTCATTTCGTTGTCAAACAAATCCGAGTCTTCTCATCAACATGAAAATCTCTCTTGTGGAGAAAATACCACCCCGCCGCCGTTCGATAAAGTCGAACAATCGAATAAGTCAGTTCGACAAGACCCGTTCTTAAACAATCGAACATTGAACCCCGTAAAAGGCACTCTCAAGTCCAATGCGTCTGACCCCTGGATGAAAACGACGAATACGCCTAATGAAGAATTTGCACAATGGCTGTTTGAAAAACGCTACAAGAATCAACCAGGAAAAATGCTTTCTGACGCGAAAGCCGAAATTCGCAATAGCTTCGAGAGAGCTAGTGATTTGTGGGACGAATTTCTAGCTGAAAAACAAACAACGTCATCAACTGCAAGTACAGCAAGTTGTGAATTTTCTCCCATCGGCTATTTCGCTAACCATTCTCTGGATTGGCATAAAGCCATCTTTAGCGAATTTTTAGACCGCATGGATGAAATTGGCAAGGATAAAGCGATCGCCCAATTCAGCACTCGTTATGACCAGCAAAACCCAGGCGCAACGGAAAAATGGCTGGATTGGATAAAACTAACACATCCACACATCTACGCTCACTTACACCAACAGGCTGCATGAGGTGAAGTCGGAAGCAGTAAGTCGGAAGTATTTTCTCCAAATTCGGCTTTCTTCTTGACTTTCCCTGCTTCTATTTTTCACTCTTAACCTCCGACCTCCGACCCCCGACCTTCTAATTGAGGATTTATGACACACGAACTAAACTTCACATCCCAGCAAGACCGCTTGCCCCCACAAAGCATTGAAGCTGAAGAAGCAATACTCGGCGGAATCATGCTCGACCCCAATGCCATGAGCCGAATCAGCGATCGCTTGATAGCAGATGCTTTTTACATCAATGCCCACAAAGACATCTATCAAGCCGCACAACGACTGTACAGCCAAGGACTACCAACTGATTTGCTTTGCATTACCAACTGGTTGTCTGACAATGGTTTGTTGCTTCGCATCGGTGGACGCAATAAACTGGCCACACTGGTAGATCGCACTGTCACAGCCGTGAACATCGATGCTTTGGCTGATTTGGTGATGGAGAAATACCAAAGACGGCAGTTGATTAAAGCGGGAACTGAAATTGTTCAACTCGGTTATGCCACTGAAGTAGAATTCACCAATGTCATGGACGAAGCCGAACAAAAAGTCTACGGCATTGCGTCTGAGCATTCTGCCTCTGACTTGGTTCACATTTCTCATGCCCTGGCCAACACTTTCACCGAAATCGAGGCGCGTCATGCGGGTACAGTTGCTCCGGCACTGTCTACCGGATTTTATGATTTGGATAGTTTGCTCGGCGGTGGTTTTCGTAAAGGGCGGTTGTATGTGCTGGCGGCTCGTCCTTCTGTTGGTAAATCTGCTTTAGCTGGTAATCTTGCCCTTAATGTTGCCAAAACTGGTCAATTCCCTATTTGCGTTTTCAGTTTAGAAATGTCAATCGAAGAGTACACGCAGCGATTTTTGAGCAGCGAATCTGGGATTGAAAACAATTTTCTCGAAAGAGGAGCTATTTCTGAGGGTCAATGGCAACCCTTGAGTGGGGCGATCGCTCAACTGAGTGAACAACAGATTTTCATCAACGACGAATCTTGCCCATCTCTCAATGAAATCCGTAGTCAAGTCCGCCGAACTTCATCCCATTACGGTGGCGTTGGGCTTGTGATTGTCGATTATCTGCAACTGATGGCTGAAGCTGCTGACTCCAGGGCGAATATGACTGAACGTGTTGCCGAAATCAGCCGAGGATTGAAGAAACTCGCCAAGGATTTGGATGTACCAGTTCTAGCTCTCTCCCAGTTAAGCCGTGAAGTTGAACACCGCAACGATAAACGCCCCATCCTCAGCGATTTGCGTTCCAGTGGTGCGGTAGAGCAAGACAGCGATGTTGTGATCATGCTCTACCGCGAAGAAATGTACAACGAAGATACCCCAGATCGGGGCATTGCTGAGTTAATTGTTCGCAAGCAACGCAATGGCCCTACTGGCGCTGTCAAGCTTTTGTTTGACCATCAGTTTATTTCGTTCAAGAATTTATCTCGTGGTCGGGGGTTTTAACGGTAGTTGTGTTCTGCTAATTCGGCGTACTACTACCACCGTTGCGATCGCGCAGGTATTCCCAAATCCGCCGAATTTCTTCTTGAAAGACCAAGCGATCACGTTCAGCATCTCTTTGAGCCACCCGTAGTGCTTCTTGATGCAGACGAGCAATATCAGCCAGTTCTCTGATAGTACGCTCTAACCGCACAATTGTTTGGGAATTCCCCCTTGTTTCTCGCCTGTTGGCATTTTGTACGGTACGAAGCAAATCTAACTCGTCACCTATCTCTTCTAGACGAGTATCAATATTATCAAACCTTACACTGATATCTTCCGGTGGCAGAGCGTTTGTCATAATTCCTCCTTCTCCTTACTTCATTGTGGCAAAAACTAATTTACCTTTAATCAACATCATGACTACCATCTACCAAAAACTCCTTCACCAATGGGCCGTCCTTACTCCTGACGAATGCCAAACGACTAATCACGATTTCAAATTCAAAATCCGAATTTTACCAACAGTTGAAAAGTGTGAATCAACTGATGCTTGGCGGCTAATTACTACTGAAAACTTTGCTTGGCGATTAGAAAATGGGCAAGGCTTTACCCTACAACAACTCAATTTCATTTTGTTGACCATCATCAACCACTGCGCTGCTCGACACAAGAGCATCGGGTTTACTTTTACTGAACTTGGGATTACTGCGGTTATCTGCAATGGTTTGAAATCTCAACCGCAGCTTCATCCGGCTATTGCTGCATTGGACGCATACATTCAACTATTGGAGTTTTAGAACTGTGACTACCCAAATAATCAAAGCCATCAGTTTGCATCAGCCCTGGGCAACACTCATCCCAATGGGTTTGAAAAAGCATGAAACCCGTTCTTGGTCTACCAGCTACAGAGGCCCGTTGTTAATTTGTGCTGCTAAGAGAACTAGCATTCACCAAGAACTCACTCACAACTACTTCCTTAGCAAGTATCAACAAATACTAGCTAACACTGATAACTACATTGAATGGGAAGATTTACCTTTTGGTTACGCCGTTGCTCTGGTTGATTTAACCGCTTGCATCAGCATGAATCAGGGGTTCATTGACCAGCAGCCGCAAACTGAACTTGATACTGGTGATTGGCGAGTTGGGCGGTTTGCTTGGAGATTGGACAATATCAGGCGGATTGTTCAGCCTATTTCTATCACTGGCAAGCAAGGTTTGTTTAATGCCCAGATTGATTTGCACTCCCAACACCTGGAGGCAGTCGCATGATATCTGTCCTTTCCCTATTTTCCGGCATTGGTGGACTCTGCCATTACAGTATTGCGGCGGCGGGTTTATCCCACAAATTCCAAGTCAAGCAATTTGTTGAAATCTCTGCCTATTCACAATCGGTACTGCGTCATGAACAGCCCCAAATTCCCATCCACTCAGACATCACCACCTACCACTGTCACCCTTTACATACCTAAAGGGATTAAAGGCAACTATGATGCTCGTCGGGCTTACGGTTTGAGTTGTTCACCTCGGCAAGCTGCGGTTGCTTGGAAACGCATTGATTATCTGTACAGTCTACTTTTGGGTCAGGAGGTGCATTATGACTAATCTAATCAATTCTCTCGAAACTTCTTGGTATATCTCACCACCTTGGGGGGCAGAAGTACCGCCGTTGGTCATTCGTCTGTTAGAAAGAGTCTACCTCACCACTGCTAACTCATTCGGCTACTGCTGTGGAGTCGAGTGGTTGCAGGGGGAATGGAGTTACGCTGTTGCAATTAATAATGAAGTCGTTTACGCACCAGCCTCTCAATTGCGTGGTACTGGCGCATTACACCTGGAAGTAGCTGATAAGCCTGTCTTTGCTCTGGGTGATAAAGTGCTTTTTTACCGCAGCCAAAATACCGCCCAGTTTCGGATTGTTCAAGGCATTCACAGAATCGAAGGCTGTTGGCTTTATACCGTCGAGTGGACTTCTCCTGAATTAACTGAATCCGATGGCCAACTGATAACTTCGAGCGATCGCCGTGCCTGGGTCACTGATACTGATTTGGTAAGAGTATGATCTACATCTCATATTACGCTGGACAAATGGAAGGCGAAGCTGTGACGATTTACTTCATCTATTAACAATACCTTGGAGCAAGTTGCTGCTAATTAGGAAGCAGACCAGTTGGCACGGCAAGAATTAACACAGAGGCTACTTCCTAAGACAGTTGAGCATCCTTAATGTGGCTGCTGCTCCATAATTCCGCCGTGTCCCAGAATTCGGAAAGAAGGCGTTTCCAGTTTCATTGACGGGAGTTGCCACACCACAGTAAGCAGACATCTGTACGATTTGTTTGTGCGCCCAATGATTGGATATATCACTAAACGCTATTGCTGGCTTGTTGTTTGCTATGCTAGAACCTGCTCCTGCTTCATCGGCGTACTGCACAGCTTTACGCAATACCACCATCAACTCAGCGCGAGTTACTGTTTGGCTAGGACGAAAAGTGCCATCAGAATAGCCGAGTACAATCGAGTTAAATTTTGCCCACTCAATCATTGCCGCACTCCAACGAGTTACCTCTACATCCCGATAAGGCGAGCTTGTCACTTTCGATAAGTTTCCGGCTGCTGGTGGTGGGTCATGTGGCACAGTTAAAGGGCTTACAGGTAACTTACTGAGCGCATTTATTACCATTGACACCATTTGTTCCCTTGTTAGTTCTAACGTGGGACGAAAAGTATTGTTAGAACTGAAGCCAGCAATCAGGCCTGTTTCAACAGCCTGTTGAATCTCTTTAGCATAAACATCAGTCTCAACATCAGTAAAGCTTGGAGCTTGGGCCAGCACTGCTTTGGTTGTCAAAGCGCATAATAGTATAATCGCACTTACCTGTTTTAAAGCTTTGGCTGTTAGTGAACCCAAAAATAAGTTAAAAGTTGGTTTGAGCAAAGGTTTTATCATAAATTAAATGCTTCCTTTTTTTGACGTTGCTCTCTTTGCTCAAGTTTCTTCCAGGCAAGTTTATATTTACCAATGATTAAATAAATTGATGAAAAGTATCTGTGTTTACTGTGGTTCTAATTTTGGTCATCGCAATAGCTATCTTGAAGCCGCACACAGTCTTGGTAGTGAAATGGCACAGCGTGGAATTACCCTTGTTTATGGTGGCGCAAAAGTCGGACTCATGGGTGCTATAGCTGATTCTTTACTGGCTGCTGGTGGGAAAGTTATCGGTGTCATTCCACAAGCCTTAGTCGATAAGGAAGTTGCACACACTGGTTTAAGCGACCTTCGAGTTGTCGGTTCAATGCACGAGCGTAAATCACTTATGGCTTCGCTGGCTGATGCTTTTATTGCACTTCCTGGTGGGCTAGGAACATTAGAAGAGTTTTGTGAAGTTGTTACTTGGACTCAACTTGGTTTTCATCGCAAGGCTTGTGGACTATTAAACATTGACGGATTTTATAACCGATTAATTTCTTTCCTTAACCATGCGACAAAAGAGCAATTTATTCGCTCTGAACACAGAAACATTGTTTTAGTAGGGGAAACTCCTGTGGAATTAATTGAAAAGTTGAGTCAATTTGAAGTTCCTAACGTACATAAGTGGATTGACCGCGACCAACAATAGCTTAGTTAATACATTGTACAAGGTCAATTGCTATCCTTTCTATGCCCCAAGTGCCGCTTCCTCAATCCCTCCACCCTGATTTACCTCTCACTGCTCTTGCACCCATGCAAGATGTGACAAATCTCAAGTTTATGAAAGTCATTGCTCACTACGGCAGCCCTGACTACTTCTTCACCGAATACTTCCGTGTCAATGAAACATCACGGCTCAACTCCTTCATTCTGGCATCTATCACCCATAACGATACAGGCCGTCCTGTTTTTGCGCAAATGATTGGTGAAAGCATTCCTGATTTAGTCCGAACAGCAAAGGAACTCTGTCGCTACAATATCGCTGGAGTTGACTTAAACATGGGTTGTCCCGCACCCAGAATCTACCGTAAACAAGCTGGGGGTGGATTACTGCTTGTGCCTGAAAAAGTAGATCGTATTTTAGGTGAACTCCGGCAAGCAGTTAATGACCGACCAATTACTGTCAAAATGCGCTTGGGCTTTGAGAATAGCGATACTTTTTTGCCAATTCTCGATCTCATCAATCGCCATAGCATTGATTTGTTGAGTTTACATGGTCGCACCGTCAAAGACAGATATCAAGGCAGGGTGAATTACGACTTGATTGCTCAAGCAGTCAGACACGTTAATTGTCCAGTCCTGGCTAACGGAAATATCTACTCAGCCGCACAAGCACTATCGGTGCTGTCTCAAACAGGTGCAGCTGGTGTGATGGTCGGTCGTTGGGCAATTGGTAATCCCTGGATTTTTCATCAAATTCGCCAAGCTTTGCTCTGTGAGCCAATCAAGCCCCCTCCTTTAGCAGAAGTACGCCACTACATTGACCGCTTATGCCAAACCCCAGAAGCACCCACTATTCCAGAACGAGCGCGTGTTGGCTACCTCAAACTGTTTCTCAACTACATTGCCCTCAGCGTTGACAGCCAAGGTCATTTCTTGCGGCTGATGCGGCAGGCACAGACTGAAGTTGAACTTTTAAATATCTGCGATCTCTTTCTGTTGGCTGACTCTAACCAAACTTTAGCTTTAGCTCCTTACTCTGGTATTTAATTATAGGCTTTTCAACCAAAACGCGATGTTAATCTACAAGCGGCAAATAAGCGGCAACACCTTCATGTGATCGTCCCAACGAACCCATCACCCCTCATCCACAAAGCGCCCATTTTTTCGGATAATTTTACATAGAAGGCTACTAGAAAAGGCTGAGGCTATTTTGGTGCAGTTGACAAAAAATCGTTAAAGAAGCGTAAGCACTCATTACACTTCATCTTTTAACCAACTCAACCCCATATTCAATGCTGCTCTTGCAGTGTAATACAATTTCTGCTCCCCAAATACTTCACCTGTACGGCTAATGACCCGGAACTGCCAACACTGCCCGGGCGTGTCATAGACGATTAAGATATTGCCGTTGATGCAAACAACTGTATCAACTTTGGTTTGGGGCATTTGTGCGTATGAAGCTGAGTTATCTGCAATTGTCTTCGATGAAAGCCAGGAAGTCACATAAATTTTAAGTTTTTCTTGTAGCTACTCTTACGCTCATCACCCGAACTTCTCAAGCATCGCTAGGAAAGAGACAGGGCAGGTATTTCGCTAATATGCCTGTAGATTACTTATCAAAATAATAGCAATGCCTACAACCAAGGCTAGTCATTGGTTTTGACGATTGGGCTTCTTTTTTCTCTACACTTGCTGCACTAGGTCAAAACCTCTAATTAAGCGATCGCGCTTACCTGCGTGAGAGTAGGTGTTTTGCTTATATGCCTGTGGTTTACTTATCAAAATATTCGCAATGCCTACAACCAAGGCTCGTCATTGGTTTTGACGATTGGGCTTCTTTTTTCTCTACACTTGCTGCGCCGAACCAAAACCCACAATCAGCGCGTTCGCCCAGGAGCGTTGGCGTAGCCATCGCCCAACTACTCATGTGAACAAGGGTATGAATTGTCGGCGTTGGTGAATGCGGTATGAATTAATCAAACACAAGGATAAAACGGTATTTTAAGTAATGAAGTAATAATCGAATAGAGTATTTCAGCATTTCTACGGACTTAGACTAACACAGTGTTTTGCGATGCAGTCGTGCTAAATAATGACGTAAACGGGTGTTTTCGCCTTCTACTCTAGTCATGTAAATCTTACTCACAATTTGATCACCTGGCTCAATAAACTGAGGATAAACTTTCCATCCATCAGTGATATAAAAATAGCATTAGGGGAAATACATTTGCCAGAATTAAGAAGCTTGATTTTTACCATTTAATACCAATATTCATGTCCATACAGTTCATAATACTTTTTCACATCTAATGAAACAGGTGGATGCCAACCTGATGCTTTCAGTTCATTGTATTCTGGATGTGTAATATCAAAATTCACAAATAATGTTGTGACTTGATTACAAGTTTTATAACAATAAGGTAATTCGATAGGATTGTACCATCCCGCATCTTGGAATTTTTTCGGATAATGGCATCCTTGTTTAATCACTTCTAAGAAACCACGTCGATATTGATAAGTAGAACAAGGTGAAAAAACCAAACTGTGTAAAGATAAGTAAATACATAAATGTGTCTACTAGGGTAACAGGGGTATGGGCAGCCGTTTAAGGGTATTTCTGAC
>NZ_JACJRU010000033.1 GCF_014697425.1 Nostoc sp. FACHB-110
ATCCAAGAAATCTTTGACCAACTCACATTTGAGCAGGTAATTTCTGTGTCTTCTTATAACTTTATCCTGGAAGCTCTATTCTATGCAGCTTCATATTAAATTGGTATTAGTCAGATGGTTACATATTGAGACATAAATACTCACTTTGTCAGTTTGTCGATTTACGCTAAGTTTGGTAAATAAAAGAAATAGCCTACTGAGAAGTAGACTCAATTGATAGCTTTTATCCCACACTTGATTTAAAGCATTGTGAGTACAAAACGTTTGCCAGAAACTACTGCCCATGTCAGAATCACCCGCCAATCTTGGCAACATGGCTTTCTTGAAGGTGAAGTCAGTGCGGGTGACTTTGAGTGGCATTTCCAATGGCATTTTCGCCGTGGAGAACTTTCTGTTAAGCCTTCCCAAGGTCGGGCGTTAATTAAAGAACCACTAGGTCGGTTTTTAGAAAAACAAGATTATCAGCTCGAACCTGGAGGCGATTATGCTTTTACTATTCGAGCAGAGTTATAGTCATCCTCATAAACTTGAATGAGTAAGCAAAGGCAAATACGCGTCCAAGATGGCTGAAGATTAACTATTAACAGATTCTGTCAGACGATTTAAATATCTTTCAATTAATAAAATTGCCACAATATCATCAATTGGCCTTGGTGGTTGACGCATTCCTTTTGGTAATAGTTTAGTCAGTCCTTGGGGCGGATACATCTGCCAGTAGCGATCGCGTGCTTCTAATGTGGAATATCGCTCATCTACTAACATGATATTTAATGGTTGTAATAATTCTGCCTGTAATTGTTGTTTCCATCGCTTGGCTGTAGTTTGATTACCCATCACCAGTAAAGAAACAGGGAATCTTTGTCTTAATTTATTGATAGTAGCGATCGCATCTAAAGATGGCACAACCTGATGAAAATACAATTGCCGATCCAATCCCATGATTGCTAGACCGCACTTATCTTTACCAGGATCAAAGCCCAAAATAACTGGTTGAGTTGGCGATAATTCATTGAAATTCATCTTAAAATTTGCCCCGTTCCCTCTTAGTGCTGACCTAGTAGGAAAATTTTACGTACTGAAAATAACTTTGCCGTTCTGCACGGCTATTAGCTTCACTCGCAAAGGCCCGGCTGTATAGGTGTCTTCTGCGGCTACAGCTTTGACATCTAAAGGTTCTTGCGATTGTCCCAACTGAGTGATGAAGCGGAGAAAAGTACCGTCGATTTGCACACTTTCCACAATCCCCGCATTCCGCGCCCGAAATTGCGAAGCCGATATGAGCAAATCTAGTCTTTGCCGCAATTGATAAGAGGTCATAGTTTTGGGGTCTGCGCTTGTGGTCGCTAGGACTTCACCTGCTGAAAAAACTAAAATATTCCGAGCGGCATCTGCAAAAAATTCTATCTGTTTTTCGCCTCTCACGTAATTTCCCGCCGAGAAAATTCGCACTACATATTCTCGACCATCACTTATCTGTTTAATTAACTGCTCAATTCTTTCTGCGGTGACGCGTAGTATTTGCGTATTTTGTGGTGTAACACCAGGTTCAGTTAATTGAAAGAGGGCATTTTGGTTAGCATCACCCAAAAGTTGCAATACTGCTTGGCGGGCCGCCGATGCTTGATTGACTTGAATTACCGCACCCGCTAAGACCTGACCGCGTACCACAGCCAGTTTACCTAAGCGCAAATCTTGATAAGACTGATAGTACTTTTCTAGCCTGGCAACTTCTTGTTCTAAATAATCTTGTTGTTTTTCTAATTCTTTCAACCGCGATTCGCGTGTGGCAATCACTTGTTCGCGTGCGGCAATTTCGACGTTACGATTTTGGATGAGTTTATCTAGTTCGGCAATTTTGCGATCGCGTTGTTCAATAATTTCTTGGCGGTTAGCCAGTTCTCGATCTCGTGTAGCAATGGCTGTTTTGGCTTCATCAATTGCCTTTCTGGCTTCGGCGTAAAGTCTGCGCCTTTCTGCTTCTAGTTGCTTAACAGCTGTTTGCAATGCCTGTCTTTGGTTATAGACGCTTTGGAGTTCCGATCTCGCTTGTTGATACTGCGTTGCGACTTGATTTAACCGCCCTTGAGTACGTTGTAGTTGTGCTTGCGTTTGAGCTTGACGGCTAATGGTTAAATTTAATTGCGCTTGAGTTTGTCGTTGTTTAGCGTTAGCCGCTTGCAAAGATTTATTAATTGCCTGTAAATCTTGCTGGGCTTTCGTTTGCTCTTTGCGAGCTTGATTTAACTCTGTTTCTACTTGACTTTTTTGCGTTTCTGCCGTTTTAAGTTGTTCTCGTTTGTTTCTCAGGTCTTTTTGAATATCTTCTAACTCAAATACGCCTTTTCGCAAACCTTCATCAGCAGCAAACAAAATTCCTAAAGTTGATGCGGAAATCAACCCACCTGTGAAGATAGTGACTAGTACAGCTGTATTTTTAGGACGCAGCTTAAACAATGAGAGGCGTGCTTTGCCAACCCGTGTGCCGATGCGATCGCCCACAGTGGCAATTACGCCTCCCAAAATTAAAATTGCTGCGATGAGGATGTACCCGGTGGTCATCTTCAGCTACCGAAATGGTTCCAGATACAGCCTACTACTTTCGACCATTGTCTGTGGAGGATGGGTAATTGGCAAAAGTGGAGATTAATCAATTGATGAATTACCTCCAGTTATAGGTGTTATCTGTAAAAACATCATAATTTGCCAACTCCATGACCTCCAATTGCTTTTAAGTAAACTGTCTACTTAAGCTAACAGGTTTATGCACAGTTATCTTCTTCTTGTGAATAGAAATCATTTTCTTTTCACGTAAATCACCAAGTAATCTAGTCACAGTCACGCGAGTAGAACCAATTGCCTCGGCGATCGCCTGATGAGATAGCTTGAGATCAATTGTGATGCCATCTGCACAAGGAACACCAAAATCACGACAAAGAATTAATAAAAAACTCACCAATCTTGAACCCATATCTCGGTGAGCTAGAGTTTCAATCATCATTTCTGTCTGCAAAATCCGCGAAGATAGACCCCGCAGCATCAACATTGATAACTCTGGATTTTCCTTGAGTGCTTGCTCTACTTGTTCAATCGGGGCTGACAGCAATTCTACAGGGGTAAATGCAACAGCGTGGTAAAACCTATCCGACTTATTTCCCGTCAGCAAAGACAAAACACCAAAAACACTATTTTCCCGCAATAGTGCGACCGTTATTTCTTCTCCTGCTTCGTACACTCTAGAAAGTTTTACAGCACCCTTCAAAAGAAAGTAAACTCGTTCAGCAGGATCGCCAGGAAAAAAGATCGTTTTATTGCGTTCAAACGTTTCCACAACAGGCGGAAACGCGCCAGTTGCCATCTGACGAAAAACATTTGCTAGGGCTTTATCTTGTGTCACGATCATCTCCCTTCCCCTACCCAATGCCGGAAAAACAAAGAAACTGATTACCTAAGAATACACCTGAAAAATCAATAAATCACCGTCAACCTTTCTGTACTTTCCTATACTCAAATACTCAACTCCAGCATTATTTGTTCATAATGATACATAATCTTTAGCCTTTTTAGCTAGTAGTTGTTATAAGTACTTACAAACTCCTAGACATCAGGTTTTTTGCCAAAAAATTTACGATATCTTGAGAATAACTTCAGGAATCACAGACAATTTTTTTAAATAGCAAACACATCTCATAAATATTATTTTTACAAATCCTGTACCAAATAAAGAAAAACAGGCCTCAGATTCTAGTATCCTCCTAAGAGGATGTCTCAAAAGTCCCTGATAATACACTAAGCAGTTAAAGTATCTTATAATTCCCCTAGAAAATTTAGACTTTCAGGCTGGAATCATCTCCGGTAAAAGGGATCGAAGAAAGTAAGAAAATATTTGATACTGCTCAGACATCCTGATCACGATCGCTCTCGTTAACAATTTGTATGCTGAATCTGACTGGAAAAAACGCCCTTGTTACAGGTATTGCCAATAATCGCTCCATTGCTTGGGGTATTGCTCAACAATTGCACGCGGCTGGAGCTAATTTAGGTATTACTTACTTAAGCGATGAACGCGGCAAGATGGAAAAGAAAGTTGCGGAATTGGTAGAACCTCTCAACCCCAGCTTATTTGTTCCTTGTAATGTGCAGAACGACGAACAGATTCACTCTACCTTTGAAACAGTTCGTGACAAGTGGGGCAAGCTAGATATCCTCATTCACTGTTTGGCATTTGCCAATAAAGATGATTTAAGCGGCGATTTTAGTAATACTTCCCGTTCTGGTTTTAATACAGCTTTAGAAATTAGTACCTATTCGTTAGTACAGTTAAGCGGTGCAGCTAAACCTTTAATGACAGAGGGTGGTAGCATTGTTACCCTGTCATATCTTGGCGGTGTTAGAGCAATTCCTAATTACAACGTGATGGGAGTTGCCAAAGCAGGCTTAGAAGCTAGTGTGCGTTATTTAGCAGCAGAACTAGGGCCAAACAATATTCGCGTTAATGCCATCTCCGCCGGGCCAATTCGCACTTTGGCATCTTCCGCAGTCGGCGGCATTTTAGATATGATTCATCATGTGGAACAAGTAGCACCCCTGCGTCGCACAGTAACTCAACAAGAAGTAGGTAATACGGCGGCTTTCTTGTGCAGTGATTTAGCTAGCGGTATTACCGGGCAAGTTCTGTACGTGGATGCAGGATATGAAATTATGGGAATGTAATCAAAAGTATGAAGTGTGAAGTATGAAGTATGAAACTTTAGACTTCATACTCCCCGCTCCCTACTCCGTTATTAACAACTATGCAAATTAGCGATACTTCTAGCAAAGATTCTCTTCTGCACCAAGTTTCATCAATTACCACCGCGCGTATTGCTTCTGTTCATCGCGTGACTGGCGAAACCGATGTGCAAGTAACTATCAACTTAGATGGCACAGGTAAATGCACTGCGGCAACTGGTGTACCATTTTTAGATCATATGCTGCATCAAATTTCTTCCCACGGTTTGATTGATTTAGATATCAAAGCTAAGGGTGACTGGGAAATTGATGACCATCACACTAATGAAGATGTCGGCATTACTTTAGGTCAAGCTTTGCATAAAGCTTTAGGTGATAGAAAAGGTATTGTCCGGTTTGGTAACTTTTTAGCACCATTAGATGAAGCTTTAGTGCAGGTAGCGTTAGATTTTTCTGGCAGACCTCACCTGAGTTACGGTTTAGAAATTCCGACCCAGCGCGTCGGAACCTATGACACCCAACTAGTGCGGGAATTTTTTGTGGCATTAGTGAATCATAGCCAAATGACACTGCACATTCGCCAATTAGATGGCATAAATTCCCATCACATCATTGAAGCGACATTTAAGGCGTTTGCCAGAGCAGTGCGAATGGCGATTGAAGTTGATCCGCGTCGTGCTGGGACAATTCCTAGTTCTAAAGGTGTTTTATAAATTCGTCATTAGTCATTAGTTATTGGTCATTTATTTTATAGATAACTAATGACCTTCTATATATAGCAATCATAGTTGATTTATGAAAATTGAGATTCCCAGATACCCGACTTCTTTAAGCAGTCGGGGATTTTATTGTTCACCATTGACTTAAAGTTGCGGTTATAACTTTGGTAGTCTTGTTCAAACTAATATGAAGTCTATTATAGATAACCAAGAATCTCAACCGCATCCTATTGATAATCCGTCTGTTGTTGCAACTTTTGATTTACGAAAAGTCTATCGCAGTGGTTTTTGGCTCAATCAAAAAGTCGTATCTCTTAAAGGCTGTTCTTTAACAGTTTATCGGGGGGAAACTTTTGGGTTATTAGGGCCAAATGGTGCAGGTAAAACTACTTTATTAAAACTGTTGCTAGGAATTATCCGCCCGACTGCAGGGCGGGGTTTATTATTGGGTCAGCCATTGGGCGATCGCCAAATTAAACAACGCATCGGCTATCTGCCAGAAAACCCCTATTTATACGATTATTTGACTGGGTGGGAATTTTTAGAGTTAGCGGCGGGAATTTTCCAAATCCCGAGGAATGTACAGCGCGATCGCATTCCCCAACTGTTGGAATTAGTGGGTCTACCTTTAGCTGATGCGCGTAAAAAACAAATGCGTCGCTATTCTAAAGGGATGTTACAGCGTGTTGGTATGGCGCAAGCCTTAATTAACGACCCAGAGGTGATTTTCCTTGATGAGCCTATGTCTGGTCTTGACCCACTCGGACGCTATCAAATGCGCGAAATTATTTTGGGACTCAAAGCCGCAGGTAAAACAATTTTCTTTAATAGCCACATTTTAAGTGAGGTAGAGCAAATTTGCGATCGCATTGCTATCCTCTCTAAAGGGGAACTAATTTGTGCGGGTTCTCTTCAGGAATTGTTAGGTAGTAGTAATACTTACCACATCAAAGGTAGAGGCGGCGATCGCCAAGTTTTGCAAAAATGGCTTGCTAATCTTGCATTTAGCCATGATGGTTCTTGGCAAGGAACGCTACAAGAAGATTATTATGATTTTCTTGATAGTCTGCGCTTAATGTCAGGTCAAATTATTTCTCTGGATTTATCGCGTTACTCCTTAGAAGACTTTTTTATTGCCCAACTAGAACAACAAAAACATAACAGTTAAATAATTACTTGAAAATCAAAATTCTCAGATCCCCAATTGATTTAATAAGTTGGGGATCTCTTTGTGGAAATTCACTCGGAAATTGATCCCAGTAATTTTTCTAGATTAAATACAAATGCTAAATATACTTTTTTACTCTAGAAAATCTAGTCTCGGTAATGGTAAATTTTATGTCTACGTGTTATTAACTTTAAATTAACTTCACTAAAAATTCAAATGTGATAAATAATTATGCTTCCGGAAAATAGTATCTTACTAAGAAAATAAAATTGTCGGGAAACGAGATACTTAAGTATAGTCAAAATAAATGTTTAGACAGTACTTTGCCGATCGTAGTCTCAGAGTCTAAGGTAAATATGCTTAATACAGGTTTATGGAAATCCCTCACCCAGCCAATTATGGGTGTGGCTTTTTGTTCAGCTATTAATCTAGCTGTGTCGCCCGTCAGCCTAGCTCAGGGACAACCGGTAATACCAACACAACAACCAGTATCACCAGTTAGGCCACGAGTCATACAGCAGACTCCTCCACAGGTAACACCAACATCACAACAACTAGATACTAATTACACCTTAGGCGGCGGCGATCGCATACGCGTTAACGTATTTGAAGTACCAGAATACACCGGAGAATATCAAATTCCTCCTGGTGGCGCAGTTAATTTACCACTAATTGGCAGTGTTCCAGTTCTAGGTTTAACCACCGAACAAGCTGCTGATGAAATTGCTAGAAGATACTCCCGTTATTTAAAACGTCCTTTAATTTCTGTCAACTTATTATCACCACGCCCCATTAATATCTTTGTCGCGGGCGAAGTTACCCGACCAGGCTCTTACACCCTCAGCTTGAGTGGCGGTGCAGGCGATAATCCTGGCGTACAATACCCAACTGTATTAGCAGCATTAACTACCGCTCAAGGCGTAACCTTAGCAGCAGATGTCACCCAAGTACAAGTACGGCGAAAAATCGGACGCAGTGGTGAGCAACTTGTAACTCTCAACTTACAAAATGCTGTACAAACAGGTCAGGTAGGTCAAGATATTACCTTACGGGACGGTGACACTATTTTTGTACCTACAGCAACTAGCTTTGACAAAACCACCGCCAGAAATTTAGCCGCCGCTAACTTTGCCGCTAGTCCTAGCACACCTCGCACTGTGGCGATTATTGGTGAAGTCAATCGTCCTGGTTCGTATTTAGTAACAGCAGGTGGCGGTGGAGAAGGAACAGCAGCAGCCGGTGGTGGTTTACCCACAGTTACAAGAGCAATTCAAATCGCAGGCGGAATTACAGGCCAAGCTGACGTTCGTAACCTGAAACTCCGTCGCCCCACTAGAACTGGCGGCGAACAAGTGATTGATGTCAATCTCTGGCAATTACTCCAAAGTGGTGATGTCAATCAAGATATTGTTGTTCAAGACGGCGATACCATCGTCATTCCTACTGCCACTGATTTAAATACAGCAGAAGCTACCCAATTAGCTAATACAACTTTATCGCCGAATACAATTCAAGTCGGTGTTGTCGGTGAAGTTAAACGACCAGGTGCTACAGAACTTAAACCTAATAGTTCTTTAAACCAAGCATTACTGGCTGCTGGGGGATTTAACGATGCTAGAGCTAGCAGAGCGGCTGTAGACTTAATTCGCTTAAATCCAGATGGTTCTGTAACCAAGCGCGTTGTTAAAGTCAATTTAGCGGATGGAATTAACGAAGAGAGTAATCCTATCCTGCGGAATAACGATGTGATATTAGTCAGCCGTAACGGCGTTACCAAAACTGGAGATTCGCTAAGTACGATCGCAACTCCCTTTGGAATTATTTTTAACTTCCTGAGATTATTTGGATTGGGAATTTAACTTAAGATACAGCTAAATTATTGGGGACAATCATTATTGTTTATGCGTCCCCATAGCTGGTAATCTTTTGGTTCAAAGAAAATGGCAGCTTCTTTGCAGTTTCAAACAAGCAAAAACCCTTGCAAGCTTTCTCGCCTGCAAGGATTGTTATTTATTGGGAGTCTGATTTTGGGTTGGGGTGTGGCAATACCCAGCACTATAGCCGCAGAAACCGTAACTATTCGCTTTGGCCCTTTTCAGCAATCTGTGGCGATCGCTGATTTAGAAAAATTTGCCAAAACTGGTACACTACCCAAATCACTGCAAGCCTATGAATCTTTATTAACTCCTGAACTCAGAAGACTACTAAATCGGCGGTTGCAAGTCGATCCCAAATTCGCTGATAAATTCGTTGATGAAATAGTACTACTGCCACAGGGCAAACAATTTTTAACATCCTTAGAAACTGCTATTCCCGGCAGTACATCAGAAAGCTTACAAGCAGCGATTAGCATTGGTCTGCGTCAAGTCAATGGTTTGAGTGTAGTTAGTTTTCTCAAAGCCTACCCAACCGCAAATATTGATCTAGATGCAACTCAACTATTACAAATTGCTAGCGAATTTAACCCTAACAACTTGCAAAGCCAAGCCTTAGGCAGTTTGTTAGCCAGAGATTTAGCAGTTAAAACAAATACACCTTTTCAGGCTAATTTTAATCCTGCTGCCCCTGGCAAAGAAGAGGTACAGCAGCAGACACTCACTTTTCCAGACAAACAAAGACAACGCAATATTTCTGTAGATATTTATACCAGTCCAAAAACAGATAAGACTGCGCCCTTGGTCATCATTTCCCACGGCTTTGGTGCTAACCGTAAATTTGCTAGCTATTTAGCGCGTCATTTAGCTGCTTATGGTATTACTGTGGTCGCTGTTGAACATCCTGGTAGTAACGCCGTCGCCATTACAAATGCTGCAAATCAAGGCGATTTAGCAAAACTGCTACCAGCTACAGAATTTATGAATAGACCGAAAGATATTAGCTTTTTACTGAATGAATTAGCGACTATTAATCGTCAACCAGGACAATTACAAGGGAAATTTAACACAGAGAAAGTGACTGTTATTGGTCACTCTTTAGGAGGTTATACCGCTTTAGCTTTGGTCGGTGGAGAAGTCAATTTAGATGAAGTGCGCCAGTTTTGTAAAACTTCTTTAAGCGTTGCAGAAGCTCCTGGTGATTGGTTACAGTGTGCAGCTGCGTCTTTAAAAGATAAAAAATTGCAGTTGCGGGATGAACGAGTCAAAAGTGCGATCGCGCTTAACCCACTTATCGGTACACTTTTTGGTAAACAAGGGCTATCACGCATTAATCAGCCTGTGTTAATGCTCACAGCCACCGAAGATGCGTTAACACCAGCTTTAACACACCAACTCAGACCTTTTACGCAATTGCGGAGTGAAAAATATTTGTTAACCGCCATTGGTGCTACTCATTTAAGTATTGTTGACCCCGCATATCCAGTTAGCGAATTTGCCCAAGTTATTCAAGAAAAGCGAGGCCAAGCTGTCCAGCCTTTACGCCAGCTAATTCAAGGAGTTAGTTTAGCCTTTATTAAACAACTGACACCAGAAGCTAAAACTTACCAACCATTTTTAACTTCCGCATACGCACAGTCTTTATCTACACCAGAGATCCCCTTACGCCTGAATGCTGAATTACCCACAACTATCAAGCCTTGGCTGAATTTAGCAGTCAAATAAAATTAGCAGCCGCTAAGGTAATTTAGAACTCAAAAGATGATAAAACTTCAACAGAAACCGGCGTTTTTACCTTATGCCCTGTCCTCTACTGTAAATTTCTTGCCAGTATGTTATCAAGATGCTTTAATAACGATCGCATTCTGCCATATGTTTGTTTGCATAAAACGCAACAAATGTATAGATGTACATCCTGAGGACTTACGCCTGACCACCAAAACTCAAGGGTTGAGGTGAGTATAGGGTATGAGAGTTGTAGATATCCACAACTTTTACACCCCTAAACTCAAGCCAAAATCTTTGTGCTTCCGTCCTAGTTCTGTTAGCTAATGTTGAGAAAAGCACAAATTCCTAAGATTAGACTAAAAGGTAGGACACAATACCATATCCTTAAGACTAAATTCGGACAAAATTTAAATAGGAGCATCTATGGAGCCAATTATTGCCATAGTCTTAGCACTTGTAGGCTATGCATTAGGATCTGCCAAAATTATTAATGAAGGGAATGAAGCCCTTGTGGAACGCTTAGGGCAGAAACACCGCACACTGAGGCCTGGTTTGAACTTTATTGTGCCTTTTGTGGATCAAATTGTGATGGAAGACACCACAAGAGAGCAGATTTTAGATGTTAAGCCGCAGAAAGTAATTACTAAAGATAACGTTTACTTAGAAGTTGATGGTGTGGTCACTTGGCAAATCACCAATATGGAGGACAGCTTTTATAAAGTTGATGATATGCAAGTTGCTTTATCTAACTTAGTCACAGTTGAACTCCGCACTCACATTGCCGATAGAAGCTTATCGGAAACGATTTCCGCCAGAAACCAGATGAATCAATCTCTGTTGCAATCTGTCAATGAAACCAGTAAAAAATGGGGTGTGAAGATTATCCGAGTTGATATTCAAAGTATCACCCCACCAGAAAGCGTGCAGAAGTCAATGGCAGAACAACAAGCAGCCGAAATCAGAAAGCAAGCTGCCATTTCGGAAGCCGAAGGGGAACGTCAAGCTGCAATTAAAAGAGCCGAAGCTACTAAAGAATCAATTCGCATACTTTCGGAAGCTGTCACAGCTAAACCAGAAACTAGAGAAATTCTCAGGTATCTGGTAGCCCAAGAACAAGTAGAAGCGAGTCAAAGACTTGGTGCTAGTAATAACGCCAAAATCGTTTTTCTTAACCCAGGCATATCCGAAGGAGCCTTAGATCAAATGCTGGGTGATACTGTCAGTACAGAAGGTAACGGCAATGGCTCTGAGAATGGCACTAATGAAAGGTAAAAGTCAAAAAATTTTAGCTGTGTCGGAATAGTGCATCAGCCACTAGTGAGACTTCACGCATTTCTTTAACATCGTGAACTCGCAGGATATCAGCACCGTTAGCAATAGCAGCACAGCAAGCCGCTGCTGTTCCCCAAACGCGTGCTTTGGGTTCTGGTTGATTTAAAATCCGACCAATAAAACTTTTACGAGATGTTCCTACCAAGATAGGGCAATTCATGGCGGCGAGCGATCGCAACTCACGCAAAATCTCTAAATTCTGTTCGTAATTCTTCGCAAAACCAATGCCAGGGTCAATAATAATTTTTTCTAAATCAACACCTGCTTTGGTTGCTGCGTTAATTTGTTGTGTCAAAAAACTAGAAATTTCCCCAAACAAATCCTGATATTCCGTCATTTGTTGCATCGTCTGTGGTGTTCCTTTGATGTGCATTAAGACAATTGGCACATCTAAACTCGCAACTGTGGGCAACATATCAGGGTCAAATGTACCACCAGAAATATCATTGACTATATCTGCTCCGGCGTTGATTGCTGCTTTAGCTACAGCAGCCCTAGTGGTATCTACAGAGATGGGAACTGTCATTTCCGAGCGCAAAAGTTCGACAACCGGAACCACCCGTTCTAATTCTGCGGCTAGGGTAATTTGCTCTGCGCCTGGACGAGTTGATTGTCCACCCACATCAATAATGTCAACACCAGCAGCCACCATTGCCCAAGCTTGAGCTAAAGCCGCAGAAGTACTATTAAAATCACCACCATCACTAAAACTATCAGGTGTTATATTCAAAATTCCCATTAAATAAGTACGCTGTCCCCAATTGAAACAACGCTCTCGAATGATCAAATTCCCTGACATATAAAGTTTTTCTTCAGATATGCTGCATTAATATTCTTTAACTTTGGACTTTTGACTTACTTAACCCATTCCCTGGACAAGCCAGGGAAAAGGCGTTGGATATGAGATTATTGATGATAGTTGACAATCCTGGCAAAACTCGCAGGTTCCAGACTAGCTCCGCCCACAAGCACGCCATCAATTTCTGGTTGAGCCATGATTTCATCAATATTATTTGGCTTCACTGAACCACCATATTGAATGGGAACATTAGGATTTTTTAGCTGACTGCGAATTAAGCCAATAACTCGACTAGCTTCGTTTGTTTCACAGGTGTCACCAGTACCAATTGCCCAAATTGGTTCGTAGGCAATCACCAAATTATCTTGATCTACATTTACTAGGTCTTTTTCTAGCTGAGTCGTAATTAGTGATTCAGTTTCGCCCGCATCTCGTTGCTGTTTGGTTTCGCCTACACAAAGAATTGGAGTCAAACCATATTTTTGAGCAGCTTTTAGACGTAGATTAACTGTCTCGTCTGTTTCCCCAAAAAATTGCCGCCTTTCGCTATGACCAACAATTACATAACGCACACCAATTTCTACGAGCATGGGAGCAGCAATTTCACCAGTGTAGGCTCCATTTTCTTCCCAATGAACATTTTGCGCTCCCAGTTGTACACGACTGCCATGCAAACTTTTAGACAAAATGCTTAAATCTGTGAAAGGCGGACATAATAGTACTTCTCTCCCTGAGGGAGTTTCATCTAAATGAGGCAGAAACCCTTGTAAGAAATCTTGAGTTTCTGCCTGGGTTTTAAACATTTTCCAGTTACCGGCAATAACGATTTTCCGCACAGGTGATATGGTTAAGTTCCTAAAGCTAATAGATGCATTTTTCAGTCTAGAACTTTTTGGGTCGCTTTTTAAAAGCTAAAAGCCTAGCTTAGAGCTAGACGGAGAACTATCAAGTCTATTTGGATATCAAGCGCCGCATTTTGTTAAGCTAAGACTAGGTGTATGCGATCGCTACTTTCCACACTCTTCATCCACTCAGCCGTAGTAATTACCTTACTAATAAAGGTATCTTGGGCAACTCGTGTCGCTCGGTGCAGTTCTTCAGCAGTTGCCATACCTGCATTATTTGTCAAGCTCAGTTCAGTTGATTCAGGATTCATAGAACTGAACGTATGAAAACGAAAAATCGGGGGTTCGGCTCCAGAAAGCCGCAAAAATAACTAGGATAAGAAATAAGGCCAATATTAAGAGCCGATTTTGCTAACACATATCTTACACCTAGCAACTGAAGTCTTGGCTACACAGGCAAAACCTGTCTGCGTGGGTTCTAAGTCATTGATTTGGTGCAAGATGTCAACTAATCTAAATTTGCTATGAGTTCGACATTGCCAGTGCCAGATCCTTATCCTAGTGATGCAGATAACACCGATGCTAATTCTCTCAACTGGGAGGAAGAATTAGATAATGCTATTTTTAGCTTTGAAGATATTCAGGCGGAACTGAATTACAAACAAGCCCAAACAGCACTGCGAAACTTGGTAGCGAATCTTGACCTGACACCACCAGAAAAAGCAGGCTTGGAGACAGAAATAGCTGATTTAGAAATTATGCTAGCGAAATTAGACCGGATGGTTGTGCAAATTGCCGCTTTTGGTATGGTAGGACGGGGTAAGTCTTCTTTACTCAACGCTTTGGTGGGACAGCCAGTGTTTGAGACTGGGCCTTTGCATGGTGTGACTCGGGCCGCCCAACGAGTAAATTGGAGTATTCACGAAGAACTAATTGGGGCGACAGAAAAGGCTTTGCGTGTGACTTTGCCGAGTGTGGGACAATCGCAAGTAGAGTTAATTGATACGCCTGGGTTAGATGAAATTGACGGTGACACTCGTGCCGCTTTGGCAGAACAAATAGCCAAACAAGCAGATTTAATTTTGTTTGTGATTTCGGGAGACATGACCAAAATAGAACACCAAGCTTTGTCTCAGTTACGAGAAGCAGGAAAACCGATAATTTTGGTGTTTAACAAAGTAGATCAATATCCCCAAGCCGATCGCCTGGCAATTTATGAGAAAATTCGAGATGAAAGGGTCAAAGAATTACTCACCCCTCTAGAAATTGTGATGTCTGCTGCATCACCACTAGTAAAAACTGCGGTGGTTCGTCCTGATGGTAGTAGAGGTTTGCAGCTGCGAACAGGAAATGCTCAAGTAGAAGAATTGAAGCTAAAAATATTAGAGATTTTACAACGCGAAGGTAAAGCTTTAGTTGCGCTAAACTCTATGCTGTATGCAGACACCGTAAATGAGCAATTGGTACAGCGTAAACTCATCATTCGGGAACAGAATGCTAATCAGTTGATTTGGAAAGCGGTGATGACGAAAGCAGTGGCGATCGCACTCAATCCGGTTACAGTAGTAGATATACTTAGTAGCATCGTCATTGATATTGTTTTAATTCTTGGTTTATCCAAACTCTACGCCATACCTATGACTGAAGCAGGTGCAGTCAAACTGCTACAAAGAATTGCCCTTAGTATGGGTGGTATTGGTGTTAGTGAATTACTCGCAAACTTAGGTTTGAGTGGTTTAAAAACCTTACTGGGTATCTCTGCACCAGCCACAGCAGGTGCTACCCTTGCACCTTATGTCACCGTCGCCCTCACACAAGCAGGTGTAGCTGGTGTGTCTTCTTATGGTATCGGGCAAGTAACGAAAGCTTATTTAGCTAATGGTGCAACTTGGGGGCCAGAGGGGCCAAAAGCCGTAATTAGTAAGATTTTAGCCAACCTCGATGAAGCTTCAATTCTCAACCGGATTAAGGATGAGTTGCAATTGAAGTTAAAAGTTAAACAGTCAAAGTAGAGATTGCTATAAGTTGGTTTATTTATTACAAATATCTAAGCTGTAGCATAACCTGTATATTGTCTGAGTTCAGGTTCTCGAAAACCTAAAACAATATGGTTGTTGGGAATTCCAGCTTCGGTTAAATCACCAGCAATACCATGTTCGGTTCCATCCCGCTGAATCCAGATTTTACCATCGATAATATCGATATGAACAATACAACCATGTACTCGTTGCCCTCTATCCCATCCTACGTTGACTAACAAATAGCGATCGCTGTTACGATCAAAAACAACTTCAGTTTTAATTTCGCCATAAGCGTAAGGAATAGCAGCATACTCAACTAAAATTTTTTCAATGGTTTGGCGATAGTTTTCTAGGGTATCCATTTAAGAATAACCTCCGTGTAAGGCTCAAATACAATTAGCTTCAGACGACCTCTATTTATGACAATAAGTATAAAAATTAGAGTTAAGGAATGCAAATCTTAAACTTTGAACTTGGAAGCTCAAGTTTTTAACATAAACATCCAAGTTCAAAGCTCTAATTTTTTAGTTTTCAGGTTGAACTGACAAGAAACTAATTAAAGTTTTGATGCAGAGATATGTAATGCGTAATCAGAGTGTATTGGCATTCTAAATTATGAGATTTAACTCTTGTTCTTAAAAGAATCCAACCACTCTCTTACTTGCTCTTTAGCAATATCTCGACCACCAAGACCAAAAGCTAAAGCAATGGCAACAGCGATCGCACCAAGTAGCAACCCAAATGCTAAATTCACAATATCGCTAGCAACGCCAATCTGTTGTAATGCCATTGCTGACACTAAAGTAATGATAGCAATTCTTGCTACTTGAGCTAATATTCTCGCTTGGCGATCGCCAGAACTACTAATTAAGTTAAAAGCGAGATTTGCCAAAAATAAACCGACTGCAAACACCACTAATCCAGCTAGAATTCGCCCCAAAATAATTAAAATGCCCGTAACTAGTGTAGTTAAAGCCGGAATATTCAAGATATTCACTGCGGCCACTGTTGCGAACAACATAATGCCTACTAAAGTCACAATGCCTGCAATTTCTGAAGGCGTGCGAATTGGTGCGCTTGGTGCAGTTTCAGAATAGTCTGTTGGCCTAGTTGGTGAGGGTAAACCTAACACCGCAAAAATATTATTGAAACCTAAACTAGTCAAAATACTTGTGACTAAATCTGCAACAAAGCGGCCGAAGAAAAAGGCAATAATTAAAATGGCGGCAGCAGTAAAGATGGCAGGCAAAGTGTTCAGAATCTGTTGCAGCATTGTAATTGCTGGCACAGATATTGCCTCAATTTTTAAAGCATTGAGAGCAGCGATCGCAACAGGAATCAGAATTAAAACATAAACAATTGTGCCAATAATTGTTGATAAAGACTGAACACCCGTAGAAGAAGAAAGTCCAAATCGACTACCTAAATGATCTATGCCAGTTGTTGTTAACAAGTTAGTGACAATTCGCCGGACTATATTAGCGAGGAACCAGCCAAATACTGCAATTAAAATTGCTGCCAAAATATTAGGCAATATTGACAGAATTTCTGTAATCAGCGATTGTACTGGTAATAAAGCCTGTCTCAGTCCCAAAGTATCGAGAACGGGAACCAGGAATAGTAAAAAGATAAACCAGTATAAAGCATTGGCGATCGTCTCGCTAAAAGAGATGCGATCGAGGCTGATTGAATCTTCAGGCGATTGCTGATTTAATCGCTCGTCTAAATTCAGAGCCTGCAAACCACGTAAAGTCACAATTTTAACGATGCTGGCTAAAACCCAAGCAACGCCTAAAATTACTCCTGCACCCACCACCTTTGGCAAAAAGCCAATCAATTGGTCAAGGAAATTATTGAGCGGGCGAGATGCGACTTCCAGTCCTAGGGCTTGTAATACAGCTACTACCGTCAGTAAAATGATGCTCCAAAAAACCAAACTGGAGATGAATTTCTCCACTTGGGGAACATCCCTGCGTCCTGTTACACCTGCGGCGATGCGGTTATCGATATTTGTGCGGTTGAGGATGCTTCTAATGACGGCGGCAAATATAGCAGCAATCAGTATCCCAACTAATAAAATTGCTGCGGCTCCTAGCAATCTAGGAGTATACAGAATAACTTGTTGTCCAATTCCTTGCAAATCTGCAAGTCCTTGGTTAACTCCTGGTTGTACCTGTGGTAGGGGCGACTGTGCTAACATTTGCTGCCCTGTTATCGACAAACCTATGTCTATCAACTGGGTTATTACTGGCCAAGTTGTGTTCATGGTTTTCTAGAACTATGGTGATATTTTTACCAAGAAAATTGTGTAAACCCAGTAAAGTGAATTTGTTTCGGAGAAACAACACTCTAGTAAGTTCACGCTAATTTTGTGTATCAATTTACCAGTAAACATAGGAAAAATATATAGTCATCCTCATTTGATTTCTTAACAATCCGCGACAACCAGGAATATTAGACTTATTTATTACTTATTTAGGATGGCTAAAAGAATCTGATTTGATGACTGAACATACTTGTGTAGGCACTTAACAAAGAACAGGGAATAGAAAAATCTGACTTCTATATATTTGTTAAAAATAAGAAATGATTTTTAAATTTGAATAATATATTGTTACTTTAATAACTTAATTTTCAGCTAATTGAGAATCCTACTGTTGTCACATAAATTTAGCTTGTGGAGAATACCAAGTTTTGAGGTAATCTAAGGGCAGCAACAGGATGAACAATCTGGCATGACTCAAGTTTTTGAACAATCAATTCAAATCAACGCCACTTCTGCAGTTGTAGAACGCTGTATTACTGATTTAGCTTTGATGCATCGCTGGCTAAATCCTGTGCTACGCTGCGAACCTGTCGGTGAAATTTGGAGTACAGATACAGGCGCGCAGAGTCGCTTTGTCATTCAAATTCCTGTGATTCAACCGACACTTAACAGTGTTGTTTTAGAAAGGCAACCTGGTTTAATTGTGTGGGAATTTCAGGGATTTTTTCAAGGACGCGATCGCTGGGAATGTCAACCAGTAGAACAAGGAACACGTTTGTTCAATCGCTTTGAATTTATTATACCAAACCCGATAGTAAGTTGGGGTTTCAATAACTTTGCTGCGTCTTGGACAAAAGAAGATATGCAAGCTCAACTACGCCGACTAAAACGTGTTGCAGAAGAAGTGCAAATTAATCAGTCATAACTGAAAGTATGCAACGTGAAGTATGAAGTCTGAAATGAGATTTTTTATACTTTAGACTGGAGAATTTCAACTTAAATTTTTCTGTCCGTACCTCAGTGTAACTTCATCCAAAAATTTCTATCTTTACTTAAGCTGTCTCCGTGTCACTCGTCTGCTTATTACGCAACTGCACTGATATTCCCATAGCCCATCTTCATAAATTCAGCAAAATCACGGTTACGTTGAAATGGGGTTCTGATCAAAACTGCGAATAACCAGATTATTTAGGGTGCTTTTATGACCAGCCCTGCGATGCGATTTAGAGTCAATCTAGAAATGGGAAAAGAATTTGCTCACAAGTGGGAGCAAGCTTCGTATAGTCAAACCAGTGCCTACTGTTTAAATATCCTCAATGAGTTAGGATTTCCCAGTGCTGAACTCCCTTTAAACCTACAAACTCGTGAGGAACAATTGAATTTTATCGCAGGTTTCGCTTCATATGCTTTAGGGGAGGTACAAAATGTCCAAAGTGCTAATTGATGACATTTTTAATGAGCCAGAATGGGCAGAAGAAGTTGCTGTACCTGCAACAGATGGGGAATTACTATTGTTAACAGAAAGAATTTCTCGTTTTGAAATTCCTTTACAGGTTTTTTTACAAGCTGTGGCTATAGCCGCTTATGATTGCGCTTCGGCTTTTCGTTATGCCGACAACTATATAATGAATCATAAGACAACTAAGCGCAAAAACTTACGAATGTTAAAGACTGTACGTAACTTTGAAAATAATTGAATTTAATGCCTTTACTCTTCTTTTGCCCCTGCAAGCACATCAAGCAAGGGGCTTTGTTTTTGCACAAAGGGTGCAAGGGTGTATTGATGAAAAATGATTCACTCCCTATCCTTATACCAATTCGCAATGACGCTCGCAGGCTCGCTAACGCTGCGCTAACGCAATGACGCTCCTTCGTCGCTAACGCTGCGCTAACGCAATTGAAAAACTTAGATACAGCAAAGCTTTCAGGGTTTACATCTGTATCATATTTTTCGTGAAATGGTATTACACCCCTTCACCCAGTCTCCACAGGGAAACTTTGTGCGCCAGTCCTAACGGATTGAGACAAGATTATGAATATTACCCAAAAATTAGGTACAATGTAGTGCCATTGCGCCAGCATCTCCCATGACCTCATCTGCGTCGTTTGACACACTAGAATCCCTGCAAGCGGATATTATTGAATTATTCGATCGCCTACCAACGTTAAACAATCGGCAGTATATCCAGCAAGCGCTCGCTACCATTATTCGCCTCGGTAGTAGTGACATTGACAGGCTTGATTGGAAGATATTGTCTTCGGCCTTAGCTGATATGGAGCGAGGCTTTGAGTTATTTTACAACTACCGTCATGTGCGGAAAATAACTATTTTCGGTTCAGCCCGTCTCTCATCCGCAACGCCAGAGTATCAAATGGCAATGGAATTTGCTCGCAATGTATCGCAGATGGGATTCATGGTGATGACAGGCGGCGGCGGTGGTATCATGCAGGCGGGTCATGAAGGTGCAGGACGAGAAAATTCTTTTGGGTTGAATATTCAGCTACCATTTGAGCAACAAGCAAACCCCATTATTGAAGGCGATCCCAAATTAATTAACTTTAAGTATTTTTTCACTCGTAAGCTGTTCTTGCTCAAAGAAAGCGATGCTGTGGCATTATTCCCCGGTGGGTTTGGTACTCAAGATGAAGCCTTTGAGTGCATGACTTTAAGCCAAACTGGGAAATTTGGGCCTGTTCCTCTAGTTTTAATTGACCACCCTGGGGGAGATTATTGGCGTGCTTGGAGTGAATATATCGATAAACAACTGGTGCAAAAAGGTCTTGTGAGTCCTGAAGACCCCAGCCTCTACACTGTCACTGATAACCTAGAAGTGGCTTATGATGCCATCAGACGTTTTTACAAAGTTTATCACTCCAGCCGCTATGTATCTAATCAGTTGATAATTCGCCTCAGTTGTGAATTATCTGATGCTGAAGTTGAGCGACTGAATGATGAATTTAGCGATATTCTAGTCAAAGGAAAAATTGAAAAAACCCAGGCTTTACCCCAAGAAGGTCAAGACGAAACTCTAGAATTACCTCGCTTAATTTTGAATTTCAATCAGCGAGATTTGGGACGTTTGTATCAGATGATTAGCACAATTAACTCTATGGGTACGCCTTCCCAAGAAGAGATAGACCATCCCGAAAGAAAGTAGTTTTGCTACAGATTGCGATCGCTCACATTTGCATATATTAAACTCACGTAAAGGCACACAGAGGATTTAGTGCTTTTATAATCTTGATATCCCCTACTTACGCAGCAGGCAACTAAACAAGCGATCGCTATGCTTCAGTATCCCAATCTCGAACAGGCGTTAAAATATCACTTCGGTTATGATAATTTTCGTCCTGGACAGCGACAAATTATCGAAGATGCGCTACAAAATCGAGATTTGCTGGTAGTAATGCCAACTGGTGGGGGCAAGTCTTTGTGCTTTCAACTACCTGCATTAATCAAGAAGGGATTGACGGTAGTAGTATCGCCGTTAATTGCACTGATGCAAGACCAAGTAGAAGCACTGCGAAATAATAATATTAGTGCCACGTTTCTCAATAGCAGTTTAAATCCTTATCAGGTGCGATCGCGGGAAGAAGCCATCCTCAACGGTAAGGTAAGATTACTCTACGTCGCCCCAGAACGGCTTATGAGTGAAAGATTTCTACCGTTTCTCGATTTAGTTCATCACCAAGTTGGGATTTCGACTTTTGCAATTGATGAGGCGCATTGTGTTTCTGAGTGGGGACATGATTTTCGTCCAGAATATCGTCAGTTGCGCTCATTGCGATCGCGTTATCCAAATGTACCGACAATTGCGCTGACAGCAACGGCGACTGAGCGCGTCCGTTCTGATATCATTCAACAAATTGGCTTAAAACAACCAAGCATTCACATCGCTAGTTTTAATCGGCAAAATCTTTATTATGAAGTTCGCCCTAAAACTAAATATGCTTACGCTGAATTATTAGAATTAATTCGAGAAACTGAAGGCGCAGTGATTGTTTATTGTCTAACTCGCAAAAAAGTTGATGAATTAACTTTTAAATTGCAAAATGATAAGGTTTCCGTTCTGCCTTATCATGCCGGATTAACAGACGAAGAACGCAGCAATAATCAAACGCGATTTATTCGAGATGATGCGCGGGTGATGGTGGCAACTATCGCCTTTGGCATGGGAATTAATAAACCCGATGTGCGGTTAGTCATTCACTTTGATATTCCGCGAAATTTAGAAAGTTACTATCAAGAATCTGGTAGGGCGGGCAGAGATGGCGAATCATCACGCTGTACTATCTTTTTTAGTTTTGGTGATATTAAAACGATTGAATGGAGTATTAACCAAAAAACCGATGCCCAAGAACAATTGATTGCCAAACAACAATTGCGGCAAATGATAGATTACGCCGAAGGTACAGATTGTCGGCGCACAATTCAACTCGGTTATTTTGGCGAAAGATTTATTGGCAATTGCCATAACTGTGATAATTGCCGTTATCCCAAACCTGTGGAAGACTGGACAATTGAAGCGATGAAGTTTTTATCTTGTGTGGCGCGTTGCAAAGAAAGATTTGGGATGCTGCATATTATTGATGTGTTGCGGGGTGCGAAAAATCAAAAGATTACGCAATACGAACATGACAAACTTTCTACTTATGGTATTGGCAAAGATAAAAGCGTTGATGAATGGCGAATGTTGGGGAGATCGCTTTTACATCAAGGTTTGCTAGAACAAACTAGTGATGGGTATTCTGTTTTAAAATTAAATGCCCATAGTTGGGAAGTAATGCGGCGACAACGTAAAGTGGAAATTGCTATATCTAAAACAGCAAAAGTAACTTTAATTGAAGATAATCCTAAGGTTGCTGAGTCAGAAGAATTATTATATAAATTGCGATCGCTACGTAAACAACTGGCTGATGAACAATCTGTCCCACCTTATGTTATCTTTCACGACTCGACATTAAAATTGATGGCACAGGTACAACCTAAAACTTTAGTTGAGTTTGGTAAATTATCTGGTGTTGGCAGTCATAAACTAGCCCAATATGGTGAAAAGTTTTTGGCAGAAATTCGGGCTTATCGTGATGCGAAAAGTTCTGTGAATGCTGATGTTGATATGACATCTTCACTCAGCTTAATTTCTGGCACTGAATTGCAAACTCTACAGTTACATCAACAAGGCTTAAGTGTTGCGGAAATTGCCAAACATCGCAAAATTAGCCCATCTACAGTTGTAGGTCATTTAGCAAAATTAATCGAAAAAAATCAGCCTGTAGATTTAAACCAGATTGTACCTTTAGAACGTCATCAAAAAATTTGGCAAGTCTTAGAAGTGCTTGGTGATATTCCCCTGACACCATTAAAAGAACAACTGGGTACTGCTTATAGCTTTGATGAAATTCGTTTAGTTAAAGAAAAGTGGCGGCGGGAAAGGCGCAAATAATTGCGTGAGGCGATCGCGTATAATAAAGGTTTTAGTCAAATAATTAAATTGATTTGGTTACAGCTATTGACTTTTACATTATCTAGTTGAGTAGCGATCGCCGAAAGCAGTTAATCAATTTTTGTTAAACTGCATCCACTAAACCTGGCATTTCTGCATTAGCAGGGGATGATTCTCTGACTTGTTGAATTTGATATTGTGGTTTGGTTTTCTTAGCTAAGACGACAGAAAGGATTTTTGGTAATACTAAACAAGCAACCGTATTTAGCAGCGTTAGCAATAGTCCATCCATTAGACTCATATAAACGCCCTCCTTCAAAAATTTATTTGCTATTTATCTAGTGTGAAACATAATTAGTCAAATAAACTACATTCGATATTTTGATTTTCTTTTGATATCTATAAGCTAGACAAATGTTTAGTTTTGTAAATAATAAAAGGAGATAAACAATTATAAAAATCCGGTTTGATTAGGGAAATTATCTGCGTAGCCTGGGAGTAGTGAGTAGGAAAGAGCGATTTTGGGATGTACAGATTTTCTTTCAGAAATCAAATAGGATTCCTATAGTAGCAGTCATAGTATTAAATAAAAAATTGACAGTTAAACAGCGAATAATCATTTGCTCCAAAATTCCGAGCAAAATTTTATGCCTATGATAGACAAAAGGTAATGGTTACTTAACCATTACCTCTTATCTGAGAAATTGTACTAAAGCTTTACGCACTCAAATCGCTGACAAACTGGAGAGAATAATTTATTGTTAATAGTTCGATTCCCAACATAACTATTAACGATTGTGCAGAGACTTTTTATGCAGAGTAACGATTAGCTAGAACATCGAGAACAGAAATGTGGACTAAATTTACAAAATTGAGTACCTGTCAATGAATAGACCGTACAGTATGGAAAAGCTGTAATTTCAATTCTGGTGTTTTCGGCATCAGTAAATGTAGATGCTTGAGTAGATTTTGCCTTAGCCAGAATCGTCGAAAGAAGCCTAGGTAAAGCTAAACAGGCAGCAATATTGATCAGGGTTAAGAACACAGCATCGGCGAAAGCTATAGGTAATCACCCCCATGAAAAATTTAGGTGGTCGCTATTAATTTCTGCAAACATTAGTCTTCAGGCTAATTTGAGGATGTATTGTTTGCAGTTTATATAATTTCACTTTAACATAAATTTTTATCAATACAACCGAGGATTTTGTGAAATAGCTGACACAATCAGCGTTGTAAATAATCAGGAGGGATATTGTAGCGTAGTAGCAGAATAATCTGGTAAAAAAACACTACACTTCTAGGTCATGTGTTATGTCAAACATCCAAACAGAATCATCAATATTATCTAACATCTCCGAAAGAGAAAGGCTGGCATTAAAAGGTGCTATAGATTACTCAAAAGTAAATTTAATCTCCGAGATTTGGCCATTAGCTGCCAAGCAATTTGGTAATATAGTCGCGCTGAAGAATCCTCACTCGAAACCAGAAACCGTCATTACTTATAGCCAGTTAACGGATCAAATTCAACAATTCGCAGCAGGTTTACAAGCTTTAGGATTACAAGCAGGCGATCGCGTTTCTTTAATAGCAGATAATAGTCCTCGCTGGTTAATTGCCGACCAAGGCATCATGACGGCTGGCGGGGTGAATGCAGTACGCAGTTCCCAAGCCGAAAAAGAGGAACTTTTATTTATCATTGCTAACAGTGGCAGTACAGTTTTAGTCGTTGAAGATGTCAAAACCTTAACTAGACTGCGCGAAAGGCTAAAAGACCTACCAATTCGGATAGTTATCTTACTTTCTGATGAAGCACCGCCAACAGACGACTCTCTCAAAATATTGAATTTTTCCCAGTTACAAGATATTGGTGCTAATACAACCTTAGTTAGAGTTAATCAAACTCCCGATGCCTTAGCAACTTTGATTTACACCTCTGGCACTACAGGTAAACCCAAAGGGGTCATGTTATCTCACGGTAACTTAATGCACCAAGTTAGATACCTCCGGGCAATAGTTCAGCCAGAACCAGGCGACATTGTTTTAAGTATTCTCCCTACTTGGCACAGCTACGAACGCAGTGGTGAATACTTTTTATTGGCTCAAGGTTGCACACAAATTTATACTAACTTGCGTTCTGTCAAACGCGATTTAAAAGAATTTCAGCCACATTTCATGATTGGTGTACCTCGGCTGTGGGAATCAATTTATGAAGGAGTGCAAAAACAATTTCGTGATCAACCCGCAAACAAGCAACGCCTAATTAACTTTTTATTGGGGATGAGCGAAAAGTATATCAAAGCGCAACGCATTGCCCAAGGGCTGTGTTTAGATCATATTCACGCTTCACCTGTTGAACGAGTCGCAGCTAAGGTACAAGCATTGACTTTGTTACCGTTTCATCTTTTGGGAGAACGGTTAGTTTACGCCAAAGTCAGAGAAGCCACAGGCGGACGCATCAAACAAGTCATTAGTGGTGGCGGTGCGTTACCCAGACACATTGATAACTTTTTTGAAATTATTGGTGTAGAGATTTTACAAGGTTACGGTTTAACAGAAACTTCGCCTGTAACTAATGCCCGCCGTCCGTGGCGCAATTTCCGGGGTTCATCCGGTCAACCGATTTCTGGCACAGAAGTTAAAATTGTAGATCCTGAAAATCGCCAGCCTTTACCAACAGGAGAACGAGGTTTGGTGCTGTTGCGAGGGCCACAAATTATGCAAGGTTACTACCAAAACCCCGAAGCAACAGCCAAAGCAATTGATTCTGAAGGATGGTTTGACAGTGGCGACTTGGGTTGGGTCACACCCGAAAATGATTTAGTGTTGACTGGCAGGGCAAAAGATACAATTGTTTTGACCAACGGGGAAAACATCGAGCCACAGCCAATTGAGGATGCGTGTTTGCGATCGCCTTATATTGACCAAATCATGCTGGTTGGTCAAGATCAGCGCAGTCTCGGCGCTTTAATCATCCCTAATCTCGAAGCCTTAGCAAAATGGGCTGAAACTCAAAATCTACAACTAAATCTACCCACAGAACCAGGAACTCAGCCTTCAGAATTCAGCACTTCTGTTGACCTGGAGAGTAAAATAATCCAGGATTTGTTTCGGCAAGAATTGAATCGGGAAGTGCAGAACCGTCCAGGTTATCGTTTAGATGACCGCATTGGGCCATTTCGACTGATTTTAGAACCATTTTCGATTGAAAATGGCTTGATGACTCAAACACTAAAAATCCGGCGACACATTGTTGCAGATCGCTACCACGACCTGATTAACAGTATGTTTACCTGATAATTTCAACTGCAAACAAACTATATAGAGTGAACGCGAAATATGGATGTCTCCAACCCTAATCTACTTTTGAAGCGCATTGTTAATGTCAAAGTTATTGTGACTCCCTTGTGGAAAGAGGAAGTACAACAGCAGTTGCAAGCACAAATCAATCAACTAGATCAGCAATTACAACAACTCGATCTAGAAGGACAAAGAGCGATTTCGGCTATTCAAAAGCAGAGTATTCAACCACCTAGTCCCCAAACTCTGCAACAAATCGACAACATTCAGCTGCAAGTCAACCAAAAGAAAAGTGAATTTTTAGAACAAAAAAATCAAATGCTGCAAAATCTCCAGCAAGTGCAATTGCTTGAGTTAGATCAAGAAGTCAATCAATTTCAGATGGAAGGCTTTTTCCGTGTCGAACGTGGTGATAACTTGATTAGCAAAATGCAAGTTGAAATCGTGCTACGCGATGGCATTGTCGAAGATATTCGCGGCGATCTCTAATTAAATGTGAAGTCTGAAGGATGAAATTTTCAGACTTCACACTTTACACTTCATACTTTTATTTAGGCGACTCCCGGTTTTGCATTGCATCTGGGAGCCAGCCCAAATAACTTGCCAAACAGGAGGCGAACTAACTAATAGCGATCGCCCAAAAGTATTCATCTCTACTCGATACTTAATCAAATTTGCCGAATTGCGATTATCAGGAATATGTGTAATTGTTACTAGTGCCTGATTGGGCTGCGGATAAACTACTTCTACTTTGCGAGTTCCTTTTTCCGGCTCTACATCTTCAATGACACTCACCGCTAAATTTGCTGGATTACTACCTTGAAGTACAGAATTAAATTGCTCTAAAGGTATAGTTTTATAATCAACTCGTTCCGGGTAAACCTCAACATTTTCCGAATTACCCATAACAGAAAATTGTGCTTTTTCTTCCTTCACAGTACTGAAACCAGTTGCCGGAGGTTGATGTTGAGTAATATAAACCCCAGTAGCAGTAGCAACAAGCATACTGAGTACCAAAATTAAAATAAACTTCCACTTAATTGAAAGCATAACTAAACAAAAATTTCAAACGAAGTAATTGTTAACTTTGAATTTTAAATTGAAGTTTAGCCTTTAATCCTCTATCATTCGCCTAGAAAATATAAACATATATAACAATCCGATTGCACTAAAAAACTTGTAGTATGTAGGGTTAATCAAAAGTTAACTCCCAAAAGTCAATACATCATAGACTCTGATAGCCGCGAAAAGTTCCTGTAAGCATACATTACTACTACATAAAGTTCGTCATTTGTCATTTTTATTTGCAAAGAAGATTTCCTCTTCCCCCACTTCATTGTTTACCTATAACCGTAAGTTTGCGATAATATGGCGCTAAATTCAGCTACTCATATTTATGACCTCGGATTTTGCGCTTTTAAAGCGGATATACAATGTTTTTGACCCGTTTCGCCCTTTACTCGCAGGCGATCCCGCTTATGTTGATTGTTCAGAAGTGCGGGGAGACGGCGATATCTTAGTAGAAATCGGCCGAGAGATTTTATATTCAGATAGAATGACCTCGCAACTTTATGCAGGTCATCGTGGCGCAGGGAAATCTACAGAATTACTCCGTTTACAGAAATTTTTAGATGACGCAGGTTGCTTTGTAGTTTATTTTCCCGCCGATGAAGAAGATATTGATCCAGAAGATGCTCAATATACTGATATTCTCTTAGCTTGTACTCGCCACTTAGTAGAAGCATTAAAAGATAGCACTTCTCCAACTGTTTTGTTGAATTGGTTGCAAGAACGTTGGCAAGATTTAAAAGATTTAGCACTAACTAAAGTTTCTTTAGAAAGTTTAAGTATCGAAGCGCAAATTTCTCAATTTGCTAAATTAACCGCAAATTTACGAACAGAACCAACTCAACGTCAAAAAATTCGAGAACGCATTAATCCCCATACAGTTACTTTGATTGCGGCGTTAAATAAGTTTATTCAAGATGCTAAAAATAACTTACCTGAAGGATATTCTCAACTAGTATTAATTGCTGATAACTTAGACCGCATTGTACCCATACCGCAAGAAGATGGACGCACTAATCACGACCAAATTTTTCTAGATCGTAGCGAACAACTCCAAGCTTTAGATTGTCATTTGCTGTACACAGTACCAATTTCTTTACTTTATTCTAATCGTGCTGCCGACCTCGCTAATACTTATGGTAATACCCATGTTCTGCCTATGATTATGGTGCAAACACCTGATAATCAACCTTATGAACGAGGTATTAATAAAGTTACAGAAATTCTGCAAAAACGCCTAAGTTTAATTGACCCTAATTTATCTATTGTGAATATGTTTGAAGAGCGAGGAGCGTTAGAAAGACTGTGCTTAATGAGTGGAGGTCATGTGAGAAATTTATTATTATTAATGAAGGAGGCAATTAAATACACTAACGCTTTACCCATTCCGACTAGAGCCTTACTGCGTTCTGTGAGCGAGTTGCGAAATACTTACCGCAATACAGTTTTTGCTAATCAATGGGAAGCATTAGCAAACGTGCATTATTCTAAAGAAATAGTAAATGATCCACTATATCGAGATTTATTATTTAATCGCTGTATTTTAGAATATCGTTATTTAAATGGAGAAGGAGAAAGTCAAGTTTGGTATGATATTCATCCTCTAATTAAGGGAATTAAAGAATTTCAAGATACCTTTAATCGATTGTATCCGGGATAGATAAATGCAACACCATAGTAATTGCTGCAAGCTCCCCCCGCCTACGGCGATCCCCTTCAAAAGGGGGTAAACAGAAAAATAGCCCCCTTTTTGAAGCTACGGTGTACACACAAGTCGAAAATTTTCATGTTCAACCGCATCCCGCCTTGAACTAAAGTTCCAGGCTCATAGCCAAAGTCCACAAAGCGTGGACTAGAAGACATTTTTAGGTGAGTCATCTTCAGATGACTTGTGCTATGAGACTCGGAATTCATTCCAAGGCGGGACAGATGCACTACACGAATATTTGTATGTACACCGTCGCTTTTTTAAGGGGGGGGTTGGGGGGAGCTAAAACGTTCTGTTACAGTTAAAACTATGTCACTAGAACTAACTGATTGGGATAAAGATTTACCATCACAAGCAGATGAAGAATATCAAGCCTTAGTGCGTACGCTGAATTTTACAGAAGGATTTGGATTACTATTTGTGCGTTGCTCTCCGGCTGGGGGTGAGCAGTTAATTACTAAGGTAAAAGCAGATATTAGTAATAAAAATATCCAAGTGTTGCGACTTCAGCAAGCCGTAAGTAATTTATATGAAATAATTGATAATTTAGATAATAAATCAGAAATTAATGTTTTATTTATTACAGGTTTAGAGCATTCGTTTTATGAGTATGAAGAATGCAAAAGCTTAACAGGTTGGAATAGTAAAGATATTTATTCATATAGTTGGAAAGGTGTACCGCCTGTTTTAATTAACCTGAACCAACAACGAGAACGTTTAAAAGATAATTTTAATATCTGTTTTGTCTTTTTGCTACCGATATTTGCTATTAAATATTTTATTCAACGTGCGCCAGACTTTTTTGATTGGCGTTCTGGTTTGTTTGAATTTCCCATAGATTCAGAAACTTTAGAACAAGAGTCATTGCGCGTTATTCAGGAGGGAGATTATGATAGATATCTCACTCTAACCCCAGAGGAAAGAACTAAGGAAATACTCAGAGTTCAAGAATTAATTGTAGAAGAAAATCAAACACCGAAACGGCAATGTGATTTACTGATTAACCTGGAAATATTACATTTGGTTGGACAAAATTATAAAGAAATGATCAAATCGTTCGACAAAGCATTGTCAATTCAACCTGATGACTATGAAACTTGGAGCAACCGGGGAACTGCGCTGTTTGGTTTAGGACACTATGAAGAAGCACTCACATCCTACGATAAAGCCTTGTCTATTCAACCTGATTACCACGAAGCTTGGAAAAACAGGGGGCTGGTGTTATTTAATTTAGGGTACAATGCAGAAGCACTCGCCTCATATGATAAAGCTTTATCCATTCAACCCGATGACCACGAAGCTTGGAATAATCGGGGAAATTTGCTAGGAAATTTAGGACGCAACGAAAAAGCGATTACATCCTACGATAAAGCTTTGTCCATTCACCCAGAGTACTACCAAGCTTGGTACAATCGGGGGGTCGCGCTCTATGATTTAGGACACAATGAAGAAGCAATTGCATCCTTTGACAAAGCTTTGTCTATTCAACAAGATAAACACGAAGCTTGGAACAATCGAGGGAATGCGCTCAGTAAATTAGAACGTTATGAAGAAACACTTAACTCCTACGACAAAGCCTTGTGCATCAAACCTGATTTACACCAAGCTTGCTACAACCGGGGGATAGCACTATGGAATTTAGGACGCAATGAAGAAGCGATCGCATCTTTCAACAAAGCTTTAGAATTTAAACCTGATTTACACCAAGCTTGGTACAACAAAGCTTGCTGTTATGCACTTCAAGATAATATTGAGCAGACATTAGAAAATCTGCAACAAGCGATTAATATTAGTCCTGACGAATATCGAGAAAAGGCAAAAACTGATACTGATTTTGATAATATTCGGCATGATGAACGCTTTCAAGCATTAATTCAAGGTTAGCTAATGAACAATTCAAAAAATAATGCCGATTTACTTACTAATTAGATGAAAACAGACACGATTTTTTATAAACTCTTTCAGGAATTTCCTAATATATTTTTTGAACTAATTGGCAAACCAGAAACAAATACAAATCTTTACGAATTCAAAAGCCAAGAAATTAAAGAAACTGGCTTTCGATTAGATGGTATATTTTTAACTTTAGATTCAAACTCAGAAATTACTGCTAACGAACCAATATATTTTGTTGAAGTTCAATGCTATAAAGATAAACGCTTCTACGACAGATTATTTAGCAGTATTCTGCTTTATTTCTACCAATATCAACCAATCAATCCTAACTGGTATGCTATAGTCATTTTTGATGCTCGAACAAATGACGTAGATTTTCCGGAGCGTCTTAATTCTTTGAGAGAAGAACATCTCATCTGCTTGTATTTGGACGAAATAGCAGATACACCCGAGAAATCATTAGGATTGGGAATTGTGAAGTTAATTGTTGAAGGTCAGCCAAAAGCCCAAGAATCAGTTAAACAGCTAGTTAATCAAGCTAGAGCAGAAGTCAAAGATACAGCCATCCAAAGAAAAATTTTAGAATTAATAGAGGCGATTCTTGTTAATAAGTTTCCTAATTTGAGCAGGGAGGAGATAAAGGCGATGTTAAGTTTAGAATTAATTAGAGGTACAAGAGTATATCAAGAGTTAAAAGAAGAAGCTAGAGAAGAAGTTAAGCAAGAAGTCAAGCAAGAACTCAAGGCAGAAGCTAGGGAAGAAGTTAGAGAAGAAGTCAAGCAAGAACTCAAGGCAGAAGCTAGGGAAGAAGTTAGAGAAGAAGTCAAGCAAGAACTCAAGGCAGAAGCTAGGGAAGAAGTTAGAGAAGAAGTCAAGCAAGAACTCAAGGCAGAAGCTAGGGAAGAAGTTAGAGAAGAAGTCAAGCAAGAACTCAAGGCAGAAGTTAAAACAGAAATGATTGCCAAGCTGCTGCAACGTGGAATGAGTGTAGAAGAAGTAGCTGAGATATTAGAGTTAGATGTGGAAGTTATTAGAGATGTAGCAGGTGAGCAATTGTAAGGCTGGTCAATAAGAGGAAAAGGGGCAGGGTGTAGGGTGTGGGGGGAATTGAGGAAGCCCCGACTCCCTCATTGGTGCGCGACTTCAGACCATTTGTGCAATCCGGCTCTGTGTCCCAAAGCTCTCCTGTAAGCTGCAACAATAGCCGTTAATTAATAATTTTCAGTGTCAGCCAGATATTGTTTCCTAGCCGTGACATAAAATAGAAAGTCTAAAACTCTCTAGCCAAGATACAATTCGATCTGGCAAAAGCTGTTAAAGTCCATAAATTATTTATCGATTCTGAAACCACCATATATGAGCATTCACGAAATATTCATGCCGGCGCTTAGTTCCACCATGACTGAAGGTAAAATCGTTTCCTGGGTAAAATCGCCAGGAGATAAAGTGGAAAAGGGCGAGACAGTGGTGGTTGTCGAGTCAGATAAGGCAGACATGGATGTAGAAACCTTCTATGAAGGATATCTGGCACACATCATTGTAGAAGCTGGTGGCACTGCGGCGGTAGGCAGTGCGATCGCTTATGTAGCTGAAACTGAAGCAGAAATTGAAGCCGCAAAATCTTTGGCTAACTCTGGTGGGGCGGCGACAACTCCCGCTCCTGCAAAAGTACCAGCCACAGCAGCAGTCGGCGCGCCCACCGCAGCCGCCCAAAACGGTAACGGCTCAAACCACAAAGAAGGTAGACTCGTTGCTTCACCTCGCGCTCGCAAGTTAGCAAAAGAATTAAAAGTTGATTTAACCAGCCTCAAAGGTAGTGGCCCCTACGGTCGCATTGTAGCTGAAGATGTAGAAGCAGTAGTGGGTAAGGCTAAACCAGCTGCAACACCAGTTGCACCAACCCCTGCACCAACTGTTGCACCAGTTCAACCACCTGCACCAGTAGCAGCAGCACCCGCGCCAGTACCCGCCTCTAGTAGCGCAGTTTCCGGCCAAGTAGTACCTTTCACTACTTTGCAAAATGCTGTAGTTAAAGGTATGGTTGCTAGCTTATCTGCGCCTGTGTTCCGTGTTAGCTACACAATTACTACCGATGGCTTAGACAAACTTTACAAACAAATTAAATCTAAAGGCGTGACAATGACGGCTCTGTTAGCGAAAGCTGTAGCCGTAACTTTGCAAAAACACCCATTGCTCAACGCCAGCTATTCAGACCAAGGTATTGTTTATCATTCTGATATTAATATTTCTGTGGCTGTGGCAATGGATGATGGCGGATTAATTACACCTGTATTGCGGAATGCAGATATGGTGGATATTTACTCCCTGTCACGTACGTGGAAATCTTTAGTAGACCGTGCGCGTGCCAAACAGCTACAACCAGACGAATATACCACTGGTACTTTTACTTTGTCTAACCTGGGGATGTTTGGTGTAGATACATTTGATGCAATTTTACCACCTGGACAAGGCTCAATTTTGGCGATCGGTGCGTCGCGTCCACAACTTGTGGCTACACCCGACGGTTTATTTGGAGTGCGTCAACAAATGCAGGTAAATATCACTTGTGACCACCGCATTATTTACGGCGCACACGCAGCAGCTTTCTTGCAAGATTTGGCGAAGTTAATTGAAACTAATGCTCAATCTCTAACGCTCTAAGTTATAGCAGAAAGCAAAGGGCAGCAGGCAAAAGGTAAATTTTTACTGACGTTAACGCTCTGGAATGCCCTAATTTATCAGCTCTTGGCTATAAAACACTGAGATAATAAAAGTCAAATATGAGGCCTGGATAATCAAAATTTCCAGGTCTCTATTTTTATGGAAATACTCAAGTATCAATACTGAAGTTGTCGTATTAAAAGCAACTATATGATTAAAGCTATCTACAGCAAAATTGGCTTGTTTATATCTCAAACAATTACCAGCAAGATTAAAATCAGGAGATTACATGGCTTATCGCTACAAAATATTGTCAATTGACGGCGGCGGTATTCGCGGTATTATCCCAGCAATTATTTTAGACGAAATCGAAAAGCGCACAGGTAAGCCGATTTGTCAGTTATTTAACTTAATTGCTGGAACTTCAACTGGGGGAATTGTGGCTACGGCTTTGACTAAACCCCATCCCAACTATCCAAATCAACCGCATTTTAAAGCAGGGGATTTAATTGACATATACCGCAAACATGGCAAGCGGATTTTTGCAGAGTCACCAGTTAGTAGCTTGTTGAAGTTAGACGATATTGTCAGAGCCAAATATTCTTCTAAAGGTAGAGACGAAGTTTTAACAGAATTTTTGCAAGATACTCACTTGAAAAAGGCATTAACTGATATTTTTATTACTAGCTATGATATCGAGTTACGAATGCCGATTTTCTTTGTTAATAATGTCAAAGACCAAAAATTAGGTGAAAATTTCCGTAAAATTTGTGACGGCTACACAATGAAACAAGCGGGAATGGCTACTTCTGCTGCTCCAACTTATTTTAAGCCTTACAAAATTGATACAGCAGACCCAACAAATAGTGGTTATTATGCCCTAGTCGATGGAGGTGTTTTTGCAAACAATCCTACTTCTTTGGCAATTATGGAAGCATTAATTTCTTCTGCTAGACCTGATCCGCAACAGCCTAATAAACAACCTCTCAATATCAACGATGTTCTTGTAGTTTCATTAGGTACAGGTTCTCTAAATCGTCGATATAATTACGCGCAAGCTGTAGATTGGGGTTTGGTTCAATGGGTGCAGCCATTACTCAATATTACCTTGGATGGTAGTAGTGAATCTGTAGCTTGTCAGCTAGAGCAAATGTTACCTCAGGCTGATGGTTTTCCTAAACAATATTTCCGCTTCCAAAGACAATTAACTAAAGCTAATGACAATATGGATGATGCAAGTCCAGAAAATATCACACGTCTAATCACATTAGCTAAACAGATTATTGAACAAAGAGATTCAGAAATAGATGAGCTTTGTCAACAATTGACTCAAGGTTTAGCGCAACCAGAGCAGCCAGAAGTCGCTCTTGTGAGTATCTGAGTTTTAATAATTTACAACTTAATAATGTGGCGATCGCACACATTCAATTATCTAGAGACATAATTTTTTATGTCTCTATTATTTTATATTTTTTGTCATCAACCAAAAGTAATAAATTGTTAATGAAGGGATATATAATGTGTTTTTTGCTCTATTAACTAGTAAACAACTAAATTTATAATATTCATATTAGAATAACTTATAATTTATAATATACTTAAACTTTAATTAACATTTGAAGACTGTCATATCTCCCTTGATTAAAGCTAGTAACTTAACTGTTAAAGTGATAAATTATATACTTGTTACAAAGAAATATTGATTTGAACTGATGATTCTGTTTGAAAAATCTAAACACTGACAATAATAATGTAAGGTTTAATTAAGCAGGCTTTTAAATCATTTGCGTAGCTGCTCAAGGTAAAATAATCAACCTGATATAAATAAAGTAACGAATATATCTACCTGATTAGGTAATGTCATAATTATTTTTTTAGTAGTAATATCATTCATAAATATAAACATAATTCACGTCAGCATATTTAGAAAAATGTGATTAATTGTACAAAAATTCTATTTGTATATTCCTAAAATATGCAATTTTAAATGCGATTTTGTTCAGAGAACTTGTCTTAAAATCACATCACGGGTATGAGGCAGAACAATGTTTAACTCTTTCAACACCCACCGTGAAATATTGCGTCGGCAAGTTTGGGGATTAGCTGCTTTAGTCGCAGCGATCGCTTTGAGTTGGATGGCATATACTTTTTATCAGCCAAAAATTCTCAAAGAATTGCAATTTGTCGAATTAGCAGGTTGGCTGGGAATATTGCAAGGGTTACTATGTGCCATTATTGAACCCTTGAGTGGCAAAATTTCTGATGGCATTCAGCAGCGATTAGGTAGCCGTTTGCCCATGATTAGCTTTGGGGTAATGTTGGCAGGCTTAATTTTTATTATTGTTTCTTTACTAACTGAGCATAATTTACCCATCGGTAGCCGTTGGATAATTCCCGTATTGATGACAGTTTGGGTAATAGCTACAATTATATTTCGTGGCCCGGCGATCGCACTTTTAACTCAGTTTGCCCCCACAACAGAATTACCGCAAGCCAACGCTATCTTAGTACTTGTTGTGGCTACGGTAGCAGCGATTGAGCCATTATTGAATACCTTACTTTATAGTATGGGTGCTTCGATTGCTTTTATAGTTGGAGCGATCGCTTTAATGTTAGGTGCGTATATTTTACAATCATTCACTCCTAAACATTCCTTTAATCCTGCTATTCGTAATCAAGATTTAGCCTCAGCACCAAGTGTAATATTAATGCTAATTTTTGTGATTGGTTTAGCTATTGGGTTTGAAATTAACTTGCTATTTTCTATTTTTCCCCAAAAATTACAAGCTCAACTACCCGGATTAAATGTAGAATTTATTGCTTCTGAGATACTTTTAGTAGCTGCAATTGCTTCTGTACCTTTGGGTGATTGGATAACAGATTTAGGTGCGAATAAATCTATGTTATTGGGGTTAGGAAGTATTACTGGCTTAATGGGATTAACAGTATTAAATGATAACGATATCTTTGCGATTATACTAATTTTGGCTTTTGGTGTGAGTTTTAGTCTAGTTTTTATCAGTATGATTCCCTTAGTTTTTGCCAAAATACCTGCAAATCAGGCTGGTTTGGGTACTGGTTTATATTTTGGTAGTAGTGCTGGCGGAACTGCAATTGCCTCTCTAGTCATTAAACAAATCGGTTTAACATCAGTCGGTGCATTTTTATTAGCTGAGGTTGCCTTTTTGATAGTGACTATATGTATTTTTCTCAGTAAAAAAATTGCCCTGCGTTAATTTATTATAGTTCTGCTTTTATCCTGAATACGCTCAATTGTTTTGTTAGGCGATCGCCTCTCGATTGATAAAATTTGTAACCACACCTAAAACCACTCAAAAATTATCTCACCACCTCAAATATTGTGCGGATCATTGGGAACACTAACTTTAGTTTGCGTGTATTCTACTACCCTACAAAAGGAGATACCAATGAGTCCAGTCACAATTCAGGCTAATCAACTTTCCATCCATAAAGTGTTTAGTGATGATTTTGTTTTTACCATCCCTTTATTCCAACGTCCTTATGCTTGGGGTAAAGAAGAAGCTGGAGAACTTTTGGATGATTTACTTAACGCCTTGGGAGATAGCGACGAAAGGATTGACGATATTAATCCATATTTTTTAGGCAGTATTGTACTTATTAAAGGAGATAAACCAGATGCACAGATTATTGATGGACAGCAGCGTTTGACAACACTTACTATATTAATAGCAGCATTGAGAACATATCTTTCTAAAGACAAAAAACACATAGCAACTAAGTATTTGTATCAAGAAGACGATTTTGATGCAGAAAATAACATTTATCGTTTAACTGTACGTTCCAGAGATGAACATTTCTTTAAAGAATATATTCAATCAGAACTAGGTATTGAGAAGTTAAAACAATTGAGTAACATTAAACTTTCAGATAGCTGTAAAAATTTTAAAGATAACACATTGTTTTATTTAAATAAACTACAAATTTTTTCTGAAACTCAAATTAGTCGATTTTTGCAATTTCTTACTAAAAGATGTTTTCTAGTAATAGTTTCAACTCCTGATATCGACTCAGCATATCGAATATTTTCTGTATTGAATAATAGAGGTATGGATTTATCCCATGCTGACATTTTTAAGGCTGAAATTATTGGCAAAATCCCAGACAAATACCAAGAGACATATAGCAAAAAATGGGAAGATGCAGAAGAAAAACTAGGACGTGATGTATTTAAGAGCATTTTTTCTCATATTAGAATGATTCATGCTAAGTCAAAACCACGCGAAAGTATACTTAAAGAATTTTATAAAGGAGTTACACCAACACCGACTCAAAAGCCTCAAGAGTTTATTGATGAAACTTTACTTCCATTAACAGAAGCATTTTATGATATTAATAATCAAGTCTATAAATGTGATTTTTGGAAAAGTGAAATTAATAACTTGTTTAAATGGTTGCAATTGATTGATAATTCAGATTGGATACCACCAGCTATTCTTTATTTATCAAAAAATTATTATGCTCCTGATTTGTTATTGAAATTTTTCTCTGATTTAGACAGGCTGGCTTCTGGTTTAATGATTCAGCGTTCTAATATCAACGAACGCATTGAACGTTACAGTAAACTATTACACTCTATTGATAAAGGAGAAGATTTATTTTTGCCAGATTCACCACTACAATTGAGTGTTCAAGAAAAGAATGATATACTTAAAATATTGAACGGCGACATTTATTTAATTAAGAAAATTATACGTTATGTTTTACAGCGTTTAGATACAGCACTATCTGAAGTCAACCCATCGTATGATTTTCCTAATATTACAGTTGAACACGTACTTCCACAAAATCCATCTCCTCAGAGTGAATGGTATAATTGGTTTGCTACCCAGGAAGAACGCGAAAAATACGTTCACCGTTTAGGTAATTTAGTTTTGCTATCTTCTTATAAAAATAGCCAAGCTAACAACTATGATTTTGCAACGAAGAAGCAAAAATATTTTACAACTAAAAATGGTATTTCTAATTTTGCACTGACTACTCAAGTGTTAATAGAAAAAGAATGGACACCAGAAGTTATTGAGAAAAGGCAGAATATTCTCATTAATCAGCTGAAAAAGCTTTGGCGTTTATAGTATTAAATTATATAGTAATACCTGCGTAAAAGATTAGATCCCCGATTTCTAGGATAATTCGGGGATTTGAACTATTGAAAGCCTAAATATATAAACTTTTTACAAAGTGTTTTATTTGCAACGGTTTAGTAAAAAACTATTGGCTAAACTGTAACCTCTATTATTCAATTTTATTCAAACTAGTATGCATTGGTTATTATCCGGGCCGTTGAGTGTAGAAAAATTAACGGTTAAAATTGCTGGTCTGTCTGCAAGTTTACAAGGTAAAAAGCTGGTACAGATGTCAGATTTTCACTATGATGGTTTGCGTTTATCTAATGAGATGTTAGATAAAGCGATCGCACTTAGTAATCAAGTCACCCCAGATTTAGTATTATTAACAGGTGATTATATTACTAGTAGCACCCAACCAATTCATGAATTAGTATTAAAACTCAAGCATTTACAGGCTCAAGCTGGTATCTATGCCATACTAGGTAATCATGATATCTATTACAGACACTCAAAATCAGAAATTACCAACGCCTTAACGCGCATTGGCGTGCAAGTATTATGGAATGAAGTCGCCTATCCTTTTGGTCAAGAATTAGCACTGGTTGGACTAGCTGACCGTTATTCCCGGGAATTTAATCCTCTACCAGTCATGAATCAGTTAGACCCCCATACACCCCGCATTGTCCTATCTCACAACCCAGACACTGCAGAAATCTTGCAAGCATGGCGAGTAGATTTACAATTATCTGGTCATACTCACGGCGGTCAAATAGTTATTCCCGGACTCGGTGCAATTTTAGGTTATCGTCAAAAAATTATCAGATTTATCCCCAAAAAAATCAGACGACGTGTTCCTAGCTTGCGTCGAGATAGTTTTATTATGCAGCATTGGGAATGGGCGCAGGGTTTCCATCGAATAGGTAATAATCAGCTATATGTAAATCGCGGTTTAGGAACTTATCTCCCAGGGAGGTTATTTTGCCCACCAGAAGTAACAGTTATTACTCTCGATAGTGAATAAATTGTCATTAAGTTTTTACATTTTTTTAATATATATTTTGTTATTTGATAAGCTGTAAACGCTAATCAGAGGAGTTGATATCTTACTATGCATTGGTTGTTTACAGGACGTTTAAGTGTAGATAAAATAACGGTTAAGATTGCCGAACTTCCATCATCTTTAGAAGGCATAAAATTAATTCAATTATCAGACTTTCACTATGATGGATTGCGCTTATCTGAAGAATTACTCCAAGAAGCGATCGCAGCTACAAATGAACTAGAACCTGATTTAATTGTTTTAACAGGTGATTATGTGACTGATGATCCTACTCCTATTCATCAGTTAGTGATGCGACTCAAACATTTACAAAGTCGCTACGGCATTTATGCTGTACTCGGTAATCACGATATACACTACAAGCATTCTCAAGCAGAAGTTACAAATGCTTTTTCCAGCATTGGTGTGAATGTTCTGTGGAATGAAATAGCATATCCTTTTGGCAAAGAATTACCAATAGTAGGACTAGCTGATTATTGGTCGCGGGAATTTAACCCTGCACCTGTGATGAATCAAATAGATCCTTTGACACCCCGGATAGTTTTATCTCATAACCCAGATACAGCTAAAATCTTAGAACAGTGGCGAGTAGATTTACAACTATCTGGTCATACTCACGGTGGTCATATTGTTATTCCAGGGTTTGGCCCTCTTGTTTTTTATTATAAAAAATTCCTGAAGAAATTACCGAAAAAACTCCGGCGTTGGGTTCCATTTTTATTTGGAGACTGTTCAAAAGTAGTCCGATATTGGGAATGGTCGCAAGGATGGCATCAAGTATCTAATAATCAGTTATATGTTAATCGTGGCTTGGGTACTTATCGACCAGGAAGATTTTTTTGTCCGCCTGAAGTGACGGTGATTACTTTAGTTAGTCAATAGTCATAAGCTTGAGAAACCACAAAACCTTCTTCCCTAATCAAAGCTATAAACCGCCGAAATTACGACCGATAAATATCAGTAACTTCAGGCGGTTTATTCAATATGCAATAGTTAGAGAAAATTAAAAAAAACAGAGAAAATTACTCAAATAATTTGGACAAATTCTGCAATCGTTTTGCTCAGACCTGAACATCCTTGATTCTAATAGGCAGGCATTTCTGGCTGTACGTTCAAAACCTCCATAAAAATCAACAGATACAAGGTGAAAACACTTAACATGAGGATGTTACAGTTGAGTGGCGATCGCAACGATCTTAGAGCAGGAGGTACAGGCTCTAATTTCAAGTTTCTTACTTCACTTAAACTTAACCTTTCTGTACCTTGTTCTTAATGTACCACCCTCTAATTTGAAGTGGGATTTATTTTACTAAAGTTGAGTAGCATTAATGTCTCGCAACATTAGTAAAAATTTTCTTAAGAGAGATTCAACTTTTTGGTCACTTTTATATTGAGTTTTGTAACATGACTGACGCAAAATCAATGTCTCAGTCCACTTCAACTACTGCTATAAAAGAAAAACCCGCCTCTGCGGGTGATAAAAATTGGTTTTATGACAGAAAAAATTCTCTTCTACGCTGACATTTTTATCGAGGGCTACCCTTATCTGTGGTAGAAGAATCAGTATCTGAAGTACTGTTAGGCTGATCCGAAGTTTGAGGTATGGCAGTTTCCGAACTGTTAGTTTTACTCTTAGTAGCGGGAGTATCTGTAGAACTATTACTGGGAGAAGTTGTCTGTGTTCCAGAAGTTGCAGGTTGTTGAGGCGGAACTGTAACGTTAATCTGTGGTGAAGACGGAGGTACAGTTACAGATGGGGCTGACTGTTGCGGAACTACCACAGGTACTTCTCTAGTTCTTTCAATAATTGTGGTTTGTTGTGGTTGGGGAGTAAATGTAGGCGTTGACAAGTCACTACTAGGTGAAGGAGTGAATGTTGGTTGAGTCTGTTCAATTACAGTTTCTCTGGGTTGATTAAAGTACCAAAATGCACCCACAATTAAGCCAGCTAAAGCAGTGAGCAAAATTCCTAACAGTAAACCACGAGATGCATTTTCATTATCACGGGCGGCTAAATTAGCTTGTTGGTAATTACGCTCAATTTCTCGACCATTGGCGTAACCATTTCTGTAAGAACTGACATTGTTATTCACACTTTCACTGGTGCGGGTGACGTTGGTGTGAGTGTTACCGTAATTATCGGTATAAGATTGTTGTCTAGTTTCGCTGTTATAAGTTTCCCGATCGCCTGAATTTGTCATACTATTAATCACACTCCTAAACTATGTATTGTTTAAGCTAAAACCTTATTACACAGGAAATTGCAATATTTATCCCCAAAGAACTCAATAAATTTAAGTTCTTTTTTTTACTTAGCTTTTAATGATATTCAGCATACAATTTGTAATTGCATCGATGGTTCTATCTAGAGTCGGGAGTTTATCATCTGCCAAAAGAATTAGTATGGGGTAGATATATGCAGTTATTAGCTGTTGTATCAAAATGGTCAACTTCCCACGAGAGAGAGGGAGCAATTGATGTTTTCCTGGCCTAAAAAATCTCAGACACCCCATAGCGGTTATCATTGGGATGGCAGCGATCGCCGTTTTTTTGAAGGCTGGTATTATCGCGTAACCTTGCCAGACTGCGGCCAAACCTTTGCCTTCATGTACTCTATTGAAGATCCCATTGGTGGTAAACCCTACAGTGGTGGTGCAGCCCAAATCCTCGGCCCCAACGATGAATATTTATGCCGAACTTTTCCAGATGTAGATAAATTTTGGGCTAGTCGAGATGTCTTAGCTTTAGGACATTGGGGTAAAACCAATCTCAACACTCAACCCCTATACCTCTTAAGCGCAGAATTTGAACAACATATTCAAGAAGGTTATCAAGCTACAGCTAATATCAATCAAGGAATTATCCGCGATCCTGCAACAGGTTTTTATTGTCGTTGGTTATATGAAATTCAGCCCGTATATGGATGGGGAAATCAAGATAGCCTTCAGCAATCAACTGCTGGCTGGATGTCATTTTTACAGATTTTTGAGCCTGGCTGGCAAATTTTAATGGCGCATGGTTTAGCTAGCGGTTGGATAGACTGGAACGGCAAAATTTATGAATTTACCCACGCGCCAGCCTACGGCGAAAAAAATTGGGGTGGGGCTTTTCCGCAAAAATGGTTTTGGCTAAACTGTAATTGCTTTGACGGTGAACCCGACTTAGCATTAACCGCAGGCGGTGGTAGACGCGGTGTGTTGTGGTGGATGGAATCTGTCGCCATGATAGGAGTGCATTATCAAGGTAAATTTTATGAATTTGTCCCTTGGAACTCCCAAGTGCAATGGCAGATTCAACCTTGGGGTAGATGGCAAATGCAAGCTAGAAATTTAAACTACGAGATTGAGTTGACAGGAACCACGCATCTACCAGGTACACCCCTACGCGCACCGACAACCAATGGTTTAATTTACTGTTGTCGAGATACCATGCAAGGAAATCTAAATTTGGAGTTGCGAAAAATAAGTGACAAACAATCTACAAATATCCTAAAATCACAGAGTTCTTTGTGTGGTTTAGAAATAGGCGGCGGTTCTTGGGACAATTCGTGGCACTCTAGCTAAAACTACTGCTATTATATTTATGCTTCGTAGTTGGGGCTGTAGCTCAGTTGGATAGAGCGAGCGCCTCCTAAGCGCTAGGCCGTGCGTTCGAGACGCACCAGTCCCGTCTGCCAAATAATCCCCGAAGTCCATGAAATACAAGGGTTTCGGGGATTATTTATTTTGTCCAAATGGCTGAAATCAGGTATCCACAAGGCATTAAAGATTAGTTGGATAACCTTAAATGAATATGGAATGAATATGGTAGGTTAGACCCAGAGTTATTTCATATTCACCATGCAATCAGGAAAATACAATACCAAAGGTTCAGTCACAGTCCAGAGTTTCCAAGGTCGCTTGCGATTACGCTTACCTAGGCAGTTATTTGACGGAAAGCAGAAATTTCTAACACTAGGATTAGACGATACACCTGGAAATCGTCAAATAGCTGAGGCTAAAGCTAAAGAGATAGAAAAAGATATTCAAGTTAATGTCCTTGTACCAGGAACTTTTGACTATACATTAAACAAATATCGTCCTGAATATTTTCGATTAGTAGAAGCAAAATGCTCAGAGTATTCTGTTAACCTTCAAGAAATTTGGAAAAAATTTATAGACTACAAAAAGAATATTTCATCACCTAGTACAATGAGATTTCAGTACAAGGTTTTTAGCAATTATGTATTGAAATTACCCACTCAGGATTTAGATAAAGCAATTGAAATTAGGGATTGGGTTATCAATAACATTCCTCCAGAATCATCTAAAAGATTTATTGTTCGTCTAAACGCTTGCTGCAATTGGGCAGTCGATTCAAAAATTATCAATACTAATCCTTTCCTAGGAATGTCCAGTAAAATTACAATTCCAAAAGCGCAAAAAAATGATGAAGATGATATAAATCCATTTACTGTAGAAGAAAGAAACTTAATACTTAAGGCATTACGAGAAAACGAATTTTGTTCTAAATATTCTAGAGTAAAACATTCTTATTATGCTGACTATGTAGAATTTCTTTTTTTAACAGGTTGCCGTCCATCTGAAGCTATAGCGCTGGAAAGAAATCATGTAACTAGTGACTTTAGATATATAAATTTTGATTGTGCTGTTGTTTTAACTGATAAAGGGTTAGCAAAAAAAGCAGGTTTAAAAACTCAAGAAAAAAGAAGATTTCCGGTTAATCAAAAATTAAAACATATTCTTGAAAGGATATGTAAGGGAAAATTTAATAATGATATTTTGTTTCCTAGCCCTCAAGACAGAACTTATATCGACACTGACAACTTTAGAAAACGAGTTTGGAAGGTAGTATTAGATGGGTTGGAAATTGAATATCGGAAGCCCTATAATACCAGACACACTTTTATTACTTTAGCTTTGGAAAGTGGATTAGATGCTAAAGATGTTGCTAGATTAGTTGGTAATTCACCAGAGATAATATATAAGCACTATGCTGGCAATAAAAGAGATTTATTTGTACCTGAGTTTTAAGTGTACTTCGATTTAGGATTTTAAATCGGTGATGCTAACAAGCTGGAAACTGGTACATCACCGATACCACTTTTGTAAATGGCAATATCTATTCTATGTTTACGCGCACAGAATTGGAACTTCAGACAGTTCCACAATTAAAAACATTGTGTCTACGCTACGGGTTAAGACCAACAGGGAATCCTGGTTACAAAGATAGCTACATCGTCACCTTGATGGCATTTCCTTTATTAGCTATCAACCAGATGGAAGAAAATAGAGGACTGAGAAGACCGTCATTTGGTAGCTACCAGAATTTAGGGCAAGCACTGGATGAGATGAATGAACCAACGCCAGAGCAAGCAGCCTTGATTAGAATCTCATTTGAGGGTAGGAGGATAGAATACCCTTGAATAAGTCTTCCAATAACTACAGACTAGAGAGGTGAACTTGTACCCTTAACTTCCGCTTGTCTTCCCTGAGCACCCTCCAAGTTAGTTCACTTAGAGAAATTTCTTTCCCTGCCGCTACCAATTTTTGAAGGTTAAGGGTACAATTCCTCCGGTAGAGAACAAGAGAAGATGATTAAGGGTATAAACAAATGGTTGTCAATGACAAGAATATGGAATGAATATGAACAGTTATTGGAGTAAGTGGTTAATTGGAATTATTTAATACCAGTAAATCAATAAACTTAATAGAGCCAATATGAGAAATATTGATGTTTTTAGGCTGAATGAATATGAGATGAATATTGCTAGTAATTATTTAATCCTGAAGCGCTTGAATTATAAGCATTCTTGATAAAATGTCTTGCACTTCCTACGCGCTAGGCCGTGCGTTCGAGACGCACCAGTCCCGTCGTTACAAAAAATTAACCAAAAATTTAATTGGCAGTTTTTACGGAATCTTCTGAATTTGTGCTGAAGTTATCTATAAAGACTAGTCAATAGTGTTTATGCTTAATTTCGCTTGCATAAACAGAAAATTTTTAGCCGAACTAGTGTGGTTTCGACAAAAATCTGCTACCCTAACATATATTTTTAACTGCTTCAGAGAATATTACGTCTTAGTACACGAAATCATAGAGCCTTGAAGAACAATTTTTTGTTTACGGGTAAATCTTTTCGGTTTATGGTTCTTGCCTTACCCCTATTAATGTGGTTTGGTTACAAAGAAGTCCAAAAAGAAGATGCAAAACCTCAAGCCGTGTTAGTTTTGGGCGGTTCAACCAAAAAACTAGAGAGAGAAAAGTTTACAGCCGAGTTTGTACGTAGGCATCCAAATTTACCAATTTGGATTACGGGTGGGAGTCCACCTAGCTTTACCCGCAGAGTGTTTGCCAAAGCTGGAGTTGATCCCAAGCGGTTACACTTGGATTATGAAGCGGTAGATACAGTTACTAATTTTACCAGCTTAGTAGATGATTTGAAAGCCCACGGTATAAAAAGAGTTTATTTAATTACATCCGATTTCCATATGCGGCGTGCTTCGGTCATCGGCGAAATTGTCTTAGGTAGCCGAGGTATCGACTTTCAGCCTATATCTGTTCCTTCAAAATCACCACCAGAGCCATTAGAAAAATCTATCCGTGATGGTGCTAGAGCTTTGGTATGGGTAGCAACTGGTTATACAGGTGCAAATGACCCGAATAAAGGGGGAAAACCCAGAATTGAAAGCAGAAGATAAAAAGTAAAAGAGCAAAAATAAATTTTTTACTTTTTACTTTTTACTTTTTTATTTGTTTAGGCAGCCATTTCTTGTACTAAAACAAAGGGCTGTACAATTAGAGTGTTGAAGCGTTTTTGCCGATCGCAGTTCCATTGTCCTACTTGTTCTAAAGAAGGTTTGGTAATTAATTGCTCATCAATCCACTGCTGTACGGATTGAGTGTTATCATTAGCGATCGCTTCCCCTACATCTAATAAGTTTAATCCTGGATCTACCAAAATCACTGCATCACGCTGTGCATGGGGAATCAACCAGTCCCATTCCGCTTCATCTAAACCTTCTGTTAACTCTGCTCGTAAATCTGACATAATTGCACGTTTTTCTTGGTATATATTCGATTTTACATGAGAGCTTAGAGGCTAGGAAATAAATACAAATAACCAATAGCTACTGACTAAACCTCAGCTTTCATCTCATCAATTTCAAATAAAGATACTATTACTCCGGTAATCGGAATAGAAATAAAAACCCCTAATAATCCTGCTACTCTCGCACCTACTAATAAGGCAAAAAATACCACAACCGGATTAAGATTTAGCGCACCTTGCATAATTCTAGGTGCAATGAGATTGTCTTGAATTTGCTGAAGGATAATACAAGCAATTAATACTTTTAATGCTAGCCAAACGTTTTGAGATAAAACAATTAAAGTAATTGTGCTAACCCCTAAAGTTGCTCCTATACCGGGAATAATATCTAAAAAGCCGACAATTACAGATAATAATAAAGCAAAAGGCACTTGCAATATTACAAAGACAATAAAAGTAGTTATTGTTAAAAACAAACTCAATAATAATTGACCACGAAAGAAACCTAAAAAGCTGCGTCTGATGATATTTGTAAATTTGATGCGGCGTTGTTTAGGTACTATTTTTAAAATAAAATTCCACAGCTTGTCCCCATCTAGCAGCATGAAAAATGCTACAACAGCAATCAAAATAAAAGTAACAAAATTAGTCAACAACTGTTGTAAAAAAGTTAAGCTTGTGACTAAACCTGATATAGCCTGATTCCGCAATTGTTCTTCAATTACACTTAAATCTATTTGCAGATTACGGTTGCGGAGAAATTCTTCGACTCTTTCTAAAAAAGGTGCAAGGGAACTTAAAAATCCGGAAATACTATCGATTAATTGCTGTCCTTGGGATAAAACCGCTATCCCCACTGTGATTAATAATCCGCCTAAAATCACAATGCTGAGTAAGAAAACAACAATGACAGCTACCCCATGAGGTAAAAATCGCCGTAACCAATTTACCGGGTAGCTGAGTAAAAAAGCTAAAATTGCCGCAAATGTAAAAATCACAATTACGGCTTCAAAGTATGCTAAAAGTTGTACAAAAGCCCAGCCTGCGGCCACTAACAACAAAAAGCGGACTAACGCTGAATTATTCAAGCGATTCCAAAAATTCTTGGCATCCAAGCCGGTCATATAATATTTAAAAAATAAGTTAGTTTAGCGATCGCTAGTAGATATTAGCAACATATAAAAATACAGTGGCGATCGCTACTACCGAAAAGCATATTTCTCATTAACGTCCTAAATCGTGCATTTCGTTGATTACCTGTGTACACTTTTGGGTTACAGCTTCTAATTCATCTTTATTAGTAGAACTAGGTGCTGCAATTACCTGACCAATTCTAATTGTTAGAGGAACCGCACGGGGTATGGATGAGCCTTTTTCTAAAATTCTTTCACTACCCCATAAACTCACAGGTAAAATCGGTGCTTGCGCCTTTGCGGCCAAGAGTGCTGCACCTTTTTTTGGGTCAGTAATTCTGCCATCAGGTGTGCGAGTCCCTTGTAAAAACACTCCCACAGCCCAACCATTTTCTAAACATTCTAAAGCTGCTCGAATGGCATTGCGATCGGCACTACCGCGACTCACAGGGTAAGCACCATATAGTTTAATAGCTTGGGCCAAAACCGGAATTTCAAATAACTCTTGTTTAGCCATATACGCTACCGGACGGCGCACGCAATTAGAAACTATCGGCGGGTCAAAATAGCTTGCATGATTACTCACAACTACCAAAGGATCTGATTGCGGTACATTCTCAACCCCATAAATCTTCCCGCGAAAGTAAGCATGAAGCATGGGGCTGACAATCGACCATTTGAAAGCGTGGTAAAGCGCCAGACTAATTAACGGTTCACGACTGCGAGACATAAGAAGTATGAAGTATGAAGTGTGAAGTGTGAAGTGTGAAGTGTGAAGTCAAGTATTTCATACTTCATACTTCACACTTTCCAATTTCTTAGTCCAGTAATTCAGCAGCCTTACGGATGTTCTTTAAGATTAAATCCGTAACGGTGCGTTTAATTAACCCAGTTAAAACATTGCCAGGGCCAATTTCTATGACTTGTTCAATGTTGTTAGCAGGTAATTGCAGCGAAATTTCTCGCCAACGTACTGAACCTGTCATTTGCTGCGTGAGACGCTGTTTTAAAACTTCTGCGTCAGTTGCGGGTGTAGGTTCGACATTCGACATTACAGGTACAGTTGCAGGCTGAAATTCTACTGTCTCCAGAATTTCTTGGAACTCATTAGCCGCAGCCGACATTAAATGTGAGTGAAACGCCCCAGAAACTTTTAATGGGGTAGCACGTTTAGCTTTAACTTGTGACATCACCGCTTGTACTGCGTCAGGAGTGCCAGAGATGACCACTTGTCCTGGACTGTTATCATTTGCCAAAACTACATCTGGCGTTTCGGCTATCACTTTATCTAATTGTTCGCGGTCAAAGTTCATCAAAGCTGCCATCATTCCACCAGCCGCACTATCCATCAGTTCAGCACGGCGTTTGACTAAACGTAAACCCGCTGACCATTCAAAAACTCCAGCGACGTAAAGGGCAATGTACTCACCTAAACTATGGCCAGCCACTAAATCTGGTTGATGTCCGCGTTCCTGCAACAAGTCAGCAAGAATACTTTCTACTACATAAAGACAGGGCTGAGTGTAAAGTGTCTGTCCTAGCATTTCTTCTTGGTTTTGGCAGATGTCGCTAACAGACCAGCCTAAAATTTCTTCAGCTTGAGTAAATTTTGCTTTAGCACCTGGTATATCTAATAAGTCTGTTCCCATTCCCAGTGCTTGGGAACCTTGTCCGGGAAACACCCATACGGTTTTAGTCATTGGTCAACGGAAGTATGAAGTCTGAAGTCTGAAAGTAAATGAGTATTAATCATTAGTCATTTACAAAGGACAAATGACTAATGACAAAATATTATTTTCCCCATTGGAAGATGGCTGCACCCCAGGTTAAACCTGCGCCAAAGCCGGATGCAGCAATAATGTCATTGGGTTTAATTTTGCCTTGTTGCACTGCTTCATCTAAGGCCAGAGGGATAGAAGCAGCAGAGGTATTGCCGTAATTGGCAAGGTTACTAATAACTTTCTGTTCGGGAATTGCTAGACGTTGGGCAACAGCATCTAATATGCGTTGATTAGCTTGATGCAGTACTAGCCAATCTATTTGTTCAACAGTCAAATTAGCTTCAAATAAAGCTTTATCAATAATTTCTGGCACTTTTTGGACAGCAAAGCGGTATACTTCTTTGCCGTTCATTGTGATGGGTTGGTAAGTGCCTTGAGAAATGTTGATGCCTGGGAGTAATTCTTGAGCAGAAGCGGCATAGCCAAGGTTTAGCTGATGATTTAGATTACCATCACTTTTAAGGGCAAAGCCCAACAAGCGATCGCTCTCGGCAGATTGGAGAACGACAGCACCCGCCCCATCGCCAAATAACACGCAAGTTTTCCGGTCTTGCCAATCTACCCAACGAGAGAGGATGTCTGCCCCAATCAACAGTACATTCTGATATACCCCTGTTCTGATGTATTGAGCAGCCGTTACTAGCCCAAATACAAAGCCAGAACAAGCGGCGGTTAAATCAAATGCTACTGCTTTTGTTGCGCCTAACTTGGCTTGGACTTGACAAGCCGTACCAAACAAATCATCTGGGGTCGATGTTGCCAGCAAAATCAGATCCAATTCAGTGGCTTGAATTCCGGCAGATGCGATCGCTTTTTCCCCTGCTGCCGCTGCCAAGTCACTCAAAGAACCCGGAGGTTGTGACACTCGTCGTTGACGAATTCCCGTTCTTGTGGTAATCCATTCATCTGATGTTTCAACCAGTGCTGTTAGTGCCTGGTTGTCGAGGGAAGTTTCGGGAACTGCCGAGCCACTTCCTGTAAATGCTATGCCTAACTTTTGCACTCCTGCTCTCCCAAGCTCTCAGCGTTTTGATCGTTTGTCCTTATGCCTTTCAACCAATCAAGGACAAATAACGCATGACAAATAACCCATTACTAACCACTATCACGCTGTAGGATTTCGTATTGGGATCGAAGTCTTTGCAGCACTTGATTATCCACTGCTTCTTTTGCCATACGTATTGCACTAAAAATTGAAGGTGCTTGCGAACTGCCGTGGCCGATAAAACAAACTCCAGCCACACCTAACAGTAAAGCACCTCCATGCTCCGCATGATCCATGCGCTGCTTAATTCGCTTGAGATTTGGTTTTAAAAGAGCAGTTCCAATTTGGCCGTGCAAGCCTTGGGGCAGTTCTTCACGTAAAATTTGCAGAATTACTCCTCCCAGAGATTCGGCAAATTTTAATAACACATTGCCAACAAAGCCATCACACACAATCACATCAAATTGCCCGGAAAGCACATCACGCCCTTCAGCATTACCGACAAAATTGATATTCGAGTTTTCTCGCAGTAGTTGATGAGCGCGGAGTGCTTGCTCATTGCCCTTGGTATCTTCTTCGCCAATATTGAGTAAACCTACTTTGGGTGCATCCATTCCCAAAACATATTGGCTGTAAATCGAACCCATCACCGCAAACTGCTCTAAAAATTTAGGGCGGCAGTCTACATTTGCACCCACATCCAGTATTAGTACTGGCTTACCAGCCATAATTGTGGGGAAAACTGTACCAATTGCTGGGCGATCAATTCCTGGCAATCTTCCTAAACGCAGCAATGCTGATGCCATAGCTGCCCCAGAGTGTCCAGCAGAAAATACAGCATCTGCCTGCTGATTTTTTACTAAATCCATTGCCACATTAATCGAAGCCTTGCGTTTGCGTCTAACCGCATTTAAAGGCTCCTCGTCCATAGCCACAGCTTCTTCAGCAGGAACTATCTCCACCCGCTCCAAAGTAGTTTTTGGCGGCATGACAGCTTTAATTTGTTGGGGATCACCAACTAGCAAGACTTTCACACCCAATTCTTCACTGGCGCGTAATGCACCAGCAACGATTTCACCGGGTGCGTGATCCCCCCCCATTGCGTCAATTGCTATCCGTGCGCAAGTCGATCCCATTGCTCAGAGCTTCTAGAAACCTTACAAATTTTACCAGATGGCTTTGTTAAAAAACCGTAACTTTTTCACTGCCAAATTACCATACTCAGTAATGAGTGTTGAGTCACCGAAGTTTGCTCAACGGGGGAACCCCCACACGCAACTTCTCGCTGAGTGCTGAGTCAAGTAAAAAATATTCAGTACTCCGCATCATTAGTCATTATTGCAACTTGTTTTGGCGGCAAGCCCAAGATAACACGAATAAAGTATGAATTATGAAGTATGAAGTCTAAAAACTCATATTTCAGACTTCATACTTCAGACTTCACACTTCAGTTCCTAGTACCCAGTTAACTAACATGCGCACACCGTAGCCAGTTGCGCCGGGGCCGTTGTAACCGTTTTCTTTGTCTGCCCAGACTGGCCCTGCAATGTCTAAGTGCGCCCAAGGGGTATCTTTGACGAATTGCTTGAGGAATAGGGCTGCGGTAATTGAACCACCAGGACGCGGCCCGGTGTTTTTCATATCGGCAATCCCCGATTTCAAGCCTTCAAAATATTTTTCTTCCATTGGCATCCGCCAAATTTTTTCACCGGATGTGCCAGCAGCTGTTTCTAACTGGGAAGCCAAGGCATCATGGGGGGTGTATAATCCAGCGATATCTTCACCCAAAGCAATTACGTTTGCACCTGTGAGGGTGGCTAAATCCACGATCGCATCTAAGCCTAATTTATCTGTATATACCAAAGCATCAGCCAAGGTTAAACGCCCTTCAGCATCGGTGTTATTCACTTCGATTGTTTTGCCATTAGAAGCTTTGAGGATGTCGCCTGGGTGCATAGCGCGCCCGCTAATCATGTTTTCAGTGACGGCAGAGATAAAGTGAACTTCGGCATCTGGCTTGAGTTGGGCAATTGCTTTGGCTGCACCCAAGGTAGCAGCTGCACCTCCCATGTCAATTTTCATGGTTTCAATTCCGCTACCTGCACCTTTAATATTCAATCCCCCAGAATCAAAGGTTAAACCTTTACCGATAATCGCTAGTTTCTTGGTGGGTGTACCTTCTGGTTTGTAGGTGAGGTGAATGAATTTGGGTGGTAAGTCAGAGGCTTGGGCAACGCCTAAAAAAGCACCCATACCCAGTTTTTCACAATCTTCTTTTTCCAGGATTTGTAATTGCAAGCCGTAGTCTTTGGCAATTTCTTGGGCAGTTTCGGCCATTGTAATGGGTGTAACTGTGTTGGCTGGGGCGGCTACCAACTCCCTGGCTAAAATTACCCCAGATACAATTTGATTGGCACGCTTGAGCGCATCCTCTTGACCTTCAAAGCCCAGTAACTCGACAGTTTCAACTTTTGCGCCTTTATCATCTGGTTCTGATTTAAAGCGCACATCTTGATATAAAGCTAACTCTACACCTTCTGCGATCGCTTGGGCTGTGGCTGCTGGATCGTTATTCCACAAGGGAAAGCTAAATCCGAGCGTTTTGCTTTTTTGCTTTTTGGCTACCTTCGCCGCTGCCGCCGCCGCCCGCCGCAGACTATCTATTTTGAGTGCGTCTGGTTTTCCTAAACCAACTAAAATTACTTTTTTAACTGAACCACCGCCACCGACTCGAGTAAAGACCGTGCTGTTGGTTTTGGCGGTAAATTCTTCTTCGGCAATGACTTCTTTTAAGATGCCAGCGAACTTTTCATTCAAAGTCGCCAGTTCACCTGTTAACTCTACCGCATCTTCAAATAATCCAATTGCCAAACTATCGCCTGCCCACTCCAACAGAGGCTGATTACTAAGTTTAATTGTTGCCATTTTGGGATTTTGTTTAAAGATTCCTTCTTGTACCAGTATTGCTCAAAATTCTGAAGTCAGAAGTATGAAGTATGAAAGGGCAAATCGCCAGTGACTTTTATAATTGAAACATCTCAACCTTCTGTATGGCATGACTATGACCTCAGCCTTGACTCCAAATCAACGCTCAGAAGTGTTCTATCCTAGTTCCGATGGTGAACCAGTGGCAGAAAGCTATGCTCATTTATGTGTATTACTGGCGACACTAGAAATTCTGCGTCAGTATTTAGTAGGACAACAAGCAACAGTCCTTGCCAACCAATTTCTCTACTACGCTCAAGGGTTTCCTAAGTTGCGTGTTGCTCCTGATGTGATGGTGATTTTTAATGTCACGCCTGGTGGTCGAGATAACTATAAAGTGTGGGAAGAAGGGGAAGTTCCATCGGTGATTTTTGAGATGACTTCGGCGGGGACGAAAAATCACGATCAGGAATTTAAGAAGACTTTGTACGAGCAACTTGGTGTAAAAGAATACTGGCTATTTGACCCCAGAGGCGAATGGGTACAAGGACAGTTGCGGGGTTATCGGTTGCGGCAAGATTCTTATGAGTTGATTATGGACAATCGCAGTGAACCATTAGGTTTGCGGTTGCAGGTAGAAGGAGAACTGATTGCTTTTTACCGAGAAGATACAGGAGAGAAATTACTGAACCCCACAGAACAGGCACAAGCACTACGCGAGGCACAACAAAGAATAGATGCAGAAGCTTTAGCTCGACAGCAAGCTGAACAAGCTCGACAGCAAGCCGAACAGCAAGTAGAGCAATTAAAGCAACGTCTCCGAGAACTGGGTATTGATCCTGAGCAATTTGAGCAGGAGTAGAGGCTGGGGACTGGAGGCTAGAGGCTAATCTTGGACAGGACTTACGCACCAAAATTGTCTATGATGACCAAGGTTGGGACGGTCTACTACTTCTCTTAAGATACAAGGTTGGGTGGAGCGATAGCGTAACCCAACAAAGTATGCGTGAATGTTGGGTTCCGTTCCTCCACCCAACCTACACCAGTCTAGGTATTAATCCTGAGCAATTTGAACAGGAGTAGAGGCTGGGGACTGGAGGCTAGAGACTAGTCTTGGAATCAGACTTCAGTAGTGTCAATGTCAAATTTATTGACGATCGCATTAATTATTTCTTGTTCTAGTTCTGTAGTTTGCTGGTCGAATTGAGCAATTCTTTGGCATTGTGCCAACAGTGGGATCGCAAAATCACGGTTGAGTTGATTGAGGAGTGTATCTAAAGGTTGGGGTGATTTGATATTGTTGGCGATCGCATCTAGGGAATTGGGGCTGAGGTTCAATGCTTGCAATTGTGGTATAATTTCTTCCCAGGTTTTTTCGGGATGGCTAGCGAGAATCATGTGAACTAGGACTTGATCCATGATTGCTTGTTGAGCGATCGCATTTTCTAAGTAATTTTCACTTTCTGCTTTCAGTGTTGCCAAGGTTTCTTTTGATGTCAGAGAAACTGATTCATCTAGTTTGGCTTCGTAAAAACGACAAGCAGCATAGCCTAGAGAATAGCTTAAGGCTGCATTAGAACTAGTAGCAATCATCGCTCCGGCAAATGGCACGTTTCGCAGCAACGCCAGACCAGCTGCTTTTAATAAACGATTACCTCCCAACCCCAAACCAAAAATTGTTAAAACTTCACCTTTCCTCGCTGGGTCTTTTAAATCTAAGTCGTAAGCCGCCGCAATTTGATACAGCATTTCTGACTGTAATTTCATGGTTGCAGCTAAATCAACCGCAAACAACGCTGCTGCTACCCCTGGTAAAATGCTACTAGCAAATCCAATTCCTCCCGCTTTGGTAGCTGTATCTAGCATAATGCGGTGAGAAATTTCGCTAGGCGATTCCTGCGGATACTGTTGTTTGAGTTTTTTGACTGTAGCGGCTGCTGTTTCTAAGTCAACATTTTCGCTAGCACCAATTAGCCAATTTAGATTTAAAAAACCCGATAGCTTTTTGATCAGCCAATTTTGATTGAGAGAATCAATTAACTCACCCGTACTTTGAGTAGCTTGGCTAAATAATTTATTTGTCTGTTGTGCTGCTGCTAACCCAAATTCAAAGGCTGTATCGACAAATGTTTTGCTAGTTGTTGCCCAAGCGTCGAATAATGATGAATTTTCTGTAGATGTTTGGTGTGTAATTTCTGCTTCTGGTTGTTGCTGAGGTTCGTCTGCCATTGTTTTGACAATATTTTGCTAAATCTGTCTAGTCTGGTTTTAGCGAAATTTAGGGCAACTGTTCCTCTACCAACAAGTACAAATTTTCCATTGCCATAGGCATATTACAGCCATTAGTATAAATGCTTTGATTCAGATTGGCTAATTTTTGGGCAACTCAGTCTCGTTAAGTCAACATTTTCTTAACCTACTTTGCCAACTTGCATCTGAGGAATAATCTGAGCTTGGGTTTCTAAAAAGTTATTCTGTTTGAGAATTTCATAGAGACTCACATCTTTTTCTAGCAAACAGGCGTGGCCACTATTGGGTAGAATGAACACCTGAGAATTAGGTAGAATATCAGCTATCCGTCTGACTTCGGTAACAGAGGGTAAAAGCCGATCGCTTGCACCAGCAATTAGCAATACTGGTTGTGTTAGGCGGCGTAATTGCTCATCATCCACTACAAATTCTCTTAATAAAGCCAACCGCCAGTTAACTGTTGCTGATGGTACAGAACGCATAGTTTTTAGCAGTTCGTGGCGATCGCTTCTGGTTATGCGTTCTAATGATGCCAAAAATGGCAGTAATCCCAATGCACCAATATTATACAACGATTCTGGGACTAGGTACGATAGTTGAGATGCCCAGTCTAAAAAAGGTAGCAACCGAAACGCTGAAGCTGGATTAATTAAAATAATGCGTTTAAATAAATTTGATGCTTTCGTGGCTACTTTCATCGCCAAGCAACCACCAAAAGATTCGCCACACAGATAAACTGCTCTTTGCGAACTTTTTTCTAATTCTGCATGAATTAAGTCCAGCACATTTTCGGTTAATTCTTCCCAACTCGTCAAGTCTTGTCTGGGGATCGCCAAGCAGCGAACATCAAAGCCTGATTCTAGCCCAGATGTTTGCGATCGCAATAATTCTCCAGTGCCATCCATCCCTGGTAAATAAACAAATAGTGGATACTCTGGCTGGAGTCTTTTAGGAGTTAGAAAACATGGCTTTAGTTCAACTTCTGGCATTGTCAAATTTCAATTTCCTTGAGGATTTTAATTGATATACTTGCGTTTAAACCTTCTTTTAATTTAGGCTATCTTTGACCCTTTCTATGCCGCTTGTGTCAGTCAAAGTCTGTTAGAATAAGAAATTAGTTAATAAAAACTTATTGCCATATAAAACATACCTTTTATAAATATCAATTAATCTTATATGGTGAGCTTTTCAGTCAACATTGAGCAAGATATATCAATAATCAGCAAAAAATTACAATTATTCTCATGAGAAATTATCTAAAATATATCTAATGATTGATTTTATTTTGCCCTGCTTGCGGCATTAATAACAACCTTGGCGTAGCAAATTAGCTATTTCACTGTGACAGTGTTCAGTTAGCTCAGATACAACATTTTTTGCTTGTTTTCCATGATATTGAAGTTGATGATCTTTTGTAATCCAGTAAGGCCGACCCACTAACACAGCTACTCGTTGATATATAACCAATGGATGCCACCCATATTGATTAAATAAAGGTTCAGAAGGGTCAAATAAACTCAATAATTTCAGGGGAAAAGCTGTGGTGTTGACTTCTTCTAAAGAGGCGATCGCAATTGGTAAAATTGCTAAATCTGGTACACCCGATCGTAAAGCTAAATGAGCAAATCCTCGCTGAAATTCCCCAACTACAGATGCTTGAGTTGACTGCACCATCGGTTCAGCACCTTCAGGAAAAACCCCCACCATCTGTTTTGACTGTAATAGCATCTTTGACTGGGCAAAGAAGCTTTGCTGACGGTTTACCACCGCTTCTAAAGGAAAGCAACCTAATTGTCCCGTGACAATTTCCCGCAGAATTGGTACTTGTCCCATATAGTGATGGCAAGCAAAACGAATCGGACTCGATAACGCTGCCATTAAAATCATGGCATCCATAAAGCTGCGGTGATTGCTCACTATTAACAAACTTGCATCACGAGGAATGCGATTCTCGTAATAGCGAAACATTCTTGTAGAAAAACTTGCCAAGATCAAGCGAGAAACGTCCAGAGGACTATTTAGACTCATATCTAAATATATTTTTGGGAAAATTTCGTAGTTTATCTTGAATTAATTTTTACATTTCTTTACTAGGAACACGACCATCTTAGGATAGAAATGTCATATCCACAAAAGCAGATGTTTTTTCTATGTTTAGAGCGGTGTATTTTTAGGCACAATAATATGAGATAAAAAAACATTACAAAAAGATATTAACTGTTAATTTCCGTTGAAATTACAAAAAATAGCAAGATTTGTACTTATTCAAAAACATTCCTGAACTCGATAAGTTTGCTAATATTAAAGTGAGGTTTGAAAAAGCGATAGTAATGTTATATAATTGCGTGGTTTTGCCGTCATAAGTAAGTAAAAAAACGTTTTAATAATTTATTTTATTCTGCATGAACTTAGTGGATAAAACAAACAAGACATTTGCACTGACAACACCCCTTTACTATGTAAACGATGTTCCTCATATTGGCAGTGCTTATACAACCATTGCCGCAGATGTAGTGGCTAGATTTCAAAGGTTATTAGGTCATCGTGTCCTGCTAATTACAGGTACAGATGAACACGGACAAAAAATTCAACGTTCGGCTGAAGCTTTAGGCAAAGCACCCCAAGATTTTTGTGATGCCATTGTCCCTAGTTTCATGAGCCTATGGGAAATATTAAACATTCAATATGATCGCTTTAGTCGTACAACAGCCCCACGTCATGAAGCTATAGTCAAAGAATTTTTTGGGCGAGTTTGGGAAAAAGGTGATATCTACCAAGGACAACAAACAGGTTGGTATTGTGTATCCTGTGAGGAATTTAAAGAAGAAAGAGAATTATTAGAAGGGCATCGTTGTCCGATTCATACCAATAAAGAAGTTGAGTGGCGAGACGAAAAAAATTATTTTTTTCGTTTGTCTAAATACCAAACTCAGCTAGAAGAATTTTATCAATCACACCCAGACTTTATTCAGCCTGCTAGCCGCCGTAATGAAGTTTTAAGCTTTGTCAGTCAAGGTTTACAAGACTTTTCCGTTTCTCGGATTAATCTCGACTGGGGTTTTCCTGTACCGACTGATCCGCAGCATACACTGTATGTCTGGTTTGATGCGCTGCTAGGTTATGTTACAGCCTTGTTAGAACCCGATGCCGAACCAACCTTAGCCAACGCCTTAGCCACATGGTGGCCGATTAACTTGCATTTAATTGGTAAAGATATTCTGCGCTTTCATGCAGTTTACTGGCCAGCAATGCTACTGTCAGCAGATTTACCACTACCGCAGCGAGTGTTTGGACACGGGTTTTTGACTAAAGATGGCCAAAAAATGGGTAAAGCACTAGGTAATACCCTCGACCCAGTTGCCTTAGTCAAGAGTTATGGTAGTGATGCGGTTCGTTATTACTTCCTTAAGGAAATCGAATTTGGCAAAGATGGCGATTTTAATGAAAGTAGATTCATTAATGTTCTAAATGCAGATTTGGCAAATGACTTAGGTAATTTGCTCAATCGTTCCTTAAACATGGTGAAAAAATACTGTGCTGGCAATGGATTGACAATTACAGAGGAAACAATTGCTGCTGACAGTCCTTTAAGGACAATTGGTTTAAGTCTAGGGGAAGAGGTACAACAAGCCTATGAAACACTAGCTTTTAACCAAGCCTGCGAAGCTATCCTGTCGTTGGTACAAGCCGGGAATAAGTTTATTGATGATCAAGCACCTTGGTCATTATATAAACAAGGACAGCAGCAGGAAGTAGAAAAAGTGCTTTACGCAGTTTTAGAATCTGTAAGGCTTGCAGCTTATCTTTTATCACCAGTTATTCCTAATATCAGTAGCGACATTTATCAGCAACTCGGTTTGGGAATTAACTTTAACGAGCAAACTAAAACAGCGATCGCAGCCCCATTTTCTATTCATTCTAAATGGGGGATACTATCTAATAAACAACAGTTGGGTAATCCTCAACCAATCTTTAAACGCATAGAATCTCCTAAAAAAGATTAGTTTTTTTAATCTCTTTCAGAACATTTTCTAATCTCTCAAAAATCTCAAAAAATTTATCGGGGCTAAACTTAAATAACTAGCTCCGGAAAATTATCATAAAACACTCTAACTAAAACTCAAAGTTGGAAATTTGTATCAAAAATAACAAGATAAAAATTGAGGTATGACAACAATGTTGAATAATTTAGAAAACGACTCGATATTCACTCCCGAACAAGTTTTAGAGAATCGAGGTCGAGTTGCTATATTTATTGATGGCTCAAATCTATTTTACGCTGCTTTGCAATTAGGAATTGAAATCGATTACACCAAGTTATTGTGTCGTTTAACAGGTGGTTCTCGACTGTTGCGGGCCTTTTTCTACACAGGTGTAGATAGAACAAATGAAAAGCAACAGGGTTTTTTGTTGTGGATGCGGCGCAATGGTTATCGCGTCATTGCTAAAGATTTAGTACAACTACCAGATGGTTCTAAAAAAGCCAACTTAGATGTCGAAATAGCTGTTGATATGATGGCTTTAGTCGATTCTTATGATACTGCTGTGTTGGTGAGTGGTGATGGCGATTTAGCCTACGCTGTCAATTCTGTGAGCTATCGTGGTGTAAGGGTAGAGGTTGTGAGTTTACGCTCTATGACCAGTGATAGTTTAATTAATGTTAGCGATCGCTACATTGATTTAGAAGCTATCAAAGAAGATATCCAAAAAACCCCACGCCAAAGTTATCCATATCGTCCTCTGACAAGTATGGGTTTTTTGGATGACCCCACAGACCATGACGGACATTTAGAAATTCAAGATACATGAAGCATCAGCAAGGCTGGCAGATAAAAAAAACAAATTTTAGATTTATGGGGGGAAAAAACAATCAATCCCCCCAATTTCATTACTTTCATTTTTGGAGTTTCATTCAAATTAAAACTAATTGGTATTACCTACCTCTAATTTTAGTTATCATGATGACTTTAGGAGCTTGTGGAGGTAAATTTACAGCCTCTAATCAAAATAAGCAAAATCAGTCATCAGGAGATTCGGACAGTAATTTAACTTTTTTTGATGTGACTCTAGAACAAGCTGATGAAGCCGGAAAACCACTTTGGAAAGTTAAAGCAAAACAGGCAAAATACACCAAAGAAAAACAAATTGGTCAAGCGGAAAATCCTTATGGAGAACTATATCAAGATGGCAAAATAGTCTATCAAATAAAAGCAGACCAAGCAGATATTGAACAAGACGGTAAAAGACTATTTCTCAAAGGTAGAATATTTGCAACAGACCCGAATAACGGGGTAGTTTTGCAAGGTAACGAAATGGAATGGTTGCCTAAAGAAGATTTATTGATTGTCCGCAATCAAATTAATGGACAGCATAAACAGTTACAGGCAGTAGCGCAAGAAGCACGAGTAAAAACTAGGGAACAAACAGTAGATTTTTCTGGCAAAGTTATCGCCAACTCTACCGATCCCCAGCTGCAAATGCGAACTGAACATTTAATTTGGCAGATTAAACAAGAAAAATTAATTGGCGATCGCCCGTTACAATTTGATCGTTATAAAAATAATCAAATCACAGATCGCGGTCGCGGCAACGCAGCCGAAGTTAACTTAAAAACCAAGATTGCTACTATTAAACAAAATGCCCAAGCAGATTTACTCGACCCACCAGTGCAGATACTAAGTAACTCTCTGGCTTGGGATATGAATACAGAAAATGTCAAAAGCAATTCGGCGGTACGCGTATTTCACCGGGTAGAAAAGCTGGTTGTGACAGGTAATCAAGGTGAAATGAGAATACCGCAAAAAACAGTTTATTTAGCAGGTAATGTTAACGCTGTTGGGCAGCGCCGCCAATCTTTAAAATCACAAAATCTCACCTGGTACTTGGATAAAAAATTATTAGAAGCACAGGGAAATGTAATTTATAAACAAGTCGATCCGCCTTTAACTTTTAATGGCGACACCGCTGTAGGTAATCTCCAAACAGAGAACATCGTTGTCAGTGGTGGTAAATCAGGTGGCCGCGTGGTGACAGAGATTATTCCTCAAGAGTCAAAGGTCAATCGTCAATAGTAATTGTCTTTGATTGATAAATCACTTATGAGGTAGGGAATAGGAAATAGCTGACCAAAACGGGGTGTAGGTTAGAGGTTGTTTTCCCACAACCCATAGGGTACAAGCCCCTGCTTTTAAGTATGAGATTCCCTACACCCTACACCCGTTGCGCCACACCCTTTTCATTAACTTCTCAACACAATCTCCATCCGACTAGGTGAACCTAATTCTGGTAGAGAGTTAGCAGGTGAGTGTGGAGTAATAGCCGGGGGAATTTCTGGAGAAACTTGTAGCTGTTTAACCAGACTTTGCAATAGTTTGTCTTGTTCTAGGCGATAATTGGATACATAAGGGCCGCGGTTGAGAATCGCAAACCAAACCAAACCACGATCGCGTGTTGGCATTACACCAGCTAAAGCACTCACATCCCGGAGAGTACCAGTTTTCATAACTGTCCCAACAGGCATATGTCGAGAATGCAATGTTCCCCGATGGTCAAACCCAGACATCGGAAACAAGTCTGACAAATTCAGTTGATGTGCAGATGCTAGCTGTTGAATAGTCATTAACATGGCACAAACAGCCCTAGGCGAAATGCGATTTTCTGGGCCTAGTCCAGAACCATTAATTAATTGAATTTCTGACTGAGGTACTCCAGCAAGACTAGCGGCTGTTGTTTGGACTACACCTGCGCCTCCTACTGACTCTGCTAACATTTCTGCCATTTCGTTATTGCTGTAAACATTCATTTCTTTGAGCAATTGGCGCAAAGGCAAGGATTTATGACGCACTAGTAGAGTTTGTTGCGGCGGTTGTGGTGCAACTTTAATTGTCCCAGCGATCGCCACATCCGGCTTTGGTGTACCCTTGGGCATGATGGAGTGAATATACATTGCCGGACGAGTCCAACTTTTATAATTAAGTGCTTGCTTCACCATCTGACCTGCAAGTAGGGGGTGACGCTGAAAATTCATCGCAAAATTGCCAGTAATTAGCAAATTGCCTTTTACTTGCTTAATACCCATTTTATTAAGTGTATTCCCAAGAGCGATCGCTTCTTCCCAAACAAACATCGGGTCGCCACCACCGTTAATTACTAAATCACCTTGTAATACACCATTAACTACTGGCCCTGTAGTTCCAATTAAAGTTTCAAATTGGTGGTCTGGCCCCCAAGTTTTTAAAGACACCAAAGAAGTCGCCACCTTAGTTAAAGAAGCCGCAGGTAGAGGAGTTGTACCTTGGTGATTAGCCATTAACACAGGCCCCGACTGTAACCAAATACCTTGGCTTTCAGTTAAATTTTGCGCTACTAACTTAGATTTTATTAAACCTTGTAAATATTGTTTTACTGTATTAACCCCTGCTGGATTAGGATCAGGAGCGAGAATCAAGCTAGGATTACCTTGCCAAGCCAATGCATCTAAGGCTTCATAAGGTTTGATTTGCACTCCAGCCATTTCTAGCCATAGAGAAACCAAACCCGAACTCAATAATTCCAGCATATTTTATTCCCCAATCTCCTCTAGGATGTGATCAATCATTTACTGTGCTAAATATACAAGCTTTTTTATAGTCATCAGCATTGGGTAATCATAACTGGTCTTTTTCTAATCTGGTAGTAGGTGGAAAAATATTTTTTGATAATTGCTAATCTTGCTCTTGCTAATATTCAGCCTCATCAAAATAGTCAGTATAAACTTCCTAGTTACAGTACAAAAATTTATACCAATATGTATGGTGATTTTCAGGAAAATATTTCTATATTAGTTTTATGAAGTGCTACTTTTATGAGAAATTTTTACTATTTAATTATTGCCGAACTGTGCATTTTTAATACCAGATTAAAATTCGTTTAAATGAGCATTTTTATTTATCTGGATTATGCGGTAGCGATCGCCAAATTTTCCCTATCTAGAAAAAATATCACATTCATCCATATCAGATAAATTACCTCTAAGACGAGGAACTTCTGGCGGCTTGGCAAGAAAAAGAACACACTACCCACTCTAAAAGTGTCAAAATATTATTTGTATCATCTACCCATAAAATCACTTATGCCTAAAGCAATTTGGAACGGTGCAACTTTAGCACAAAGCGATAATACTGTAGTTGTGGAAGGCAATCATTATTTTCCTCCCGACACAATTAACAAGCAGTATTTTCAAGACAGCAACACACACACCACTTGTCCTTGGAAAGGTGTTGCTAGTTACTACAGTATCGAAGTCGATGGACAAGTTAATAAAGACGCTGCTTGGTACTATCCTAGTGCCAAAGAAAAGGCAAAAAATATTGAAGGTTACGTCGCTTTCTGGAAAGGCGTAAAAGTTGAAGCTTAATCTTAGAGGTTGGCGATTAGAAATCGCGGCTACACAGACAAAACCCACCTTCGTGGGTTCAAAAACCTTGATTTTTCATGAGTCCGTGCAGGTGGTCACTGAGCTTGTCGAAGTGCGAACTTTGTTTGTGTAGTAGCGAATTATATTCGCCCAAAACTTTTAAAACATCCTCTTAAATGACTGAGGCTGATTTGCTGAAACTGTTGATTTTTAAAGTTTCAGCAAATCATTTTTTTATGTAACTATACCATTTCACCAAAAACTTTGATGTATAGCAGTCGAAGTATAGATAAAAACTATGTTGATGGCTGAACGTTTTGATGATACTGAGTTCTTCCTCAGTGGTTAGCACTTTGCTATGTTACTCATTCAAGCTGAATTTTATAGAGTAGTTCCGTAGCAGTTACCACAAATCTACGTCCTACTCCTTTCCCTACCCTAGCTAATATAACCGCGAATGTCTTTGTTTGGCTGATTTTCTGCCCAAAATTAATTCTTCAAGAAGCTACGGCGATGCCTACAACAAAGGCATCGCGGATTTTAGATAATATCTAAAATCCCAAACCGATTTTATCGATTTACTGCCGCAGCTTCGCGCGCCGCAGCTGCTTGATCTGGATGGATACCTAAGCGTGTGAGATTAATGCGTCCTTTACCGTCAATCTCACGCACTTTAACGATCACTTCATCACCAACTGCTACTTCATCTTCAACTTTGCCAACGCGATAATCAGCTAGTTGAGAAATGTGGATCATCCCTTCTTTACCGGGTAAAAATTCCACAAATGCGCCAATTGGGATTATTCGAGTTACGCGCCCTGCGTAGACATCGCCTTCATGCAGCTTGCGTGTCATCCCTTGGATGATATTCCGCGCTTTCTTGGCTTTGATTTCATCGACAGCAGATATGGTAACAGTACCATCATCTTCGATGTCAATTTTTGCACCAGTTTCCTCGGTAATGCCTTTAATTGTCTTACCGCCAGGGCCGATGACTAGACCAATCATGTCTGGATCAATCTTAATTGTCAGCAGGCGTGGAGCATAAGGCGATGTTTCTGTGCGTGGCTGGTCAATAGTTTGCAGCATTTTTTCTAAAATGTGCAACCGCGCTTCTTTCGCTTGGTGAATCGCTTGGGCAATGGTTTCTAAAGACAGACCAGAGATTTTCATATCCATTTGTAAGGCTGTAATCCCGCTATCTGTCCCAGCAACTTTAAAGTCCATGTCACCGAGGAAGTCTTCAATGCCTTGAATATCCGTTAAGACGCGGACTTCATCACCTTCTTTAATCAAACCCATCGCTGCACCGCTAACGGGTTTGATAATTGGTACACCAGCATCCATCAAGGCGAGGGTGGAACCGCAGACTGAACCCATCGAGGTAGAACCGTTAGAAGAAAGTACTTCCGATACAACCCGAATCACGTAAGGAAATTGTTCTTTGGGTGGCAGGATAGGCAAAATTGCCCGTTCTGCTAAAGCACCGTGACCGATTTCGCGTCTACCGGGTGCGCGTAATGGCTTGGTTTCGCCCACAGAAAAGGGTGGGAAGTTGTAATGGTGCAGATAACGTTTGGATTGGTCGGTTTGTAGGTCATCATTGAGGTTTTGGGCATCTCCGGGAGTACCAAGGGTACAGTTGGATAATACCTGAGTAAGTCCGCGATTAAATAAACCACTACCGTGAACCCGCTTGGGCAACACACCTACTTGACAAGAAACAGGACGTACTTCATTTAGCTTGCGGCCATCAACACGCACGTTATCTTCAACGATTTGACGGCGCATGAAGTATTTAGTGATTTCTTTAAAAGTTTTGCCCAGTGCTTTGGGGTCAGCCGTAGCTGCGATGCGAATTGCATCTTCTTCTGGTAGTTCAGCGATCGCCGCTCCGATGGTATCTTTAACTACATCTAAAGCTGCATCACGTTCAGGTTTTGTTAATTCAAATTGAGCCAGAATTTTCTTAATCTCGCTGCTAGCGCGATCGCGAATATAATTTTCTAGCGTCTGGTCTACCTCTGGAGGTGCTTGTTGAACTATTTCCAGACCTAGTTCTGCTACTAAATCTAGTTGCGCTTGGATTAAATCTCTGACTGCTTCGTAGCCAAAATCAATTGCTTCGATAATATCTCGCTCTGGCAGCTGATTGGCTCCAGCTTCCACCATGATTACGCCTTCTGGCGAACCAGCCACAATCAGGTCTAAATCACCAGCTTCAATTTCTGCGTATGTAGGATTGATAATGAAGTCATCTCCTACTAAGCCTACACGTACGGCAGCCATTGGCCCGTTAAAGGGAATTTGCGCAATCAAAGTAGCGATGGAAGCACCTGTGACTGCTAAGACATCGGGTGGTACTAACTCATCCATTGATAAAGTTAAAGCCACAATTTGCAGATCATCCCGCAACCATGAAGGGAACAGAGGACGTAAAGGACGGTCTATCAGCCGACTGGTGAGAATCGCTTTTTCTGGTGGACGACCTTCCCGACGCATAATCCCACCGGGAATTCTACCTGCTGCATAAAGTCTTTCTTCGTAATCTACCGTCAGGGGAAGAAAATCAATGCCTTCTCTGGCTTCCGATCTCGTAGCTGTTACCAAAACAGCTGTGTCCCCTGATTCTATCAAAACCGACCCACCAGCCTGGGGAGCTAGTAGGCCCAACTTCAGTCGAATATCCCGTCCATCAAAGGATATTGACTTTTCAACTTCTGCCATTCAGTTTTTTTTCCTTCTATGCACGCTATTCTCTCTCTGTGGCAATCCTAACATTTATGCACTCTGGCTGGCTTTTGTTACATACAAAGAGCAACAACTCTGAGAAAGCTAAATGCAATACACTTTTGCTAGTTAGTTAACAGTAGATTTGACTGCTCGATTTTTTGTTAGGCTTGCCACATCAGTTAAATTATGTCTAATCATACTCAAAAGCATCAGAATGCCAAAGTGTTTTTACTCTGCTGACTAAAAACTGCTGTTAGCGGTAGCGGGGCGTGTAGCTCGTTTTGAGTGCTGAGTAAAAATTCCATTGAGACTTTCATAACTTGGCGGTGAAACTTGTTTTCTTGGGTTTGCCTGAGTTTCCTGAGTATGTAACCCTGGTTGTACAATAGTACCAACGTTGCAACAATTAGCTGTACTAGCCTTGTAAAATACAAATCTCCCTATATTGATCATCGGCTGGTGTTTAAGATATTCAGTTCATGTCATACTTGCCAAGCCACATAGTTTTAGATTTTGGATTGCTCCTATAGATAAATCTAGAGGTTTGTACCATCAAGGAACTATTTGGTTATACATTACTTTGAATGAGTAGTCGTTATGGAGTGTACGCACCAGAAGTAATGAATTAGAGATTTATGGCTAAAAAAGAGCTTGAATAGTTTGAGTTTAGTTTATTTTTATTTACATTATTTTATTTTTGTGCAGTTAGTGGCGTACAAAAAATCAAACTTTAAGCTGGATTTTTGGCTGAAAATATAATTAATAGAATAGAAAAATCGCAGTTAAAAATATTTAAATTGAAAGGCAATTGTATTTTTTAGAAAATGGCAATTTTACACGGTAGTTGGATAAAGAATCATCAAGAGAGTTGTTTATTTATTTGGGGAGAAACTTGGCGATCGCCACAAGTAAATTGGGATGTCAAAGAATCTACAGATATCCCGGAAAATCCATTGGTAATGACCGCAATGGAGTTAAATGAGTGGTTAACTGCAAACAAAATTAATGTTTTCAGCACTCCCCAGGTGCAAGGGCAGACTTCATCAACGCGATCGCGCAAAGTCACAAAACCCAGTGAACCCAGTTTACCTACACACAGGCAAATTATTGCTTTACCAACCCACATTTTAGAAAACAAAGAAGAGCAAAAATTAATTTTATTGCCTGTCCATTCTGCCAGCCAAAATTTAGAATCTGATGCTTTAACATATTTACAGCCTTGGCACATTGCAGGTTTTTGTCTTACACCTAATGAAGCAATTAAATTTTTGCAATCACTACCATTAAATATTTCTTATAGTGAAGATAGTTTTATCGCTGGGGATTTAAGATTTTGGTCACAGGTAGCACGTTGGAGTTTAGATTTAATTTCTCGTTCTAAATTTTTACCCAACATTCAACGTCAAACAGATAGTAATGTATTAGCCCGTTGGCAAGTGCTTTTAGACAGTGCTGTCGATGGGACTCGCTTAGAAAAATTTGCGGCAAAAATGCCTTTGGCTGGGCGTACTTATCAAGCAGTGGGGAATGGGTTTATTTCTGTAGACTTACCTCAAACTCCACAAGAATTGATTTTAGATTTTCTGAATATGACGATAGATGCCCAAGTAAGGCAGATGCTAGTTAGTCAAATTATTCTCGAACCTAGAGTCATCGCTACTTTGCCGTCAGCAGTGCGCCAGTGGTTGCAAGCGTTAACTAATCCATCTCATACTCTAGTTGCAGATGCAGACGTAGAACGCTTAGAAGCGGCGTTAAAAGCTTGGACGATGCCGCTACAGTATCAATTAGCAGGTAAAACGCTATTTCGGACTTGTTTTCAACTCTATCCCCCAGAGGCGGGACAAACAACTTGGAAATTAGGCTATTTTCTCCAAGCTGCTGATGATCCGGAATTTTTATTAGATGCAGCAACAATTTGGCAAAATCCAGTTGAACAATTAACCTATCAAAATCGGACAATTGAGCAACCACAGGAAACATTCTTGCGAGGATTGGGTTTAGCTTCTCGATTGTATGATGCGATCGCTCCTAGTTTAGAAACAGAATACCCCCAATCTTGTGAATTAAATCCTATCCAAGCCTACGAATTTATCAAGTCTGTTACTTGGAGGTTTGAAGATAGCGGTTTAGGTGTAGTTTTGCCCCCAACTTTAACCAACCGCGAAGGTTTTGCTAACCGCTTAGGCTTGAAGATTACTGCTGAAACCCCCAAAAAACAAAAAGAACGCTTGGGTTTACAAAGCCTCTTAAATTTTCAATGGCAATTGGCAATTGGAGGGCAGACAATTTCTAAAGCTGAATTTGACAAGCTAGTAGCTTTAAATAGTCCGTTGGTAGAAATTAACGGCGAGTGGGTGGAATTACGCCGCCAAGATATCAAAACAGCCCAGACATTTTTTGCTTCTCGTAAAGAACAAATGGCACTTTCTTTAGAAGATGCCTTACGCCTCAGTACAGGGGATACCCAGGTGATTGAAAAATTACCAGTTGTCAGCTTTGAAGCGTCTGGGGCGTTACAAGAATTAATTGGGGCGTTGACAAATAATCAGGAAATTACACCTTTACCCACACCCGCCAGTTTCCACGGAAAATTACGTCCCTATCAAGAACGAGGTGCGGCTTGGCTGGCTTTTTTGGAACGTTGGGGTTTAGGCGCGTGTCTCGCCGACGACATGGGATTGGGAAAATGCGTAGCGCCTGATACCTTAGTCAATGTGAATGGAATGTTACAGACAGCAGAGGCTATTTGGACAAATCATTCTGGCGTAGCAATATTTGATGGTGAAGGGTTTTGGGCGGAACCCACTCAAGAGTTACTAGTTAATTCCCTAGATGAAGCAACTGGCAAAATTGTCCAAGCGCCAATTCAGCGATTATATCGGCAGCAAGTAGGCGAGAAATTAAGAAAAATCACCCTGCAAGACGGCAGTACTATCACTATTACCCATCGCCATAAATTACTGACAAATCACGGTTGGACAAATAATTTACAGGTGGGTGATTATGTTTGTGTACCTGGCAAGATGCTGTGGTATGGTGAATCACAAGACTCTGATTTAGTCAAGTTTTTGGCTTGGCAAATTGCCGAAGGACATGAACTAGCTGATATTGGAACTGTCAGCATTACTCAAAAAGACATAAACTTATTAGAAGATTTACGCCAAACATTTCAGAGGATAGGCGATCGCTACAATCTCAAAATCAACCATCCTAGTATTTGTACATTTCCCGGTAAAGTTCCTTGTCTGCGAATTAATAGCCAAGCTTACCGCCGCTTTCTGGAAAATCAAGGTTACGTTTGGGGTAAACTTTCCGCAGCCAAATCGATTCCCTCATTTATTATGCAGGCTGACTTAGATAGTGTGCGGTTATTTTTACGCCACTATTTTGATGCTGAGTCCTCTGTAGTTTCTAGTATGCGGAGTATTGAAATTTCCACAGCATCAAGTTTACTAATTCAGCAACTTTCTGCACTGCTGCGTCGCTTTGGTATTTGGTTAAGAATTTCCTCAAAACAAAAATGTGCTACCAATGGTAAGCGAATTTTGCGTACTTATTATATTGGTGTCATTGGCGGCAATTCAGCCCGGAGATTTTTGCAAGAAATTGGGTTTAACTACACTTCAAAGCAGCAAAAACTAAAAGAAATTTGTCAGCGAGTTAATAACACCAATATCGAGGGTGTTCCTGCTGCGGATGTTGTCGCCCAAACAGTTGCCACAACAGGCATACCTCTGCGACACTTAGAAATGCACAATACAGTCTATATTAATGGTTCACAACAATTTTCTAGAGAAAGTTTACAGAGAGTTGTAGTTTGTATGAACCAAATCATTACGGGAGAAACTCAACAGCAATATCAGCAATTAAAACCTTCTAAGTGGACAGCTAAAACGTTAGCTGCTTATCAAAAATTAGACTTAGAAAAATTCAATTCCACGAAACAGCATCTCCAAACATTAATTGACAAAGAAGTATTTTATTGCCAAATTAGCCACATCGAAGATGTAGATTATCAAGGCTGGGTTTACGATTTTGAAGTAGGTAAACATCATAACTTTGTGGCGAATAATATTATCTGTCACAACACTATTCAATTTATCGCTTTTCTCTTACATCTCAAAGAACAAGATGTACTAGAAAAACCCATACTATTAGTCTGCCCCACTTCTGTGTTAGGCAACTGGGAACGGGAAGTGAGAAAATTTGCCCCCAGTCTGAAAGTAATGCAGTATCACGGTGACAAACGCCCCAAAGGAAAGGCATTTATTGAAGCTGTAAATAAGCATAATTTAGTTATTACTAGTTATTCTTTAATTCACAGAGATGTGAAATTATTGCAGACTGTTTCTTGGCAGATAATTGTCTTAGATGAAGCGCAGAATGTCAAAAATCCTGATGCTAAACAATCCCAAGCCATTAGACAAATAGAAGCAACATTTCGCATCGCCCTCACAGGCACACCAGTAGAAAATAGATTGCAAGAATTATGGTCTATTTTAGATTTTCTCAACCCTGGTTATTTGGGTAATAAACAATTCTTTCAACGGCGGTTTGCCATGCCGATTGAAAAATATGGTGATGCCGCTTCTTTAACTCAATTGCGTTCCTTAGTGCAGCCATTTATTTTAAGAAGGTTGAAAACAGATAAAGAAATTATTCAAGACTTGCCGGATAAGCAAGAAATGACCGTATTTTGTGGTTTAACTACAGAACAAGCCGCACTTTATCAACAAGCAGTAGATACATCCTTAGTAGAAATAGAATCTGCCGAAGGATTGCAACGACGGGGGATGATTTTAGCTTTACTAACTAAACTCAAACAAATTTGCAATCACCCATCCCAATATTTAAAAGAAACAACATTAGGACAACATAATTCTGGTAAATTGCAACGTCTAGAAGAAATGTTAGATGTAGCAATTTCCGAAGGCGATAGGGCGTTAATCTTCACTCAATTTGCAGAATGGGGTAAGTTACTCAAACCTCATTTAGAAAAGCAATTAGGTAGAGAAGTTTTCTTTTTATATGGCAGTAGCAGTAAAAAACAACGCGAGGAAATGGTAGATCGATTTCAACATGATCCTCAAGGGCCACCAGTTATGATTCTGTCTTTAAAAGCGGGTGGTGTGGGATTAAATTTAACCCGTGCTAATCATGTATTTCACTTTGATAGATGGTGGAACCCAGCCATTGAAAATCAAGCCACAGACCGAGTATTTCGCATTGGTCAAACGCGGAATGTGCAGGTACATAAGTTTGTTTGTACTGGCACTTTAGAAGAAAAGATTCACGACATGATAGAAAGTAAAAAGCAATTAGCGGAACAAGTCGTGAGTGCTGGGGAAGAATGGTTAACTGAATTAGATACAGACCAACTGCGAAATTTACTCATCCTTGACCGCAATGCTTTAATTGATGAAGACGCAGAATAGTAAGTAATCGGACAAAAATATTTACCAAACTCAGTGCTGAGTGCTGAGTAAAAAGCAACAGGCTGGTTTTGGGCAAGGTTTAAATCCTCGTCCAAAACCAGCCTGTTCTCTGTTGCCTTTAACTCAATACGGTTCAGTTAAGAGAATAGTAGTTTGGGTGTAGCGATAGCGGAACCCAACAAAGTATGCGTGAATGTTGGGTTCCGTTCCTCCACCCAACCTACACGAGTCTATGAACTGTATTGGCCTTTAACTAATACCAATTCCAAATTTTCGGTTATTTATCTTACTATTTTTATAAAACTTTGTAAATAGTAATTGACAAGTATAGTTTTATACTTTATTATATGAGTATGATTAAGGAAATCGCCCTAATCTAAACTCTCAAAAATAAAGGCGATCGCCGTTCCGTCCAAGAATCCAGCGATCGCCCTTATAAACTCCCAAAAAGGAATTTGAAACTATCATGTCACAATTACCAGAATCTGCACAGTCCAAATTAGAACAGTTTTTGCCTAGTGAAAATCTAGAACAACCCAGCAGCCAGCAACCAACTCAACAGCCACTACCTCAGCGCGAACCAATTAAACATATGTTGATTGGCTCCGTGCAAGCTGTTACCCGCACCATTCAACATTTACACATAATTGGCTACGCCAACGTCAACGACTGGAGTGTGCCACAACCCACCCCCAACTCTGATGAAGTGATGAGCATTTTAATTCGTCAGATTCTCATTCGCTAACCCGGTGGTAGAGACGTTGCAATGCAACGTCTCTACTCACATCTTGCACCTAGCCCCAGCGAATGGAATTCGCGGCTATACAAACGAAGTCCGCCTACGCGGACTGACGAGAAATCAAGGGTTTGGAACCCGCGCAGGCGGGTTTTGTCTGTGTAGCCGCGACTTCAGTCGCCTGGTGCAAGATATGAGTCTACAAAGGTTATCAGTGTAGGTTGGGTGGAGGAACGGAACCCAACATTCACAACGCTCAGTCCTGAGTGCTGAGTGCTGAGTGCTGAGTAAAAATACCAGTCTCACTTTCATACTTGGTGATGAAACTTGTTTCATCAAGACTGCCTGCTGCCTGCTGCCTTCTGCTATATTTAGCCGGACATGATATTACGCAACACCGATAATGTCATTGCGCCGAATCTACATCTACTGATTTAATAAAACCTTCAATTCCGCCTCGGTGAAGGGATTTTGACCAGCTTTTAACTCTTTCACCCAGCGTTGGCGTTGTGCTTTCCTATCTTTATCATTAGTCCAGGCGATGTAGGCTTCAAAGTCGGCTATTGCGCCTGGGGTGTCGCCTGTTAACGCCCTGGCTAAACCGCGACTATCACGAATCTCGCCATCATTCGGTGCAAGGGTGACGGCTTTTTCACAGGCGAATAATACTAGCTGGGCTTGTTTGCGTATACTACCTTGACGGCATAGTGTATTCCAAGCATCGGCGGAGATTTCGATTTTGGGGTCTAACTTTTGGGCATCGGTGTAAGCTGTGACGGCTTCTGAGACTTTGCCATCTTTGACAAGTTGTTGACCTTCTTGTAGTTTGCGTTGTGCTTTACCTTTAATAGCAAACTCTGTGGCTTTGGCTTGGGGGTCAAAGTTTAATTGCTTGTCCCATTGCTGTGCTTTGTTGAATTTGGCAACGGCAGCGTTAATATCATCATTTTGGGCTAACTTTTCGCCTTGGGTAACTAAAACGGTAGCTGCTGACATTAACCGAGATGGTGTTTGGCATTCTTTGACTTCTTCTAATGTTTCGGGATGGGCAATGAGGTAGTTATTGAGCAAGGTACAACCACTGTCTAATAAACTACTCAAATTTAAATCCCACAGTTTGATGGTGTTGTCAGCACTGCCAGAAGCCAGGGTTTGGCCGTCGGGGCTGAAGCTGACGCTCCAGATCCTACTGCTATGAGCACTTAGGGTTTTGAGGAGTGTACCTGTGCTGACATCCCAAAGTTTGATGGTCTTGTCTTCACTGCCAGATGCCAGGGTTTTGCCGTCGGGGCTGAAGCTGACGCTATAGACATAACTGCTATGACCGCTCAGGGTTTTGAGGAGTTTACCTGTGCTGACATCCCAAAGTTTGATGGTCTTGTCACTACTGCCAGAAGCCAGGGTTTGGCCGTCGGAGCTGAAGCTGACGCTATAGACCGAATCGTTATGACCGCTCAGGGTTTTCAGGGGTTTACCTGTGCTGACATCCCAAAGTTTGATGGTGTTGTCAGCACTGCCAGAAGCCAGAGTTTTGCCGTCGGGGCTGAAGCTGACGCTATAGACCCCACTGCCATGATCACTCAGGGTTTTGAGGAGTTTACCTGTGCTGACATCCCAAAGTTTGATGGTGTTGTCACTACTGCCAGAAGCCAGGGTTTGGCCGTCGGAGCTGAAGCTGACGCTATAGACCGAATCGTTATGACCGCTCAGGGTTTTGAGGAGTGTACCTGTGCTGACATCCCAAAGTTTGATGGTCTTGTCACTACTGCCAGAAGCCAGGGTTTGGCAGTAGGGGCTGAAGCTGACGCTCAAGACCCTACTGCCATGACCACTCAGGGTTGTCAGAGGTTTATCTGTGCTGACATCCCAAAGTTTGATGGTGTTGTCAAAACTGCCAGAAGCCAGGGTTTGGCCATCGGGGCTGAAGCTGACGCTATAGACCAAATCGTTATGACCACTCAGGGTTGTCAGAGGTTTACCTGTGCTGACATCCCAAAGTTTGATGGTGTTGTCAGCACTGCCAGAAGCCAGGGTTTTGCCATCGGGGCTGAAGCTGACGCTATAGACCCCACTGCCATGATCACTCAGGGTTGTGAGAGGTTTATCTGTGCTGACATCCCAAAGTTTGATGGTGTTGTCACTACTGCCAGAAGCCAGGGTTTTGCCGTCGGGGCTGAAGCTGACGCTCCAGACCCCACTGCCATGATCACTCAGGGTTTTCAGGGGTTTACCTGTGCTGACATCCCAAAGTTTGATGGTGTTGTCAAGACTGCCAGAAGCCAGGGTTTGGCCGTCGGGGCTGAAGCTGACGCTATTGACCCAATCGCTATGACCACTCAGGGTTTTCAGGGGTTTACCTGTGCTGACATCCCAAAGTTTGATGGTGTTGTCAAGACTGCCAGAAGCCAGGGTTTTGCCGTCGGGGCTGAAGCTGACGCTATTGACCCAATTGCTATGACCACTCAGGGTTTTCAGGAGTTTACCTGTGCTGACATCCCAAAGTTTGATGGTCTTGTCACTACTGCCAGAAGCCAGGGTTTGACCGTCGGGGCTGAAGCTGACGCTATTGACCCAATTGCTATGACCACTCAGGGTTTTCAGGAGTTTACCTGTGCTGACATCCCAAAGTTTGATGGTCTTGTCCCGACTGCCAGAAGCCAGGGTTTTGCCGTCAGGGCTGAAGCTGACGCTCCAGACCGAATCGTTATGACCACTCAGGGTTTTGAGGAGTTTACCTGTGCTGACATCCCACAGTTTGATGGTGTTGTCATCACTGCCAGAAGCCAGGGTTTGCCCGTCGCGGCTGAAGCTGACGCTAATGACCCAACTGTTATGACCTTCTAAAGTCCTCCCCTCTACGGCTCGATTTGCTGGGTTTTCTCCGGCTTGTAAATACACCCCTTGGTTTAAAGTTGCCACAGTCCGCATTTGAGTATCGGCTTTTGCCCAAGGTGCTTGTTTGAGTTTTGTGACTGCTTTAAATGCTTCAATTAAAGCATCAGGGTGTTGTGCAGAAACTAACAATGCTTCTGAAGAATTATTCAAGGCGTTAATTTCACTAATCTCGGCTTGTTTTCTTTGCTTGTCTGCTTGTTGTGCGGCATTCCAGGCTGTGACTGCTAACCCAGCTAATACTATGCCGGCGGCGACGGAACCAAATAAGGCGTGTTTCAAAAAACTATTGAGTTTGGCTTCACTGAGTTTGCGTTGCTGTCTTTCTTTTTCCAGTTCCGCCATTATTTCTTTTAACTTCGGTTCCTGTTGCTGGCGAATAAAGGCGGCTAAATAATCATGCACCAATTGGTAACGGTCAGCAGGTGTTTCTGGCAATAACATGACTAAGCCAGATTTCACAAATATCTCTAATACTAAGTCTAGTTGGTTGGTTGTTAATACTAGTTCTGGAGATCCCCCCGCCTGCGGCGACTTCATTAATAAGGGGGTTGAGGGGATCTCCCCAGCAACGGAAATAAACTGCTGCAAATCTCGTTCGAGTTCAGCGCGAGTCTTTAGTGGGCGAGTTCCCTTTTCATCGGTGAGCAAATACAGCAGCACTTCTGCCATTTGCTTGTTTTCTCCACCGCAGTCATTCACCACTTCATCTAAATAACGCTGCACCAGTTGTTGTTTTGTTGCACGTTGGCGATATTCTGCCAGGGTTCTAATATTTTCCGTTTGCAGTTGCGCCCCAACTACCTGCAACTCAATAGGACGGACTTCGCCTAATTCCTCGGCTAAGTCCTGCACTAGTTGATCAATTAAAGCAGTTTCTAAACGGAAACTTGTATTTTGAGTTAAACGCTCAATAATTGACTTGGTATTCTCCCGTGAAAAATTCCCCAACTTATACAGCACATTCCGGCTGAGGATGTCATTAGCAATAATCTTCATACTGGATAAATCATTGCACTCCAGCAAATAATGGAGGTAATCTACCCGCAATGACAAAATCACCTTCGCTGACAGAACATTCAAACATTCACCCAAAAACTCAAAAAATTGCCGTCGCTCTTTTGGTTCGGTGTCAAAGAAAAACTCCTCAAACTGGTCAAATATCAACACAGTGCGGAGGTTGTTTTGTTCATTTTCTTGTAAAGATGCAATTAAACGTGACTTAACAACAGAATATAGCGGTTCTCGGTTGGATGAGGTAGATTTCAACCCCACCCCCAACCCCTCCCCGCAAGCGGGGAGGGGAGCGTTTGCGTTAGCAAATGCGGGGTGGGGTTCCGACTGTATTACAGGCAAGTAAGAACCGCTATATATAGAATCATCATTAATCACATCTGGTGAATGAGTATCCAAGACTGGCGAAACATCCTCAAAAGCTACAACTACTTCCCCACTCTCCCGCTCCTCGGTCACTTCGACTTCGCTCAGTGACCTCCCTTCACCCATCAGCCTTCCCAACTCTCTCACCCAGTTGGAATAACCGCGCATGACTACAGGTAAATTGTCTCGATAACCTATCGCCTTATTTTTTAAAGCTGGTACTAGTCCCGCATTCACCAGAGAACTTTTACCTACACCCGATTGCCCGTGAATTACGATCAATTTATAGTCAGGGCGACCAATGCGTTCAATTAACTGTTCTATATCTAATTGACGACCAGAGGCGGCAATTTCTGGGGCGATGCTATCTTTATTTTCCAGTTTTAATGGCGTAATATTCGGTGTTCCTGCTTGTTTTGCAGCTTCTAACCGACCTGCACCAAGAAACGCCCGCAAGCCAAATTGTTGTTCAATCGAACGGATTTCTAATTTAGTATCAAAGGCTGGCAGATATTGTTTTTGCTGAAGAAATAACTCGCGTAAATCATCAAGAATTTTTAAGTAAATCTCTGGGTCGTTGTTAGTAATACCAATTGCTCTCGCTGCCGCTAAGTTACTAATAGCTGTTTGATATTGTTTTAAATGTTGTTGTGCTTGGGCGATATTGAATAATAATTCTTGACGCAGCGCATCATCATTAGTAGTGGTTACATCTGAGTAATTCGCTAAAATATCTAACGCTGTTTTAGCTAATTCTTGGGCTGGCTGCCAATTTGCTTGTGCTAGGGCAACTGCGGCTAAGAAATTATAATCTTGAGCAATTTTAATTTTGTTATTTTCAGCTTGATGTACTTGCAAAGCACGTTCAGCTAAGTTTTTTAATTGCTGCCAGTTGTTTAAATAGCGGAGAATAATGCCGAACTGCTCAAGAGAATTGGCAATTAAATCGGGACGTTGAGCAGATTCAAAGGCGTTGATACTTTGGTCAAGATAATTTTGAATTTGTTGATGAAGATTCGCGGGTTCTTGTAAAAGCCCTGGCGATTGGAAATCGCACGCCAGTTGCTTCAAGTCGGCAGAGCCGCCCAACGCACTGGCTCGGCGATACAAACGAAGTCCGCCTGCGCGGACTAGCTCATTAGCTCTAGCTTTGGCGTAATAACAAATTGTGATTTGACTGAGTATCTGCCCTTGGCGTTCTAAATTATTACTTGTCTGCCAAAAAGCTAAACTTTGCTGATAATATGTAATAGCTGCATCTAAATCTTGGTCAATATAAGCAACTAGTCCTCGCAAAAATTGACAATTAGCTTGAGTATTTAAAGTAAAAAAATCAGCAGCGTTTTGTAATTCTTGCCAAGCCGATTTAATTTCTGTACAAAGTTCTAAAGTAATATTAAAGCTATTAGCTAATAATTCATCTGCGGTCTGTTGAATAAAATCAGTTAATTCATCAGAACTAATAGTAAATATATTTGTAGTCGCCCAACTTTCTAAATCGGGAGCTAATTGGCTAAATTGTTGATAAATTTCATCATTCACCCACAAGACTATCGGGAACGCAAAACTCCGGCGAAATTCTTCCCTGACTTGATTTGCAGAGGTTAACATCTGCGGTAAATCTCGCAAGGTTTCTAAACCAGTAATCATTAAAGCTTGGATATTATCACCAAATTCTTCTTGAATGGCTTTATGCAGCGTCCTTTCTGATGGCTTTAAATGCAAAACCCGAATCTCAACTTCGCAGATTTCTTGTAATCTGGCAATCAGGCGATCGCGCAATTTGGCATAATTACATCGTGTCAATATCAGCTTGAACTGCCCGATAGAAGTTTCTATTGCCCAAGCTAGTTCTTGCAATCTGGCTTCATTTTCCGGTGAATCAGTCATAAGTAAGTCAGTGTGAATATTGATTGCTAGGACAAGGCAGGCTACAGTTTACACACAAGTTCCTGAATTACTACCAGCCCTTGAATTACCCCTCCCTAACCCTCCGCTTGTAAAGGCTATGGTGTACACACAAATATTCGTGTAGTGCATCTGTCCCGCCTCGGAATGAATTCCGAGTCTCATAGCACAAGTCATCTAAAGATGACTCAACCAAAAATGTCTGACAGTCCACGCTTTGTGGACTTTCGCTATCAGCCTGGAACTAAAGTTCAAGGCGGGATAGGCTTTCATACTACAAATTTTTGACTTGTGTGTACACGGTAGAGGGGGGTAATTCGACTTGTGCATACACCATAGGCTTTCTAAAGCAATTCCTCTGTCTCAGTCAAGATGGGATTAACCTCAAACCAAGATTCGCCGCCACTTCGATATTCAAAGACAAATCGACTACGAATGAGTTTTTGATAACCTTCATCATCGCTGACTTTTTTAGTTTCTTTAACACGGCGGAGTAATTGCCACTCTTGGGGAGAAATTGGCATCATGATTTCATTCCGGCGTTCCCGAATGACTGTTTCTAAGGTTTCTCGGCGCAGGGGAAATTCTCTTTGTTTTTGAATTAAGCTATTGAGCAGACGTAGCAAGTCACGCACATGACCACCACTCATACGACACAGATGTTCTAGGGTGGTAGCATCATCAAAAATTGCGGTAATATTTTTGAGGCGTTCGGCTGGTGCTATCTCAGGAAAGGCTCTAGCTAATACCATCTGTTGCATGAGTGCCATTCCAGAAGCGTGAATACTGCCATCAGGAAACTGTACAGGAACCATCGGCAAAACTTTCGGGTCTTCTGGGAAGCGTTGGGTAAGCATTCCATAATCATTGGAAAACTTCAGGGAAAGAGGCATGGTGTAAACTATATGACAGTTCAGCTTGGTGAGAAACTCGCCTTGGTCAACAAACAGATATTCTTGTTGTGGACGACCCCAAGCTTTGACACGATTATCAATGCGGTCAAGATTATCTACAATGACTGTTAAGCCTTTTTTACCTTGCTGCTTGAGTTTTGCGATCGCATCTGCTAATAATTCTTGGTTAATTGCTTGTAATAGTGTTAATTTCTGCGGTGCAAGAAACTGATTGAGTTTTTCCCGCAGTGAAGGGTCACTTTTGGTTCGCGCTGTAATTTTACCAATGCCAAAGGCGAGAGAAAATTTCTCGTTTTCCTGGCTAAAACCCAAATCACCCACGCCCGGAACCTTAAGTTCGGCGGCGGTAACTTCGGCGTTGAGAACTTTCCAAGCACCTTGCAGCAGTTCTTTTAACTTCTTAGGTTCCTCCAGTGTAATTTTATCTAGACTTTGGCTCACACGCCGCGCGATCGCCAACATAACATCGGCAATATCTACGTCTGTGGTGACTAAATCTTCACTAGACTCAAAATAAACTACGTGGAAATTGTCTTTTTCTAATTCTGCTTGTAACCTTAATAGTTCCGTCGATTTACCGCAACCAATATGCCCTGTAAACAAGGTGCAGGTGGGTTCATCAGGTTGCCAAAAAGTAATTTTTTCTTTGAGTTCGCTGATAATATCGCCGCCCCGCACAGAGGAAAAATCTATATAGTATTGATCATCTACGCCGTTATTGATATTTAAAGTCTTGCTGGGATTGGTGATTTGGTAAAATTTCCGAATATCTATAGTCATAGCCTTGGTGATGCGATCGCCCTTAATTACCAGGATAAATACCTATACAACCAATAACTGAATATTTCCAATATATTTCGGTTTTGTGTAGGCTATGTAAAAGGTTATGTGCATTCACTTTCGGCAAATAGCCAGCCCCAGCGATTAGAAATCGCAGCTATACAGGCGAAACCCACGGAGGTGGGTTTGAAAATCTTGATTTTTGGTTAGTCCGCGCAGGCAGACTTAGTTTGTGTAGTAGCGAATTATATTCGCCCAAAACTTTTCAAACATCCTCTCATTTCCTATATAATCCGTAATTGATTATGACTAGTTACACATTACAAGCAAGCCGTGAATGGTGGTCACAAAGATGGCTAGAATTACTCGATTCTTATCGCTTTAAAAAGCGGTTAGAACGTGCCAGAAATTATGCACGCCAAGGTAACGTCCTCAGTATCGAATTTAAAGGTGCAAAAGTATTAGCTAAAGTCCAAGGTAGTGAAGTTGAACCTTATAAAGTTTCTCTTTCTCTTGACTCTTTTACGGATGAAGAGTGGGGTTATGTAATTGAAACAATGTCTAAGCGGTCATTATTTGCTGCCAAATTATTAGCAGGAGAAATGCCCCAAAATATTGAAGAAGTATTTACTGCTAATGGTCTTTCTTTGTTTCCATTTACGTTAAGTGATGTACACAGTAAATGTTCTTGTCCTGATAAAGCAAATCCTTGTAAACATATTGGGGCAATTTATTATCAATTAGGCGATAGATTTAGCGAAGATCCATTTGTGCTTTTCCAGCTACGCGGACGAACTAAAGAACAAATTATTAGCGATTTACGCAAGCTCAGAGGTGCTAAATCTGAAACAAATACGTCTAAAAAATCAGATATTCAGCCAACAGTTTCCCATAGGTCATCTTCCATTAACCTTAGCTCTTTTTGGGAATATCATGAGCCTTTAGATTCATCTTTAGTCGTGATTGTGCCTAGTAGCAGCGAGACAGTATTAGATGTGTTAGGAACTATCCCGATAGCAAAAACCGACGAAGATGTTGTAAATGTAAATGATTTAGTAATGAAGTATTTAGATACTGTTTACAAAAATGTCAGCCAGCAGGCAGTCTTAGCAGCTATGAATGTAGGCAGTAATTAAAATATGGTAAAGCATTAGCGATCGCCATTTTCTAAAACTCTAATATTGGGTCACTGTCCAAACTCAACCCTAGCTTGTTCAACTAAGTCGCCTGTAACTATATCTTGCTCGGCTTGACGAGCTAATTGCTCAATTCGCGCTTTCGCTTGGGTACGCACGAAAAAAGGTATATTTTTCAACTTTGCTTTAGCTTCGGATGTCCACTGCAAAGTTTCGGCAAAATCAAATTCACTCATACTGCTTCAATCAAAAATATATAAATAAATTCATGTTTTTAATTTGGATCTATTCTAAATAGATTCTTGTTTGTCATAAACCAGTACACATAAAATGTCACAGTTAAGGAAAAAGGCTCTTGTTTTTATACAAGAGCCTCATAAACATTCGATTGTCAGTTGTCAGTGATGAAAGAAAAATTTCAACTTAGTCAAGCTCGTTCATGAACATTACTGGTTCATTCTCACGGTCGATACCTTTCTCAAAGCCACCAGCAGCCGCACGAGCGCGACCAGCGTGCCATAAGTGACCTACTAAGAAGAAGAATCCTAATACGAAGTGAGAAGTAGACAACCATGCACGAGGAGATACATAGTTGAAGGAGTTGATTTCAGTTGCTACACCACCTACAGAGTTCAAAGAACCTAGAGGAGCGTGAGTCATGTATTCAGCAGCGCGGCGAGCTTGCCAAGGCTGAATATCGTTCTTGATTTTGTCTAAGTCTAGACCGTTGGGGCCACGTAGAGGCTCTAACCAGGGGCCTTGGAAATCCCAGAAGCGCATGGTTTCACCACCGAAGATGATTTCACCAGAAGGAGAGCGCATCAAGTATTTACCCAGACCTGTGGGGCCTTGAGCAGAACCAACGTTAGCACCTAAGCGTTGGTCACGAATCAAGAATGTCAAAGCTTGTGCTTGAGAAGCTTCAGGGCCTGTGGGGCCAAAGAATTCACTGGGGTAAACAGTGTTGTTGTACCAAACCATACAAGAAGCGATAAAGCCCATTAAGGACAATGCGCCCAAGCTGTAGGAAAGGTAAGCTTCACCAGACCAGATAAAGGCACGACGCGCCCAAGCGAAAGGCTTGGTGAAGATGTGCCAAATACCACCAGAGATACAAATTAATGCAATCCAGATGTGACCGCCAACTACGTCTTCCAAGTTATTAACGCTGACAATCCAACCTTCGCCACCAAAAGGAGCTTTGATCAGATAGCCAAAGATAACTGCTGGGTTGAGTGTTGGGTTTGTAATGACGCGCACATCACCACCACCAGGGGCCCATGTGTCGTAGAGACCACCGAAGAACATCGCCTTCAGCACTAACAGCAACGCACCAGAACCTAGGATGATCAGGTGGAAGCCGATGATGTTGGTCATCTTGTTTTTGTCTTTCCAGTCATAACCAAAGAAGGAAGAGTATTCTTCTAAGGTTTCTGGGCCGCGAACTGCGTGATAAATACCACCAAAACCCAGGACTGCGGAAGAAATCAGGTGGAGTACACCAACTACGAAGTAGGGGAAGGTGTCAATTACTTCACCACCAACACCTACACCCCAACCTAAAGTAGCGAGGTGGGGGAGCAGAATCAAGCCCTGTTCGTACATAGGCTTTTCTGGGATAAAGTGAGCAACTTCAAATAATGTCATTGCTCCAGCCCAGAAGACAATCAAGCCTGCGTGAGCAACGTGAGCGCCTAGCAGTTTACCAGAAAGGTTAATTAAACGGGCGTTACCAGACCACCAAGCAAAACCGGTAGATTCTTGGTCACGACCACCGCCCAGTACCGAGGGTCTATTAGAGAGCGTTACCACGAGGTAATACCTCCTCAGGGAATATAAATTGTTCGTGGGGCTGGTCTTGAGGAGCCATCCAAGCGCGGATACCCTCGTTCAGCAAAATGTTTTTGGTATAGAAAGTTTCAAATTCTGGGTCTTCCGCCGC
>NZ_JACJRU010000034.1 GCF_014697425.1 Nostoc sp. FACHB-110
AAATTGTTAATGCTTTGAAAGGTGTTTCTAGTCGCAGGTATGGACAAGCCGGATACAAGAAACCCCACAAAGAAGCCTTGTGGAGTCCTAGTTATTTTGCTGTATCCGTAGGGGGTGCGCCATTAGAGATCCTAAAGGAGTACATCAGAAACCAAGAAAAGCCGTCGTAGAACGACGGGGCTTGTATCCCATTCTTTTGGTCAACGGGTAAGATGCGCTCGCGCCTAGCCAGTTAAATAGAAGAAAAAATTGCTTAACTTATTTACTCTTTAAGCGATCTTCGGTAAATAAGTGCGACACGCCAAACTCAGCTCTTTTCAGAATTTGCTCCCATTCTGCGTAAGTACGTATTCTGCCAGTACCTGCTTTCACTTGTTCAGGAGTCAAGGGACGTTGGACTACCCCAAATCTTCTGTTGGCTAGTCGAATAACTAATCGCTCCCTGTCGCGTAAACATAAACTCATGAACTTTCTCTCCTGGGCTTAAGTATCTTGTCCCCTGGTAGCTCATCCCAATCTTATTATTATAGTATTCAAAAGCTCGTGCTTTTGAAAACAGTAGAAGTAAACACTCATCGTTTGAATTAAGCTGAGATAAGAGTTTTAAGCCTACATTTACACAGTACCAAATTAGCCATTTACCTACAGGCTCTACCAACCTGTTTGATTTTGTACCTCTACTAATAGGATTTGTCTCCAAATTATCAATCATTACAAAAGATGGGTTATCTTTTGGAAAAATCCCGTATTGAACCAATCCCCACACTTCATCTTCAATACTCATCTTGACTATGGTTAAGCCATCTCTGTTACTTCTCCACAACTCTCTCCAGGGAAAACTCCAATTTATTGGCATATCAGACAAACTAGCTGGAGATAAAACGGCTTTTTTTAGTAGTGTCCCCTCAATCCTGGCGGGAACTTGATATGCACCTATATCCAAATCCATAGTATTTTGTACGGGGCAAGTTTTAAAGCGAATATTTGCATTTATTAAACTTACTTCATTGTGTACATTTCACAATTCAACATTGGGCTTGGCATAATCGCGCCTTACATAGATTTGCGTTTATGTCACTGTATCAAAGATATCCAATTTATTATCGATAAACAAATTGTGTCCCGACCGAGCAATAAAGCTGTGCAGCCGCACCAAAGTTTAAATAGAATAGCGTTTCTTACTTTTTACCTAATCGCTGAATTGATTTGGATTTTCTGCGCTTACTTAAAAATCACGAAATTCCTTGCCGTGCCATACCCGTAAGACAAATACTGTATCTTCCTCACGCAAGTAACGAACCACGTAGTTTCCAGCGATTAGCTCACGCACATTTTCAAGCTCTGGGACAGGACGGCCTATGTCGGGATAAAGTACGAGTTTTCCTATGGCCTGCCTAAGCCTGAGCGATACTCGCTCTGCCGCCTGCGGATTATTTTGGGCAATGAACTCTCTTAGTCGTACTAAGTCCTGCACCGCACTGTCTGAGAACTGAAGCTTCATATCTTCGGTGCTTGAGTTTCGCCACTGGTTCCCCAGGTTTCCAGCCACTTCATAACTTCCTCACCAGAAACGACTCTTTGTGCTTCAATATCGGATATCGCTTCTTGTGTCTCTTCAAGCATTCTCAGCTTTTGCTCTTCCCGTGCAATATACTGCCGTAGAGCGTCGTTAATTATCCAGCCTTTCGTTCGTTGCAGTTTCGCTGCGGTTACTTCAAGCTTCTCTTCAAGGTCATCATCAAGCCTGAAACTTGTAGTACTCATACCTTAACTTCAGAATAATGCGTTATATTGCATTGCATTATAACAGTAATTAATTTGTGTTATTCATCTACGAAAAAAGACAGGACTTACGCAACTGGCACAGGCGATTGTCCTTACTTTTGAACAACATCCAGTCTCTTAACTCACATAAGGCGTATATTTGTTATTTAATTAACAATAGTTTTTGTACCTCATCATATATATTATGTAAAGCTTTTCTCAATAAACCTTGTATACTCAATGGCGAGTGGCATAGTCATCAATTCATTAAGAAATTTTGGCTAATGTCTATTCTCGCCTTTTCCAATATATATCATAAGTTTTTTCAATATTAGCAAGTTTCCATCTTTTAAATTTGAGTTAATGTCCAAAAAGGCTGTATTAAGTAGGGATGTTACAGCTATGCGAAGATTTGGGAGTTTGAGAGAATAAGATTAGCCATAACGCACCATATTTCTCTACAAATTAAGGTTTATTTTATAAATTATCTTTAATTTGGCATACAACTCAAAAGGAATTATATATGTATCGTCAATGGATATTACCTGCCTTAGCAATTGTATTAAGTATAGTCTTGAGTGCTTGTAGTACTGCAATTACTCAACAGCCGCCAGCGACAGTAACAGAGGCTAACACAAAACCTAATAACCAACAAACTATCAACAGAGTTGTTACCCTTTCGTCTCTTGCTACGGATATTATTTATCAACTTGATAAAACAAAGCTAGTAGGTATTACGGGAAGTTCATTATTTAAAAATAATCCAAACTTTCAAGATATTACTCGTGTCAGTGAAGGGCAAACTCCTCCTAATTTAGAAAAAATCGTAGCTTTAAAGCCAGATTTAGTGATTGGTGCAGAAGGCTTTTCTAATCTAGTAATTCAAAGGTTAAAAGAATTAGGAATTTCTACTTTGCTAACTCAAGTGAAGACTTGGCAAGCGTTGGAAGAACTTACTCAAAAACTAGCGCAGTTAATTAATGCCAATCCTCAGCCTTTGTTAAATCGTTATCAAAGTTTTTTACCAAAAAATCCAACCAAGAATACTTCTACTTTAGTTTTAGTTAGCAATCAACCAATTTTAGCACCGAATAAAAATAGTTGGGCAGGAGATTTGCTGGCAAAATTTCAGTTAAAAAATCTCGCAGCAGAATTACAAGGTAAAAGTTCTATAGGTGGTTATATTACTTTATCACCCGAAAAAGTTTTAGAAGCTAATCCAGAGGCAATAATTTTAGTTAATGCTCCGCAAGCAAATTCTCAATCAGATATTTTAGCAACTTTTAAAAAAGAACCTTTTTGGCAAAAGCTACAAGCAACTCAGAATAATCGAGTTTATGTTTTTGATTATTATGGATTAGTAAATCCCGGTAGTATAGATGCAATTGCTAAAACTTGTCAGCAACTTAAACAAAATTTGTAAATAAAAATATCCCCGACTTTGCCAAACAGTCGAGGATAGGAATCTCATTATCTTTGTTGGTAGTAAGATTTATTTACTTTCGTGCCATAGAAACATTGTTAGGAGATTTTATAAGACTGCCATTTAAACTGCGGAAATAAAGCCCTCCGACAGTTAGTAAAAATGCAATATATCCTACTGCTTCTACGACATAAAGATGTTCTCTATAGCCAAATAATGATTTGAGAATTATTCCGGGAAATTGCTCATCTGGCAAAATACTAGAAGTATTCCAAACCATTGGCCCTAAGATACAAGAATGCACTTTGGTGAAGTGTTCATAATAAAAACACAAGCTTTCTGTAGCACGGCTACTAAGAGATAAGTTAGCTACAGCTTCATCAAAATGTACTAATGCCGAAACTACTAAGCCAGCAACAATCAACACCAAGAAAACACCCATTACTTGGAAAAACTGGCGGATGTTAATTTTAACACCTAGTTTAAATAGCAATACGCCAATTCCTGCTGCTACTAACAAGCCACCTAATGCGCCAATTGTGGGAATGAAACCTTGCTGAAAATTAGCGGCGATGAACAGCACGGTTTCAAAACCTTCTCGGACTACAGCTATTAAAATTAAGCTAAAAATACCCCAGCCAGCATTATTGTTTTTTGTTAGTGCTTCTGTCACTGCACCTTCAACTTGGGCTTTCATAAATCTGGCTTGTTTTGTCATCCAGATTAGCATCCAACTGAGCATTGCGATCGCCAGCAGACTAAATACTCCTTCTAGTGCTGGTTCCATCACAGAAGTATACTGAGGATTAATTTTTCCCAATGCTTGAATTAAGAGACTAAACAGCACACCTATTAATGCGCTGACAATAATACCAACAAAAACACCAGCATACACCCAAGAATTAAGTCGGGATTGTTTGGCTTTTTTCAACAAAGCCAAGACAATACCAACAACTAAGGCGGCTTCCACCCCTTCTCGGAGTGTAATCACAAAAGTAGGTAAAGCAGTACTAAAATTCATTGTCTTGTCTTCAGTTTAAAGTCAACAGCCCCCAGTTAATAGTCTAAAGTCAATAGTCGAAAGTCAAGAGTTGAGCAGCTAGAGTTTTTGACAGTTGACTATTGACCCTTGACTACTGACTATTGACTATCAGCTAAAATCTCGCAGCATCTTCTTCAATTCCAGATTATGCAGTTCTTCTTGTCCAATCATCCCACGCGCAAATTCTTCTAAGTAAACACTGGCGTTACTTACAGTATCCAAGAGGGTTTTGTATAATTCCAATGCTTTCTTTTCGTGGGATAAGCTTTCTGCCAAGATGTCTTTGACAGAATGCTTATAAGTTTCTTCCATTGGCGCAATTCTCAGGGTAGGGTGTCCGTCTAAGCCTGTGAGAATTTCTCCGACTTGTTGGGCATGAAGTAAAGATTCACTTGCTTGCCCTTTAAAGAAGGCTACAATGGGAATCCGGTTTGGGCCTGTCACCATTAAGGAATAATGTGTGTAACGCACTACTCCTGCTAGCTCAAATTCCATGATGGTGTTCAGGAGTTCTATGGTTTTTTTCTGGTCAAGCTCTTGCATCAGTTGTTAAGTTCAGCAAAATATAAATGGAGCGATATGAGTAATTATTAGGCATAAAGTAGATAATAACTTCATTTTTCATCCCTAATAAATTTCTCACTTCCACTCATTTTAAACGTGTAAATCTGCAATTTTCTGTTAGTTTCGAGTCTATCGTTGTGCTTGGGTGCTGGATTTATCAATAATTGCTTGCGAGTTTTGCTCAATGGTTTTTACCAGCTTTGTTACTTCTGGAGGTGTCTTAACTGGTTGAGCAGGCGGTACAGCACTGGGCCAGACTTTTGTTAATTCTGCAAAACTGGCTTCGATAGTTTTATGTGCTTCTGGGTTGTTTTGAGCTACTTGACTAGAAATACTTTTATATAATTCGTTGGAATAAACTACAAAACCACGAGAATCTTGATATTCAATTGCTGCGGCTATTTTACCATTAGCGATCGCTGCCCCATATTCGGAATTAGCAGCATCTAGCAACCCATTAATTACTTGTAAGACAAATTCTGGTTTTGAGCGTTGGGATTCTGGTAAAACTGCGATCGCACCATCAACAGATTCTACAGAAGCAGTAAAATTAGTTTTAACTTTGGCATCTTTCGGATTAGATTTGACTAAATCTTGCAAACTTACTAAAGTACTCTTAAATTCTTTGACTTTGCGCTCATTTAATTGGTCTTCTACATCTACATAAATTTCTTCAACTGGGTGTCCTATATGAGGTTCTGCTTGTTTGGGAAGATTTTTGTCTAACAGTTCTTGTGCTACTAAAAGATGCCCTTTCATCAAGCCCAACTTGGTCATGTAATCGACATCTTTCACTTCACCAGTTAGCACAACTTCCTGAACAGTTACTTGGTCTTTAATTTGTTCAAACTGTTCTTGAGTTATTACTTTTTTGTTAACTAAATCTTCTGGGTTAGCATAGGGACGACCCGCTTGAATTTTGTTAGATAAAGCTGGGACACCTAATTTAGCTTCAAACTTATCTAACTCTGACAAAATCGCAGTATTGATATTTATTTTAGCTTTGCTTCCGTGACTTGCGTGAGTAGTCGCTTCTGATACTTGCGCCGTTGTAGTCGTAGCTGGCGCAGATGAATTTTCTGCGGTTGGTGTGTTGTTACAAGCACTTAGACTGACAATTGCCGCAGTCGCAACAGCTAAACAAATATATTTAAAGTTTTTCATTTTTTCGGCAGTTAATATGACTCAGTGTCGTAGAGTTTGCTATGCTCATTTTGCAGGTAATGACATATTTTGGCAACTGCTTGCAAAATTTTTGGCGATAATTTTAGATTTTTTTCAATATAATTACGAATCAAAGCGATTAAAATTATTGCTCAAAGGCAGTTTTGCAGTAAATTGACAGCAATAATCAAGCTAAGAACTTTTTAATTGATTTTGAGAAGTATTATCAGCAATTACTTCAAATTGTCCCATACAACCATTTTGTGCGATCGCATCTTGGTGCGGATGGAACATATACTTACCGGGATGGCGATAGGTGAATTCTAAAATGTGCCGTTCTGCCACACCCATCGTAATCACATCTGCTTTTTCACTAGGAGTCATAGTCATCCCAGTGCGGTAAACATCAAAAAAGTTAGCGTGTAAGTGAAAAGTTACTGCCGGATCGTATTCAATGATGTTGAGGACATATAGCCGAATCAACTGATTTTGGTAAATTGGGATGGGATGATGCATATAGTGATGCGGCAACCCATTGAAGGCGTAATATTCATTGTGGTTATCATCATTAATGTCATATCCAGCCATCACCAGCACCATTTCATCAGCAGGGGGGCGCGGCGTAGGCGGATCAATAATAAACATTCCATACAAGCCCTTGGCAATATGGCGCGTCACTGGTTCAATATGACAGTGGTATAAATGAACACCGTAAGGTTCTGCGTCAAACTCATAAATTGTGGCACTACCATTACTCACTGGGCGAATACCATCCATTTCTGCCGGATGAACACCATGAAAATGTAAAGAGTGAGAATGCCCCGCCTTATTGAGAAATAATACTCTTACCCGTTCGCCTGCTTTTGCTCTTAGCGTTGGCCCGGGAATACGCCCGTTTAAATCCCAAATATTGTAAGAAACAGCACTATTGAGTTGAATTACAGATGTACCTGCTGTTAACTGAAATTCTCGAATAGTACGCCCATTTTCCTGCTTGAGCGTGCCATAGTCAAAATTTCGTAACACCTGCATAGGACTTGCAACTTGTTTTGTTGCTTCGATTTCCAGTGGCGGTACTTTCACAATTGATTTGCTTTGTGCATTAAGGGTATGCCAAAGTGCTGCCGTACCTGCAACCCCAGCAGTGCATATACCCCATTTCAGCAGTTGACGACGACTTAATAGTTTTTCTGCACTGAGTACGAAGTTGTTTGGCATCACCTTAGAATGATTATTGGCACAAAAAAGTTGCAAAAATTTTGCAACTACAGTTTTTTATCTTATAAGAAGTAAGAATTATTAGCAATAATCTCTAAAAATTGCTTCACATCTATCTAAGGTATTAAATTTGAGGTATTGATCAGTAATTTTTTTCTCACGCAGAGACTCACAGATGCGGATGGTTTTGATTCAATGACTCAAATTGAGTATAAAGTTATGTCTGATGGTGAATTGCTTGCGTATGTTAAGCAACATCCTGAAGACAATGAAGCTCTTTATGCATACGTAGATAGAAAACGCGCAGGTTCAAACGCAGTTCCTATAACACTTGAACAAGCTGAAATTGAACTCAAACAGCGAATTAATCAGGAGTAAATTTTAATATTGAAGTTACAGAAATTTTCCAAGCAATACCCGGTCTTAGTATATGCGATCGCTTAATAGGATAAATATTTTATTGTTGCTGTTGCAACCAAGCCATTAAATCCGCTTCAGTAGAAAAATCTAGCAAAGCTTCTGCTAAATCTTCTAATTGAGTTAACGATAAACCGCGCAGTCGCTCTTGTAATTCAGGAGTAATTGCACCAATGCGCCTGGTTAATTGACGATGGATTATTTTCAACTCTCCTTGTTGTATCCCTTCTTCCATCCAACTGGTGACTATCTGCATAACTACCTCTTGTTGAGTTGGTTCAAATTGGGCAATTTCCGCCTGGAATATTTCATTTTCTTGGGCATTTAGCCGTAGGTAACTGTCAATAAACCCTGAAATTAACTGCATTCTTGCTGGATCTAACTGCAATGTAGCTAATAGGCGCAGACACTCAGATTTTACTCTAGGACGTTCTTGTGGTGCTATGTTCATTTTAGCCATCAGCGCACTAGCTACAGGATTTTGCTGTTGTAGATACTCTCGCCAATTCAAGCGATTTAACTGAATCACATCATAGTTGAATTGCAAGACGACTTTATTAGGAAATGCAACTTGATGAAAATCTTGTTCGACTTTTTTGGGGCGATCGTAAGAAAATAAAGCAATTGGATAAACTGGCAAACCGTATTTCTCATACAATCTGGCAAAGTAGCGATACATTCGTAAATCAAATGCTTCTTGATAATAAGCTTGATGTTCGAGATGTATTAAGAAACAGGATTCCTGTCCTCTAAATTTTGCTTTTACTACTATGTCAGTTTCATATTTTTCACCAGCCGTAACATCGGTAAATACTTCTTTATCAAGGAAGGTGATGGTGTCTCTTTCCAGATAAGCAGTAATTTCTGGGAAGAATAACTCGATGAATTCCCAAAAGAAGGTAGTGAGTAGTTCTTTGAATAGGCGATCGTGGTCTATCATGATTAGATTTATATAGCAATCCTATTTGAGATATAAACAGAAGCAATCTGGAAGGCTTGTAAATAAACTATCCTGCGAATGTGTCGTTTGTAATTCATTTAGGATTGCTATATCATCTTACTGATGAGCGATCGCTGTTTTTAACGAACCGCAAAGTTCGCAAAGAATGCTAAGGAATTCAGCATATTTCTATCTCAAAGTTGAGCAGCGATCGCTCTACCAATGCTATGAAAGTATTGTTTAGTTAGTCCGAAAGCTACCGGATGTTTTGCCATAACAAATACAGTATGATTATTTCTACAAGTTAAGAAACCTTCTGAGGTCGATGTAAACTCTACATTTGTTATCTTTTCAGTGATTTTTCTCCAAGAGTATTCATATAATTTACCGTAGAAAACAACTCCTTTAGGTTTATGTTCTTTGATTTTCTGAGCAATATAATTTCTTCGAGTTTCAAGACAATAATTTTCAAAAGCTGCTCTATCAGATAAATAAGTTAATTTGGTGTGATGCTTAAATATCCAATGCTTTAGAGATGGTGACGGTAAAGGCAATAATTCTAATAAACACGTCTCATTATCTTTTCTACCTAACTCATTTATTTGATATTTACGAATATCTTCTACAGTAATATTTTCTTTTCCTTTAGCACTTAATACAGCCCGAATCAATCCTTTCCAAGTTGGTTGTATTGCTGCGCCTGATTGAAAACCAGCAGGCCATCCTATATCTATATGATATTCTGCAACATCATCTATTTCTCTATGACTTCTTTTCGCCCATATATTTATTCTGTTATTAATATCTTTAAAATCTCCTCCTGCTTCTTCCATGCCTATAAACCAATAATTACCTTTGTAATTACCATAGCCATAAAATGTGTCGATTCTCTTTTCTAGAAGCTTATCATCAAAAAATTCTTGATTATGCATATTTACACGTTTTTACTTACTATAAGTAAAATTGACTAATAAAAAATAATCTAAATTATAATCAATAAATTTTCTATACTTTGCGTCTTTGCGCCTTTGCGCGAAATAATCTCTAAAAAACTTGCCTCAGAAGCATCACACCTCCAAGGCAAGCCAACTCTTTAATTCTTTACTCCGCGCCCTCTACGTCTTGGCGGTTCGTTTCTCTTACAGTTGCTTCACTTCCGAAACCAACTTCGCCACCATATCTTTCGCACTACCAAACAACATTGTGGTTTTATCTTTGTAGAACAACTCATTATCTACACCAGCAAAGCCAGCACTCATTCCGCGCTTAATGACAATTGTCTGCTTTGCCTTATCCACTTCCAAAATCGGCATCCCATAAATTGGGCTATTGGTATCGCTACGCGCCGCAGGATTTACTACATCATTTGCCCCAATTACTAAAGCTACATCTGCTTGTTCTAATTGAGGGTTAATATCATCCATGTCATACAACTGGGTATAAGGTACATTTGCCTCAGCCAGCAAGACGTTCATGTGTCCAGGCATTCTTCCAGCTACAGGGTGAATGGCATACTTCACATCCACTCCCATACGTTCTAACTGATCTGCTAATTCTCTTACACTATGTTGTGCTTGAGCAACAGCCATACCGTAACCAGGGACAATTACCACGTTCCGTGCATATCCCAACATCATCGCGCCTTCTTCAGGATCAATGCTGCGGACAGTTTGATTGGCTGTACTACCACCAGCAGCACCACCGCCAGCTGCACTGACTGAACCAAAAGCACTGAACAGCACACTGAATAAAGAACGGTTCATTGCCTTACACATAATTTCGGTAAGGATGATACCGGAAGCTCCTACTAATGCGCCTGCGATGATTAACATATTGTTCATCACCACAAATCCGGCGGCGGATGCAGCGATCCCCGATAAGGAGTTTAACAGCGAAATCACCACAGGCATATCGCCACCACCAATAGGGATGACGAACATCACACCCAGCACCAAGGAAACCGCCACTACTGCCAAGAATATGGGTAGGCTATCTGGTGAGACGATTAAGTAAGCACTACCAGCTAAATAAGCACCTAAAAGTAACAGATTAAATGGTTGTTGAAACGGAAATGTAATTGGAGAACCGCTAATTAAACCTTGTAATTTGGCGAAGGCGAGAAAACTTCCTGTGAAGGTGACACCACCAATTAACACATCTAACAACATGGAAATGTTGACATCAAGGGGGATGGGTTGAGAACTGCCTAACAACCGCCAGAATTCGGCAACGGCGACTAGTGCTGAAGCCGCACCACCCAAACCATTGAGTAAACCAACCATTTGGGGCATTTCTGTCATTTGGACTTTGTAGGCTGCGATCGCACCAATTCCTGAACCAATCGCCAAGCCTAACAAAATCATCTCATAGTTCAATACGTGCTGATCCAGCATGGTGGCGACAATTGCTAGCAGCATTCCCACGGCTGCAATCACATTCCCATTCCTTGCTGTCGCTGGTGATCCCAGCTTTTTTAAACCAAAGATAAATAAAGATGCAGCGACTAAGTACGTCAGCTGAATCCCAGTTGGTAAAAAGTCGCTCACGCCTTAATCTCCTTTTTCTTAAACATTTGCAACATTCTATCGGTGACTAAAAATCCACCGACAACGTTGACTGTAGCCAGTACCACCGCAATCAAACCGAGAATTACAGAAATATTAGTTTCTCTAGCACCAGCAGCGACAATTGCCCCTAGTACCGCAATGCCAGAAATCGCGTTTGAGCCTGACATCAAAGGTGTGTGCAGAGTTGGTGGCACTTTGTTGATGACTTCAAAGCCAATAAAAGATGCCAATACAAATACAAACAAAGCAGCGAGTAATGCGTCTGTCATGTTGAAAAAACTCCTTATATGAGGGGCTAGGGGTGCTTAGGTTAGAGGTTAGAACTCCCTACTCCCTATTCCCTAATTCACAGCAGGTTGTTGAATGTTGATAGCTTGCAGTGCATCCTTAACTCGTTGATTGCGAATTTCGCCTGTATGTGTAATGCAAGCTGCATCGATAATGTCGTCGGCAAAGTCTACTTGCAAAGCTTTTTCTTTGTTAATTAATAGTTGCAGCAAAGATGTCAGGTTCTTGGAATACAACTGACTGGCGTGGACGGGCATAGATGAAGGAAGATTAATCGGGCCAATTATTGTTACACCATTCCAAACAATATCTTTACCCGGTTCTGTACAAGCGCAGTTACCACCTTGTTCAGCTGCTAAATCGACAATAACTGAACCTGGTTTCATTTGAGCTACCATTTCTTCGGTAACTAGCCTTGGTGCTTGTTTACCTGGGACTTGGGCAGTTGTAATCACCACATCGGCGTTTTTAACGTGTTCAGTGACGACTTCTTGGGTGCGTTGTTTGCTAGCTTCCGAAATTTCTTTGGCGTAACCGCCTGCTGCGGTGGTTTCTTCATCTAGTTTGACTTCGACGAATTTCGCCCCTAAACTTTGGACTTCTTCTTTCACAGCCGGACGAATATCAAAGGCTTCTACTACTGCGCCTAAGCGTCTGGCGGTGGCGATCGCTTGCAGTCCTGCCACACCTGCACCCATAATAAATACTTTAGCTGGGGCGATTGTGCCTGCGGCTGTGGTCAGCATCGGGAAATATTTTGGTAATGCAGCCGCAGCAATTAATACGGCTTTGTAACCTGCTAACGATGCTTGTGAAGAGAGTGCATCCATGCTTTGCGCTCTGGTAGTACGGGGGATCAATTCCATACTCAAAGCTGTAACTTTGCGGTTCGCTAATTGCTGGGCTACGATGGGATTTCCTAAAGGATTGAGAAAGCTAATTAAGACCGATCCTTCGTGGAGTAAATCAATTTCTGATCGTCCATCTTCGCGCTCTTGTGGTGGACTAACTTTGAGTAAAATATCAGCTTGATTCCACAATTGATCCGTATCACTAATAATTTTAGCTCCTACGGCTTCATAGGCAGAATCGCTAAAAAACGATCGCTCTCCTGCACCTTTTTCTACCCATATTTCTAAACCCTGTTTAATTAATCGAGCAACGCTGTCAGGATTTAATGCCACACGACGTTCACAAACTTCTATTTCTTTAGCAACTGCTATTCTCATGAAATCTCCTAGAGATAAATACTTACATATCTGCAAAACCTTCAATTTTCCCAGTTTTGGGACTTTCCACTTTGATAGTGGATCTGCATTAATGTTAGCGATCGCGCGTTGTTTGTAGATTGAACCTGGAAATTTATATTTCCCATTCTTACTGATCAAGACAAAGCCTAACCTAGCTTGTTATAACTGGCAAAACTGACTGGTAGTTACCCATAAGTTCACATACTACCAATCCTATGCTGATTCTCCAGTTAATATCTTTGTCTTTAGCTTATTTTCGGGATTAGAAAATTTTGCATTCCTTACATCTTGCTATTTTGTAAAGTTAGAAAATCTTAATAATTTTCGAGGATTTTTAAAGATTACTATTTCTTCAATACCAACTTATTTTTATAAATCTAGCCTAATATACTTGGCTATCGCTGATGATATCGCTCAATTTTTATAACAAAGATATTAAACTTATATACACTTGTACATATTTAGTAATACACTCACATTTAATTTGCCCAAAAATCAGCAGATTGCCAAGCTACAAACCTATATTTTTGCCAAAATTATTGATAGCAACTTTCACCTATGATTGCTTGCTTGTCTCATCTTTCTATGATTGACGGCACTTTTTGTTTTAAGTTATCGTCCAAATGTCAAGAAATCAGTAGTAAAGTTTAGTTAAGAATACTAAACTTAGGTGTTTACATAAAAAAGCTATATCTGCTAGAGGAGTTAAACTATGCAACCTTTACTTGGTGGCAAATCTATTCGACGTAAATCATACCTGGCAATACTTTGCGCCTTAGCCGTAAGTAGCAGCTTGATAACTGGTTTGACAACTAAAGCTGTAGGGCAAAGCTTACCTGGCTTCACACTATTTAGTGGTGTCAAACCAGAATATCAACTTCCTTTCCGGTTAGATTTTGGGGGACAGACTAACAGTAAAGATAGATATAGGCTGAGAATTCCCCAACAAAAGATGAAATTGGCAGTCGCTCAATTTGCGATTACTTATCCTAATTACTACAAAGGCAGGTTTGATACCAAAAGTATAGAAGTTAGAGTCAAAGATAAAAAAGTACCGCTTTCAGAAGTGAAATGGGATAAAGAAGGTCGAGTCATTGAAATCTTTCCCAAAGAACCAGTTCCAGCAGGCAGTCGCGTTGAGTTAGTCTTATCTAACGTGGATAACCCTTCATTTGGTGGGACTTTTTATTTCAACTGTCAAGTTCTCTCGCCAGGAGATGTACCCCTACTGCGCTATTTGGGAACTTGGATTTTGAGTGTCAGTTAAATCAAACAATTTTAGGTTCTAGATTTTAGATTGATTGCAGTCACTCGGAGAATGCAGCTAGAAGTGATTGTGAGATTTTAGCAATATTTGAACTAAAAACACGCCAAAATCACCCTAACAAAAGTCCCCTCAAGTCTATCAAACCACCTAAATCGCTGTCTGTTCACCGCAATGGCTTTAAGCCTTCAAATATAATATTCGGTGGACTCTTGGCAAAAGACAATGGTAAGATTATAGATTGTGACTTTTTATCAGAATCGCCTTAGAGGACAACAGTATGAAAAGAACCCTGGGCGGCACTTGCCGCAAGAGAAAAAGAACCTCAGGATTTCGTGCCAGAATGCGGACACCAGATGGCAGAAATGTGATTAGAGCTAGAAGAAGAAAAGGCCGCCATCGTTTGAGCGTTTAGAGCATTTTCAGCAACCAGAACAGTTGTGGCTTTGCCTAAGGCGAATCGACTTAAATCTCGCAAAGATTTTCAGGCAGTTTTCCGAGAAGGAATTCGGCGCCAAAGTTCTCATTTCACATTGAGAGCTTTGCGACCCCGACGTTCCGAAGAAATTTCTTGGGATACTGCCTCTAATACACTAACAACCAATGCAAAACAAGTTGTTAGCACACAAATTGGCATATCAATCAGCACAAAAGTCAGTAAAAAGGCTGTAGTGCGTAACCGAATTAAACGTCAAATGGCAGCAGCTTTGCATCAGTTGTTGCCAAAATTATTACCAGGATGGCGGTTAGTATTTGTTGTGAAGCCAACAGCAGCAAAATCTAAGTGCGGAAGCCAACAATTTCTGCAAGAATTAGAGCAGTTGTTGGCACAAGCTGAGGTATTAAATGGGCATTCGTGAAGAAGTTTATTATGAAGGCGGGCCGCACATTGGCGACTTAATTCTCAATTTGTTGATTGGACTGACTGTTGTAGGAATTCCCTTAACAATTGGGTCAATTGTCAGAGCATTGTGGCTACGCTATCGGATTACAGACCGCAGAATTTCTGTAACTGGTGGTTGGATGGGGCGCGATCGCACTGACATTATCTACTCAGAAATTGTCAAAATCGTTAAAGTTCCTCGTGGTATTGGCATTTGGGGAGATATGGTAGTCACCCTCAGAAATGGTAGCCGCTTAGAAATGCGGGCAATTCCCAAGTTTCGTGAAGTATACGACTACATCAATGAAAGAATTGCTGTTAAAAATCCCACATCCACAAGTACTAATTAAAAGTAGGGAATAGGGAGTAGGGAAAAGGGAGTAGGGAAAAGAATAATTGCTCTGTATAAAATAAACAATTTACAACTTCCCACTTATCAAATACTACCTACAACTCCCAACTCACCACTCCCCGCTCCCAAATTTCATCATGTGCGGCTATCCGTAGCAAGAGATAGTCGCAGCGGAATCATGATTTAGATAAATTAGATCCAGTTAAATTTACAGTACCTCAGGTTGAATTCAGAATAATGGATTTTGGTATCGGGTTCCTCTCAAACAACGTAATGTTGCCAATCATAGACTTTTTCTATGGCATTTTGCCGAGCTATGGATTGGCGATCGTTGCCTTGACATTGATAGTCCGCTTTGCGCTCTATCCCCTGAGTGCTGGTTCAATCCGCAATATGCGGCGGATGCGAATTGTGCAACCTCTAATGCAAAAGCGGATGGCAGAAATCAAAGAGCGTTACAAAGACGACGCCCAAAAGCAGCAAGAAGAAATGATGAACGTCCAAAAGGAGTTCGGCAACCCCTTAGCTGGATGTTTGCCACTGCTTTTGCAAATGCCTGTATTGTTAGCGTTGTTTGCTACCCTACGGGGATCGCCTTTTGCTGGGGTAAACTACTCTGTTAACTTGCAAATCTTTCCTGCTGAACAAATCGAAAGAATTCAACCCCAAGCCTTTGCTACAGCCCCACAAAACATTTACGTTGCTGATGGAGAACATCATAGAGTAACTGCTATTCTCCCTGGTGGTAACAAACTATCAGTAGGAGAAAAAACAAAAATACAATACCAGACTTTAGAAGGTAAACCCTTTGATGTCTTATTAACCGAACACCCAGAAACAAAGCTAACTCCCGAATGGAAAATCACCAAAGGCGAAGAAAGAATTAAAATCGATGCCCAAGGTAACATCGAAGCCTTACAACCAGGAGACGTGACAATTCAAGGCACAATTCCCGGGCTAGCAGCAGATAAAGGATTCCTCTTCATCGATGCCTTAGGGCGAGTTGGTGCAGTTGATCCCGATGGAACTATCCACTGGGATATCGTTGCTATGGTGATCTTCTTTGGGATCAGTCTTTACGTGAGCCAAATACTCTCAGGCCAAAACTCCAGTGGTGGCAACCCACAACAGGATACAGTCAACAAAATCACACCAGTTATCTTTTCTGGGATGTTTTTGTTTTTCCCCTTACCTGCTGGGGTGTTGATGTATATGGTAATTGGTAATATTTTCCAGACATTGCAAACTTATATTCTCTCCCGTGAACCCTTGCCAGAGGAATTACAAAAGATTGTAGAGACGCAGGAGAAACAAGCAGCTACTGAACAAAAGTCATTACCTTTTGAGCCAAAAAGTTCTAAGAAAAAGCCTACAGGTTGATAGATGAGTAACAGTTCCATGCAGCGAGGTCAGCAGTGGTTAAAATCACTGCTAGAACTCACTGGGGTCTCTGCTGATATTCAGGGCAATTTAGAAATAGCCCAACCTGAATACGACGATTCCCCAGAACCAGATAATTACTGGTTAACGATTGACGAAACTAAATTGACACCAGCACAAATCCAAGTTTTCATCGGTGCTGATGGTTCTGTGCTAGATGCAATTCAGTATCTAGCTAATTCTGTCCTTAACCTGAACCAACCCCAGGAAGAACAAGCATCCTATACCATCGAATTGAATGGTTATCGGGTGAGGAGACAAGCAGAAATTCGTTCCTTAGCTGAAGATGCAGCCAATGAAGTACGTAGTTCTGGTAGAGAAGTAGAGATAAAATCCCTCAGTTCAGCTGAACGGCGACAAATTCATACTTTCTTAAAGGAATTTTCTGATTTGGAAACTTTCAGTCGCGGCAAAGAACCCCATCGTCATTTAGTTGTTCGTCCAGCAGTGGAATTCTGAAAGCCCACTCAGTCAACAACTTCGACTGTTCTCAGAGCTAAGATAGATATGTAATGTCAGCAAAATTGCTGAGTGAAAACATAAGTTATCGTGAGGATGTCTCACAAATCCTATGGACGCAATTTTTATTCCGCAGCTAACCAAAGCCCCGGAGCGGACAGAGGAAATTCAGGTTAAAGAGTTTCTGCCTGGACTGGATACATTAACACCAGTTCGCGGTCGGCTCCGTGTTCAGCATCACGGTAACTACCTGGAAGTTTCCGGTCAGGCAGAAGCAATTATTACTTGTACTTGTAACCGCTGTTTACAGCAGTACAATCACAGATTGACGCTGAATACCAAAGAAATTATTTGGTTAGATGAGGAGGCCAATCAAGCTCAAGATTTGCCATTAGAGCGAGAAGTAGCAATAGAGGATTTAGTAGAAACCATATCGCCCAATGGTTACTTCTATCCTAGTGAATGGTTGTACGAGCAAATGTGCTTAGAAATACCTCAGCGTCAGTTATGTGACCTCAACTGCCCAGGTATTTTAACCGCTGCTAATGATAGTTCAGATCAGCCTGTTGATAGCCGTTGGGCTGGACTAGAAGCTTTAAAAAGGCAACTTCCAGGATAAGTTTTTCTAATTATTAACAGCGTTAATAATCATAAGTATAAAACCCAACATTGATAACATTGTTGGGTTTAGTTGTAGGTGTGACTGACAAACTTATTCGTCAAAAGTAGGAGCTAGAAACAGAGAACCGATTGATTTAAGCTTGTCAGAGCAAGAAACGTTGAATAAATCCTATATAAAGTTGTACATTTATTTGTTGCATTAATCGATAACTACTGTTACATTAACTAAACTCAAGTATTAATTATTATCAATTAATAGAATTTATCAAGGATAGGCTCTATTCAACAGGGAAAGATAGTTATACTGAGTTATTTATATCTTTGCCAGTTTCGGATTAATACCTGATCTTATATATGTTCTCTTCCTTCAAGTTGCTGCCTAGCATTAGGTAACTTACCCCAGCAAATCTCAAAACTTCATAAAAATTGCCGAATTGGCAACATACTGATTCTGAGTTTAGTTATTCTCTGGGTTGAACCTATAGATAGTTGGGTGGCAAAATTATCTTAGTGTTCTGAGAGTAGCTGATGTATTAAAAATATTAAGCAAGCTTGCAAAAATTCGGAATTTTTAAGTCTAATCTCTGCAAGTTTTTCTACCAAACTCCATATATTTATTGAGGAGGTATGGATTTTTTGGAATTACTGCTTGGGTAATTTGCAAATTTGACTAAATGATACTTTCTGTCTATTGACCACACAAAGGCATGAAGAAGGTTGAAGAGCTTTCAAGCTTTTGCTAGTCATGCGTTAGGCTACACATAGCTATAGAATAATAAATCCGTAGCTTTTCTGTGGTTGATTGGTGTCGAATTTGAGTTACTCTTAAAGCGGATTCTGGCAAGTACTATCTACTAGGACAGAAATATATAAAGAAATAATAAATTTTTGGGGCTTCTGTCTGAAAAATTAAACTTGCAAACTGAATAGTTTGATACGGCAAACTTAACAGTTATCCAATACCCTAAGCTAGGTAGTTAATTAACTACTGTAAATGTATCCGGGAATTGTAATGAATAGTTTACAATACCAGTGTGTGAGAAAATCTAAAAAAAATATAAAAGTGACTAAAATGACTGTGGTGTCTGGAGGACAAAAGTGTTTCAAAGGCTAGCGCATCAACATCGGCAATTCGTTCAAGACTTGGTAATGAACTTACAAGCCTTGGCAATTGTATTAGAACGACGTGGTTATCCTGCGTCTTGTTATACCTGTGGTGATCAGATGAATAGTGCCTCTTTTATGGTGAGCCTAGGCAACAACCATCTGATTCGATTTTTGGTATCAGATTATGGGATTACTTGGACAGAAATGCGTGATGACCGCGAATTGATGAAGTTGGAAGGAGCAGAAGCAATCAACCAGTTACAGGAATTAGCTAATTTGGTTAAGCAGTCTACGCCAGCCTATTCAGCTAGTAAAGCTTTAGCTAAGAGAAGTTAAGGGTTTCTGTATCTGATGGGTTACTGGCAAAACTACTACACGAACCAATCGCTGATTCAGTATAGGTTCCTGGTAATTGGTAATTGGTAATTTTGGTAGGTTTTTCAAACCACCATTACCCATTCACCATTACCTTGAATAGATCGTGAATAAATATAACATTCTGCAAAGGTTGTGCATCTGGAATCATCAGGATGCCTGAGTTTAACTGTGGAAAAGATTAGTAATTTTAAAGAGACAAGAATATTTGGGTGTTTTGTCTGGTGTTTGCAATGCGGGTGTAGATTTGGAGAATGAGTAGAAATTTTTGGCGCGATCGCTAATAAATATAATTTTGATCTGGTATGGATGCATCATTTTTATGATATTCCAGATGTGGAAAACTATTATTGCTCTCAAACTGGAATATGTCTGAGCCACAACCAAACCCAGCACAGCTACCACCAACTAATGCTATAGACATTCCTTCAAATCGTGCTTTTGAAAGTTGGTTTGAATATCCTGTCAGAGTACAACCCCATCACACTGACTATTCAGGTATTGTCTGGCATGGTACTTATCTTACTTGGATGGAAGAAGCACGGGTAGAGTGTTTACGTTCTATTGGAATTGAATTTGCCGATTTAGTGGCTTTAGGCTGTGATTTACCAGTAGTGGAACTTTCAGTACGCTATCACCGCTCAATGGAGTTAGGTATACCAGCTATTGTGAAAACGCGGATGAATGAAGTGACTGGTGTACGCATTAACTGGGATTATGCAATTGTTTCTCCAGATAGACGGCAATTATATTTAACAGCAAAGGTAACACTAGTAGCATTAGATAGAGAAAGAGGAAAAATCATGCGTCAGTTACCTACAAATGTCAAAGATGCGTTGGCTAAGATTTCCTCAATACACAATAATTGAATCAGCCCAATGCAAGGAAATAAAGAATAGAAATACAAGTATCTTGCATCTAGCACCAATGAATAAAGTTCGTGGCTAGACAAACCTTATCGCGCTGGTGCTGCACTGGCCGCACTACTAGCAAAGCTAGTAAATTCCAGGATTTTAACCCAGCGCATCTATCTAGGTTTTGTCTATGCAGCGGCGAATTTTATCAAATCAAAGATATAGCAATCCTATTTGATTTGTGAAAATTAGAGAGATTCATATCCTCGAATTATTGAAGAAGTTGGGTATCTTGTTCTTCACGAATGATTTAGGATTGCTATAAGAGTTTTCAAATTATTCAGCAAGCCATAAATATTAGAGCCATTACAATAATATAAATTCTTTAAATATGAAAATAGAATGTAAGAATTCATCACCTAGTAGTCAGAAGTCATAATTTAGAAATATCTAGAGAATAGATAAATTAATTTATCAAATATTCCTCTTCATTCTTGAACCCTTTTGAATCGTGACTTCTGACTACTGAATACTTAGCATAGAATTGTTAATTGTGGTTATTTATTCACCCGAATTTGTGATAAGGTTTGAGTAAACTGAATTATTTGATGCCAAATATCTTGGGGAGTAATTCCAAAACCTACTTGTAATAAAATAATAATTGCAGCAATTGTTATAGCATTACTGACGGTTGTTTTGAAAATTTTCCAAAATATTGTAAAGACAATCCAAGCAATAATTAATGTAGGAATCATAAATGCTAATCAGTGGTAAATCTATCTTTTTTTATTTAGCTAAAAGATAAAAGTTTGTCTATGTGGTAGAGCTATAGCAGTCCTAAATAATTTGTAAAATTTCTATATATTTTTCTTCTTTCTTAGCTTTGCGTTCTTCTCTACGAGACGCTGCGCGAAGGCGTTCTTGGCGGTAGCCTGCGGCAAGCCGCTTACGCGTCTACGTTTCCATATATATGTTTTTCACGACCATTTAGGATTGGTATCTTAATTAAGATTTTCTAATCAAGTATAAACTATCTAAATATTGTAGATAATCATGCTAATTTTAATCATTGCTTTTAGTAAAAATATAAATAATGTAATTAAAGATTATATAAATTTGTAGGCATAAAATTTCTACCTGTAAAATTAAAATTTTTAGTAGTGCTGGAAAAATATCTATTTTATGTAAGTCCGCAAAGGCGGACTTAATTTGAATAGCAGCAAATGTGATTTGCTTAGTACTTTGAAAGGATTTAATTCAAAGAAATTACATGGGGTTTGGTTGTTAAATTTTTAGTTGCTGTTAAAACTTCTTGTCTAGCCCATTGATCTGCTGCCAAAATGTCATCTAAAGAAGGATTTGCACAGTTATGATTTTGATGGCGATCGCACACCCATTCAATACACCGAGGAATATCTAAAAAGCCAATTTTCTCTGCTAAAAATAATGCGACAGCTTGTTCATTAGCGGCATTTAATACAGCTGGCATTGAGCCACCTGCTTTGCCTGCGGCATAAGCTAACTGCATACAGGGATATTTTTGATGATCTGGTTCGCGGAAAGTTAAACTACCTGCTCTCACCAAATCTAGTCTTTCCCAATCAGTGTAGATGCGATCGGGCCAAGATAAGGCATACAACAACGGTAAACGCATATCTGGCCAACCAAGTTGTGCTAACACAGAGGTATCTTGCAACTCAATTAATGAGTGAATAATACTTTGCGGATGAATAACAATCTCGATATCTTGGTAATCTAAGCCAAACAGAAAGTGAGCCTCAATTACTTCCAATCCTTTATTCATTAAAGTAGCAGAGTCTACCGTAATTTTTTTACCCATCGACCAGTTAGGATGTTTGAGAGCATCACTAACAGTAACTTCTGGTAACTTTTCGACAGGCCAATCACGGAAAGCACCACCAGAGGCAGTGAGTATAATCTTACGTAATCCGCCTTGGGGAACTCCTTGCAGGCACTGAAATATTGCTGAATGTTCAGAATCAGCAGGTAATAGTTTTACACCATGTTTCTCTATTAAGGGTAGAACTACAGGGCCACCAGCAATTAAAGTTTCTTTGTTGGCGAGGGCAATATCTTTACCTGCTTCAATGGCGGCGATGGTTGGCAACAAACCAGCGCAACCTACAATACCTGTAACGACAGTTTCGGCATCGCCGTAGCGAGCAACTTCAATCACTCCGGCTGTGCCAGCTAGTAAAAGAGGTTGGGGATCAACGTCTTTGATCGCAGCTTGGAGTGCTGGTAATTTATCTTCAGCAGCGATCGCGGCTATACTTGGCCGAAACTGCCGAATTTGATCTGCCAACATCTCCACATTATTCCCGGCAGCTAATCCCACAATCCGAAATTGATCTGGGTACTGCGAGACAATATCTAAAGTCTGAGTACCGATTGAGCCAGTGGAACCAAGAAGAGTAATAGCTTTCACAATTGCTTAAGGATTTACGGATAACTCCCACTATAAATTGCCTGGGACTCATATATCACAGTGATCCCCATAATCAGTAGTCAAACTCTCTTTTACTTGGCAATTGGAATAAATTGTGTATATAAATACTATATTGTTAATGATAAATGCTGAGAATTTCGACAATAAAAACTTCATTTTGAATACGGATACGATGGACTCAAACAAGGTAAAAATATTTATTGCGGTTCAGATGGAATTCAATTCTGATTTTAACAACTATGTTTTTAATGATACTAATAGTTTGGAGCAACCATAGGTAAAAAGATACATCAAGGAGCCTGTAGAACAACTGAAGCCTATGGTTAGGTCTCAAATATCAATCATAAAATTTTTCTGGAAAAATGAAGCGATTTTTCCAGCAGCAATGTGGTTTGGTAGTCGCATCTTAATTTGGTGTGCCATGTTGCTATTAGCCCCACATTTACCCTCAAATCATACAGAAGAGTCTATGATTTTAGGCTGGAGTGCTGTTGATGGCTGGGATAGTGTTCATTATCGAGCAATAGTGACTTCTGGATATGAATTTGTGGATGATGGGAAACAACATAATTTAGCTTTTTTCCCGCTGTTCCCTTTGTGTATTTGGGCATTAATGCGCCTGGGTTTATCTTTTGAAATTGCAGGTACACTGGTCAATAATTTGGCGTTTTGTGCTGCACTCTACTGTATTTACTTTTGGGTAAAAGAACATTGTGGTATAAAAGCAGCACAGTGGGCGACGGCTGTGGTGTCTTGGTGTCCGATGGCGATGTTTACAGGAGTAATTTATACCGAGGGACTGTATTTATTTTTGAGTACCTCGGCACTGTGGGCTTTTGACCGCAAAGATTACCCTTGGGTGGCTTTTTGGGGTAGTTTGGCTACAGCAACTCGGCCTACAGGTATAGCATTAATTCCAGCCTTAGCGATCGCAGCTTGGCAAGAACGCAGACCAGCAAGTGCTTATCTTGCCAGTTTAGCAAGTGCCACAGGCATACTTTTATTTAGTTTGTATTGTGCCATTTATTTTCACAATCCTTTAGCTTTTATCGCAGCGCAGCGGGGCTGGCGGCCTTCCTTGGGTTTTGATTGGCAAGGTTGGCTAAATATGCTGATGCAAATTGTAGTGGGTGATAATTGGAAATTTGGTTGGGTACAAAACCCCAACGGCGGACTACAAGATCCTTGGCATCCCTTGTTATTTAGCTTGGTGGTTGGCTGTATTTTTTGGATGTGGCGTACTCAGAAAAGTTTGCATTCCTTAAATAGAATCTATGGTTTTTACACCTTGGTTGCATTTTTGCTCATTATTGCTGAGGAAAAACTCATCAATAATTTGCTGAATGCGTTGATGCTTTTAGGTGGCGGCTTTGTCTTGTGGCGTTTTAGGGCAGCACTCACCCCCGTAGCTATAATTTATGGCTTTTGCGGTATCGGTTTGTTACTAGCTTCTGGTGGTACGATTTCTTTAAGCCGTTTGGCTTATGGAATCATACCTTTGAGTGTTGCTATTGGTGTGCTGCTGTCGCGTTATCCCCGTCAGGGATGTTTAATGCTAGGTTTATTTGCGATGTTGCTGGTCAAGTTAGCTGTAGGATTTGCCCAGGAACAATGGGTAGGTTGACATCTGCCTAGCTATCAAAGATATTGACGAAAGCATAGAAAATGTTAATTTTTTGATGGTACGTATGCGAAAAAGTATGAGTCATCTTCAGCCTCTTGGCTGGATGATTGGTATTAGCAGCTTAATTTTATTTGCTGCTAGTAGCCTGAGACACGCTTTGTTTCAATCTACGGCTCTTGATTTAGCAGTTTTTGACCAATGGATATACCTAGCTAGCCAAGGTCTACAGCCAATTTCATCATTTTTTGGATTTCACCTACTTGGGGATCATGCTGCTTTCATATTGTATGCGATCGCCCTACTATACAAAATTTATCCTAATGTACACTGGCTATTTGCTGTACAGGCGCTCGCTTTAGCCGTTGGTGCTGTACCAATATATGCTTTAAGTCTACAAAGTGGTTTAAACATTACTTATGCACGAGCGATATCACTCTCATATTTGCTTTATCCTGCCTTATTCAATATCAACTTTTTCACTGACTTTCGTCCAGAAGCAATCGCCGTACCAGCATTATTATGGGCAATGTGGGCAGGAATCGCTGGTCGAATTGGACAGTTAATGTTTGCTGTTATTTTAGCCTTAAGTTGTAAAGATATTTTGAGTTTAACTGTAATTGCTTTAGGGCTTTGGCTGTGGCTAATTCAACACCGTCGTTGGTATGGTCTAGGGTGTATTTTTATTGGCACAGCTTGGTATTTAATCACAATTGTTTATCTTGTTCCGCTACTCCGTAGTGGGCAAGCTGGCGGGGTTATATTTTATCGTTCTCTTGGCGATTCACCAAAACAAATTCTTTGGAATATTATTACTAATCCTAGTTTAATTGCAGGAAAATTTTTTGTCCTTGATACAATACTTTATTATTTTCTTTTAATTTTACCAGTAATTATTGGCTTACATTGGCGAAAAATCGCTGTAATTTTGCCAGCCTTACCAATGCTATTACTCAACATTCTTTCTGATTATTGGGCACAAAGAGATTTAATTCATCATTATTCTTTGTTGATTTTCCCATTTATAATTGTATGGTTAATAAAATCTATTAGTTATTATCAGCAACACAACAAAAGACTTTGGTTAAAGCCGAAAATTTTAATTATTTGTTCTATAATTGCATTTTTATTACTAGCTAAGTATGAATTTTTTGTAACTCGTTATCTATCAAGTTTACCTAATCTGCGATCACTTTATACTGCTGTCAGTTTAGTACAACCAGAAGGAGGTATTTTAACAACATCACGAATTGCTCCTCATGTGAGCCAACGTCCTATGGTTAAGTTAACTGACATCAATTTAGATTTATTACCAAAAAGTGATAATGCTTTTAAATATATATTGTTAGATGCCAATACCAATAATAAACGTGAATTCTCTTCTACCTTCATTAATCAACTACAAATTAACAAAGATTTTCGTTTAACTTATAAGCAAGACAATATATATTTATTTACCAAACAGTAGTTGATAAACGTATTGATTTTAAGTACAAAACAATTATTTTATAGATGGTGCAATTAAACTAAAATCTTCAACATTACCCAATATTTGATTGTTATTTAAATTTAACGTTTTTAAGGTAGTTTTGTTGACAAGTAAATAAGCATTATTAGTTAATTTTTTTGGTAACACTAAATCATTTGCTGGCATAACTTTGCAGTCGCAGTAAAAGTCTAAACTAGGACGACCATAAGCAAAAGAAGTGTAAATTATTGTTCCTGGTGGAACATGATTGCGAATTAATTCTGCTACTGGTTTGACTGCAAAGTTTTCATTTAATTCCCAAATCCAAGATTTGGAACTCATTAACAGGAATAGAACTAAATACATTCCTGCAAATAATACGGGAATAAATCTGCGATCGCTTGCTAAAATCAGCCATCCACTTATACTCATAGTAATGAATAAAACTATACTCATAGCAATTAGTACAGGTTGATAATCACCAATCGTAAAGTAAACAATACCTCCTATACCTGCAATAGCAATGACGAAGAGAAAATATCCCAAAATTCTGGCTCTAAAGTGAGTTTGCTGCCAAATATCACTCAATTTTAATCCAATAGCTAAAGCCAAAAAAGGATAAACTGGCATGACATACCACGGCAATTTAGTAGTCATTAAAGAAATTGTGCCTAAGTAAATAGTTGTCCCAATTAAAATAAGACTACCCCAGCTAGTTTGGCGTTTTTTCCAAGCTAAATAAAACCCTCCTGGCCAAAATAACAACCAGGGGAATGAATATTTGAGTAATTCAATCAAATAGTACCAAAGAGGGCCTGTATTACCTTCTACAGACTGTCCTAAACGTGCGAAAGTCTGTGCTTGCAAATTGACCTCTAAGAAATTACTACCATAATGTTGCCATTGGGCCAAATACCAAGCGATCGCTGGGAATATGCCTAAACAAATTCCTATCCATAAATAACGATTTTTAATCAAAATTAATTGTTGAGAAGCAAACACAAATACACCAACAATTCCCGCTAAAAGTAAAACTAGCATTCCCTTGGTTAAAGTAATTAGCCCTAAACAAACTCCTACACCTACAGCCCAGCGATGATGATGACGCGCTTTGAGCAAACAAAATAATAACAACAGAAAAAAACTAATACTTGCACCATCAAGCATTGCCAAGCGTCCGTGACGTACCACAGGTAACATTGTTAAATAAACTAATGCTGCAAACAAAGCAGGTAAATTTTGCTGAAAAAGCAAATTGCCAACTAAGTACAGCAAAGGAACTCCTAAAGCTGTTAAAACAGCACCCGGTAAGCGTGTTGTCCACTCATTTACACCCCCTAAAGAGTAAGTCCAAGCAATTAATAAGTGCATCAGAGGTGGCTTGTTGTGATATGCTTCACCGCCCAAAGTTGGGTAAAGCCAATGCCAAGAACCTAGCGGAGCGCGCCAAATTTCCCGGGCTACTTGTGCTACAGTACCTTCGTCCCAATCTCTTAAAGGAGAGTTACCTAAAAAGATTAACCATAAAACTAAAGAACATATAAGTAAGATTAATAGCCATTCTTTATCTCTGTATGGAAACATATTGAAAATTTAGTTATCTAAATTACAAGAGTTTATGTATTTTTAGGTATTAGCAAACTTGATAAATTTGCCATAGCAATTAATTAATCATCTTAAAATTACCAACATTGCCTTTGGTCTGAGAATCGACTGTTATGCTAAGATATACAGCTAAATAAATTTTAATTAAAAATCATGAGTTGCTCACATCATCTCAATAATTAATCAAAGAGTATATAAATTGACTAATTGATCTGCTTTAACAATGAGAAACTATTTTTTATAGGTTGCTGTTAATTAACTTGATGAATGGTAACTAAAGATGTCAAGATAAACTTAATTTTTTGTAAATGTAAAAAAATGTCCCCAAGCAGTAAAATCTACCTAGAGTGATTTCAAAATAGATAACCTAATAATTAAGTTATCTACTCAATAACTTTTATTTATCTGCAAACATTGATGCTATTTCAGGGGGTGAGTAATTTTAGCAGCATTAGTTACATACAAGTGAAAGTGCTGACTAAGTTTTAAGAGTGGATTTTCTAAAATTAGTAAATTCACTGAATCACCTGTTAAAGAAAAACCTCATACTATTTGAGTATAGAGGCGAAGAAACTGGGTACATATTACCTGAATGTTTTTGGATGGCGATCGCTCCAAGCTAGATTGCATTTACCATAACCTATGGTGTTACAGCAAAACTCAAATGTTAACTTCAATTAATCCAGATGTAAAATTTCAGGATTAAAGTGGTTAACTTGGGTATCTAATTTTTAAAGAAAAATGTGCTATAAAGTACCGTCAGAACCATACTTGATGGTTCTACCCTTGAAGGAGCTATAAAGTGGAAAATAATAAATCGTTACTTTGGCCGCAAGGTATATTAATTGCTTTGCTTGCCTTGGGTGCTACCTTGAGCGTCGGAGTTATGATGCTGATTAGACCCAATACCTCTGAGGCGCAAAGCAGTCAAATTATCAATGACAATAATAATTTAGTTGCTAAAGTCGGCACTCAAAAGCGGATTGAGAGTTTAAAAACAACCATGCTCACAAGTTGGCAGCAAGAAGCACAAGCTAAAGGGCTTGGTTATAATTTAGCTGCTCGTTTTCAAGGGGCAATAATTAAAGAAGCTAAACTCAGTCCAGCCCAAAAAGTCATTGCTTTGACTTTTGATGATGGCCCTTGGCCTCAAAGTACTGCTCAAGTATTAGATATTCTTAAAGAAAATAATATCAAAGCTACTTTTTTTGTTGTTGGACAGAACGTCAAAAATTATCCAGAATTATTGAAACGTATTAATGCAGAAGGTCATGTGATTGGTAATCACACATGGCATCATTGGTATCATTTTATGAACCCACAAGCCGCTGCTTATGAAATTGACCATACAACAGACATGATTTATCAAGTTACAGGGGTGAAAACTAATTTGTTTCGCCCACCTGGAGGGATCATGCATAATGGCGTGGCTGCTTATGCAAAGGGCAAAAAGTACGCGGTTATTATGTGGTCAACCGATTCTGTAGATTACTCTATGCCTTCTGTACCAAAGTTAATTGATAATGTGTTTAGATTAGCTAAACCTGGTGGTATTGTACTAATGCATGATGGTGGAGGAAATCGTTCTCGAACTGTCCACGCTTTACCTGAGATTATTGCTAGATTTCGCAAGCAGGGATATCGCTTTGTAACTGTTTCAGAACTTTTAGAAATGCAAGATAAACAGCAAAGCACAATTGCTCAGAAAAAGTAATAGTTTTAATAGATAATTTACTATAGTCATCCTAATTGAAAATAAAAGTTAGATAACCCAGATTGATAAAACAAATCTGGGTTATTTTTTTGATGAATCAATTACAGATTTATATATTTAGTTTACCGCTTAAATTTTTCTTGCCATTCTTTTAAGCTAATGTATTTATTCTCAATTAAATCAAGAACTTCAATTACACGATTAGTACTAGAAACACGAAACCAATAAATTGTGGAATCGTGATCTGGTTGCTCTTCATATATCCGAACTACATAGTATGGTTCATCGGGAGTAGGAGAGCTATCCACTACTGCACCTACTTTGATAGCACCTCTAGAAAGCCTTTCGATTTCCCGTGCTTTACGTTGTACTTGGGGTAACTTCCAAACTAAATTAAGAGCAGTCTTGTCATCAATTTCTCTAGTGAATTCAGCAACTTTTATATTAGAGATTAAGGTTGGCTGAATTAACTCAGTTTGGGAGTCATGATGAGGACTTTCAGAAAGAGCTAATTGGCATCCCATACTCATTAGTAAAGAAGCCATTATAGGGAAATAGATGAATCTTGTCATGAAACAATTCTTGAGTGTTATGGTTGGCTTGCTTGTTATGTCATACATACACTAGGTTAACAGTCTCTACCTCATTGTTGAGGTAATTAACCATTTCTTCTTATTACGCTTAACAATTTGCTTTTTGTTATCTATAGCAGTCCTAATTCATTCTTGAACAATCAGACAACAGACTTATTAACAAAGTCTGGAATATAGATATAACGACTGTTAACACATATTGTGAATTAAATATTTTTACCAATTGATAATCGAAAAATGACTATTTTAAAGGTATTTTAGCTTTTTGAAATACCTGCTCTACTGTAAATTCTAAACCTGGAAATAAGGAATCTTGTAGCAGTTCATCTCCCATATATGTTTGTGGTGCTGCATCTGGAAAAAAAACAGTAATGCTTCTGGCTTTACTGTCAACTACCCACACACGCAGCACTTTTGCATCTAAATAATCTTTTGCTTTAGCTGCCATTGCACCAAATGTTTGCCCCGGTGAAATAATTTCAATAACTAAATCAGGTGGAACAGAACATACTCCTTCTTCTTCCCAATCAGAGGGTAAGCGATCGCTTGAGATATATACAATATCAGGTACAGGAACCCAATCTCGCCCTCTACGAGATAAGGAAACAGCTAATTCTGGACATACCTCTCCTTGAGAATCACACAATTCTTCAATCAAATTGAGAAGCGCACGAGTCAATTTAGAGTGAAATTTTTGCGGTGACATTTTTGGTATTGTTTGACCATCCACGAGTTCATAGGTGATATCTCCTTCACCTGGGGTAAGGTTGAAAAACTCTTGCAAGGTCAATTGATTTTTAGCTTGGAGAATCATGGCACAAACTAGCAGTTGGCTAGTTCAATTGTAGTTGGCTAATCTATTGCATGTTTTGTAATACTTGGCGGATGGTGTCTGCGGGTACTTGGTCTGTAACTGTGACTACACCAATTTGGGTTGGTAAAACAAACCGGACTTTCCCAGCTTTGACTTTTTTATCTAGTTGGAGTGCGTTAATGATTGCTTCGATATCGACCCCAGCAGGTATTTGTGTCGGTAAGCCGGTTTTTTGAATGATGGCGTTTTGGCGGTTGGTTTCCTCTTGCTGCCACATACCCAAGTCCACAGCAATTTGTCCGGCTGCTACCATCCCAATGGCGACAGCTTCACCATGATTGACTAAACGATAACCTGTTAAGCTTTCGATCGCATGACCTATGGTGTGGCCGTAATTAAGAATAGCCCGTAGTCCCCCTTCTTTTTCGTCTTTGCCGACGACATCGGCTTTGGCTTGGCAAGAACGGGTTAATATTTCGTTGAGTAACTCTGGCTTAATGTATCGCAGTTGATTGAGATTTTTGCTGGCTTCTAGCTGGGTAAACAATTCTGCATCCCAGATAACACCATATTTAATGACTTCTGCCATCCCTGCACGAAATTCCCGTACAGGTAGAGTTTTTAATACTTCGGGGTCTATTAACACTAGACGCGGTTGATGAAATGCGCCTATTAAGTTTTTGCCGTTGGGATGGTTGACACCTGTTTTGCCACCTATGGCGGAGTCTACCATTGCTAAGAGGGTGGTAGGTACTTGCACAACGTTAATTCCCCGCAGCCAAGTGGCGGCAGCAAAACCAGTCATATCACCAATTACGCCGCCACCCAAGGCTACCATTGTGGCGGAACGTTCCAGGCGGTTTTCCAGGGCGACATCGTAGATTTTTTGGATGGAGTTAAGGGTTTTGTAGCGTTCTCCTGCGGGTAAGCAATAACTAGCGACATCAAAACCCGCAGATTGTAAAGATGCGATCGCTCTTTCGCCATAATGTTTAAAAATAGTCGGATTAGAAACCACTAATACTTTCTTGCCTAGCTGGAGATCGGCCATTTTTTGACCAAGTTGATCTAAGCTAGCAGGTGCGATCGCAATCTCATAAGACTGCTGCGGTAAATTAACGTTAATTACAGAAGTCATTGCCCAACCTTAAAATGCGCCCGTGGGCTTGTATTCTACCGCAATCTCAGTCTGAAGTCTGAAGTCTGAAGTCTGAAGTCTGAAATTTCTTGTTCTGTCTCCCTACACCCCACACCTTTGTTCTTGAGCAATGACCATTGACTATTAACCAATAACTAATGGTTCAATAGATTTAGTGAAGTATTGTGGAGAAATATCAAAATGTTTGCAGTAGTAGCTTACATCGGTTTTTTGGCTTTATTCACCGGCATAGCAACTGGTTTGTTGTTCGGTTTGCGCGCGGCTAAAATTATCTAATCATTAAGGGGATGAGGGTATAGGGGTGTAAGTGAGACAGAATTTGACACCCTTACACCCTCATCTCTTACACCCCTGTTTATCCCACAGCTACAGGGCTAGCTACCTGATTTTGATTTTGTCTTTGGGCTGGTGGACGCATTTGTAAGCCCAATAAGTTCAACATTTCTTGGTCAGCATCATAATCTGGACAAGGCGTGGTGACAGTGAGCATTTTGTTGTCGTCACTAGAGAAGATAGAATTAGCTCCTGCCATAAAGCAAAAAGCTTGTTCCACTTGAGAAAGTCTCGCTCGTCCGGCACTCAGACGCACGTCAGAAGTGGGCATGACAATACGTGCTGTGGCAATCATCCTGACTACTTCCCAAAAAGGGACATCGGGTTGATTTTCTAGGGGTGTACCTTCAACTTGGGAAAGAATGTTGATTGGCACTGACTCTGGATGAGGGTTGAGATTGGCCAGAGTGGATAACATTGATACGCGGTCATCAACAGTTTCGCCTAAACCTAGGATACCGCCAGAGCAGACGGTGACGTTAGTTTGCCTGACATTTTCAATTGTATTCAAGCGATCGCCATAAGTCCGAGTGGTAATAATTGTGCTGTAATAATCCTCAGAAGTGTCTAAGTTATGGTTGTAGGCATACAACCCTGCCGTTTCTAGTCGTTTTGCTTGGTCTGCTGTCAACATTCCCAAAGTACAGCACACCTCTAAACCCATGTCGGTAACTTCTTTTACCATACCCAACACTTTCTCAAACTGAGAATTATCTCGCACTTCCCGCCAAGCCGCACCCATACAAACACGACTGACACCTTTTTGTTTTGCTGCTTGGGCAATACCTATTACTGTCTCTTTATCTAGCAAGGACTGGGGCTTGACCTCGGTTTGATAACGAGAAGATTGGGCACAGTAGCTACAATCTTCGGGACAGCCGCCTGTTTTAATAGAGATGAGCTTACAGACCTGTATTTTGCTTGGGTCATGATATTGGCGATGCACGCTAGCAGCTTGATAAATTAGCTCTAGCAATGGCATATCGTAAATCTGCCGAATTTCTGCTTCCTGCCAATCGTAGCGTATTCCCACCGACATCATCCTTGTTATTGATTGGATTGATTAATATCTGTCTTCTTGCTGGATTTCCTGAAGTACCGCCGTCAATCCCAAAACTGTAGACATTAGACATCAGCTTACCAAGATTTTGAATGGATGGCTGTTATTTGTCATTGGTCATTGGTGATTTATCCTCGTTCTTAGGCTCTTTCTTGCTTCTACTCAGCACCAATCACAATTCCCACACCATTATTCTCTAACAATCTGGAAGTAACAGCCAATTATCAGCGTTTAATTATCCTCTCAGAGGCTCTAAAAATGATGACTGAGGTAATTTTAGAAGCTAAACCAAGGAAAGTTCAGCACATATGCGTGTTGTCGATTTCTCTAGAGCCAATTTGGAAAATGCTAATTTTGCTAAATCTTGTTATAACAGTTTTACTATGTTCAATCAGCAGTTTCAGCCGTAATTAGCTGGTATCAGGAAAGTTAAAAAATCAAAATACTGTTAGTGCAAGTTATTAATTTAATCAAAGTTTTATGAAGTCGGAATTACCAATTATTACTAGCGATCGCCTTTTATTACGGATTGCGATTCACGAGGATATTCCCCAAATTTTGAAATACTTTACAGATAATAAAGCTTATTTAACTCCGTTCTATCCTCAATGGGCGGAGCATTTTTTTACTGAAGAGTATTGGCAATATCAACTAGAGAATACATTTTTAGAATTCATTCATGACCAATCATTAAAGCTGTTTATTTTTCCGAGAAATCGGCCGAACAAAGTTATCGGTACGATTAATTTTAATAATTTTATTCGGGGTGCAGCACATTTTTGTTATGTAGGCTATAGCCTAGCTGAAAATGCTCAAGGTAATGGTTACATGACAGAAGGCTTAAAAGCAGCTATTGATTATGTATTTGAAGACTTAAATTTTCACCGGATTATGGCAAATTATATGCCACATAATCAGCGCAGTGGTAATGTTCTCAAACGATTGGGATTTGTGGTTGAAGGCTATGCCAGAGACTATTTATTAATTAATGGCCAATGGCAAGATCATATTTTGACTAGTCTGACAAACCCTCATTGGCAAGCTAGCAAAGATTCATAGGATTTATAGCAAAATTCAGGGGGAGAATAGCTTTGAGAACTCAATTGTGTACCTACTAATGGTTCGTTTCATTAATTGTGAGAAGTTGGTGGTGGTAAGATCCCCGACTTTTTTACCGTCGGGGATCAATGACATATCATAATTGGCTTGGTGGACTACTAGTTGATGAGCCAATACAGTTCAGAACAGCATTTTTTCTTTTCCTGTTCCCTGACCTCCATAGAGAAGCTTTCTTAACTCAACGGTATTGGTGAATGAGCCTAGACAAACAATACCGCGATCGCACCACCAAAGGCGGCGAAAATTGCGGAAACTACGGCTGTAGCAAATAACCACCAAGCAGCTGTGGCTGCGGCTTTGCGGGTTTCTTCGGCTTGCTTTTGGGCTTGGCGTTTGACTTCTTCTAAACGGCGTTGCGCTTCTTGTTGGATGCGTTCTGCGCGTTGTAAGACTGTGTTCCGAGCGCGTTCTACTTGGTCAATAATCCGGTTAGCATCTTCCTCGGAGATATCTTCGCGGGAACTCATGATGGCGACTAGAGTATCACGGTTGAAGGCAGATAAGCGATCGCGCAAGGCATCAAATCCGGCTTGGGGATCGTCAAATAACTGGCGCACATCCCGCTTAATGCCATCATAGTTAAGTTCTGGGCGATCTAAGGAATTGAGATAGTAGCGGATACGGGCAAAAACACCATCCACCACATCTTGTATCCGGCGTTGAATACTGCGTATTTGCTCAACAAATTGATCCCGGACGGAAATCATATTATCGGCAATTCTGGCGGCTTCTTCATCGCTCATATCTTCCCGAATTTTCAGTAAGGCGATGATGGTAGAACGGTCAAAATGCGCCAAGCGATCGCTCAAACTTTCTACCCCCACCCGGGGATCATGCAACAATAATTGCAAGTCTCGTTTGATACCTTCGGGATTGAGTTCTTCTTTACCAGTTTGCCGCAAATATTCTTCTAGATAAGCTTTGAATGTATCCATTCTTTGCTGGGTACGAGTAGCCAAACGGCGGGGCGCACGTACAATATTGCGGATGGATGTTTGCATCGAGTCAATTATTTGGTTGACTTGTTCTTCACTCAAGTCTCGCCGTTGACTCAGCAATTTAACTAAGGTATCGCGGTCTACTTGCGATAACCGTCGCCGCAAAGCGATCGCACCTTCTCTGGGATTGGCAAACAAGCGATCTAAATCTCGTTGAATTCCTTCGGGGTTGAGTTCTGCTTTGCCAGTGTTCCGCAGATAATCTGTAATTGTGATCATCACAGAATCATATTGTTCTTTGGCTTTGTCAGCGACGGCTTGCGGTGCGTGGCGAATACTGTGCCAAGAATCTTCTACAGTATTAATAATGTTGTTAACTTGGTCTTCGCTCAAATCTTGGCGCTGACTCAATAACTGCACTAAAGTATCGCGGTCAAAGCGAGACAATCTGGCGCGAATTGCACTGATCCCGGCTTGGGGGTCTTCTAATAGTCGCTTCAGGTCGGCGCGAATCGCATCAGGGTTTAATTCTGCTTTACCAGTGTTCCGCAGATATGATTCTACATTTAACCACAGGGTTTCTGCTTGATATTTTGCCTGTTCGGCTATACCTTGGGCGGTAATTAACACGCGATCGCGTTGTCTTTCCAACTCATCTAAAATTGGTTCAACTTCATATACTTGCACATCGTTGCGTTCTAGCAGAATTTTCCGCATTTCTGCCCGGTCAATGACTGCAAAACGGCGTGACAGTGTTTCAGAATCTGCATCAGAGTCCGACAACAAAGACTGAAAATCCCGTTCAATACCTTCCGCAGTCAAATCTGATTTTGGTGTCACCAATAGATAACTTTCGACTCGCCGTTGCAAATCTTGGGCGATTTCCCTTTCTTCTTCGGCTACAACAGTAACTAATACTGATTGACGTACAGCTTCTAGCCTGTCGGCGATGCGTTGAATTTCAACTTGGGTGAGTAAACCTCTATCTTGCAGAATTTTGACAAAATCATTGCGCGACAGGCGGTCTAATTCTCTTCTAATTATCCCAGGGTCAGCGGCTGGGTCATAAATAACATCGCGGAATTCTTGGGCAATTCTTTCTTGGCTGAGTTGCCAAGCATAAGTGTTATGCAGATAATTTTCGATATCAGCGCGAATTGGGCTGTAAGGTTTGGAAGGTAAGGGAAGACCTAATTTATCAGCTTGTTCTGTGGCTTTATCTTTGGCGGTGGTCAAAGACTGTAAAATCTTTTCCACATCAATATCTGATAAATCAGTGCGTCCCAAAACAATACCAGTTAAAGCCGTTAGACCTTGCTGGAGTGTCTGCTGAATGGGCCCTGGTGTGGCTTTTTGGTCGGCTTGTTTCGCGGAACGGCTTTCCGCAATTAACTGTTCTAGTTTGGCGTTGAGTTCGTCGGTTCTGGTTTGTCCTGGGGGTAAGGATTTGAGATAGTCAACTAATTCCCCTAAACGGTCTGGGACAGGTTGCTGTTGACCTACCACTTGCTGCCAAACATTGTAAAGTGTGTCTGCAATGCGGTTAACGTCGCGTTTAGAAAGGTCGGTGCGACTGCTGACTAAATCGATAAATTTTTCCCGGTCGATGTGGCGTAAATCGGGGCTACCGGAGATCGCTTTTAATTGTGGATCATTGAGTAATTTTTCAAATTCGCCCCGGATTTGCGAGAGATCCAACTCTGGTGGACGCAGTTTTTCTAGGTAATCTTCAACATTTTCTCGAATACTAATCGGGTCAATGGCACTACCTAATTCTCGACGTACAGCAGCTGCGGCGGCTTCGGCGGTGGCTACCACTTGCTGATTCACGGCTTTCGCACCCAAAGCGGCGGTAGCAGTACCCATAATCGCCTGAAAACCAGAGGTAGCAGTATTCACCACTGAACCAATTAAGGAACCCACAGTAGTGGAACTAACCCACACTAGTAATAAGAAGTATGCACCCCAAATCACTAACCCGAGAATTGCCCCTAATCTGGGATCAAAAATCACTAAGCTTAATTTTACGGCTAGGAAACTGGCTATTAATAAGGCGATGGTAACAGTAACTAATGTCCAAATCCCTACCGCCGTACCAATTTTGCGAATTGTGCCACCAAAACTGCCTGTTTCCCCATTACTAGAATCGGAATCTGAGGAATGTCCTAAGTAGGAAATACCAGCAGCAACGGAGAGATTGGTTAGCACTAATTGAAAAGCAAAAGCTAAAATCACCCCGGAAATTAAGGCGACAAAAAAGCGCGGCCCGGATGTCAGCACCGATGCTTGCGCTGGCGTGACGTTGGAGGGATCTACAGAAGTTTGTGCTACCCATAACAATGGTTTGTAGAGTCCCAACATAATGCCTGTACTTTGAATCATTGTATTTCCTTATTTTTTAATGTTTAACTTTGGAGAGATATCAGCAACATTTGAGCAGCAACTATGCAATTAATATGTGTTAACAATCGCCATACCTAACTCTTGTAAATCTCAGAATCGGGCAATTTAGGCGATTTCAGCATCCATCTCAAGTTTGAACAATATATCTAGCGTCGGATAGAAGTTTGGTGAACCGGAAGATTTAATTTTGAGGAGATTGCTTAAATCAATCCGCCAAAAGTCTTGTGTTTGCCAATATTTTGCTATTTTATTTCTATCTATAAATATCACAAAAAGAGTTTGATTTTATCCTCAATGACCTAGGCTTTAACTAATAGTGATTTACATTTATTTACAAATATGATTTTTGTCACCATCTCTAGATGGAGATGTTAATAGTTTCTAGCTTTCTTTATCGTCCACAAGAAGTGGCGCGAGTTTGTACCTTCAGGTGGAAAGCAACCTAGGAATAAATAGCTAACTTTAAGTTAAGTAACAAATGAATTTGGAATCAAACAATGGAAACTCGCTCCTCCACTGATTTACCAACAGTTGCTACAGAATATAACGGTATTGACCGCAATGCGTTTATCTATGGTTGGACTCCACAAGCTGAACTGTGGAATGGTCGTTTAGCTGCAATTGGATTTCTCGCCTATTTACTCTGGGATTTAGCAGGTTATAGCGTGTTGCGTGATGTCTTACATCTAATTGGTTACTAATTCTGATTTAGCCTTAGCAAATTTAATTTTGGAGAGAAAGAAAGATGGAATCTCGCACTACAGAAACCCGCAATTCTACGGATTTACCAGCTGTTGCTCCAGCTTATAACGGCATAGACCGAAATGCGTTTATTTTTGGTTGGAATCCCCAAGCAGAATTGTGGAATGGTCGCCTCGCAGCGATTGGATTTTTGGCTTATTTATTATGGGATTTAGCAGGTTATAGCGTGTTGCGTGATGTCTTGCACTTGATTGGTTATTAAATTTAAGGAATAGGGAAGAGAAAGCAGGATTTATACCTATTCCCTTGGTCTAGGAAGGCGGAACCAAAATCTGGAACCGCCTTCTGGGCGTGCTAAATAACCAATAGTTCCTCCCCACCGTTCGATAGTTATACGGCAAAAGTAAAGACCGATTCCGGCTCTACCTGAGTGATTTTGAGCTTGGGAAAACTTTTGAAATAAATTTTCTACCATCGTTGGTGGTACACCTTCCCCTTCGTCATCAATAGTCAAGAGAATAGACTCTGTTTCTGGCTGCAAATTAATCGTGACACGAGAATCTTCTGGACTGTGACGATAAGCGTTTTCTACCAAATTAGTGATGACTCTATCTAAACGGGATTGTTCGCCAACAACTTTCCAATTTGCTGTCATATCGATGTCTGTAGCTAGCTCTAATTGTTGATTGCTCAATACAAAAGTCGATTGAAAAAGCTCAATGGTTTCTTGGACAGCTACTAAAATATCTGGAGCCGTGTCTATATTAACTGTAAAAGTTTCTAGCGATCGCACTTCTAAAGAAAATGAATCTAAAACATTTCTAATTAACATTTCTTGTTTAATAGATTGTTTTCTCGCTAGTTCTAAGTTTTCTCTACCTTTATCTGTTAAATTTTCAAATTCTAGTAGAGCTAAACAACAATTAATCGCGCTCAATTGTCCAGCTATATCATGAATAATACAATTAACTAATACTTCTTTGCGTTGATTAAGTTTTAATAATTGCTGATAATTTAATTGTTGTTCTCTGCCTGTTTGAATCAGAGAATGCTTGTCTTTAAATTTATCTTTTGCTAATTCAATTAACAAAATTTTGCTATCATTGATACATAAAGCATAAGCTTGTAACTGTTGTTCTTGCCCAGTTAAATCTTTTTCAATCCATAAGCCAGACTCTAGTTTGCTTTTACTTTTACTTTGCCAAAATTCTTCTGCATCAAACAAAAAGTTTTCTAAAAAAGCAAATTCTTCTTGGGGAATTAACATATTCATTCCCGACATACATTTCTGGCTACAAAATCGCCGCAGCCAATCAGGTACTTTGCCAGTAATTTGAAATAAGCCAATATCAATACGTTCTAGGACTAAAATATTTAAGGATTCAATTAAATCTTCTAATAGATATCGATTCATAGATGATAATTTGCATAATTTAGCTGTTTATGTTTGAGTCTGCTGCTGTGATATGCTAGTTGATTTATCTTCGAGCAATGTGCAATTATTGGCTTCTTGCTGCATAGGAGAGAGATGTTTTTCATCTAAAATACTATCTAATAACAATACCCAATCACCTTCTGGAGAGGGAAAAATATGAATATCTGCACAGATGCCCACTTCAATTTTAATTAAGGGAAGAAATAAAGGCTCATCATCTAAAGGAAGTAAGCCTTCTAGGAAAAAAAACTGTTCGCATACCTGCATTCCTTGGTGGAGATTTGTTATGCCATATGCAGCGATTTTCCCTCCCCAATCTAATAAAGAACCATCCTTTTTGACTAAGAAATAAGCAAGCGATCGCTCTTCGATGATAAAGTTGAGGATATATAAAATTACAGCATCAGGGATATCTGCCATTTATCTATTTAATATTTGATTAGTCAGAGTTTGAAAAACTTCTTCTACTCCCTGTCCAGTTTTAGCACTGGTTTTAATAGCAGTCCAACCTTTTTGAGAAATAGCATCTAATTCATGAGTTTCAATTTCCCATTCATCTGTCATATCCCACTTATTCAACACGACAATAAAAGGTACTTTCCCAATACTTTCTTCGACTTTGTTTTGTAGTTCAAAAGCTTTATCAAGTGTATTGTGCCGAGTGCCATCTACAACTAAGATATAACCAGATGAACCTCTGAGGTACGACATTCTGACTTTTTGAAACTCGTCTTCACCGTAAAGATCCCACAGGATTAAATTAACATTTTGTCCTTGAATATCTAGAGTTTTTTTATCAATTTTCACGCCGACAGTAGTATAGTATCGATCAGAAAAAATACTATATATATATCGAGAGACTAAACTAGTTTTACCCGTGGCAAAAGCACCCACCATACATATTTTTTTTTGCAGCATGTTTATTGATTTTTATCTGTTATGAATACTTGAAAAGAGACGCGGCGATTTAATCGTTTGGCATCTAAATTTAATTCTGACTGGTAAGGGATTCTAGAGCCTAACGCCATCATTTTAAGTTGATTGGTATTAATTCCTTGTTCCTTTAAATAAGATACGATTTTAGCCGCACGGGCTTGGCTCAAAAATAAATTTTGTTTTTCTGTACCAGTAGTATCTGTGTGTCCTTGAACTTGGATCTGAACATTTTTATCGAGTGATTTGGCAATATTTAAAATTTTTTGGATACTTTTGCTTAATTTATGTAGCTTGTCATTTTCTCCGGCGACAAAACTATCTTGCCCTTCGACAAATAACAGCGTAGCTGTTTCGATTTGCTGTTTAGCTAATTCCAATTCTTTAATTTCACTAGGCAACAAGTTTTTAGCTTGAAATTGTGTTAACCCTGGCACAAATCGCCACAATTGGTGAGATTGGAGAATCCATTTTTGGGGTGCATAACCTGTGGCGAAAAGAATACCTTGATTGTCAACTTGCAATGTCACAGTGCTTGGTGGTTGTAACAATTTAGCAGTTCTTTGAGTTAATATTTTTGATTCCAAAGATAAATAAGGTTGCCACTGCTGAATTACTTTTTGCGGATTCAGATTTGTTTGCCTTATTAACACATTAGGATCTACAGCTAAAGGATCACGCATTCCGGAAATAAAATGTTTCCCATTGCGGTTTTGAGTATTGATGACGACAATTCCCGGCTGAGATTTCAGTTGATGAAGATAAGCTTGCAAACGCAGGGATTCTCTAATATTAAAAAAGCTCCATGTTCCAACTGCGATCGCAATTAAACCAAACAAAGTCCAAGCATAAGTATAATTTTGCTTTTCAGCAGTTTTATACTGCATTGCCAAACAGTTTGCTAAATACGGTTCACTAGATTGAAATGGTTCTGTTTCGCCGACAAATTGATGTAGTTCGATGCTTAATTTAAGATGAATTTTTTCGATAGCTGCTTGAAAAACCTCACGTAATTCTTGTGGTGGTTTGCCGCGAATTATGCCAGCTATAATCGCTTGAGGCCCTGCTTCTACCCAAATTGTTAATTCACCAAAGCGTAAACTTTGCAATGTCTCTGCTTGCTGAACCTGAAAAGAATCTTTGATAAAATCTTGAATGGCTGTTAACATTGCTGCTACTAAATCAGGCTCTTGTGCTGCTATTTGCTTTAACATGACGTGATGCAGCAATAGCCCTGTTTCTCGGTGAATCAAAAATATTTGTTCGACTCGGTAAATTAAAGTCCGCAACATCACAATTTCTGCAAAGGATTTACCTGTGCGTCGCGCTTCAATTCTCCATTTAAAACTTTCTGGCGATAAGCTATGTTCTAAGGTTTGATTTAGCGATTGCATCATCTCATCTAAAGCCGTAGCGATCGCTTTGCGGGTGGCTGGCCCGATAATGGGAAAAAATGCTTCGGAAAGCACATTTTCGTCTTGAGTAACTGAGGTTTGAATAGCTTCTTCTATAGTCGAAACCATCGCTTCTACCAGTTGTTTATCTTGCTGAGAACGCAAAACCACAGCTTCAGGAAGCAAGCGACTAATATCTTCTGCTTCAATTTGCAGATTATTTAATCTGGCGTAGAGTTTATCAAGTTGCGTTGGTTCGACACCAAGCAACAGACTACGCAGTAAATTTAATTCATCTTCTGGGAGAGTATCTAAGTTAGATAATTCGCCATTGTTACCTGGCGATTTTGCAGAAAATAGATTGTGGGGATCATTATTCATGGCTCAAATCCCCTAATTTACAATTTAAAGACGATCGCATCCTGATGAAAACAAGAACAGCGTTAATTTAAAATGTCTCTAGCTTTGTTTTCATCCTAAAATTATGAGTTTTTTAGGGAACATAATCATATAGGCATCCGATTTGATTACTGAACATACTTTATGTAGGTAACAGAAAACAAGACACTAGAGGTGTTTTGTTTTTTTAAATCAAAAATCAATCCTATATTATATAAATTTAATTAGTCTTCTCTGTACTAAAATTCAAGATTGATGATCAGCATTCAGCCGAATTGCTAATTCGGTAAACAAAGTTGCCAGTTTAGTTCGGTCTGTTTTATCTTTTTGTAATTCTTGAGTTTCGCGGTTGATTACAGCTAAAATCTCTTCATATTTGTGCTGAATATCATCTTGTAAATTCTTTGATTGGTTGAGAATCTGCTCGCGCAATTCCCGTTGACGGTTAGTAGTTTGTTCGTCAAGTTGAGCAATTTTATTTTCTAATGATATATTGATATTACTTTGCTCTTCGCCAAGCGATCGCACCACTGCATCACGTTCTGTTTGTTCTTTCTTGAGTCTTGCTGTTAACGAATCTACCTCCTGTTTAACGTAGCTTTCTAAAGCATCTAAACGTTTGCGAGTTTCATCACGTACATTTACCAATTCCGCAATTAAACGTTCTTCTAAACGTGCAAATCTTTTATCAAACTCGCGTACCTGAGTACCAAAAAGAATATCTCTGACTTTATCTAAGCTATTAGTTTCGCCAATGCCGTTAGCATTAAATTGCAGCTTGTTATTAACTTGATTTGAGACCCCTTGCCCTGGTTCTACCGTATTTTGATTGATATATTCTTCAGGCGGGTTCATATATTTTGATCCTTAGTGAAGCTGAATTTAGTTTTGTTCTGTTACTTATGATGCTACATTTGGCGGCGAGGCAAAACCATACACTTAAGTATCTTTAAATACACTTCATGAAAATCTTCCTTCCCAGGGAGGAAATTATATTAACTTTACTCATCCTACAGCAGAAACCGTACCCACACATATAAAGACGAAGTTGCCAGTTGCAAAAACATCACAGGAATACCGTAGCGCAAAAAAGTTGGAAATGAAATGCGACGACCGTGTTGTTCGGAAATTCCGGCGGCAACTATATTAGAAGATGCACCTACAAGTGTGCCGTTACCGCCTAAAGTTGCGCCAAACATCATAGCGTAAAACAAAGGTAAAACTTCCACCGGAAATTGCCCTTGAAAGTCTTGTGCTAAAACTTCTGTGGGTGCGAGACCTACACTCACAAGATATTGTTTGAGTAAAGGAACCATTGCTACTACTAAAGGAATATTCGGTACAACACTAGATAAAATCCCTACAAACAACAATAAAAATAAAGAACCGAGAACAATATTTTTGCCGAGAATAGTTGCTAAAAATCCAGATAAACCATTAATTACTCCAGTTTTTTCTAATCCGCCAATTAATACAAAAATACTCATAAAAAATATTAATGTACTCCAATCTACATCACGTAAAATATTGTTAACAGTATCAATGCGGCTGTGATGTGATAGTAATAAAGCCAAAGCAGCACCTAATAAAGCAACAGCAGCAGGTGAAATCGGCACTGGTAAAGATTCGCCAATGACAAAAAATATTAAAACAAAGGCTATAATCACCGCCCCTACAGTTAATACTCGTGGATGATTAATTTGGGTATGTGGTAATTCTTCCAAATTATCAATTTTAGTCTGCCAAATTGTGCGAAATAAAAATGGTAGGGTGGCTGTGACTGTAACAATCGCAATTACTCCACCCAAACTTAAATGCCAGAGATAATCGATAAAACTAATATTAATTGCATCTCCGACAATAAAAGTTGCCGGATCACCAACTAAAGTTAATAAACCTGCGCTATTGGCAATAAATACCATTAATATCAACAATGGTACAAAATTTATGCCTATTTCTTTTGCCATTGGCGGAATCAATGGCGCTAATAACATTACAGTTGTGGCATTAGGTAAGACTGCACAAATCGGCGTAACAATCCCGACAATACTTAATAACAAACGTTTGCCATCACCTTTAGCTAAAATGACAATTTGAGTGGCTAAATAATCAAATATTTTCGTGGGTTCAAATGCTCTAACCAGCACCATTACACCAAAAAATAAACCTAATGTGCCATGACTATTACCGATATAACCCACGGCTTCTTTTAATGTCATAACGTTGGCAAAAACTAATAGCAATGCTCCCAATAAAGCAGCAATGGTCAGATGCACCCATTCGGTCATAATTAAGATAATTACACCCAAAAATGTCATAATACTCAACAGAGCTTGCCAAGTTGCCACTTTATTCCTCTTAGTTGATGATTAGTTGCATATTACTAAAAAAAGCCACCTCAGTACAGGTGACTTTTCATTAATATTATTTAGATCAAGAATTACTGCCATTAAATACAGTAGTTATTCATCGATGCCATTAGGTATACCTAAAATAGCACAAGGGAAGTTAAAACCTAGTGACTGAATAATTTCATGATTAATAGATTTGCATCCGAGAAATAAAACATCAGCCGCCTCTGATTTCACGACTTTTGTCAGTTCTTCTGCCACATCACCAAACCGCAAATGCGATTTAAAAGACCCTTGCCATTCTTCTGCTAAACTTCTGGCTTGCCAAAGAATTTTATCTGCTTGTTCTAGATGCGTTATAGTTTGTGTTTGGAAATTTTGCGCGATTCCAGGCAATTTTGGGGAAGTTAATACAGATGTGGTTGATTGGTAGATATCACTAACTCCACATTCACAAGGTGTTAAATAATTTGTCCATTTGACTTTATCAAGATAGCGGTCATCTTGATGATTTTCGACTACGTAAACTGCTTGAACGGTAACTTGTTTGTTGGTTGCTAAACGTGTTTGATGAGCAATACAAAAAGCAATATCTAGGGCTGTATGACTATTAGGTGATGCATTGTAAGCAACAATTAAGTTGATGGCTTGTGCGGTTGGATAATTTTTAAAAGAATGTATTTGTGGTTCTGGTATTAATACCATTTGCTCCACTAAATCATATCTACCTATGGCGCTTTGCAGGCGCACTAACATTGGCTTAATGTTCACAGTTTGACTTCTCCTACAGGGAATGAATTAAAAATGAGAAGCAGGGTGAATGAAGTATGAAGTATGAAGTGTAAAGTATGAAATTTTCCGTAGTAATTTCATCCTTGAGACTTGATCCTTCTGGATTCATTTTTATCCTTGATTTCAAGAAACCCCAATAATAACTGTTATGACAGCCAAATTTTTGGGAGTTCCCTCCATTGCCGACGGAGTTAGCTGACGGGCTAAGACTGGAAGGTGTCTTTCTTGAAGATTAGCCCCATGTATATGGTTCCTCCGTTTCAAATCATGATTTTTGATGGATTTGAATTAGGCGACCCGCTAAAAGAAATAATAAACTAATTTATTCATTTTGGGTGAAGTATCTATCAAGAAAATTCAAGGCATAATTACGCAATTCAAAATATTCTTGAGAATTACGCATAGCAGCGCGATCGCGTGGATGATCGAAAGGTACTTCTAAAATTTCCCCAATATTAGCGGCTGGGCCATTAGTCATTAAGACGATGCGATCGCTCATATAAATAGCCTCATCAACATCGTGAGTAATCATCATCACGGCTTGGCGATTATTTTCCCAAATATCTAATACTTGCCGTTGTAATTTTCCTCTAGTTAATGCGTCTAACGCCCCAAAAGGTTCATCCATCAGCAACATTTTCGGACGAATTGCTAAAGCCCTGGCAATACCTACCCGTTGTTTCATACCTCCAGAGATTTCATCAGGATACTTATCTGCTGCCGGGGTTAAGTTTACCATTGCCAAGTGTTCGTTAACAATGCTAATTTTTTCAGCGCGAGTTGCATTTTTTAACACTTCATCTACGGCTAAACGAATGTTTTCTCTAACAGTTAACCAAGGCAATAAGGAGTAGTTTTGAAAGACCATCATCCTTTCTGCGCCTGGCTTGCGGATTTCTTTGCCATCTAGTCGCACTGAACCAGAAGTTGCTGTTTCTAACCCGGCAACAATTTTTAACAAAGTTGATTTACCACAACCAGAATGACCAATTACCGAAATAAATTCATCTTCACCAATGCTGAGATTGACACTATCCAAAACCACAAAATTACCTTTATCGGGTGTCGGATATGACTTGACTAAATTTTCAATTTCTAAGAAGTTATTACGAGACATAACTTGCTGTTCAGTATCGATTGAAGTGGGTGTATATTTCATCATCACAGGCTCCGCTAAAATTGGAACTATTTGTTAGTCAATGTTGAGAATTAATACCTAAGACATAAAAAAACGCACCGGAGATTTAGCCCGAATTGCAAAACTATTGAGATAGCCTACCGGGTCACTAGGGTCGAAGGGTTTTTTGTCAATAAATACTTCTGCTGCTTCAACTTTGTAATCATCTTTAGGGCATTCAATACCCATTTCTGCGGCTATTTCTCGATATAAATCTGTTCTCCAACCTTTTTCAGCTAATTTCTCAGCGTTTTTGGGAAATTCATGAATTTGTCCCCACCTGGCAGCTTGGGTCATCAACCAAATACTTCTCGAACGCCACATAAATGTTGAGTGTTCATTTGGCTGTTTGGGCAAGTTGTCGGGAATGTCGTAAAAGATGGTAGTATCAGCCGCTTTGATGGTGCGGTCTTTGCCATCAAACCCACCATAGTTATAACTTCCCAAAATGCCTGGGGCTGTAAATTTAGTAATTGGGGCATTCTTATTTTTCGGTCTCGCACCTGTAAAAGAACGGTCAGTCAGTAGTTCGGCGACTTCTTGGCGATTTTCGGGTTTGCTGCAATATTGGCAAGCTTCAATCATCGCCTTTACCAGAGAACGATAGGTTTTGGGATATTGATTGATGAAGGATTCCATCACGCCTAATAATCTATCGGGGTGTCCTAACCAGACTTCCTTACCTTGGGCGAAGGTAAAACCAACACCTTCGTTACCTGTAATGGCTCTGGTGTTCCACGGTTCGGCTACCATATAAGCTTGCATTGCCCCAATTCGCACGTTTGTCACCATTTGGGGAGGTGGGACGATGATGACGCGAAATTCTTTGAGAGGGTCAACACCAGCCGCCGCAGATATATAACGCACGAAGTATTCGTAAATCGCGGAACTCAGAACTACTGCCCAAACTCGATTTTCTGGAGGCTGCTTGTCAAAGTAGGCGCGGAAATCTTTACCAAAGGCTTCTAATGCCCCTTCGCCATATTGTTGTTGATACTCGTACCACGGACGTAAGCCAAAATCCCACATAGCCTTGTTCATCGTCATGGCATTACCGTGGCGATGAATGGTCATGGCTGCACATAAAGGTGCGTGACGCGCCCCTTCTGCCCCAATTCTGGCATTGGTGACAGCCCCCGATACAACAGGGGAAGCATCTAAACGACCAAAAATTAAACCATCGCGGGAAGTTGCCCAACTCGCTTCGCGGTTGAGTTTGACGTTTAAACCATACTTGCGAAAGAAACCTTTTTTCCAAGCGATCGCAAATGGCGCACAATCATTAACAGGAACGTAACCAACGGTAATATCCGGTTTTTCTAAATCTTGAGGTCTGACTACAGGTTTGACGGCTAAGGCTTCTTCTGTTAATCCTTTTGCTGACCTATCTCCCGAAATTCCACAGGAAGATAAGGCTATTCCGGCTGTTGTGGTTCCCAGTCCTAAGAGAAAGTCTCTTCTAGTCCAGTTATTGTCAGTCATTGTTGTAGTTCTTTGATTATGTTCGCGCACAGACGCAAAGGCGCAAAGAGACTCTACGATTTCTCGGCGTTCTTGGCGACTTGGCGGTTCGATATTAAAGGCTGCTAAATTCTGTTATTTCGCGGTTGTTGGGCGATGAGTCACAAATTCTTGGAGTTTACCAACGGCGAAATCGAGAATTAGTCCGGTTAAACCAATGACAAATACAGCCAGAAAAACAGAACTGAGATTCAACCGACTCCATTCATCCCAAACAAAGAAGCCAATACCAATACCGCCTGTCAACATTTCGACGGCGACAATAACTAACCACGCAATGCCTAAGCTAATTCGCAAGCCTGTGAAGATATAAGGTAAACTGGCAGGCCAAATAATTTTAGTAATTCTGCGCCAGCGTGGCATTTCTAAAACCTGTGCCACATCTATATAATCTTTGGGAACGCTGGCAACTCCTAGGGCTGTGTTAATAATGGTCGGCCATAAGGAGGTGATGAAAATTACAAAGATTGCTGAGGGATCTGCCAAGTTAAAGATAGCTAAAGCAATGGGCAACCAAGCCAAGGGCGATACTGGTTTAAATATCTGAATAATGGGGTTGAGGGCTAACATTGCGGGCCTGGACATCCCAATGAGAAATCCCAAAGGAATGGCGACGACTGCACCTAACGAAAAACCAATCAATACGCGGCGCAGACTGGCTAGTAACAACCAACCAATGCCCAAGTTACCCGGCCCCCGTTGATAAAAGGGATTTAAAATGTAGTCTAAATTGGCAATTAACGCCTCTGGTGGTGTGGGCATTAATTCATGGTTGACTAAAGCAACCACCCACCACAGCAAAATAATGCCTAAAAAACCCAATATAGGTAAAAAGACGACATCTTTAGTAATAATGGGCTTGCTTTTCTGCCATACGGCTTTACCGGCGATCGCCGCGATCGCTGCTAAATTTAATTGCAATATCATCTTTAACCTCAGCAGGTTTCAGTACGGGTACAAAAATCTGAGCAGTACCAGCCTTGGACACTGATGAGATCAACACATTATAAAAATGCTATCTCTTCAGTCTCCTCTCAATGCCTACGAAGTTAGCTGACGGGCTAGGGCTGAGAGATGCCCCTCTAAATTAAGTATGAAGTATGAAGTATGAAATCAGTTTTTCAACTTTTATGCTTCAGCCTCTTTGTCAGATACGCCCCAAAATCTGGTTCCTCCGTTTCAGCGTTACGTACTTTGACACGCTGAATTAGGCTGACTTACTCGAATTGACAACAATATAGCGAAATATAACATTGCTGTCCAGTAAAAACAACTTCGTAGGATAGATTCTATTGATTGCTATAGCTGGATTTATTTATCATATGATTTGGCAACGATGTGTAACGAATATCTACTATTGCCTCGTTAGTATTACTCAACAAAAAGCCAAAAAATGCAATCTCAAGAGTTAAAATCTATCGTTATGAGTAAGTGATTTCCTTCTTGTTATAGTTGAATGATTCGGTTAATTCGGCACAAAAAAATCACCATTCTCGATAAACTAGTTCTAGATAAAATTTCTTCACTAAATCTTTGCAAAATTTAACGTAATGGATTTTAGTCTCATACTGGCTGAAAATACTAACAGTATCATTGAGAAATGGGTGACAGCAGTTAAGCAAGATAGGCAGATTGAAAGTGCTGATGACTTGTCTTATACAGCGATTAGAAATCACATTCCTGATGTGTTTCAAGCCATGATTAGTGTGCTTGCGCCATCTCAAAAAAGTGATATCAAGTCTATACTGACAGCCAGTTGGCAACATGGGTTACTGCGGGCTGAACAAGGTTTTGACCCAACAGAAATTGCCAGAGAATATCGTCTATTAAGAATAGTAATATTTGATACTTTAGAGTCAGATTTATTGCAGGGAACGCCAGCAGAAATTGTGCGTTATATGCGTTTAATTGATGCTGTAATAGATGAAGCGATCGCACGCTGTTTTAAGAGTTATGTTGAAGAGCGTTTGCGAGAATTAAAGCATCTACATTTATCATTAACTCTACATAACGAAGAATTAACCCGTTTAATTAATGCTAATCAAGATACATTTTCGCAATTAGCCCACGAACTAAAACATCCTCTAACATCAATTATTGGCTATTCTGATTTATTTTTACGACAACAAAAACGTAACTCTGATATTAAAGATTCTTATACGAACTTAGAACATATCGAGCGAGTATTACGCAATGGCAGACACTTGCTGCGTTTAATTAATGATGTATTAGAACTATCAAGATATGATGCAGGTAAAGTAAAACTGCAAATCATACCTACCAATATCCAAGAATTGGTAATTAATGTGTGTGAAATGTTGGAACCGTTAGCAGAAGAAAAAGATTTACAAATTATTGTAGACTGCGATCGCTGTCCGGCAGAAATATTCACAGATGAGTTTCAATTACAACAAGTAATCACCAATCTTGTTAGTAATGCCATTCGCTATACAGAATCAGGTAGTGTCTCAATCGTATGTCAAATTTTAGACAACAATAATTGGTCATTTACAATTGCTGATACAGGAATTGGCATTGCGCCAGAAAACCAAACGCGGGTATTTGAGCCTTATTATCGGATAAATAAAAGCGATCGCACTTACCTACCTGATAGTACAGGATTAGGGCTGGCGATCGTTGCTCGCTCAGTTAAATTACTTCAAGGTGAAATCAAGTTAGAATCTCAATTAGGAGTGGGTTCAACCTTTACTGTAATTTTTCCCTTACAAGTCAATATTTAATTCAGCTTTTTTGCCTAAATTAGCCATTGAACTTTAAACCTATCACCACCTACAACCAACCTTCTTGTTTCAACTTAGCTAGTGCATTTTCAGCAGCAGCTTTTTCCGCATCTTTTTTATTGCGTCCTTTTCCTTCACCGTACTCTTTACCATCAACAAATACTTTTGCGGTGAATATTGGTGCGTGAGACAAACCACCCACCTGTTTTGTGATATATTCAGGCGGGTTTATTGTTATATTGCGTTGTACCCATTCCTGAAAACGGTTTTTTGAATCTACATTCGAGCGAACTACAACAATTTGTTCAGGTACGGAATTAAATAAGGGTTCAACAATTGCTCGCACTGCTTCAATATCACCATTATGATCTAAATAATAAGCACCAATCACTGCTTCAAAAGTGCTACTCAGCAAATTAGGATTTTGAAAACCACCATCTAAAATCGCTCCTCTTCCTAACCTCATTCTAAAATCTATACCAACTTCTTCAGCAAATTTGGCTAATTGCTTTTCATCTACTAAAGCAGAACGTCGGCGTGTTAATTCATCTTCACCCTTTTCTGGGTGGTGGCGATAAAGATACTCACCACTTAAAAAGTTGAGAATAGCGTCACCGAGAAATTCCAAGCGTTCATTATGTTCTCCTTCACCTGGGTTTTCATGAACATAAGAACGGTGAGTCAGCGCTCGACGTAAAAGTTTTTCATTCCGAAATGTTAGAAGTTTGTGCATTTTTCTTACTTGTCCAGTTGGGAATAATAGATAATGTTTATTCTGCTAATAAGTAGCAGTAGCCTAAAATTGACTTGTGTTTTTCATTAACTCTGGTAGTTCATCCACCAAGTAGAAATTATTGTTGCCAACAAGTTGCATTAGTTTATTACTAGCACTACCTTTTTGAGCAAAAACTATCACCTTTTTATCTATAGCTTGGAGAATCGCAATTAAGCCAGCATAATCTCTATCTCCTGATACAAGAATAATTATTTTGGGGATAGGTAAATGTTGAGGAGCAAAAAGCTTTACACAGTCAGCTATTAAACGATTATCTGCACTGTTTTCAGAAGAATCTGGAACGTCAACACTTTCAAAATGAAGTTTATTTAGTATGTTTTTGATGGAAACTTGATTAGGATAATGTGAATTATAGTAGAGTTTTTTGTAATCTACTCTTCCTTGTAATTGTGCAAACTCTAGCAAAAGAGTAGCGGTATTCTTAATTCTTTGCACATTTTGAATATCACAAAGAACGGCAACAGAAGTTTTGTTATGTTTACTTTGTGTTTTAGATGCTGAATTAGCAACCATTTTAGTTTCTCCAGTATTGGTAATATACTAGGCAGCATCTAAAAATCACACATAAATCAGTAGTAAAACCTTAAATATGAAAAAGATTGATAATGAATATCAATTCTCATACTAAGGAATCTACTTTTGACTTTTGCTTTAGTCTCAGAGATACAACTCACTTTTTACTTACACTTCAAGCCTTGAAATATCCCCCTTCCTGAATATCCGCCTAAGTATTCTCTTTGAATACTCAGGGAAAGGGATAACTCAAAGCTTGGCAAGTATTAAGGAGTTGTTCTCACCTGAGACAAACTCAAAAATCAAAGCTTTAGAGTGCATTTATTTTGCTGTCTATAAGTATAGATTCGCACAATCAATACTGGATGTCAAGATAGTTTTTTGTAAAAAATCACAAACCTGAACAGGAGAGCAATATCGCTTAAGAATTTGACTTTAGCGGAAATACTTTATTTAAATCGATAGATAAATCTGAGAAACAAGGCAAAGATATAACTTGATTAGGTAAAACAATTCGCTTATTTAAATAACCATATTTACCGTGATTATCTTGATAAGGTTCGCTATAACATTCTAAATAATTATCGAATAAATTAAATATCCAATAATTGGAAATTCCAGCTTGAGCGTAAAGAGGAATTTTTATATCTTGGTCATAACTTAATGAAGAGTCGGCAACTTCCATTACTAACAAAACATCAGCAGGGCTAGGATGAGCCGATAGATAATTATCATCTTGGTTATGCAAAATAGTAAAGTCTGGTTCGGGTTCACTATTAGGTGGGATAGAAATTGGAGCTTGACATTGTAGAGTAGCTTTGTCTCCTACTAATTTGGGTAATTCTCGTAGTAAGTGGCGTAGACAAGTGGCATGAGCAGTACCCTTTGCTACCATTTGAATAATTTCCCCTTTGATTAATTCAATATGATCATCTTCATGAAAAAAGTCTAATTCTGTAAGTTTGTGATATTCATCTAGGGTAAAGCGTTTAGCTTGAGCAATAGTCATAAATTTTAGATCAAAATACGATAACCATTATTTTAAAATATTTTTAGAAAGATTACCTATGATTTGTTTTGAACGATCGCACTATACAAAATACCTAATATTTTCTTAATATCCTTGATATAATACTCAGTTAAATCAATGCTAACAATATTTTCTTCAAGCTTCAAAAATTGCCAGATAGTACCGATTGTCATAGCACCATAAATTGTCTTAATGGGGTTTCCAGCTTTCTCATTAAAGGCTTGGGTAGCTACCATTTCCGCAATACATTGTGCCAAACCAGACCGCAAATTTTCATTTTTACTTTCTACTAAAACAATTACTGGGCTACGTACAAGTAATTGCTCACTAGACAAACTCAAAATAAAATCACAAAAGCCATTTAGCCCGCGTTGAACATCTACATTAAATTCAACACCAGAAAATCAACTAATTTCATAATTAAATTTGCGTCTAATTTCTAACAAAATCGGACTAATTATCATTTCGCTCCGGGCTTTTTTTGAGCTTATGGCTACAGCTAAATCTACATTTTCTTGCAGTATAGTAGATAATAAATCACTACATTATTGTTCTGGTACATCGGCAAATAATCCAGAATGCTCGTCAAGATTTAAACAAAAATTATCAATAATTTCAATCAGTTTAAAATCACTGTAAGCCATAAGAAATAAATAAAATTGGTGGAATAAAATCTAACTTAATTCTAAATGAGCCGGAATTCTTGATATGCTAAAAACCAAGACTAGCTATTTTGGAAACAATGCCTGCGCCTACAATCACTCCAACGATCGCCTCTTTTCCCTTGACCGCCGTAGTCGGTCAAGAAGCGATAAAATTAGCCTTGCTGTTAGCAGCAGTCGATCCGGGTTTGGGAGGAGTGGCGATCGCAGGTCGTCGCGGTACGGCAAAATCTGTAATGGCGCGTGCTATTCACGCCCTACTCCCGCCAATTGAAGTTGTTCCTGATTCGATTAGCAACTGCGAACCTACTCGCCCCGAAGAATGGGACGATTTACTGTTAGCCGAATACGCCGAGAAAGATATTCAGGATGTCCCTACACAAATCATTCCTGCGCCGTTTGTGCAAATTCCCCTCGGTGTCACAGAAGACAGACTTGTAGGTTCTGTGGATGTGGAACAGTCGGTGAAGCAGGGAGATACAGTTTTTCAGCCTGGGTTACTCGCCACTGCTAACCGGGGTGTACTGTACGTAGATGAAATCAATTTATTAGATGACCAGATTTCCAATCAACTTTTAACAGTATTATCCGAAGGTCGCAACCAAATCGAGCGGGAAGGGATAAGTTTTCAACATCCTTGCAGAGCATTATTTATTGCTACTTACAACCCCGAAGAAGGCGCACTGCGAGAACATTTACTTGATAGAATTGCGATCGCCCTCTCGGCTGATGGTGTACTCGGTTTAGATCAAAGAGTCCAAGCAGTAGAACAAGCGATCTCTTTTTCCCAATCTCCCCAAGAATTTCTCCAGCAGTACAACGAAGACATCGACGGACTAAAAACCCAAATTATTCTGGCGCGGGAATGGTTAAAAGAAGTCACTATCACCCACGACCAAATCGCTTACTTAGTTAATGAAGCCATTCGCGGTGGTGTCCAAGGACACCGCGCCGAGTTATTTGCTGTGCGCGTCGCCAAAGCTGCCGCCGCCTTAGAAGGACGCACCACCGTTAACGCCGATGATTTACGTCGCGCTGTCGAATTAGTGATTGTACCACGGGCAACTGTAGTCCAAACACCACCACCCGACCAACCACCGCCACCTCCTCCCCCACCACCACCACAAAACCAAGACGAGTCAGAACAAGACCAACAAGAGGAAGAGGAAGACAAAGAAGAAGACCAACCCGAAGAACCAGAAAACCAAGAACCACCAAGCATCCCCGAAGAATTTATCTTCGACCCAGAAGGTGTAATTTTGGATGAAAGCGTGCTGTATTTTGCCCAAATGGCGCAACGTCAAGGTAAATCTGGGAGTCGCAGCTTAATTTTCTCCGAAGACCGGGGACGTTACGTCAAGCCGATGTTACCCAAGGGTAAAGTTCGGCGCATTGCTGTAGATGCAACCCTCAGAGCTGCTGCACCTTATCAAAAAGCGCGGCGTGAAAGACAACCAAACAGAAAGGTAATTGTTGAGCAAGGTGATATTCGCTCAAAACGCTTGGTTCGTAAAGCCGGCGCATTGGTAGTATTTGTGGTAGATGCTTCTGGCTCGATGGCTTTGAACCGGATGCAGTCAGCTAAAGGTGCAGTTATGCAACTGTTAACTGAGGCTTATCAAAACCGTGACCAAGTAGCCTTGATTCCCTTCCGAGGAGAACAAGCGGAAGTTTTATTACCCCCAACACGTTCTATCGCTTTAGCAAAAAACCGTTTAGAAAGATTACCTTGTGGTGGCGGTTCACCCTTGGCGCATGGTTTAACCCAAGCTGTACGTGTTGGTTTAAACGCCCAAATGAGTGGCGATATTGGGCAAGTTGTAGTAGTAGCCATCACTGATGGCCGGGGTAATATTCCGTTAGGGCGTTCTTTGGGCGAACCCCAGGAACCAGGAGAAAAACCGGATATCAAAGGCGAGTTATTAGAAATTGCTGGCAGATTTCGGGCTTTGGGAATGCAACTATTGGTAATTGATACCGAAAGTAAATTTGTTTCCACCGGCTTTGCCAAAGAACTAGCCCAAACAGCCGGAGGTAAGTATTATCATTTACCGAAAGCCACAGATAAAGCCATTGCCGCTATGACCAGAGGTGCGATCGCTGATCTAAAATCACGGTAGTTAATCAATGATCAATGGTCATTGGTAATTGATAACTCCCCATCTAACCTGCCGTGTACATACAAGTCAAAAATTTGTAGTATGAAAACCTATCCCGCCTTGAACTAAAGTTCCAGGCTCATAGCCAAAGTCCACAAAGCGTGGACTGGAATAAATTTCTAGTTGAGTCCTCTTCAGAGGACTTGTGCTGTAAGACTCGGAATTAATTCCGAGGCGGGATAGATGCACTCAACCCAGATTTGTGTATACACCGCAGCCATTTAACTCAGCACTGTTTAAATCTATGGTTCAGTCTTCTAATCAACGTTTAACAATGGAAGAATTTCTCGCACTTCCTGAAGGTGATATCAAATACGAATTTGTTAACGGTGAAGCTGTTCCTAAATATAAAGACGATGAAATGTCACCAAAATTTTTTCATGGTGCGACTACTGGTGCTTTATTTATAATATTGTCTTTATGGGCAGAAAAAAAAGGGCGAGTAGTAGTTGAGTGGGCAATAAAATTAAACCGAAATCAGCAAGATTGGATACCTATACCTGATTTGACATATATTTCTTATAACCGCCTTGCGGCAGATTGGTTGCAAGATGAAGCTTGTCCGCTTGCACCTGAATTAGTGATTGAAATTATCTCACCTGGACAAACTTTTGGAGACATGGCTGAAAAAGCCACAGATTATCTCAACGCAGGTGTTTTGCGTGTTTGGGTAGTCGATACAAAAGCCAGAACTATCACTGTATTTGTCCCAGCTTCCTTACCAATGACCTATCGCCATCATCAAGTAATTGGTGATGATTTATTGCCAGAGTTAGAAATTACTCCTAACACCATATTTCAACGTGCAGGCTTAAATCTCTAATATAAGTTCGGTGTACTTCTTCAGAGAAACCGAAACTTAGGGTTGCTCAACCCAACAAAGCGTAGCGTAAATGTTGAGTTTTACTACCCTAGATTCAGCATTAGCACGTTTATGGGAGTTAAATCTTCTTAATCTAGATTTAATTGATGAGATGGTAAAATTTTTTGGCGATCGCACCCTGAAATACCAAGCAGATAATTACTGATAAATAATCTTTAAAATCAATCAATTCAAAGCTTGGTCTTAATTAGAGGAAATTTGAGGCATAAATCTTTCCTCTTCAAAATTTTGTATTATAGCTAGCTAGATTTAGATATTTTAGAGCAATATTAATTATCCAAAGCTCTTAACGACTTTGCTCTAATGAAAATCAAGAGCCAGATGCGACTGCTTGTGGTTGCAAATAATTAATCAAATCATTAATACCTTTTTGCAGATAGCGTGTCACAGTCATTGGACTAGTACCAATGTTTTTCGCTGCATCCTTGCGTGAAAGTTCTTTTAAGAAAACCATTTCTACTGCCATCCGGGGCTTTTCTTCTAGCATATTAATTGCCCCTTGCAGTTGTTGGCGTTCTTCTTCTTGTTGCTGCATCACCACAGAACGAGGACAAGGTAGTGCTTCACCTAAAGTAATTTGACAATCCACATAGTGAACTGCTGTAGCATCTAAACTTAAAGGCATCCGGTTTTGGGCTGCTAACTTAGTTTCTTGCCATTCTTGCAGAGAGACTTTCAGTATCTTAGCAATTTCCGCATCTTTGGGAGGACGACCTAAAGATAAAGCCAATTCTTTGCGAACTTTTTGTCCTTCATTGTAAAGTTCTTGCCAACGACGAGGAATTTTTAATAGTGTACTGCGATCGCGCAAGAAATGTAGCATTTCACCACGAATATACGGTACAGCAAAGGAACTAAAAGCATAGCCTTGACTAGGGTCAAAACGCTCAATTGCCCTAATTAAACCAAAATAACCGATTTGTTCTAAATCTTCATAAGGTTCATTACATTGATGGCTAAACTTATGAGCCATCTTTCGCACTAAGCCAGTATGTAACTGTACAAGTTGATTACGAAGTTTAATCGAGGGATTTTGGTGGTATAAGTGTAATAACTCTATCCCATCAATTCGCATAGAAGACTCGAGTGCTGCCATATCAATTCCTTTGTATAAACTCCTTTTCCTAAAAAATGGAGTTGCGTATATGTTCTTCAAAGCTGTAATTATTTTCCTTAGACCACGCTGATTAAACCATCGTCGTTCCACTGAACTTAATTTGCCTCTATCTCTTGCATTCAGTGTTTTTACGCATGATTTTCTTTTTTTAGTTGTTGCAGTTAATTTTTGTTTTGCATAAAAACTTGGTTGTTAAATTAATATTTAATTTTTGGCAACCAAATCTAATTATTTTTTTAATTCATAGCCGCCCCAAGAGGACTTGCCTTTAAGCTGAGAATCCAGAAAAAATGGACATTAAAAAAATTGGTTTAGTTGATTTTTTATATAAAAAAAACGATATTAATCAATAAGATTTATCTAACAAAGAGTTGACGAGCAAAGCTAATAAAATCTCTAAACCCCACCTATAGATAAGTTTTTGGAACAAGCTCTGATAAAGATGTGATTCTCAAAATGATTTTTCGTGTTGTTGAATTTGAGTGCTTGACCTATGAATCCTAGGAAGCATAGTTGTAAATGTATGAGACAAAATATGTCTATTAATGAATAACGCCGAGTTTTCCTACAAAATACCCTAGCTGGTCAATGCAAATCTTGGTAAAAATAGGAATACACAGCACTTTTTTGCGCGAAAAACTCAAGTATGAGCAATACAAGTAACTTTCGTGAAGCTATCCGAGACGCTAGAAGCCAAGCCCTCATCGGCCCTAATGTCATTGCCAATGCCCTACCTTACGTTGGTGGTGGCCTTGTCCTGACTGCATTAGGGACTTATGGCGGTTTAGGCGTTATCCGTAATAACCCGGAAATATTTTTCCCCACCTTTATTGGTGCGGTAATTCTCGAGTTAATTCTCTTCTTTGTTGCCCAAAATGTGGCGGAAAAAGGCAAAAAAGCTATTGCTTTGCCTTTATTGGCAACCTATAGCCTCTTGTCTGGTTATACTCTCAGTGGTTTAGTATTTGTCGCCTTAAGAACCCAAGGTGTCGGCATTCAAGGCATCGGTTTAGCCGCCCTCGGCTGCGGTGTTACTTTTATTGTTGCCCGTCAAATTGGTTCAAATTTGTCTGAACAAGACGGAATGGCTTTGACAAAAACCATCAGTCTCGGTGTTATTGCCTTGATTGTGGTTTGTGCAGTGCAATTTCTCTTTGCTTTGTTTGGTGTTTATACCCCAACTTGGCTAGAAATCGGCATTTCTGGTTTAGGCGTATTTTTGTTTGTGGGCGTGTCTGTTGTAGATTTTTACATCCTGCCCCGTACTTACCGCAACGACCAATACTTGCCTGCTGCTTTGTCGATGTACCTAACTTACATCAACCTGTTTGTCTTTATCTTGCGGTTACTGATTGCCCTCAATGGCCGTGATTGAGCAACGATAAATAGCAAAATTTAAGAAATTTTTAACCGTGGTGCAAAATTACTAGCCACGGTTTTTTCATTGCTGTGCAATATAAATATTTGGTCATAGCAAAAGAATTGACTCAACAGCCGCTAAAATCAAAAAAACAAATAAAATCTCAAGAGCAAACTTAGAAAATCCATCCAAGTAGCTCTAAATTAGCAAGCATTATGGAAGTCTTAGAACTCAAACGCGAAATCGAAACGTTGTCTAGCCGCCTGGGTAAAACCCAGGACTATCTTTGACGTACCTGCACTGACAGCGAAAATTCACGACTTAGAACAAATATCAGCACAGCCAGAATTTTGGGAAAATCAAACTGAAGCCCAAAAAACTCTGCAAGAACTTAACGAACTCAAATCCCACTTGGATACTTACAACCAGTGGCGAGCCAGTTTAGAAGATACTAAAGCAGTGGTGGAACTGTTGGAGTTAGAAACTGACGAGTCTCTACTGCAAGAAGCGGAATCTACTATTACTAAGCTCAACCGTGACCTTGACCAGTGGGAGTTACAACAGCTACTTTCTGGCCCTTATGATGCGGAAGGGGCTGTGTTGACAATTAATGCTGGTGCGGGTGGTACAGATGCTCAAGACTGGGCATTTATGCTACTGCGGATGTATACCCGTTGGGCAGAAGCTCATGGTTATAAAGTAGCACTCAGTGAAGAATCTGAGGGTGATGAAGCTGGGATTAAATCAGCAACTTTAGAAATTACTGGGCGTTACGCTTATGGCTATCTGCGCTCAGAAACAGGCACACATCGCTTAGTGCGGATTTCACCTTTTAATGCCAACGGCAAACGGCAAACTAGTTTTGCTGGGGTGGAAGTTATGCCCCAAATCGATAATTCAGTGCAGTTGGATATTCCAGAAAAAGATTTGGAAGTTACGACATCCAGGGCTGGTGGTAAAGGTGGACAGAACGTTAACAAAGTTGAAACGGCAGTCCGAATTGTACATTTACCAACAGGTCTAGCTGTACGCTGTACAGAAGAGCGATCGCAGCTGCAAAATAAAGAAAAAGCCCTCGCCCGTCTCAAAGCCAAACTGCTAGTTATCGCCCGTGAACAAAAGGCGCAAGAAATTGCCCAAATTCGTGGTGATATGGTGGAAGCTTCCTGGGGTAATCAAATTCGCAACTACGTATTTCATCCTTACCAGATGGTAAAGGATTTGCGTACCAATTCCGAAACAACTGCGATCGCTGATGTGATGAACGGCGATCTCGATATGTTCATCCAAGCCTACCTCCGGCAAGAAAATCAGCTAGTAGATAGTAGTTCTGGTTAATGAACTGTTGGGGGTAATAATTTGGGGGTGTAGGGGTGTAAGGGTGTAAGGGTGTAAGGGTTTTGTTATCTCACCCTTTTACACCTTATCCAACTTAAATTAGTCCGCCTGCGCGGACTTTGTTTGTATAGCCACGAATTCCATTCGTTGGGGCTAGTGTTCTAAAGAAACTGTTACATTTATATATAAAAGAGTTGGTTACGAAATTATTATGAGTGACTCTCCCTCAACAGAACCACAACCAAGCTACGTCAAACTTGCGATGCGGAACATGGTACGCAAGGGTGGCACTTCGATAAAACATTTTTTGTTGTCGGCTGTGGGGCTATTAGCTGTTTTAATTGGTCTGGCTTACCTCACCCGTTAAAGACCAAGCAAAATTTGGCATTGCTGAGGAGCGTTTGTACTTGGTACAAGTTGAACTAAATTTGCAAGATATTTTTTCTGAGTCTTCCCCCGAATTAGCTATCAATGTTGAGGCGGAAACTTGGCAGAACTGGTTTCATCGCTGGTTAGAAAATCTTCAATCTCATTTACCGCCAGCGTCAAGCTATGAAATAGGGCTGCGTTTAACAGACGATGCAGAAATTCAATCATTAAATGCCCAATATCGACATCAAGATAAACCTACAGATGTGTTAGCCTTCGCTGCATTAGAAACGGATTTTCCATATGATGCGGAAATGGAGGATGAACCTGTGTATTTAGGTGATATCGTGATTTCGGTAAATACAGCCCAACGTCAGTCCCAACAACAAGGGCATAGTTTAGTCACTGAGTTAGCTTGGTTAGCATCTCATGGTCTGTTACACCTTTTGGGCTGGGATCATCCTGATGATGAGAGTTTAATGAAAATGCTAAAGCAGCAAGTAATAATACTGAAAATAATTGGTATTGATATTGACATTGAATATTAAAGTTTTGATGTCTGTCAGTGTTAATTTTTAAGCATCCTTTTATAATACTCGTGTAGAAAATTGCCGAAAAGTTGATTGGATGAGTACAATCAGCGAAAACTTCAAGTTTGCCTAAATTTATTGTTCTGTTTTTTAGCTTATGTCCCAACAAGTTTCTCCTCCACCACCAAACCAACTACCAACACTAATATCTAAAGAAAGGGAATTCTCGTGGCAAGTTGCCGCTAATTTACTGGTTAGCTTTAAGTATGCTTGGGCTGGCATTACCTATAGTTTTCAAACTCAACGCAATTTTCGCATTCATGTGAGTTTTTGTGCTTTGGCGATCGCTTTAAGCATATTCTTACATTTGTCACCTGTGGAAATCGCCATTATTGGCATTACTAGCGGCTTAGTTCTCGCGTTAGAACTACTCAACACTGCGATCGAATCGTTGGTAGATTTAACAGTCAAGCAAACTTACCACGAATTAGCCAAAATTGCTAAAGACTGTGCGGCGGGTGCTGTACTTGTTTCTGCTTTAGTCGCTATCTTAGTAGCTTGTGCCTTATTGCTACCGCCATTGGTCATATTAATTATGTCCAAGATTTAAGTTTAGGTATTAGTCAAACTTATTCATAAAAATTTCTCAAATTTGAATGACATAATTACTGACACTGACGGCTAGAATCTGGTAATGATCACCAGGAGTCTAGGCCGTGATTGTAGTCATTGATAATTACGACAGTTTTACATACAATTTGGTGCAGTACTTAGGAGAACTAGCAGCAGAGTTTCCTATAGCATCAGACATTCAAGTTTTTCGCAACGATAAAATTACCATCGCAGAAATTCGGGACTTGCAGCCTGACCTTGTGGTAATTTCGCCTGGGCCTGGTCGTCCAGAAGATGCGGGTATATCTTTGGATTTGATTGAAAAACTCGGCCCAAGCTTGCCAATTTTAGGTGTGTGCTTGGGGCATCAAAGTATTGGTCAAGTATTTGGTGGTAAAATCGTCTCTGCTCCAGAGTTAATGCACGGCAAAACTTCCCAGGTAACGCACACGGATGTGGGAGTTTTTCAAGGAATAGAAAATCCGATGACCGCCACCAGATATCATAGTTTGGTGATTGACCGCGAAACTTGCCCCGAAGTGTTAGAAATCACTGCTTGGGTTGAAGATGGCACAATTATGGGAGTGCGCCATCGGAACTATCCTCACATCCAAGGAGTCCAGTTTCACCCAGAAAGTGTGCTAACTTCTTCAGGAAAACAGTTATTGCGAAACTTTCTGGAACAATTACCGACGAGAGAGTGATTAATGAAACGGCGACAATTGATGGGCTATGCTGGGGCGGGGTTAGTCACAGCTTTAGTTTCTACTTTAGGTTCTCACTCTGAAGCTGACGCACAGTCTAGCGGTTTATCAGTTCAGTGGTTGGGTCATACTTGCTTTCTAATTTCTGGTGGCGGAGTTAAAATTCTTGCCAATCCCTTCCGCACAATTGGTTGTACTGCTGGTTATCGTGCGCCAAAAGTGAGTGCAAACTTAGTTTTGATTAGCAGTCAATTATTAGACGAAGGCGCAGTAGAAGATTTACCAGGAAATCCCAAACTAGTATATGAAGCTGGTGTTTATGATTTTCAGGGGATCAAATTTCAAGGAATTTCCACAGATCATGATCGCAAAGGTGGGAGACAATTCGGCAAAAATATCGCCTGGAGTTGGAAACAAGCAGGAATTAACATCCTGCATCTAGGCGGAATTGCTGCACCCATTAGTATTGAGCAAAAAATTCTCATGGGTCGTCCTGATGTGGTGTTTATTCCTGTAGGCGGTAGTGCTAAAGCTTATAACGCCGAGGAAGCTAAACAAGCAATTGAGGTATTAAATCCTAAACTAGTAATTCCGACTCACTACCGCACCCAAGCTGCTGATGCAAATGCTTGTGAAATTTCACCATTGGATGATTTTCTCAATTTGGTGCAAGGGATCACCGTCCGGCGTAGCAGTAGTGATACTATTACCATCACTCCTGGCAAGTTACCAGAAGATAAGGTGATTCAAGTTTTAAGCTACAAATTTTAAACTAACGGCTCAATGGATTTCTGTTTTGCGCGGCTGAAGTTACAGTTTGCTCAATTCTCTTTAACCTAGTTTCTGGACGTTTGGCATTTTCAATCCAAAAAAGAATGTTTTTCTTGGTGGATTTACTAAAGGCGGCAAAATTGAGGTTAGCCCAAGAGTTGGCGGCTAAAGCTTGTTGCAAATCTAGAGGAACGATTAATGCTTCGATCGCATCTAAAGAAGTCCATGAGCCATCTTTTTTCGCATCAGCAATTTTAGCCAGACCAAATTCTGTCATCAAACCTGCGGCAATTAACTCTTCAATATATTGCTTATTTAATTTTGACCACACACTTTTGGGTTTGCGTGGCGTAAAAATTTGCTGATAGCGGTTTGCATCTAAAGATTTAACTTTGCTGTCAATCCACCCAAAACATAAAGCTTCTTGAACTGCTTCACTGTATCTGACGCTGGGTTGACCACTTTTGACTTTGTAATAAACTAACCAGATACCAGGGGAAGTGAGATGATTTTTGCCTAACCATTCCCGCCATTGGTTGCGATCGCTCGCATAAATAAATTCTAATTGTTCTTCAAATTTTGGCATAATCAAAAGGCAATTAGCTACTCTTAAAAAAATAAACTAATAAAAAATGCTTATTAGTTTGCTGAATTGTTTGTGTAAAATTAGTTACAGCATTTTTGATATGGATGAGGTACATTTTCTAGCCCCTAGTCTCTCTCCCCCTTGAAAGATGTACTGCACTAAACGGAGAAACGCTGTAAATTTGAACTCGATAGTCAATTAGATTGCAGTAGTCTTTCAAGTTCAAGATTAACTCGTGATTTTTCTGATATAAAACCTGAATTTTGTAACTTTTCTCTTAACTTTTTGAGATGCCGCACAATATTTACACAGCAGACTTCGGCTTGTATCTCATCATAATAAGTAGAACTTATAATATCTTCTAACTCTCGAATCATACGGCTCAGGTTACGGCTGATTTCACCACTTACCTCTATGGGTAGCTGCTCTTGAACTACAATTATTTTGAAGTTGTCTAATTTTTTGAGAAAAGAATTGAAGAAGTTACGACGCTCACCTCGTCTATCAGATGGTATTCTTTCAAATTCTATTCTAGTGGCGGGGCGGCTCCGCCCGATTTGATCTAGATAACGACTAGAAATGTCGGCAACATCAGTAGGAAAATAAGGTTGAATATCAATGCTAGATGTACACTTTAAAGCATTTCTAAAGGCTGGATGAACTACTAACACCTTATCAGTGTCTTCAACAGTTCTAGGATCTTCATAGTAAAATACAGTTTTGTTAACTCTCTCTACACCAATAAATCCTATACTGTATAAAATATTTAACACGCTATCAATACTTAACAGAAATTTGTAATCAGAATATCTTTCTTCTAGAGCCTGACCTACTCTGTTATATATACTTTCAAAGCGTTTTCTTGGTGTTACGTAACTAGTATTACTAAAAATAATTAACAAATCATTTAAGAAAGGATAATTAATTCTATATTCACCAATTAAATCATTCAGTTTCCAACTTGAATATACATCCAATGCCTGCTTAATGTGTCTACTTTGAACAGGTTCTAAGCCTTCTCTTCGAGCAGTATCTACACAAAGATTACAAAGTTGTATTATATCGCGTGGTCTCATTAAAGTATGAGACACAATAAAATCATAAGTGTTTCCTGTATCTACTTTTTCAGGAAAGTAATTTGACCAAAAATTTGATGCTGATAATTCTTGATTTTGAAGAGAAACTCTTGCTCTTTCTAAAATTATTTCAGGTAAAGTTTCTGAAGTCCAAACCACAGGAACTTCATCACCCCGAAGCTTGTCTTTATCAAAAAATTGTAATTGTTCGTATATATCAGTTCTAAGAAATACGCTACATGATACGCTGTTACACATTTGGTTAATTTCTTTAGATGCCATAAGTAAACCTATGACCATCTCATTAGAAGAGGGATCATCATCCCAAATTTCATCAACCTTATCTACTAAAAGAAAAAATTTATACTCCTTCAAGCTATCTAAGGGTTTTTTAAGATAGCTCTCCAAGAACTCTAATTTTGAATTCAAACTTAATCCTTCGCTGGGTGCTTGACTTGCTTTAACTTCTACAGATTGTCCAAATGCTTTGAATGTCAATGCAGTTTGAATACGGTTTATTACACGCCAAAAATTTTCTTGAAAGTTAAGATCATCTACTTCCCGATTCTCAACAAGAAATTCTCTAATTTTCTTTAACTCAGATGAGCAGCCTTGCTCATCTTCCCAATCTAATACTTGTGCTTCCTGAGAATCAATTGACCAATCTGACGCTCTTAAATTATGTTTATCCCTAACAGCCTCTAACAAAAACTTACATATTTGAACTAAGAATATGTATCTCCAAATAAGCTTTTTAGACTGCTGCTCATTAATACCAGTCATATGAAAGCGCCGGATCTCATCAGCGGAAATTGCATCAGGCGTAATCACAGATGCGTAAGTTTTATCTTCTTTATCTAACTCTTTTTTTAACATTAAGCATAATGCACTCTTACCTGAACCTTTCCTACCGATAACGAGTGACTTAGAACGTGACCTTATCTGCTCATAAATTGAAGTCTTTAAAAAACTGCCCTGTAAGAGTCCACTGCTGGTAAAATCTGTTTCAGCATCATCTTTGCCAAAATATAAATTTTGAATATTCATAAGTTTAACTTATTAATGACTATACTTATTTTAATAAACTAATAACAGAGCAGTCCCTAGCTTCTTGAATATTGACTAACTAGTGGATGACAAACGCAGATATTAATCATCCAATGTTCTGTTCAGTCAATTTGCCAGAAATTAACTGTTTATCTCACTTTCTAGGCTTTGAACAGCCTTAGGTAGATAAGCAGCTTTGAACTAGCATATTAATGTATATTTATATTCATATTAGCATTTATTGCTTGGAACCTAACGTAGTATCAAACAATACATAATTTTATATATCATTAAATTTAAGTTTTACTACTTAACAAACTAGCAGTAAAAATTCATGGTGCAACAAAATAGCAATCCTAATCAACAAGAATCTAATGAACACACCAACGAGATGATTGGTTCCGATAATACACCCAGACAAAGAAAAGTGATGGCATGGCGGCTAGGTCATAATTTCGATGAAAATCAAGCTCCTTTTTCACTGAATGGGAGATATAGCATCTATACACTGAAAAAAACGTTAGGCAAAGGTGGCTTCGGTATCACCTATTTAGCAGAAGACAAATCAGGAAAATTAGTTGTAATTAAAACTCTTAATGAGACTGTAAAAGCTCATCCTCATTTTAAAAAGTTTAAAAATGATTTTTCTCAAGAAGCTGTGGAACTCGCTAGATATAACCATCCACATATTGTTAAAGTTATTGAGATAATTAATATTAACCAAGAAATTCACGGTAAGGAGCAAGACGTTCCCTGTATAGTAATGGAATATATTAAAGGCTGGAACTTATCTGAATTAATATCACATCGTCATAAACCATTAAAACCAGACGAAGCAATTCGTTACACCAAACAAATTGGTAAAGCTCTAATTGAAGTTCATCAAAAAGATTTATTACATCGAGATGTTAAACCAGCAAACATTATTATTCGCTCTGAACAAAAAAGTGCCGTATTAATCGATTTTGGTATTGCACGTCCCTTTAGACCTAATGAAAGAGGGTCTATGACTTCATTTAATTCAGAAGGTTATACACCAATTGAGCAGTATCAAAATGATGGCAATCATGGTTATCATTCAGATGTTCATGCGTTAGCAGCAACTTTGTATTTCATGCTAACAGGAAAAAGCCCTGAGAGTGCCGAAGCTAGAATACGTACAAAAAAAGATAAATTAATCCCACCTAAAGAACTCAATCCAGGCATTACTGATGAAGTTAATGAAGCTATTTTGAAAGGTATGGAACGATATCCAGAAGATCGTTCTAGGACAATAGAAGAATGGTTGAACTTATTTTCAAATAATTTTGAGGAGTCAAATCCGAATAACTCTGATAGTTTAAATGAAGATAACTCTGATACTTTAAATCCACCAGATAACTCTGATACTTTAAACCCAGATAACTCTGATACTCAAAGCGCAGCCTTAATAACATCGGCTGTGTCTGGTGGTATATATGGATTATTAACCTTACCATTGTTAAACCTCATATTTAGTAGCTGGTTTTCTTTTTCGCTCTGGTTATTGATAATGGGATTTTTAGCTATCACCCAATTTTTAGGGCTGCTGAATTTTTTATCTGCAAAAACTCGTAAATATTTAGGTTTAGGAGTAACCATAATTGCATTGATAGTAGGAATTAAAGAATTTTTTAATCAACCTTTGTTGACAGTAATAATTTTGTTATTATTTTCTATTATTTTGAGTACTTTATTAATGCTTACTTTGTTAAACCAGCATTTAATAGGCTTAAATAGAAGATAAATTTATATTACTAATATGTTAAAACGAAATAAAAAAAAGCAATTAACTATTGCTTTATTATCAATAATATTTTTTTTGATTATTGCCATTAGTGGTTTTATATACCTACAAAAAAATATTAGTGTAAATAATACGGCGACTACACCCACATCTAGTCCTATAAATCCTCCCGTAGCAAGCCCTACAAATACAAGTACGACTATTGTTGTAAATTCAAATATTAGCGATGGTATTAATGGCAAAATATTCATTAAATATAATCAGAATAAAATTTCTCCAAATCGATTAGATGAAGAGTATCAAAAACTCAAAGAATCTAAAAATTTTAAAGCGGCAAGAGAAAATCCAAAATTTAGATACCCAGGTTCACCATATTGTGAAGATCCTGAAACGCTTATATATTTTAACAATGCTGATATTAAAGACAAAGAATCATACACAATTGCAGTAGCAGTTCCACTTGAAGGTGATGCAAAAGAATCTGGATTGGAAATATTATTAGGAGTTGCTCAGGCGCAGAATGAATTCAATAAAAAAGTTAAAAATAAACAAATACAACAAAAGCCGATTAAAGTTATTGTTGCCAGTGAAGAAGAGAAGAATTTAAATGCTACAACTGATATTGCTAATTCTTTAGTAAACTACCAAAATTCAGAAATTTTAGGAATCATTGGTCATTATACTAGTGATGCAACAGAGGCAGCTATTAAAGTTTATGATAATTTAAAGTTAGGTGACAAACGAGTGGTATTAGTTTCACCTACTAGTACAAAAACTGAAATTCAAAATAACGGATATTTTTTTCGCACTGTTCCCAATAATCAAAAAGAGACAGATGCTTTAGTAGATTATATATTGAATAATGAACAAATTCATCCCAAAGAACCAGCAGTTATTTTCAATTCTCAGAGTGCTTTTAGCCGCTCTTTAAAAGATGAATTTGTCCGTTCTTTCAAATCTAAAGCTGGTAAAGAAGTGAATTTTATATATGATGTGGATGCTCCTCAGAAAATTGATTTAATAAAAGATTCGCAAATCAATTCCCAACAAAAAAAATTTTCTATAGTGTTATTGGCAGTTCCTGTAACAGACATAGGTAAGACATATTTTCTTCTACAAAATAGAGATGCTCAGAAGTTTTTTTACTTGGGTGGAGATACAATCTATGACCCAAAAATTTTAACTGAACCCACAGGCGATGTAGCACAAAGATTTCGTAATATTGTGATTGCAGTACCTTGGCACTATACTTTTTCTTCTGTTCAATCTAAAAGTTTTGTCAAAAATACTTCTGAACTCTGGTGTCAACAAATAGGCAAAGAGGATCATATAAACTGGAGAAGAGCTACTGCCTATGATGCAGCAAATGTTTTGATAGAAGCAATCAGTAATAATCCTACTCGTGAAGGAATAAAGCAGTATCTTTCTCAAACATTTTCAATGGAAGGAGCTACAGGCACAATAAAATTTAATATTAATGGTGATATGGATGAAAAAAGCAAGTTAGTAAGATTGCATCCAGAGAATTATAAATTTGAACTAGTAGATCAAACTGGTGAGCTACAAAACTAGTTAAGCTAAAGTGGAAACATAACATTGTTTCCGCATCTGCTGTAATTCTAATTTATGAGATTAATAGCGAATGCGTGGGTCAACGTAAGCATTAATAATGTCAATTAAAATACTTGCACCAACCACGATCGCCCCAAAGAATACCAAGACACCTTGGACTGTGGGATAATCGCGATCGCTGATTGCTTGATACAAACGATTAGCTAAACCAGGCCAAGAAAATGTCACTTCTGTTAAAATCGCACCACCCAATAACGAAGCAAAGGTCAAGCCTAACACCGTAATTACGGGAATTAAGGCATTCTTTAAAGCATGAGAGACTAAAATTTTATTTTCTGCAATTCCTCTGGCTCTAGCGGCTTCTACATAGTCTGCACGCAGAGTTTGTTTTAAATTCACCCGGACAATGCGCTCAAAAATGCCACTCAACAAAATGCCCAAAGTCAAGCTTGGTAGGGCAAGATGGTGCAAAGAAGCAAAAAACTGCGTCAAATTACCACTCAACAAACTATCAAAGGTATATAACCCAGTAATTGGTGATGGTGGCGGTAGTGTCGGCGGAAAACGGTTCGAGTTGGGAAACCAACCCAGTTGCACAGAAAAAACTAACTGTAATAGCATTCCCGCCCAAAACATTGGTAAAGCATAAGTAATAATTCCAAATAACCTTCCGCCTATATCAAAATAAGTTCCAGGACGAGAAGCAGAAAGCGTACCTACCAAAATACCAACAATCAGCGCAACTGCCATACTAAATACAGCTAATTCCACTGTCGCCGGAAAATACTGTCCGATGATGTCCCAAACATTTTGTCCGCGACTAGTTAAAGAAGTTCCTAAATCAAAGCGCAGTAAGTTGCCTAAATAATTTAGATATTGTAGCCAAATAGGTAAATTTAATCCTAATTGCTTGCGTAATTCTTCTTTGGCTGCTTCAGGCGCTCGTCCACCCAAAATCGCATCAGCAGGGTCTCCAGGTGTCGCTCTTAATAATAAAAATACGATAGTAATGATAGTTAAAAGTTGTAGCGGTGCTAGGAGCAACCGCGAAACAATGTAATATTGTAGGGCTTTTGAACGAGACATTTTTATTAAGGATGAAGTCTGAAGTATGAAGTCTGAAAGTCAAGTATGAATTATGAAGTATGAAGTCTGAAAGTGAAAAGATGAAATGTAAAAACTGAAGCTTGAAGTTTACATAACAGAAAAGGAAATTTAAGCGTTGCATAAATGCGGGACGAGTTCAGATGTTTAACAAAAATCAAATATTGACTCTTCACTCATTTGCGCGAAAAAAACATCCTCCTAGTCAGCAACGCCAAAATTTTTATTTCACACTTCACACTTCACACTTCACACTTCACACTTCATTTTCTATTTTTTGATTGTTTTATAAATCAAATTCTGAGTAGGGTCAAGTTGCACGTTACTTACGCCTTTTTGGGCAAATACATAGTCTTTGCTTTGCCAAAGAGGAACGTAAGGTACATCATTCAGTACTTGGGTTTGAATTTGAGCAAATATTTTCTCCCGTGCTGCGGGGTTTTGTTCTTTGCGTTGTTGGTCGATGAGTTTATTCATGGTTTCGCTGTAGTAAAACGCACCTTGAGTTTGACTACCGCCGTCTTCACAACCTTTAGCATCAGACCCTTTTTGACAAGCTAAGAAGGGTTGAACATAGTTATCAGGATCTAAAAAGTCAGGATACCAATCAAGCAAAGCTGCGGGATATAAACCTTTAGAAATGTCTTTAAAGAAAGTCGGCCCTTCGACTGTGTTGACTTCTAATTGGACGATGCCATCCATTTTAGTATCAGCCAGTGATTTAAGTGTTTGGGCTGCTAAACTGCGAGTCGGTGAACTGGAAGGATACCAAAGTGGAATTTTGACAGGATTATCTTTAGAGTAGCCAGCTTTAGTTAATAATTCCTTGGCTTGATCAAATTTACCGTCACCATATTTATCTTTAAATAATGGTTGGGAGACATTGAAAGTAGTCGGAATCATGCTGTAAAGTGGATCAGCCTGACCGTATAAAACTCGCTCATTTAATAGTTGACGGTCGATAATTGCTGCGATCGCTTGTCTGACTTCTGGTTTATCTAAAGGTTTTTGATTGCGATTCAATACCAGATAACTGACTACACTACCTTGGGCTGTAATCGCTTGCCAATCTCCCTTTTTACCGCCTTCTTCTAAGCTGCGAATTTGGTCAGGTTGTAGTGATAAATAAGCTACATCGACTGCACCCGTGCGAAAAGCATTAAACAAGTTAACTGGACTAGTTTGAATTTGGACGTTAATACCTTGATTCGCTGGTTTTTCTCCCCAATATTTATCAAATATATCCATCCGGAGTGAATCTGTACCATACTGCGCTAATTTGTAAGGGCCAGTCCCTACAAATGTGTTGGGTTGAAATTTACCAGCACCCAATTGATATGCTTTGGGTGAAACTGCACAAACTCCTGAAAATGCCAGTAATGAAGGAAATGCAGCAAAGGGTTTTTTGAGTTTAATTGTTAGCTCATTTTCACCTGTCGCGGTAACTGAAGCTACTGTATCAGCTAATAAAAAAGAAGGTTTACCTTTATTTTCAATAAATCGCTTAATACTAAACTCCATTGCTTTGGCGTTGAAGGGTGTGTCATCGTGAAACACAACTCCTTGGCGTAGCGGGATAGTGTAAGTTAAACCGTCTTGGCTGACTTTAGGTAAACTTGTCGCCAGTTGGGGTTTAATTTCTGTGCTACCTGGTTCGTAAGTATAAAGGCGATCGCTCATATTAAACACTAAACCCAAAGATGCCAACTCGTAAGCATCTGCTGGATCTAGCGTTCTTGGCTTGGCTGTTGTTCCAATAGTAATGCGACCATCTCCCGCAGGTGTATTGACATTACCCGACGGTGTAGTAGGGGCTTGTTGTCGCACACCACAACTGATGACTAAAAATAAACACAGACAAAACAGAGATAGGAATTGTGTCAGCCGACCCAACTTTCGCAGGGACAAGGGAAATAAAGTCATACTTTGGATAGTTTTCAAATCAGCGGTCAGTAATCATACTATATGTCTGGCAATAATACCCAATTTTTTACAATTCAGATAGTCTCAAGCTAGGCGATCGCTACAGTTTTGCCATGATTGCTGAATTTAATTAAATTCTACAGAGAATAAAAAACCGATTATTGCAAATATTGAGATATATCAATAAATATTACAAAAACTCATCTAATTTCCCAAAACCAAGTTCTAGCAAGTTAATAAAACAGTCTAGCTACTTGAAAATCCGAAAAATTTTATTAATTATTTAATATTGCTTTTATAAAGTAGATAAACCTGTATTTAATTCAGAATATTCGGAAAAAAATTTGTTAAGCTGCTCAATTAGATCCAGCCATTAAAATTGAAAGTTTGCATCTAAACTGACGAGGATAGACTTTAAAGAGAATTATCCAGACAATTAATTGTCATCATAGATTGAATGAAAAATTCTCTTTATTAACAACATCTACCGAAAAAATTGTCAGGGTGTAGATATCAAAATTTATAGTCAAAATAGTGAGATAAAACCGTGAAATATTTTTTTCTTTCTGAAGGATGGGACATAGGTAGAGTATGGTCATCTGATGGATTATGGCAAATCACCGCATGGCGACGGCAACCAGATATCCAGCGAATGAATATTTGTATAGTCGAAAACAACGAATTACTCTGGCTTTATCGTGTTGAAGAAGTTGTGATTACCATCGAAGTTAAACCGACAACACCAGAAATAGCCAGCAAAACTATCGGTCAAGTAGTGCTAAAGCGCTTAATGAGTGCAGAACAAGTAATTGAACGCCTAAATACCGCTCAAGCCAAGTGTCAGTTACAAAACATTCAATTGGTAACACAGTAATTTTTTAGCAAACTCAGGGAGTAGGGAGTAGATTTATTTCTACTCTTAGCCATAGGTTGCAATAGAGCAGATGTATGGTGTTTCCCATTGCCATCTACCCTATTCCCCACTCACAACTCCCTACTCACTTAATATACGTAAATGAAATTGTGACAGAGATTTGTGGGAAGATAACACAGATGGAATACTGATCGCATCGATTTACCCGCTTGCAAACAATTCCATCAATAGTTACACTTTTTAAAACATTCTCATTTTTGTATGGCGATCGCGTAGACGACGAAAAGGCAGCAGCCAACAAGGGTAGGTCGCTCGATTACCCGAATACCAACCCGGTATTTGCCGAGTTCTATTAGAACAAGGGGGAGTTTTATGAAAAAATTCTTAGAGGAGACAAGCGATCGCAACCCCAAAAGGTAAAGCTACCGCAACGTCTAAGTGTTGCCAAAGCCACACAGTCTGTCTTGTAAAGACTGAGCCGTGGTTAAACTCAGAACCCTGGCAATAAAAAAACTCAGAGATTTCTTTAAACAGCGGTCTTCGCCAATTAAAGAACTCAGTAAACAAATTGCTTTGTAAACATAACTCTTCGAGGAGGAGCGTAGTCGATGGGACTACCTTGGTACCGAGTACATACAGTTGTTCTGAACGATCCAGGGCGGCTGATTTCTGTACACTTGATGCACACAGCCCTGGTGGCAGGCTGGGCTGGTTCAATGGCGTTATATGAACTCGCTATTTATGACCCCAGCGACCCTGTTCTCAACCCCATGTGGCGACAAGGGATGTTCGTACTGCCCTTCATGGCACGTCTAGGTGTTACCCAATCTTGGGGCGGTTGGAGCGTCACTGGCGGCCCTGCTAGTGACCCTGGTTTCTGGTCGTTTGAAGGTGTAGCTGCTGCTCACATCGTTCTTTCTGGTTTATTATTCTTAGCCGCAGTTTGGCACTGGGTTTACTGGGATTTGGAACTCTTTAGAGATCCTCGGACTGGTGAACCAGCACTAGACTTGCCAAAAATGTTTGGTATTCACCTGTTCTTATCTGGTTTACTTTGCTTTGGTTTTGGTGCATTCCACCTCACCGGACTTTATGGCCCAGGGATGTGGATTTCTGACGCTTATGGAGTCACAGGTAGCGTCCAGCCCGTAGCACCAGAATGGGGGCCAGATGGCTTTAACCCCTTTAACCCTGGTGGTATTGTGGCTCACCACATCGCTGCTGGTGTCGTTGGTATTATTGCTGGTTTATTCCACCTCACTGTTAGACCCCCCGAAAGGCTATACAAAGCCCTACGGATGGGTAACATTGAAACCGTACTTTCCAGCAGTATTGCTGCGGTATTCTTCTCGGCTTTCGTTGTGGCTGGTACTATGTGGTACGGTAGCGCAACCACCCCCATCGAACTGTTTGGCCCTACCCGTTACCAATGGGATCAAGGCTACTTCCGTCAAGAAATTAACCGTCGTGTACAAGCTAGTGTAGCCAACGGTGCAAGCTTGTCTGAAGCTTGGTCACAAATTCCTGAAAAGCTGGCATTCTACGATTACGTTGGTAACAGCCCCGCTAAAGGTGGTTTGTTCCGTACAGGCCCTATGGTTAAGGGTGATGGTATCGCTCAATCTTGGCAAGGTCACGCAGTATTCACAGATGCTGAAGGTAGAGAACTGACTGTCCGTCGTCTACCTAACTTCTTTGAAACCTTCCCCGTAATTTTGACCGATAGTGATGGTGTTGTCCGCGCTGACATTCCTTTCCGTCGGGCAGAATCTAAATATAGCTTTGAACAAACTGGTGTCACCGTTAGCTTCTATGGTGGTGACTTAAACGGTAAGACCTTCACAGATCCTGCTGATGTGAAGAAATATGCTCGTAAAGCTCAAGGCGGCGAAATCTTTGAATTTGACCGCGAAACCTTGAACTCTGACGGGGTATTCCGTACCAGTCCTAGAGGTTGGTTTACCTTTGGACACGCAGTATTCGCTTTATTGTTCTTCTTCGGTCACTTATGGCATGGCGCTCGGACAATCTACCGAGACGTATTTGCTGGTGTAGAAGCCGACCTAGAAGAGCAAGTCGAATGGGGTCTATTCCAGAAAGTGGGTGATAAATCAACCCGCCGTAAGGAAGCCCTCTAAACAAGTCTGAAGGATGAAGTCTGAAGTATGAAATTCAGAACTTCATCCTTTAGGTTTCATTTATTACTGGCTGGATAAGCAGGAGCTTTTGATATGGAAAGCGTTGCATACATTTTAATTTTTACTTTGTGCATAGGCGTTCTGTTTTTTGCGATCGCCTTCCGCGAACCTCCCCGCATTGAGAAAAAAGACGAGTAGTAGATTACTATTACTCGATTTGGAGAAGCTTATATATCCGCTGTTATTACATAGCAGCGGATATTTTAATAGGGCACTTAATTACACCAGAGATATTGCATTGCAACGTCTCTACAGATTCGGAAATCTCACGAATAATCTTAACTAAACTGTATTCTCTATACCTAGTACAGCCAGGCGGAAATAAACAGATTATTTGGAATTGCTAAAAGGCTTGTGGTATAAATATTCTTTCTTTTTCCTTTTGAGCTTTTACTTTTGCCTTGTTGTACTAGCTTTGAGAATTAAATTGTGTACTTCACTTAGGGGAAATATGCTGTAAGTAAAAGAAAAATTAGAATTTGTGTGCCTAAATTTATCAAATTAAAAGTGCAATAGCATCATTATTGAAAGAAGAATTGCAACAGATGGCTTGATATAAAACACACATAGACAGCAATTTTCAATTCACAATATAAAATTTTCAAATCAAAATAGGATAATTTTTTTAAGAAAATATAAAGAAATTTGTAATCTAAAAATTAATATATATTTTGTTTTAGCCACAGGGAACAATAACAGCAATATGTAGATTCCCCAGACTGACTTCATAATTACTAAATGCTGAGAATTCAACTTCAACAAGAAATCAGACTTCCTAAAAAAGCTAGTCCAAATTTTCTCAAATGGTTATTATTAGCTAACTGGCAGTTTGTTTACTACGCACTTGCAGTATTTAATCTTCTAACAATTTCTACTAGTTTATACCTCAACCATAAAGTGATGAATATCTATATCAATTCTGTTGAGGTTAACAACCAGTGGTCTAAACGACTGCAATCATATTCTGATATTAATCAATTATTAATCGCAATTAATTCTCCAGGTAATGATGTTTTTGAGTCTCATAATATTACAAATGAAAGAATAAAACTCAAAAATTCTCAGGATGCTTTTCAGAATTTGATTAAAATTATCCGCAATGAATTGAAAACTAATGTATCCCCAACACAAGCAAAATTATTGCTAACAGAATTAGATATATTAGAAGTCGAAACGCACAAAATGGTGGCAGAATCTGAACTAATTTTTCTCTATTTTAGCCAAAACAAACCAGACATAGCTGGAAAACATATGGCAAGAATGGATCAATCATACCACCAAGCTAATCACATACTAGTTAGGTTTCGCTACAATCTCACCCAAATTCAGCAGCAACTATTAGAACAGCAAAAGGGATACGCTAACACTTTTTGGCTTTATGAATTTGCGATCGCCACAGCTATGATCATTATAGTTAGCTGTGTAACTTTATACGGTCATGGTTTAGCCACTAAACTTAAATTAGAAGCTCAAGCCAAAGAAAACTCAATTGCTGACTTACAAACAGCACAATTACTTTTAAAAGAGCAAAAAAAGCAGTTAACTCTGACTCTAGAAAATCTCAAAAAAACTCAATCACAGCTAGTACAAAGTGAAAAAATGTCTAGCTTGGGTCAGCTTGTATCAGGTATTGCTCACGAAGTAAATAATCCTGTGAATTTTATTCATGCTAACCTCAACTATATTCAAGATTATTCTGCTGATTTACTAAGTTTAATTCAACTCTATCAAAAAAATTATCCTCAACCTGTCGCTGAAATTAAAAATAAAGAAAATGCAATTGATTTAGAATTTTTACAGACAGATATACTAAAAATAGTAAATTCCATGAAAAGTGGGACGGAACGTATTAGTCAAATTGTGCTATCACTCCGAAATTTCTCGCGCATGGATGAAGCCGAGTATAAAAGAGTCAATATTCATGAAGGTATTGATAACACCTTATTAATTTTGCAGCATCGATTAAAAGCTACTTGTAGCCGTCCAGAAATTTTAGTCAGCAAAGATTATAGTCAATTGCCCCCTGTAGAATGTTATGCAGGACAAATGAATCAAGTTTTTATCAATATTTTGACCAATGCTATCGATGCTTTAGAAGAATCAAATAAAAACCGGACTTATCAAGAAATATTAAATAATCCCAACAAAATAGCTATTAGTACTTCTTTTGTTAATTCTGAATGGATCACCATAGCGATCGCCGACAATGGTAGTGGAATTCCTGAACCTATTCAACCACGAATCTTTGATCCATTTTTTACAACTAAACCCGTAGGCCAAGGTACAGGTATGGGTATGTCCATCAGCTATCAAATTATTACCGAACAACATAGCGGTAAGCTGGAGTTTTCTTCCATCCCCAACCAAGGCACAAAATTTGTAATTCAAATTCCTATTCAGCAAATAGTACTTGAGACTGTCTAACTCTACTTCAATGTGTGATGCGAACTAGTCCATAAATTGAGTAGCCATCAACACTCGTTTCGCTTTGCGTAAATCCCAAATCTCAAATTGACTTCCTACTTATACCTTACGGTAGATTGCAAGAGAGAGATTGTTTTATGATATAATCTTCTATCTGGAAGTTGATATGTGTTAACACTAGCTTTCTACGCTAGGATTAATGAGGATGTAAGTGTACACTGGTCTTCAGTGGCTTACACAGGCATTACGATTATGTCACAAAACTTTACGGAGACTAGAACCAGGAACAAATCAGCATGGTCAATCAGAACTTAACCGCTACAGAAATTGGATTTACTCACGAAGATTTCGCTGCTCTACTTGACAAATACGACTATCACTTTAGCCCTGGAGATATTGTACCAGGAACGGTTTTCAGTATAGAGCCGCGCGGCGCTCTGATTGACATCGGTGCTAAAACAGCAGCATATATACCCATACAAGAAATGTCTATCAACCGGGTAGATGCCCCGGAAGAAGTTTTACAATCAAACGAAACACGAGAATTTTTCATCCTCACCGATGAAAACGAAGATGGTCAGTTGACCCTCTCGATTCGTCGGATTGAATATATGCGCGCTTGGGAGCGTGTGCGTCAGTTGCAAGCGGAAGATGCAACTGTTCGTTCTGGTGTATTTGCGACAAACCGTGGTGGTGCGTTGGTACGGATTGAGGGATTGCGAGGATTTATCCCCGGTTCCCACATTAGCACCCGCAAACCTAAAGAAGAATTAGTGGGTGAAGAACTACCCTTGAAGTTCTTAGAAGTAGACGAAGAACGTAACCGCCTAGTTCTATCTCATCGTCGGGCGTTGGTTGAACGTAAGATGAACCGCCTCGAAGTTGGCGAGGTAGTAATTGGTACAGTTCGCGGTATCAAGCCTTACGGTGCTTTCATCGACATCGGTGGTGTCAGTGGCTTGTTACACATCTCGGAAATTTCTCACGAACATATCGATACACCTCACAGTGTATTCAATGTCAATGATGAAGTGAAAGTCATGATCATTGATTTGGATGCTGAAAGAGGTCGGATTTCTCTATCTACCAAACAGTTGGAACCAGAACCCGGTGATATGATTAAGAACCGTGATTTGGTTTACGATAAAGCTGAAGAAATGGCAGCTAAGTATCGTGAGCAGCTGTTAGCTAAACAACAAGGTATCACCTTACCAACTGAAGAAGCTGTGGCTGAAGAAGAAATTCCAGCAGCTATTGAAGAGGACATTCCAGCAGCTATTGAAGAAGAAATTCCAGTAGCGATTGAAGAGTAAAGTTAATAAGATAATTGGATTCAATTTTGAAAAAAGAGGGATAATCCCTCTTTTTTTATGGCATTGTTGAGCGGGGTGAAAAATTTTGGCAACTATTCAATGTAAAGACATTACTTTTAGTAATATTCAGGCAATTTTTTTTGACAAAAATGGGACTTTAGAAGATTCAGAAGTTTATTTGCGATCGCTTGGACAAAAAGCAACAAGAATTATCGATGCTCAATTTCCCGGAATTGGTGAACCATTATTAATGGCTTATGGTATAAATGCCAATTATATTGATCCTGCGGGTTTAATCGCAGTAGGTAGTCGCCGCGAAACGGAAATCGCTACAGCTGCTTACATTGCCGAAACTGGTAGAGGATGGTTTGAATCTTTGAGAATCGCCCGTCAAAGTTTAAACGAAGCCGAAAAATATGTCGATGCATCACCCGCACCGCTTTTTTCTGGGAGTTTGGAATTATTACAGTCACTCTCAGCCGCCGGACTCAAACTAGGAATCATCTCAGCAGCCACAACAGCAGAAGTACAAGCTTTTGTCGCCCGATATAATTTGGGTGATTATTTTCCAGCCCAAATTGGTGTGGATGATGGCCCTGGCAAACCAGATCCAACTTTGTTTTTACAAGCTTGTGAAGTTGTGGGTGTAGAACCAAGCACCGCACTCATGGTTGGTGATGCGGTTGGCGATATGCTGATGGCAAAGAACGCCAAAGCCGCAGGTTGCATTGGGATCACCTGGATTGGTAAATCAGATCATGTCAAAGGTGCGGATGTCGTGATTAATCAACTAAGTGAGATTCAAGTTTTATCAGAAGGCAGGGGGCAGGAGGTATAAGTAATACCATTCCTCTCATTCACGCTGGAAAATATCCTCATCAGTTAAAGTTTGATCACTCTGGTTTCATTTGAACTCCAGCCTGAATTGGGTTGAAATCTGGGGGAAAATGAGTGTTGTGATCGCAGTCTGCTTTTTCTAACTTTGTGCCTTGGAGATTAGCTTGACGAAGATTCGCTGACATTAATAATGATCCCCGCAAATCTGCATCTGTGAGGTCGGCTTGAGAAAGGTCGCAATAGCTGAGGTCAGTTCCCCTGAGATTTGCACCTCGCAGATTAGCTGCGCTTAAGTCAGCATAACTCAGGTCAGAACCTTTAAGGTTAACCCCTTGTAAATCAGCATCACCAAGTTCTGCCCTAATAAAATCCCGTTGTCCTTGAGCGTATTTTTCTAAAAGAGTAGCCACTGTATTAATGGGCTGTTGATAATTTATTTCAGACATAAAACAGCCTCAAATATCTTTGATTCCCATTCATCATAAAACTGTTGATGCAAAAAATCACAGGAGAAATTGCATCAATTTATCAAATTATAGAAATAGTAATTTACAGAATTTTTTCCCTTCCTCACAAGTTCCTCAAATTTGTTTTATAGCCTCAGCAATGAGCCATTAAAGCTAATCACATTTTAAATTTGCAGATTTATAACTAATTTTTCGTCAATTTAAGCAATTGAAAAAAACATGAATGCGAAAGTCATGGTGATTGGTTACGGAAATGATTTACGTAGTGATGATGGCATTGGTCAAATAATAGCTTCGGAAATTGCCTCGTGGCATTTATCGACTGTGAAATCTTTAGCAGTTCACCAACTAACACCAGAATTAGCTGATGCTTTAGCAAATGCAGAATTAGCCATTTTTGTTGATGCTTATGTACCTTTAGAATCTTTTGATGTGCAGGTACAATCGCTTTCACCTTCTGGGGAAAATGCGATCGCTGGACACACATCTGATCCCCAAGCCTTACTAGCTTTGACAAAAACTCTTTACGGGCATTGTCCGCCTGCTTTGTGGGTGACAGTCCCAGGAGTCAACTTTGAATTTGGCGATCGCATCTCTGAGATTACTGAAACAGGCAAAGCGATCGCTTTAGGAAAAATTATGCAAATTTTAGACAAGTTTAAAAATTTCTGGATGAAATCAAACCTGTGCTGAACTAGAGCTTGACTAAGTAGCCAAATTCTTATCTAAACTTATTCATAGCTAACCATAGTGAGTAAGTTTATGTGGAAAGTGTCTGAGTTTGGCGATTTAGTGGGTATTTCG